>JBBKWY010000072.1:0-5966 GCA_037969215.1 Halioglobus sp.
GGTATTAAAACTGAGATATTAAGTGCGGTGGGGGCGGATGCATTCGGCGATGAGCTACTCGAGGCCCTGAGGGAGCGGAATATCGGTATCGACTTTATTGCAGTCGATCCAGTAAAGAAAACGAGCACGGTTGAAGTGACGCTGGATGAGCGAGGCTCAGCCGCATACGATATTGTCGCTGATACAGCGTGGGATAATATTGCATTGAGCCCAGGGCTGGTCGAGCAGGTAAAGTCGTCTGAAATTTTGGTCTTTGGCAGCCTGGTAGGGCGTAGTGATGTTTCGCTGATGACCTTAAAGAAGCTGTTGGAAATAGCTAAATTCAGTGTATTTGATGTCAATTTGAGAAAGCCGCATTATCACCTCCATACATTGGTTGACCTGATGAATATTGCGGACTGCATCAAGCTGAATGACGATGAGCTATACGAAATAGCAGGTGCTATGGGCTCCAGATACAACTCACTGGAACAGAATATTGAGTTTATTTCAGAGAAAACCAATACGCCAATTATTTGCGTAACGAAGGGCCGTCACGGTGCATTACTTAAGATTGGCGATAGGAGTTACTATAACTCCGGCTATTCGATTGACGTAGTTGATACCGTTGGAGCGGGCGATTCCTTTTTGGCTTCACTCATTTATCAGTTGTGTTGCACCGACAATGCCCAGTACGCAATAGATTTTGCCTGTGCGGTGGGTGCCATGGTGGCGCAGAATCGCGGCGCAACGCCGGAACTGTCCTGCGATGATATAGAGCGGTTTATGAATCCCGGCAAGTGTCAGGTTTGAGCGCCGTACAGGATGCTGCCCCCGCTGTTGGGGCCTAATCTGGTAATGGAGTCTTTATGATAGTAATTTATGGAATAAAGGAAAACTTGAATCCTATCAAGTCACAGATGTCTGTCGTACTCCACGGCTGTCTTATGTCGGCGCTCGGCTTACCTGAACACAAGCGATTTCATCGTTTCATACCGATGGATAAAGAGGATTTCTTTTATTCGACAGAAGATGGGCGCACGGATGCGTACACGGTGCTTGAAATTAATTTGATGGAGGGCCGTAAGAAAGAGACCATCAAAGCTCTCATAAAGGCTATTTTTACAGAATTTGACAGCCAACTCGGAATCTCTACAACGGATGTCGAGCTCATCGTCCACCAACAAGCAGCTCATTGCTGGGGGTTCAGAGGGATGACAGGCGATGAAGCCAAAGACCTGACCTACCAGGTCAACGCATAGTAATAACAGGCTAATGCGGCTGGCGTCGCAATGGCTCTAGCGATTAGCAGAATGCTGTTCACCTACCGGAGTTTCCGCCATGACCACCACCGTAAGCCAGTTGTTTCGTTACCCCGTCAAAAGTATGCGCGGGGAAACGCACACCAGCCTCAACGTCACTGAGACAGGTGTCACGGGTGATCGAGTATGGGCGGTACGCGATGAGGTGCGCGGTGGTATTCGCGGCGCGAAAAAAATCCCCTCACTGATGAAGCTGGCTGCCAACTTTTCTGGTGCAGTCAACTCGCAGGGCGCTAGCCCCGTGATGATTACCGCAGCGGATGGCAGTGCGCGCGAGACGGGGAGTGCGGATATCAATGACTGGCTCAGCGAACAGTTGAACCACGCCGTAACACTGTGGCCACTGCTGCCAGCTGATGCGCTCGATCATTACCGCCGCGGTGATCCAGATCATGAAGATCTTGAAATAGAGCTGCGACATATGTTCGGGCGCGCCGCAGACGAACCACTGCCCGATCTGAGCATCTTTGCCGAGGTTATTGAGTTTGAGTCTCCTCCGGGCACTTACTACGATGCCTTTCCCGTTCACCTGCTGACGAAACAGTCTCTGGACAGTATGGCGCAGCGTCGCGCGGCGTCGAATTTCCATGTCGATCGGTTCCGTCCCAATATATTTCTGGATGCCCCGGACAGCGACCACCCCTTTCCCGAAACACAGTGGTTAGGGCAGCGGATACGGATAGGCGATGTGGAACTGGAAATTATAGGCGATTGTCCTCGCTGTTCGATGATTACCCACAGCTTCGCCGATCTGCCTCAGGATCCGGGCATCATGCGTTCATTGGTAAAAGCCAACAACGGCAATATCGGTGTGTATGCCAATGTAGTGAGTGGCGGCATGTTAAACGTCGGCGACTCGTTGAGGCACGTCGACAAAAGCGCGAGGTAGCTGCGGGTCTCTTTGAGCCGGGACTGTTGAGCTCAGCTGTCCGTCGACGACTCGTCAGACGGCTCGTCAGACGCATCGTCGCCAAACCAATTGAGCATTTTGTTCGCAGTCTTCGCACGTACATCGTCATTGATATAGCGTGAGACCGCGGCGATCGCCAGTACCAATACACCCAGATCGTCAGCATAACCGATACCCGGTGCCAGATCGGTGATAGCGTCCAGTGGAACAATAAAGTAACCAAGCGCGGCGGCAATCGTGCCCTTGGCCCAGGCCGGGGCTTTTTCTTCCTGCATGGCGTAGTACAGCAGCAGCGCTTTTTCCACGACTTCCGTTCCGGCCGTTTTGGCATACCGCTTTAACTTACTCCAGAATCTATTCTCGGAATAAGCGACCTCAAATTGATTCTCTTTATTCATGCTCTTTAGCCCTCTATCCAAACAGCCAGTCTGCCAGTTCATCGCGGTTTTCCACGACGATTTGTTGCGCGGTGGGGTCGTCGGCGGGTTCGCCCGGTTCAATATGCAGCAATTGCAGTACATAGGGCACCAGTCGGGCGCGGGTAGCAATCTCCAGCGCGCCATCGGTCATGCCGTAGTCTACCTCAATCACCTCTCGTTGCGCGGGACTTAGCCGTGGGTCGGGCGCAATGCGCACGACAACCCGGGTGTGCCACTCAGTATCCTCGTCCGCGCCGTGTGCAGATTCATCCATGATCTCGGGGATATCGCGAAAGCGACTCAGCACAAAGTCCCGGTAGGCACTGTTTTTCTCACACCAGGCGCGCACATGCCAGCGCAAGCCACTGTAAACCAGTGTGTGGGGGACGATGATGCGGCCCTCACGGTCGGGGTGATTGAGCGACACATAATCAACATCCAGCCGTCGCTGTTGGCGTGCCGCCTGCATGATAGGTCGCAACACCTCGGGCTTGACGTCCCGCACCGGCAGTGACAGCACTTCGACATTCCCGACATTCAGAGACAGTGATTCAAACACGTTCATCAGTTCGTTATTGCGCGCCATCAGGTGCAGGTACTCGTCGGCCAGGCCCTGCGTCACCTGTGGCTTGAACACGGCAGTCGGCTTGTAGCCCTTGAGATATTTGTCGTATTCGAGATTGCCCGGTCCGACTTCCCGGATATAATTGTTGATGTCCTTGCTGGCCTGCTGGCGACCGATGCCGAAGGTGTCACACAGGTGGCGGGTGGTGAGCCGACCCTCCCACAGCACGAGGGTTTCGATAAAGCGGTAGCGCAGGAGAAGATCCCAGCGGAAAGGCCATTTGGCGTCTTGAGGGCTATTCATGCATGCTGCTCATGTGACTGATTGCGCCGCCAGTATAGAGTGCCGCGATGGACAATTGTACTGCCCCGCGCTGTTTGCGCTCACGGTTCACTGCTGTCAGGCCACGGTCCGGGCGTGACAAAGAAACGGCTGGCTTCTGCACCATTGTCATCCAGTGCCGCGACCAGCGCAGGGTACTGGTCGTCTTGCCACTGCTGCGGCAGTTGGGCCAGTAACGCCTGTCGAGTCAGCCATGCCTCGGATGTGGTGCTTTGCGCGGGGCTCAGCCAGTACATCTTCGGCAATATCACGAATGCCGTTGCATCCACCGTCGCGCAGTGTGCTGCAAGCTGCTGATAGGTCACCCAGTAGCTCAGCGTGCACGCGCTGTTGAAACCCGGTGGTGGCGGCGGGGCATCTATCAGGGGTTGGAATAGATACCCCTTCAGGGCGATCTCCCTGTCCATATCACCTATGCCGATTTCTTCCAGTTGTCGCTTGGCCGCCGGTGCGTCTCCCAGCATAATTTGGCGCTGCAAGAGTTGATCGAGCTTGGTCTCAAGCCGGTCGCGCTGGTCCGGTCCCAGCCACTCATGCGCATTCGCCGGCGTGATCGTGGCGCCACCGCGCGGTACGCCCAAGAAGTATTTCACCGCCAGCTCCAGGTGGATATGGCATGCGCGCTCTCTGCTGTAGTAAATACAGTCAAATTCGCCCAGTGTCCTGCCGCCATCGTGCACGGGGAGATTGTGCGCGATTAACTCGATGGCCGGGTCCTGCTGCAGGAAAAAGTGCCAGAGTTGCTCGAAATAAACGCCCAGACGGTGAGTAGGGCGCCGCGACAAGTGCTCCAGCAGCGCTGCGGGGTTGCGATCCAGACCCTGCAGCCACCGTATTCTTTCCGGCGTGAGGGCGAAGGTGCAAGCCGATACCCTCGATCCCGCACTCGCTACGCGCTCTATTTGCAGCATTTGGGGACCGAAGCAGGCCCAGGCGAGGTCCCGCACTGTTTGAGTCTGGTAGGAATAATTGATGATCGCTGCGCTACGGTGTGGGTTCGTGGTTATAATAGCAGCCCTTTATGATAGAGCAGCAGGTCTGATGCAGGCATCTTTCAAAAAAATTGGTTTGGCCGGTCGTAGTCGTCAGCGTGGACAGACGGGCGTATTGAGAGAGTTGATTGCGCTACTGGAGGCGCGCGGTCTGGATGTGGTGCTGGAAGATTCGCTGGGTGATATCCTGCCCGACCATGCGATGCGCGTGGCGTCCCTGGATACCATCGGGGCTGAGGCCGATCTGGTGATCGTGGTCGGCGGCGACGGCAGCCTGCTCAGCGCGGCTCGTACGCTGGCGAAATATGATACGCCCGTACTGGGCGTTAACCGGGGCCGTCTTGGCTTTCTCACTGATATTACGCCGGATGAAATCTCCGTGGAGATTCCCGCTGTGCTCGATGGCGGTTTCGAGCGCGAAAGCCGCTTTTTGCTGGATGCGGAAGTGCGGCGAGATGGCGCGGTGATAGGGCGGGGCGAAGCGTTAAACGATGTGGTGGTCAATTCAGGGACCTCCGCACAGATGATCGAATTCGAATTGTGTATCAACGATACCTTTGTGTACCGCCAACGCGCGGATGGCTTGATTGTGTCAACGCCGACGGGTTCCACCGCGTACTCCCTGTCCGGAGGCGGGCCTATTATGCATCCCGCGCTGGATGCGATAGTGCTGGTGCCGATGTTTCCGCACGCCCTGAGCAGCAGGCCGATTGTGGTTGACGGGAATTCGGAAATTCGCCTGGACATTCTCGCCAGAAACCGGATTCACCCACCTGTAACCTGCGACGGGCGAGCCAATATGAAGGCGCGACCCGGTGATTCCGTTCATATTACAAAGTATCCGCACCGGTTGACCTTGCTACACCCGCTGGGACACAGTTTTTACGCCAGTTGCAGAGACAAGCTGCGCTGGAGCAATGCGTTGGTTAATTGATGGCAGATTTTCACCCGGCCCTCAGCGTCGCTGCTGAGGAAGACCTGTTACCGCTGAGCACCCTGCTGCACCAACGCGGTGTGATGCACCGTATCTTTGAAAAAGGCGGGCAGCAGGTGGTGATGGTGGCGCGCGCTGAACAGGCCGGGCAAGTACAGGAGCTTTATCGCGCGTGGCGCGCTGGCGAAGTGCGCATCGAATTGTCGCCACGGCAGCACACGCCGCCTCCCGCTTCCACTGCGATGCAGTGGCGCCAGGCCCCGGTGACGCTGGTGCTGATTCTCTTGAGTTTTTGCGGGTTTATGTTGGTATACCTGCATGCGCCAATTAGTTGGCTGAATTACGTGACGTTTACGCCGATTAGACTGAGTGGCGATCAACTGTTATTCGACAGCATTGGCCACCAGTATTGGCGCTTGGTCACGCCAGTTTTTATTCATTTTGGCTGGTTGCATATCGTTTTCAACAGTCTCTGGTTGTGGGATCTGGGAGGGCGGGTAGAG
>JBBKWY010000073.1:0-37901 GCA_037969215.1 Halioglobus sp.
GATGCCAGGTCGGAACCTGCGCCGGGTTCGGAGTATCCCTGGCACCACCAGTCCTCGCTCTTGAGAATACGTGGCAAAAATTTTGCCTTCTGTTCGTCGTTGGCGTAGGCGATGATGACGGATGCCACCATAGTGACGCCGAACGGAATTGTCTCGGGCGCGCCTGCAGCTGCGCGCTCAGAGTTGTAGACAAAATTCTGCGTCACTGTCCAGTCTGTACCGCCGTGTTCTACCGGCCAGTGTGGGGCCATCCACCCTTTGCGGTAGAGGCGCTTTTGCCACTCCTCAAGGCCTTCTTTCATGGTCGCCCTGTTACCGCAGGTCGCCGCCAGTTTACTGTCCCAGTTCTCATCCAGGAACTGCCTGACCTCTGCCTGAAAGGCCAGGTCCTCTTCGTTCAAACGTGTATGCATTCTTTCACTCCTCTTCAAAACCGATTTTTCTGCACAGTCCGGGATATGCAGCAGGGCCTGTACATACAGCGCAGACTACCTACTACCAGATATGGCAGAACTCAGGATAATACGAATCTAATGGCATATTGTATGACGTAATATTCCAAACAACAACAAGCAGTCTCGGCGAGATCCCGCCACTCAATGAGATAAAACCGCGCCGTTGGCAGTCGATGGAGACTCGGCAACCCGCAGCGCCTAGACCGTGGAAACGTACCATGCGATTGAATGCCCCTGCACCAGAAGGGCCTATTCCCATCATAAATTTACACTATTCACAGGCGCAATTATCACAGGCATAGCAGTTGATACGGCGCGCCAACGGGTTGCCCGGGGTCGTTGAGCGTCCCTGCCCGGGAAGCGCAATCAATCGAGATATTAGCTATAATCACGCCCCTGCTAAATCCCACCCACCTGACACAGGACACCGATATGATTTACCAGAGTGACCAGCTTACGATAAAACGTCTGGACGGCGATATCGCCGAGCTGAACTTCGACCTGCAAGGCGAATCAGTCAATAAATTCGACAACGCTACCGTGACCAGCCTGACCGCTGCTCTGGACGCGCTGGAATCAGAAAGTGGCCTCAAGGGCCTGCTGGTCACTAGCGCCAAGCCTGTTTTTATCGTCGGTGCGGATATTACCGAATTCACCAGCCTGTTCGGCGCGGGCAAGGATGAGATCAAACCTTTCACCGCCATTAACAACAAGAACTTTAACCGCATCGCAAGCCTGCCCTACCCCAGCGCGGTCGCCATCAATGGTTATGCCATGGGGGGAGGACTAGAGTGCGCGCTGGCGTGTGACTTCCGCGTGATGAGCACGGCGGCAAAGATCGGCCTACCCGAAACCAAGTTGGGTATCTTGCCAGCCTGGGGCGGCACTGTCCGTCTGCCGCGCATGATCGGCGTGGATGAAGCGGTGATGTGGATGGCAACAGGTGCTGAGAAGCGCCCGGCCGATGCACTCAAGGCGGGCGCGGTAGACGCGCTGGCTGAACCCGATCAACTCCGTGCGGTGACACTGGCGACCCTGCAGGGCGCTATCGACGGCAATCTCGACTACGAACAGCGACGTACCCGCAAGCACAGTCCCCTGCCCCTGAACGATACTGAAGCCATGATGTCGTTCTTCACGATTAAAGCGATGGTGGCCGGACAAGCCGGCAAAAACTACCCCGCCCCGGTCAAGGTGGTGGATGTGATTGAGGCGGCACGCAATATGGGCCTGGAAGACGCGCTGGAGGTCGAGGCCGATGCCTTCGCCGAGCTGGCCACCACGCCGGTTGCCGCTGCTCTGGTTGGCGTTTTTCTGAATGACCAGCTGCTGGGCAAGAAAGCCAAAGGCTGGGAAAAGCAGTCCGACAAGAAGATCGAGCGAGCCGCAGTACTGGGTGCCGGCATCATGGGCGGTGGTATCGCCTACCAGAGCGCCTACAAGGGCACGCCTATAAAAATGAAGGACATCGCCCAGGCCGGCCTGGATCTGGGTATGTCTGAAGCCACCAAACTGCTGGCCAAGCGGGTTGATCGCGGCCGCATGACGGCCACGGAGATGGGCGGCATTCTCAGCAGCATTGATCCCACGCTGTCTTACGCGGGCTTTGACGATGTCGATATTGTAGTAGAAGCCGTCGTTGAGAATGAAAAGATAAAGGGTATCGTGCTGGCAGAAGTCGAGCAGAATATCAGCGAGGACACCGTTCTCGCGTCCAACACCTCGACTATTTCCATCACCCGTCTGGCCCAAAATCTGAAGCGCCCTGAAAATTTCTGTGGCATGCACTTCTTCAATCCGGTTCACGCCATGCCGCTGGTGGAGGTCATACGCGGGGAGAAGACCTCGGATACGGCAGTGGCTCGCACTGTTGCCTACGCCAACAAGATGGGGAAGAAAGCGGTAGTCGTTAACGACTGCCCCGGCTTCCTGGTAAACCGGGTGCTGTTTCCGTACTTCGGCGGCTTCAATATGTTGCTGCGTGACGGTGCAGATTTCCAGGCGGTAGACAAGGTTATGGAACGCTGGGGCTGGCCCATGGGTCCCGCCTACCTGATGGATGTGGTGGGTATCGACACCGGCGTACACGCTGCTAACGTTATGGCCGAGGGCTTCCCCGACCGTATGGCACCCGACTTCAAGAGTGCCACCGAAGTCATGTTCGAGCTGGGCCGTTACGGCCAGAAGAACGGCAAGGGCGTCTTTGAATACAGTGAGGACAAGCGCGGCAAGCCACAAAAGAACGTCAACCAGGACGTGTACACCATGATTGCTGACGTGGTGGCTGATCGCGTCGAATTCGAACGCGAGGACATCATCGCGCGGATGATGCTGCCCATGGCCATCGAGATGGCCCGCTGTGTAGAAGAAGGCATTGTTGGCACACCCGCTGAGGCCGATCTGGCGCTGCTGTTCGGTGTCGGTTTCCCGCCGTTTCGCGGTGGTATCTTCCGCTGGATGGACACCGTGGGTATGGCCCACCTCGCCGAGGCATCCGCGAAGTTCGCTCACCTGGGCAAAGCCTATGAGCTGACGGAACGCATGCAGGAAATGCTCGCCACCGGCGCAACCTACTACTGAGTTACGGGCCAATTAAAGGAGAAATACTGTGAGTTTTAATCCAAGAGATGCAGTGATTGTGGACTACGCCCGCTCAGCGATGGGGCGTTCCAAAAATGGGTGTTTTCGCAATGTGCGTGCGGACGACCTGTCCGCTGCAGTGATAAAAGGCATGCTGGCGCGCAACCAGGCGCTGGATCCAGCCGAAATCGATGACCTCATCTGGGGCTGTGTGATACAGCGCGGAGAACAGGGCATGAACCTGGCGCGTTTGATCGTACTCAACGCGGAATTGCCACACACAATTCCGGCGCAAACAGTGAATCGTCTGTGTGGTTCGTCTATGTCTGCGCTGCAGACAGCGGCCGCCAATATCATGGCCGGCGTGGGCGATGTCTATCTGGTGGGCGGTGTGGAACATCTGGGCCATCTGCCGATGATGGACGAGGCCAATATTGACATCAACCCGCGCATGGGCCGCTCGGTCGCCAAGGCGGCGGGCATGATGGGCATGACGGCTGAAATGCTGGCCATGATCCACGGCATCAGTCGGGAAGATCAGGACAAGCTGGCCTTGCGTTCGCACCAGCTGGCTCACAAGGCCACCGTGGACGGCAAGTTCAAGCGCGAAATCATTCCCATCGACGGCCACGACGCAAACGGTGCCCTGATCTCCGTCACTACCGATGAGACCATTCGCCCCGATACGTCGCTGGCCGATCTGGCCGCACTGAAGCCCTCGTTCAACCCACAGGGTACCGTGACCGCCGGTCAGTCCTCGCAGATATCCGATGGCGCCTCCGCGATGCTGGTGATGTCCGCAGAGCGAGCACAGGCCCTGGGCCTGACCCCTATCGCCAGAGTGAAAGGTATGGCACTGGCAGGTGTAGACCCTTCAATCATGGGGTATGGCCCCGTACCTTCTACGCAGAAGGCACTGAAAAAGCTGGGCCTGACCATAGACGATATCGACATGGTCGAGTTGAACGAGGCCTTCGCTGCGCAGGCGTTACCCGTGATGAAGGATCTGGGCCTGCTGGACAAGATGGAAGAGAAGGTCAACGTGCACGGTGGTGCTATCGCCCTGGGCCACCCCTTCGGCTGCTCCGGCACGCGTATCACCGGGTCGCTGCTGAACATCATGGAAGATCGGGATCTCACCCTGGGCGTATCCACGATGTGCATCGGCCTGGGCCAGGGTATTACTACGGTAATCGAGCGCGTCTAGGAGCCCGTCGGGCTTCTATCCTCACAGCAGTGACACACAGGGCGTTTCCCAGACGTCTCTGCCCCCCCCAAAATGGACCATTCGCACGGATCTGACGAGCTGTCTCGTCAGATCGTGTTCGGACTGTGGCTTACTTCAAGGAACCTGTAAGGACAACAGGGCCGTGCTGAATAGCACAGGGGGATCTGCGATGAAATGATACGGGCAGGTTTGTGTCAGTTACTCGCGCAGCGCTGCATTGCTCGTGTTATCCAGAACTTACAAATAGTTATATCCGTCCCAGATACTCTTTACGCCAAATCTACTATCACAATATCGATATGTCTCTTGATAAAACTGCACCACGCCCCTCACGAGATCTTCGTTCAGCGCCAATTCACCTTTGTGCGATACATTCAATTTCTCGGTAATATCAGGCCTGAAATCGCTCAGCTCCAGGAAATCCTGCAATTTTTCCAGCGTATTTGTGTCAAACAGCGTCTCATAGAAGCCATAGTAGATATTCTCTGAATCGAACACCTGCTCCAGATTCTCTACGGTCAACTCGTGCCGGGTACGCAGTTCGCACTGGCGATTTGTATAAAGCTCAGCCAGTGCTCTCTGCTCTTCAACGAGAACCATCGCCGGATCTTTCTGCTGCAATTTTATACGGCCCATTCTTAACATAGACCAACATCGCTCTACCGGATCGCGCATCAGATAAAGGACTTTGACTCTAAAACCCTTTGCCTCCAGCCCATTTTTAATGGCTCTAAAAGCATCTGCCGGCAATGCAGAATAGGTAGGTGTGATATCACCTACGGCGACAGTCTTCTCTGACTTGCGCCATAAATCATCAAAATATTCGAAGTAGTTCTCGGGATTACGATAGAAATCCAGGTGCCTAAGCAGGTTGGATTGCGTATTCATGAGCTCACCCATCTCGAGTAAAACATGAAGTTTCTCCAGCTTTTTTGACAAGAAAGAGGAAAACTCTTCAACAAACAAAGCATCAAAAACATGGTATTCCTTGTTAAAGCCGGTATCCACAAATTGGCTCTTGCTCAACTGTGAATGCAACCATGTCGTGCCACCCTTTTGGCAGCCCACACCGAGATAAAACAGTTTCTCTTTCATTTACTTCCCGCGCTTGCCGTTGCAGTAACTGCAGCGACCAGAAACCAGATCAATTCACTAATATCTGCTCTGATTGTACCGCAGCCCTACCCTGCATGTTCGCTGATAAGGTCGACAAATTGTGGCAGCAGGGGCGCTGGCAGATCGTGCCCCATGCCATCGAATAGCTCCAATCGGGCACCACGCACTAGATCGGCTGTATCGATACCCGCCGCCACCGGCACCAGTGGATCTGCCCTGCCGTGTATCACCAGTGTCGGCGCCACGATTTTCTTCAGCACGGTTATCCGATCCCCACTGGCGAGTATCGCGGCCATGTGACGCGCGTGACCGGCTGGATAATACGAACGCTGAAAACTTTGTGACAGTTTCTCGCGCAGCGCTGCATCGCTGGGCTGGTAATCCGGGCTACCGATCAAACGCCAGGTACGCATGGCGTATTCCTGTAACGCCTGGGGGTCTGAACTCGACGGCCTGCGCAACATATGCAGGGCAACTTTTCGCGTCGCGCCCGGTAGTGATTTGCGTCCGCTGCTCGACATAATCGACGTCAGCGAAAGCACCCTGAACGGAAAGTGACCGGCTATCAACTGCGCAATCATGCCACCCATCGAGGCGCCGACAATATGCGCCGATTCAATATCGAGCGCGTCCAGCAATCCGATCGCATCCGCCGCCATGTCTTGCAGCCGGTAAGGCACGTCTAACGGTATATTAAAGCGCGAATAAGCAGCCATTTTGAGCATGTGGGGCACTCGCGTGCCATCCATTTTCTGCGACAGCCCGATGTCGCGATTATCGAATCGAATCACGCGAAAGCCTCGCTCTGCCAACGCGCGACAAAACACCTCGGGCCACGCAATCATTTGCGTACCCAGGCCCATAATCAACAAGATCACCGGCTTGTTTGAATCACCGAATTCATCGTAAGCCAATTCGATACCGTTGGCCCGGATGTAACGCTCTGACATAAAGATTCCCTGCTATGGTTGGTTAACTGTATGGTGCCAGGCGGCGACAAATCCAGCGCCGCCGGTCGGGCCATTCACGCGTGAGACTGACGTGCAGAAAGTTGCCGCTGGATTTCCCGCGCGAAAAGCCACAGCCTGTCCTGACCCCAAAGCGCGAGTATTTCATCACCTGCTGCATCAAGTAGACGAAAGCTGGGCACACCCCATAAGCCAGAGTTGTACATCGCCAAACGATTGGTTTCCAGCATGCTCTCCCAACCGGGTTGCCCGACTCTTTGCTGTGCCTCGCACCAATCCAGCCCCGCCTTCTCGACCACTTTTCGAAGGCCCCTGTCGGTATTGATATTCACGCCTTCCGCAAATGCACAGCTGAGGAAGGCACTGATCAGCTCAATACCTTTACCCTGCTCAGTCGCCCATGCGAACAGTGAGTATCCATGCCGCGCAGGGTTGCCAATAGGATCGTAGAAATTGCCAAAAGGTACGCCGGCCGCCCTCGCCTCCCGCGCAGTATCCCAAAAGATATACATGCCTTTTTGCCGGGTCGCGGGTACACCCCGCATTACCATCGGCAACACTGGCCGAACCGTTAGATTGACGCCAGTATCTCGCGCCAGTTTGACGGCGCTATCGAAACTGATCGCGGTATAGGGGCTGCGCAAAGACGGGTAGATTTCCAGAGTCAGTGTGCCTTCATCCTTGAGAACGGCAGGTTCAATGGCAGGTCTGGGCACCAGCAGAGGCGCTGCGGGCTCCCGATCGACCCCGAGCATGGCAAGCCGTTGTTCGAGGTGATACAGGCGATCGACCCCCCAGTACCACTCCCCACCATAGAAGAACATCGCACCAGAATAATGCTTCAGTGCATCGCGCCGTGCAGTGCCCGCCGTTACGCGCTCGATTACCACTGCGTCAGTTGCCTGACCGTAGCGCTGGGCCAGCACTTTCAGCATCGCTTCGTCCTCCGCCCACAAGGCCTCGCCCACTTCCGCCGCGCACTCGATAAACTCCTGATTGTTCTGGGCGGCCAGTATAGCAGCGGCAAGTTGTACCAATCCTGCAGGCAAGCCGGCATCGTGTCGTGGGAAAGTCAGTCCGTACTCGCCGGCAACATGAAAGGCGTCGTAACGGGAAAGCTGTAACAGGAGTTCTGGCTCGGCCGCATTTTTGCCCTGTGGCCCCGTCACGAGGTGACACTCGAATTGAATATCATAGCGGTTTCCCAAGGACTGCAGCACCTGCGCTGCGAGATGACTATAGCCATCCTCTACCTGGTGAAAGTACTCCACGATATGCGGGTTACCCGACTTGACTCGCGCCTTTTCCGCTTTCGCGCGCTGCTTACTCAGCCGCTGCGGTTGACACATCTTTGTCATCAATGTCGATGTGGCCCAGCGAAGTACGGCGCCGGGATCCATCGTTGCAGCACCACCCTGTTCCTTAAACTGTTCCGCCATATTTCTGCCCTCCACGGCTATTGTGTTTGTGCGCTCACTGCTTGGTAACTATCGCTTAGCGTTGCACAAGCTTCGCTGCGTGGTGCACAAAATGCCTTTCAGCTTGCTCATCTTCCAGAATACTGTCGACTTTCACCGGCACTTGAATACCCTGACGCAACCCCGGCTTTTCTTTCATCACAGACAACCAGCGGTCCAGGTTTTCGAGGCCGTCCCTGGACACACCGGACCACTTATAGGTTCTCACCCAGCACCAGTTAGCAATGTCGGCAATGGAGTAGTCATCAGCCAACCATTCGCTTTCCGCCAGGCGGCTATCCAGCACCTCAAACAAACGCCGGCATTCATTCTGGTAGCGATCAATCGCCGGTTGAATCTTTTCCGGGAAATAGCGAAAAAACACATTGGCCTGTCCCATCATCGGGCCAATACCCCCCATTTGAAACATCAACCACTGTATGACGCGCGCGCGACCGGCAGCGTCAGTGGGCAACAGTCGGCCGGTTTTTTCAGCGAGATAAATCATGATCGCGCCCGACTCGAACACTGCCAGATTATCAGCCGATCTATCCACAATAGCCGGAATCCGGCCATTGGGGTTGATAGCCAAAAATGTATCACTGCGTTGCTCGCCGCTGGAAAGATCCACTGTATGGACCTCGTAGGGCACCCCGAGTTCTTCCAGCGTACAGGAGGCTTTGTGACCATTGGGGGTGGAGGCAGTATAAAGTTCAATCATGGTTGAATCCTCTTGGCTGGGTGGAAGAGAGCTTTTAAGCGATATGGAGATATTCAATAACGGGGGGCGTAATCTACGCCGTCGCAAGGTTGTGGGTAACTTTAAAACGTGAGCAGGTGGCGGAGGATGCGGCTTATTCTCATCACTGGGACACGCCAAGAAGCGCACATCCATGTGCAGGCTCGGGTGGCGACGTCCTGTCGCCACACGGTCCCACTGATGAGAATAAGCCGCATCCTCCTCTATCCGGCAACTCATGTTTGTTTGAAGTGAACCACCTTCATGCGCCACGCGTCTGTCCATCTGATTCACCGTGGAGCTCAGGTACGGAAAATAATTCTGTTCAACAAATTCGTTGTCAGTCGAATACTGGATTTTTTGCTCAGCCCCTGAAGTTCTCGCAACCGGTTCCAATGTTCAAACGACGCGACAGCATCCACCAGTTCGCGTTCATCGCCCGGCAGTTTTTGCAGTTCGGGTAACCAGTCATCGAGATCTTTGCGCAGTTGGCGCTGCGCGCGAGCATACTGTTCGCGCAGGATCGGATAGCGCCACAGTTGCGCCTTGGTAGTTAAAAAATGGTTCCCTATCGCCTCGTATGCCAGGGCATGCTGTTCGACAGCGTGCAGCACGCGCTCCTCCAGAGAACCCTCACGGTCACCGCCACCGAACAAGCCCTGATACTGCTCCCTGATCACCACATCACCCGTGGCAAAAAGGCTTTCCATATCGGAAAAATGCCTGAATACAGAGCGAATGCCGACACCGGCACGCTCCGATACCTGCTGCGCGGTGGGCACAAGAACGCCCTCTTCCACGAGCTCTATCATTGCATCGATGATGGCTTGTCGACTGCGCTCACTGCGCAAGCGACGCCCGTCGGGCGCGGCTTCTACATCCTGTTTGACCATAAATTCGATTGTCGTCTACTTGCTTGTCGCTCGCCTTGCGCTTGCGCGACCCTGTCATTAATGACACCATATATGTCATTTGTTTGCAAGGCTGCGGTGCGCGCTGCTTTGCCCTGCCAGCGGTATTTAATCCCCGGACAAGGAATAACCAGACAATGAACTACGAACTGCAGAACAACATTGCCATTATCACCATCGACGACGGCAAGGCGAATGTCGTCGGACTCGCGTTCCTAGACGCCATCAACGAGGCATTGGATCGCGCCGAAAAAGAAAAAGTAGGCGCCGTTATCCTGCGCGGACGAGCCGGGATGTTCTCGGCAGGATTCGATCTCGGCGAATTCAAGAATGGGCCTGAGGCAGGTATGGCGATGGTGACCCGGGGCATGCAGCTGTTGGTCCGACTCTACGGATTTGGGCTACCACTGGTGGCTGCCTGCACGGGGCACGGTATCGCCATGGGGGCTTTTATCATCATGGCATGCGATTCCCGCATCGGGACTCGGGGGGCGTTCAAAATCACGCTACCAGAAACTGCGATTGGCATGGAACTGCCACACACTTTGATTGAACTGACCGCGTCGCGCATTCCGCCTCAGTACATGACCCGCGTGGCTATTCAGGCAGAAGTCTTCGATCCCGACCAGGCGATTGCTGTGGGTTTCCTTGACGAGGTTGTCGAAGCGCAGGAGCTTGACGCGCGCGCGCTCACCGTTGCCGAACGCCTGGCGCAGTTGCCGCAAGCGGCCTACGCCGCGAACAAATTGTTTGCCCGTAAAAAGGCACTGGCCTCAATGAGTGAGGGCGTCGACGAGATGCTGGCAAAGGCCTAGTCGCTCAACGCGGTATCAGCACTTTGCGATGATATTCTCGCCCAGCTGTGTGATACCAGCAGCCGGGTCTTTACCCAGCGCCTGCAGGGGCACGATAAGGCGCGATGCGCCCGCGTCTTCAAACGCCTTGATTGCGTCCAGACCGCCCTGCATATCCCACATACAGGAGATTTCAACGCTGGCCGGATCCCTATCCACGGCCGCGCAAGCCGCACCCAGTGGCGCCAGTTTTTCGGCCAGATCTGCGGCGTCACTCACGGGAAGAAACCAGCCGTCGCCATGCAGCGCGACACGTTCGTAGATTTTGCCCTTGACGCCGCCAATGATTACAGGGACTCCAGTCCCGGCTAAAGGGATGGGATAGCTCTTGAAGCCCGACCAGTTGATAAAGTCGCTGTGGTGCTCTACCACATCACCGGACCAGACTTTTTTCATAGCGACCATATAGTCATCAAAGCGGGCGCCACGGCGTTCAAATGGCACGCCCATGGCATCGAACTCTTCTCGTAACCAGCCGATGCCAGCACCCAGCATGAAGCGTCCCCCAGAGACAAAATCCAGACTGGCCGCCTGCTTGGCGAGCAGCAGTGGATTCGCCTGGGACACGATATTGACGCCCGTGCCCAACTTGAGCGTCCTGGTATGCGCGGCAATAGCGGTGAGTGCGATAAGCGGGTCGACAAAATTGGTATCCGGCCTGGCGCCCATCTTACCGTCAGTGCTGTAAGGGTACTTGGAGGCATAATCCTCGGGCACTATCACATGCTCGAAGGTCCACACCGATTCGATACCGACCGACTCAGCCAGCTGGGCGAGACCGATCATTTGTTCTACATTTTTGACGCCGACATTTACGGGTACGAGTCCAAATTTCATTTCTGTTACTCCTTTCGGATGCGTTTATTGGGGCATCTGCCCTGCAACTAATTCCAACTGACCCGGCCGGCGCTCAACCCAGTGGCGCAGCTCGGTATTCATCGCGGCAAGCCCCCCTATACTAGCAAGAAGCTGATCGGCCGCCACCTTGCCTTCACCCGCCAGTGACTGATAATGCCGCCAACCCCGCTGGAATAGCCATTGCGCGTAGCTACTCACGCAGCGCTCTCCGGTAGCCGACCCAGAGGTAAATTGATGCATACCCAGAAAACGCGGGATATTCTCTCCTGAGTTCGCCTCCAGCCAGGCGCTGTTATGTTCGATGGCATCCAGCACATCCGGCAATTGATCCCTGCACAGGGTTTTCAGAATAGGCAGCAGCGTATCGGGAATGGCATCATCTGCCAGGTACTCACCCGCCAGCGGCTGGGGATTATTCATACGCTCCACCCAGGCATAGACGTTAGGCGCTCGCGCCTGCATCAGTGCCTTGGGGACCGGGTCGCGGCCCAGATGTGCGTACAGCGGCCCCATGAGTCCAAAATCCCCTATACAGGGGCGGGAACCCAGCAGAAAATCAAAGCGTGCGAAGTGGCGGTCCAATTGGTCCAGAAGTGCCAGATAAGCCTCTTCGATACCCGGTATGGTCTGTTCGGTGACGCCCAGCGCCGACACCATGCCACTGAAGGCTCTGGACGTTTTCGCACCGATGGCGATTTGCTCCTCATAGCTGGCCGTGGGCGCACTGAGCTTGCCGAATTCTGACATGATGAAATCGTGTTGCTGATCGAGCACACTCCAGCGGTAATGCATCGCCGGAATCACCAACCATTCGTCGCCATAAAGCTCCAGTAACAGCGCAACCAGGCGTTGTACCGGTGTTTCAGGATATACCGGCGCTTGTGGATGGCGGGCTTCGAGAAAGTCGATAATGTCAGTCGTGTCCTGAACATAGGCCCCGTCGGCCGTTTCCAACACCGGAATAATGGGCGCGCCGATATTGGGCACAATGGTATTCAGGTAAACCTCGCGGGTGGCGGGCCGCTCCTCCCAACTCAAGCCTTTATAGCGCAGGTACGCCCGCGCCTTACCGGTAAAAAGCGAGTGTTCGCTGCCATACAATATATAGTCTACTGTCATAGTCGGAATCTCCTGCTGTAGGGAGGCTAGTCCACACGATTATTTATTGGCATTGATAGTGTCATTATTCTCTTGAGCAATCAATCCACGGGCGACGAAACACGAGTTTTCAACCAATTAAGCTGGCTATATATTTGACAATCGCTATAACCTATAATCGAAAAGCTGTTGATAACTGGACATTCGATTGTCGCGTAACGGGGAAAATCTTATCCCGCCCGATTTGAACTTAATGCGAAACGCACACTCCATAGTTTCTACTTTGAACGCGCTATAAGTGGGGATAGAAACACCCACTGCGCTTAGATCAGGTACCTAAATTTTGAATCCATTACGTTACATTCAAGGCACCGCTGGCTTGGTCCTCACCTCGGTTCTGCTAAGTTCACTGGCACTCCCGGCCTGGAGCCTGGTGGAGTACTCGGATGCGGAGCGGGAGACTATCATTGAGCTGGTAGATCAACTCCAGGAACGTCACTACGCCAAACTCAATTACGATGATGAGCTCTCATCCCAGCATCTGGACAGCTACATTGATAGCCTGGACGGCGGAAAAATGTTCTTTCTCGCTGCCGATATTGCGGAATTTGAGCAATATCGCACCACCATGGATGATGAAATACATGAAGGGAAACTGGATGCCGGCTTCGCAATATTCAACCGCTTCCACCAGCGGCTACAGGATCGACTCAATTTAACCATAGACACCTTGCCGGAAGCTGTGCCCGCTATGGATTTTGAAGTGGACGAAACAATTTCCCTGGATATCGAAAGCCGCCAGTGGGCCAAAGACGAGGCCGAGCTGGACGATCGCTGGCGCAAGCAGTTAAAGAACCAGGTGCTGAGTCTGAAACTGGCAGACAAACCTGACGATGAAATCGTGCCCACGCTGGAGAAACGCTATAAGCGCCAGCTGAAAAGCGTGAAGCAGTACAATAATCAGGATGTATTCCAGATATATGCCAATGCCCTGACGGAATTGTACGATCCACATACCAATTACTTGTCGCCGCGCTCCACTGAAAACTTCAATATCAATATGAGCCTTTCGCTAGAGGGTATTGGCGCAGTGCTGCAGATGGAAGACGAGTACACCAAAGTCAGCAGTCTGGTAGCCAAGGGGCCAGCAGACAAACAGGGTGAGCTACACCCGGCTGACCGTATCGTCGCCGTCGGCCAGGACGCGGAAGGCCCGTTGGAAGATGTGATCGGCTGGCGTCTGGATGAAGTCGTTGAGCTGATTCGCGGCCCCAAGGATACGGTGGTGCGTCTGGAGGTCATTCCGGCGAAATCAAAGTCCACCGACGAGCGCAAAGTTATCACCATCGTTCGCAACAAGGTCAAGCTCGAGGAACAATCTGCCCAGAAAGAAATACTTGAAATCCCCAATGGGGACGCAACGGTTAAAGTCGGAGTGATTGATATCCCCGCGTTTTATATTGATTTCGACGCGATGCGTCGTGGCGAGAAGGACTATAAGAGCACGACCAGAGACGTCAAAGTGCTACTGCAGGAACTGCAGGACGAAGGCGTAGACGGCATCGTCATAGACCTGCGTAACAATGGTGGGGGCTCCTTACAAGAAGCCAATGAACTCACAGGCCTGTTTATTGAGTACGGTCCGACTGTCCAGATCCGTCATTCTTCGCGACGTGTATGGCGCGACGGCAAACGCCTTAAAAGTCCCTATTATGAGGGGCCTTTAGTCGTTCTGGTGAACCGCCTCAGCGCTTCGGCCTCCGAGATTTTCGCCGGCGCCATGCAGGACTACCAGCGCGCCATCATCGTAGGAGACCGGTCCTTCGGAAAAGGTACTGTACAAACGCTGATTCCGCTGACAGAAGGACAGCTGAAAATAACCGAAAGCAAATTCTATCGAATTTCTGGTGAGAGCACACAGCACCGGGGCGTGGTGCCGGATGTCGAGTTCCCATCGATTTATGACACCGAGGAAATTGGTGAGAGCTCACTGGATCACGCATTGAACTGGGATAACATCAGTCCGATACGGCACACCAATTACGGCGATCTGGCCCCCATACTGCCTGCAATCCAGTCACAGTTTCAGGAGCGCAGTGGCCACAACCCGGACTTCATCTTCCTGGAAGACCAGGTCGCGCTCGCCCAGCAAACTCGCGAAATCAAAGAGTTACCGCTGCAGGAATCAGCGCGAATCGCACTGCGTGATAGCCAGGAGGCCAAGGCGCTCAGCATCGAGAACAAGCGACGCAAAGCTCTGGGCGAAGAACTGCTAACGTCGCTGGATTACGATGATGATGAAGCCTCCGATGACGAGGATATGCACGCCAGCATTGACTCCGAAGACAGTGACGCCGAGGAAGTGGAAGAAGAAGAAGCCGACGACGATGTGCTCCTCGAGGAAGCTGGTCACGTACTTATCGATGCTTTGTTGCTAAAACAACATGGCATTGCACTGAATCAGGACAAGAAAGAGGCGAACTAGCCCCTGCTAGCCGTCGGGCTGGCCAAACCAGGACAAGGTTTCGTGCAAACGGACCACATCGCCAACAATGATTAATGTGGGCGCCGCGGGTTGCGCCTGGGCAACGACCTCCACCATAGTCGCCAGAGTACCGCGCAAGACTCTCTGTTCCAGGGTTGTGCCCCGCTCCACCAGTGCCACCGGTGTATCGGGTGATCGCCCGTGTGCCTGTAGCTGTGCACAAATGACCGGCAACCCCATCAATCCCATATAAAAAACCAGTGTCTCAGTGGTCGATTGAAACGTACTCCAGTCGTGATCCACCGTACCGTTCTTCAGATACCCCGCTACAAACCGCACGGATTGGGCGTAGTCACGGTGGGTCAGCGGAATACCCGCATAACAGGCAGCGCCATTGGCTGCGGTAATTCCCGGAACGACCTGAAAGGCAATACCGTGTTTTGCCAGCAGTTCGATTTCCTCTCCCCCCCGACCAAACACAAAGGGGTCGCCGCCCTTGAGACGCACGACACGCTTTCCCTGATGGGCTAAATCAACCAGTAGTTGATTAATCTGTGTCTGCGGCACACTGTGGTCGGCGCGGCGTTTACCGACATAGATTCGCTGCGCGTCGCGTCGCGCCATATCGACGATCGCCGGCGATACCAGTCGGTCGTAGAGTACAACATCCGCGCTTTGCAGTAGCCTCGCCGCCTTGAACGTGAGCAAGTCGGGATCTCCCGGCCCTGCCCCCACCAGATAGACCTCGCCGGTGTGAAGTGCACGGGTATCGTGCAGTCGCTGCTGCAGAAGCTGCTCTCCCTGCGACTCCCGGCCGGCCATCACCTGCTCCGCCACTGTCCCTTCCAGTATCTGCTCCCAAAACAGGCGACGCGCGGTATCCTGCGGAATGGCTTCTTTCACCCGCTGGCGAAAGCGTCCGGCAAAGCCTGCCAGTCTTCCGTAGGCGGCGGGTATCAAGGCTTCTATTTTGCGCCGCAGGATTCTCGTCAGCACCGGGCTGCGACCACTGCTACTGATCGCAATCAACAATGGATCGCGATCAACGATAGCGGGGAAAATAAAGGTACACAGCTGCGGGGAGTCAACCACGTTTACCTGGATGGCCAAGCGTGTAGCATCGCGAAAAACCTGCTCGTTCACAGCCGCATCAGGCGTTGCCGCCACCACCAGTGTCTTACCCTGAAGATCGGACGCCTGATAACGCGCATGCTGCCAGTCACCGCCGTGCTCGGCCAGCAGCGTCTGCAGTTCGCCCGTGATTGTCGGCGACACCACGGTCAGTCTGGCACCGGCGCGCAGCAAGAGTCTCGCCTTGCGAGTGGCCACAGCACCGCCGCCCACCAGCACCACAGGCACATCGGCGAGTTTCAGACAGACAGGTAGAAACTCCAGCGTCCTATCCTCCCAGAGCGCTAACACCGCCCATATAAGGTCGCAGCACGTCGGGAACAACGATGCTGCCATCTGCGCGCTGGTAGTTTTCCATGATAGCGACCAGAGTGCGCCCCACGGCAAGCCCGGACCCGTTCAAGGTATGCAAGAGCTCCGGCTTGCCGGTGTCCGGATTGCGCCAGCGCGCCTGCATTCTTCGCGCCTGGTAGTCGCCAAAGCTGCTACAGGAAGAAATTTCTCGATAAGTATCCTGGGCCGGCAGCCATACCTCCAGGTCATAGGTCTTTTGGGCGGAGAAACCAAGATCTCCGCCGCAGAGAATCACCTTGCGATAGGGTAATTGCAGGCGTTCCAACACCGTTTCGGCATGACCGACCAGTTGCTCCAGCGCCTGGGCTGACTGTTGTGGCCGCACAAATTGCACCAGCTCCACTTTTTCAAACTGATGTTGTCGAATCATGCCCCGTGTATCGCGGCCATAGCTGCCCGCTTCACTGCGAAAGCATGGGGTATGGCAGGCAAACCTGATACCGTCCTCGCCCAACTCACCATCGTCAAAAATTCTGTCGCGTGCAATATTGGTCACGGGGACTTCCGCCGTGGGTATCAGGTACAGATCCTGATCAGCGCGCAATTTGAACAAATCCTCTTCAAACTTGGGCAACTGTCCGGTGCCAAGCAATGATTCCCGATTGACGATATAGGGCACGTAGACTTCCCTATACCCGTGCTCCTGTAAATGCAGGTTGAGCATGAACTGAATCAGGGCGCGGTGCAAAGTGGCCAGATCACCGTACATCACTGTAAAACGCGATCCGGTGATCTTGCCCGCTGTTTCGCTGTCGAGAAGCTGCAGTCCCTCGCCCAGTTCGACGTGATCTTTTACTTTAAAATCAAAAGTTTGCGGTTCACCCCAGCGCGCCACCTCCAGGTTGTCTGCCTCACTGTTGCCCTGCGGCACCTCCGGTACGGGCACATTCGGGGTGCTGAGAAGCAGTTCCTCTATCCCGGCCTGGGCCTGTTTGGCCTCCTCGGTCAACGCATCAAGCTGCCCGGCGATTTTCTCCAGTGTGGCATTCACCTGCGCCTTGGCATCCTCCACGCTCACGCCCTGCCCTACCAGAACACCTATCTTTTTGGACGCACTTTTACGCTCGGCCAACAGGCTTTGGCTGTCGACGTCCGCTTGTTTCCGCCTGGCATCCAGCGCGGTGAAATGCGCCACATCAAAGTGAAAACCACGTGCTGCGAGCGCTGTTGCTATGGCTTGCGGATCCTGCCTGACCGCCTTGATATCCAACATCCTGAATGTTCCTGTACCAGTACCTGAAGAGAGGGGTCACTTGCCCCGTGTTTATACGAGTGCCCGCGTCAACTGCATAGCGAGTCCCGCCATCACCACACACACGACGGCGCTGCCGATCATATAGCCCGCGGCTTGAAGCGTATGACCCGCCTCAAAAAGCGTGATTGTATCGAGAGAGAATGTCGCGAAGGTGGTAAATGCGCCTAAAAAACCGACCATCAACACGCCCCGCCAATCCGCGTGAACTAACTGGCGCTCCACCAGCAGTACATAGACAATACCAATGGCAAAGGACCCCAGCATATTGACTATCAGTGTGCCGAGGGGAAAGCGCCCTACCCATAGAGTATGCACCCAGTTTGCCATCAAATATCGCGAAACAGCGCCCGTGGCTCCTCCCAGCGCGATGAACAAAAGGTATTTCATGCGTGTAACCGGTTCAATCGTAGCGGCGTATTGTACTGGTTTTGTCCCGTTCTCGCAGGAATTTGAGTTTTTCCTGAATCTTCTGTTCCAGCCCGCGGTCCACCGGGAAATAGTACTGTTGATCCCGTAAGTGTTCGGGAAAATAGTTCTCACCCGCGGCGTAGCCGCCGACTTCATCGTGCGCATAGCGGTACTGTGCACCGTGATCCATACTCTTCATCAGCGCGGTCGGGGCATTGCGCAGATGCAGCGGCACCTCGTCAGTGCCGCCCTGTTCCACCGCAGCCCGAGCAGAATTATAGGCGTTGTACACGGCATTGCTTTTGGCGGCACAGGCCAGGTAGACAATAGCCTGCGCGATGGCCAGCTCACCCTCAGGGCTACCCAGTCGCTCCTGCACCTGCCACGCTTCGAGCGAGAGGGTCAACGCACGCGGGTCGGCATTCCCGATATCCTCGCTGGCCATGCGCACGACGCGGCGCGCGACATACAGCGGATCGCAGCCGCCATCCAGCATGCGACAAAACCAGTACAGGGCCGCATCCGGTGCACTCCCGCGCACCGCTTTATGCAGGGCACTAATCTGGTCGTAGAACAAATCGCCACCTTTGTCGAAGCGACGCAGTGAAGCCTGCAACACCTCCTCCAGCGTTTTCGCCGTGATCCTGCCGTCTTCGGCCAGATCCGCTGCGAGTTCCAGCAGGTTCAGCGCCTTGCGCGCATCGCCATCGGCCTGCGCGGCGATCGACGACAAGCATCCATCGTCCACCGTGACGCTGTGCTCCAGCGCGGCCAGGCCCCGCACCAATACACCTTCGATCTCGGCGGGCTCAAGCGAGCGCAATTTATACACACGCGCGCGCGACAGCAGTGCATTATTCAATTCAAATGATGGGTTTTCAGTGGTGGCGCCGATAAAAATTACGGTGCCATCTTCTACATACGGCAGGAAGGCATCCTGCTGGGACTTGTTGAAACGGTGAACCTCATCGACAAACAATACGGTATCCCGACCCTGCGTTTTATGTTGTCGCGCCTGCGCGATGGCCTCGCGAATGTCCTTCACGCCGCTCAACACGGCAGACAGTTGCAGAAAATGCGCATTGGCGTGACCGGCAGCGATTCTCGCCAGCGTTGTTTTGCCCACGCCGGGTGGCCCCCAAAAAATCATTGAGTGTAACTGCCGGGTATCTATCGCCTGACGCAACGGCTTTCCCGGCCCCAGGATATGGCTCTGACCGGCATAGTCCGCCAGGTTGCGGGGGCGCAAACGCGCTGCCAGAGGCTGGTAACCGCTCTGCGCGGCAGAGACCTCTACCGAGGGATGCGTGTCCGGTGCTTCGAACAGGTCATTCGTCATAGTAGAAGAGATCGGCCCCCGGTGGCGGCGTGAACGCAAAATCTACGCTGCTCAGCACGCTATCGCTGTCGAGGTCGGTAAACTTGATCACCACGCTCTGATCCAGGTTATCCTGGATTTCCATACCCGTGAGCTTCTCACCGTCCAGATACAGGATAAGCTGCTTGAATCCCACGCCCGCAGTGAGTGGCGTGAGCAGGAAGCTACCCTCTCCCTGATGCACTACCTGAAACTTTTCCCGCAGTGCAGATTCGTCTCCGCCGAGGATTTGCAGGGGTGTCATATCGGCGTCAGTCGTCACCGGTCGGCGTGTGACCGTCTCGAGATCGCGATCGTAGTGCCAGATAAATTCCGGGCCAGCAATAATCAACTGCTCATCGGGGCTGAGTATCTCCCAGGCGAAATAGCCTGGTCGCAGCAGGCGAAACTTGCCACTGGATTCAGTTAACAACAGGTTGTCCTGTCCGTATTGCTGTTGCGTGAAGCTACCCTGCAACTGCTTGACAGGTGCCAGCGCATCGAGCAAATCATTGACGTCACTCTCAGCCTGAGCGAACGCACTCAGCGGGAGGAGGCACAACCACAGGGTAAGTAAATATCTCATCATTGTCTTTTCCAGTTGCGCGTTCAGGCTTCGCGAGGGGGAGGTGCCAATACTTCACGCTGTCCGTTGGTGCCCATCTCAGTGACAACACCCGCCGCTTCCATCGATTCGATCAGGCGCGCAGCGCGATTGTAACCAATTCGCAGCTTGCGCTGCACCGACGATATTGAGGCGCGGCGACTTTCTGTCACGTAATACACGGCTTCATCGTAGAGGGCATCACTTTCATCATCTTGCCCTGAGCCCTCGGACTGCAGCTCACCGGGCGTCACCGCCGTAGTACTGCCCTCGTCGAGCAGGCCATCAATATACAGCGGCTCTCCACGACGTTTCCAGTCGGCCACCACACGGTGTACTTCGTCATCACTGCAAAATGCACCGTGCACGCGATTGGGTACCCCGCTGCCCGGTGGCAGATACAGCATATCGCCGTGGCCAAGCAGCTGTTCCGCCCCACCCTGGTCCAGGATGGTGCGCGAATCAATCTTGGACGACACCTGGAATGCTATTCGAGTGGGTATGTTGGCCTTGATAAGCCCGGTAATGACGTCTACTGAAGGGCGCTGGGTGGCCAGTATCAGATGAATGCCAGCTGCTCGCGCTTTCTGCGCGATACGGGCGATGAGTTGCTCCACTTTTTTACCGACAACCATCATCATGTCGGCAAACTCGTCGATTACCACCACAATACTGGGCAGCTTCTCAAGATCGGGGGGCGTCTGTTCCTCATCGGTGGCTGCAAACATCGGATCGGGCTTCCAGGTCGGGTCCGGGAATGGTGTCCCTGCTTTGATGGCGTCCTCGACTTTACGGTTGTAGCCAGCAAGGTTACGCACGCCCAGTGACGCCATTAATTTGTAGCGCCGCTCCATTTCCGCCACGCACCAGCGCAGCCCATTGGCGGCATCCTTCATATCGGTAATAACCGGTGTCAGCAAATGTGGAATGCCATCGTAGACGGACAATTCCAACATCTTGGGGTCCACCAGAATCAGGCGCACGTCCGCCGGACCCGATTTGAACAGCAAACTCAACAGCATGGAGTTCACGCCGACAGATTTACCCGAACCGGTCGTACCCGCGACCAGCAGGTGCGGCATCTTGGCCAGGTCAGCGACCACCGGCTGGCCGGAAATATCGTGTCCCAGCGCCAGAGTCAGCGGGGATTTGGATTGTTCGAACGCTTTGGATGCCAACACTTCCCTGAAATTGACGATCTCCCTGTCTTCGTTGGGGATTTCGATACCCACCACAGATTTACCGGGAATCACTTCCACCACGCGCACGCTGATGACCGCCAGAGAACGGGCCAGATCTTTGGCCAGATTGGAGATTCGCGACGCCTTCACTCCCGCCGCTGGCTGCAATTCAAAGCGTGTGACGACCGGCCCCGGGTACACCGCAACCACTTCAGCAGAAACGCCAAAGTCCAGCAGCTTCAGTTCGAGCAACTTCGACATGCCCTCCAGGGCCTCGTTGGAGAACCCTTTATCCGGGTCCTTCACCGACTCATCCAGCAGTTCCAGATGCGGCAAATCACCCGTCGCCGGTGCCTCAAACAAGGGCTGTTGCTTCTCCCGCTCGAGCCGGTCACTTTTCTCAATCGGGGCTTTCAACGACTTGATCTTCGGGGGCTGACGTTTTTTGGTCTTCTCCACGTGTTCGGTGATCACTATCTTGCGCGCTTCCACTGCCTTTTCACGCTGGCGCGTATCCTTGAAGTCCGCCAGCCCTGTTTGAAATCGCGCGCGAACGCTGGTGAAGGCTGAGATACTCCACGCCCCCAGCTTTTCCAACAGTGTCAGCCAGCTCAGGTCAGTAAATATTGTCATACCAAAAAGGAAGATCGCCAGCAGAATCAGGCGGCTGCCGACCGCACTGAAGGCCACGGTAAACCCGCTGCTGATCGATTGCCCGAGAATACCGCCAGCGCCCTGCGGGAGCTGGGAGGCTCCCGAGTCGTTCATCGCCGCCAGCGAGGTGCCGGCAATCATCACGAGCACCAGGCCCAGCGCCCGAATGCCGAAGGTGTTCCAGTCGAAGCCCTTGTGCGGTTGCCGCTGTAGCAGCAGTACCAGTGCCCGATAGGCGAGTAACAGGGGAAACAGGTAGGCGGCGTAGCCGACCAGCGAAAAGAAGACATCTGCCAACCAGGCGCCCGTTGGACCACCCAGATTGTGAATAGGTGCGCCGCTTCCGGTCGCAGACCAACCCGGGTCGCGGGTGCTGTAAGTGAGCAAGGCCATCAACAGGTACACACATACGGCTGTTACACCGATAAACGCTCCCTCGCGAAACCGTGAGCCGAGATAGCTGTCTGTGTTAGAACTGTCGGGCACGGCCTTCATCGTCCTTGCAGTGTGTGTAGCGGTAGAATGTCTGTACAAGACACCGCTATCGAGGTCATAGCAAGAAGTAATTGTGCACTCATTTATGTTTTATTTCAAAAGGTTATAAGGTTTATTTAAAAAGCCTCTGATCTTTGTCCAGAGCCGACCTTTAAAGTACCATAGTCCGGCCCAATACAGAACGAATTGGCCGTCCTGAAGACGAACCCAAATTGACAACAATGAGCAGGAAGCAACACCATGAGTGACATTAAACACCACCGCCTGATAATCCTTGGCAGCGGCCCCGCCGGCTATACAGCGGCAGTATACGCGGCGCGCGCCAATCTGAAACCTGTGGTAATCACCGGTATACAACAGGGCGGGCAGTTGACGACCACCACCGAGGTGGAAAACTGGCCCGGCGGTGCCGCCGACCTGCAGGGCCCGCAGCTGATGCAGCAAATGCAGGACCACGTGGAACGCTTTGACGCGCAGGTGGTTTTTGACCATATCGAGTCCGTCGACCTCAATGCGCGCCCTTTTGTGCTCAAGGGGACTTCGACCTACAGTTGCGACGCCCTGATAATCGCCACCGGTGCCTCCGCGCAGTACCTTGGATTACCCAGTGAAGAATTATACGCCGGCAAGGGCGTCAGTGCCTGCGCGACCTGCGACGGCTTCTTCTATCGCAATCAAAAGGTGGCAGTGATCGGTGGCGGCAATACCGCGGTTGAAGAAGCGCTGTACTTGGCCAATATTGCCTCCGAGGTTGTGCTGGTACACCGGCGGGATGCCCTGCGCTCTGAGAAAGTCCTGCAGGACAGACTCTTTGCGCGTGAAAAAGAGGGTAAGGTCAAAATCATGTGGAACCACACGCTGGATGAAATCGTCGGCGACGCCACTGGAGTCACCGGCATGCGCCTGAAAGCCGTAGCAGATAATACCCTGAGTGAGGTAGATCTTGCCGGCGTATTCATCGCCATTGGCCACAAGCCCAATACCGATATCTTCGCCGGGCAACTGGATATGAAAGATGGCTACCTCACCATCCACAGCGGCACCGGCGGCAATGCCACGGCGACCAGTATCCCCGGCGTGTTTGCTGCCGGCGATGTGGCGGATCATGTCTACCGCCAGGCAGTCACCTCTGCAGGCTTTGGTTGTATGGCGGCGCTGGATGCGGAGAAGTATCTGGACGCGCTCTGATCGGTCATCGATATGCGACGAGTCCCGCACCTGGATAACGACAGCGAGTTCCCACCCACGGCGGATGCTCTGGAGAGCCCGAATGGCTTGCTGGCAGCAGGCGGCGGGCTGTCTACTGAGCGTCTTCTGGACGCGTACCGCCGCGGCATTTTTCCATGGTATGAAGCACCACAACCGGTGTTGTGGTGGACGCCTGATCCGCGTTCAGTGCTGTTTCCCGACGATTTGCATATCTCCCGCTCCCTGCGCAAAACGCTGCGGGCCAATCGCTTCCAGCTGGCGGTAGACACGCAATTCATCGATGTGATGCAAAAATGTGCAGACGCGCGGCGCGACGGGGTTGGCACCTGGATTGACGAGGATATGGTGGCCGCCTACGGGCGACTGCACGCGCTCGGATTTGCGCACTCGGTGGAAGTCACAGATGACAAGGGTGTGCTGGTTGGCGGCTTGTACGGCGTGGCATTGGGGCGTGTGTTTTTCGGTGAATCGATGTTCAGCCGCTCAGCCGATGCCTCGAAGGTGGCGCTGGTCGCGCTGGTCAATATAGTGAAACGCGGCGCGTTCCACATGATTGATTGCCAGGTAGAGAATCCGCATTTGAACTCGCTGGGCGCTGGCAATATCAACCGACTGGACTTCGAACATCGTCTTGAGCAATATATAGATATCGCACTGGACCGCGATATTTGGCATCTGCCTGCCACATGTGGAGATTTGCTGTGACTTCATCCCTGCGGGATCTCAAGGTGTACACCACCTACCCCCACAGCTGTAGCTACCTGGAGGACCAGGAAGCTACGACTTTATTTGTCGATCCTCGCCAACCAGTCGATCAAAAACTGTACAGCAAACTCTCGGTACTGGGCTTCCGCCGCAGTGGCAATCATATCTATCGACCACACTGCGCGCAGTGCAATGCCTGCGTCCCCTCCCGCATACCGATTGCCGAGTTTGAACCGAGGCGCGGGCAGGCGAGAATACAGCAGCGCAATCAGGACTTGCGCGTGGTGTGCACAGACGAGATCAATGACGATGAAGCATTCAATCTCTATCACCGTTACATCAGTCTGCGCCACGCCGACGGCGACATGTACCCTCCCGATCGCGAACAATACGAGACGTTTCTGAGCAGTGTCTGGGGCTGCACCTGTTACTTCCGCTTCTACGACGAGGGCCAACTGGTGGCCGTCGCCGTCGTCGATAAACTGGAGGACGGATTATCAGCCATCTATACGTTTTTTGACCCCAACGCCAGCAAGCGCAGTCTCGGTGTCTACGCCATTCTGTGGCAAGTGGAACAGGCGCGTAAAATGGGGCTGGACTATCTCTACCTGGGCTACTGGATTCGCGAGTGCCAGAAAATGTCTTATAAATCCGATTATCGCCCGCTGCAGGTTTACCAGAACAGCCGCTGGACGACGTTAATCTGAACTCTGCCCCACTCTCTCGCGCAATGACCTCGCCCGCACAGTAGATTACTGCTAGCACTGGCGCCCACTTTCAGGCAAAATGCGCCCTCTTTTTAACCGAGGATTGCCGCCTAATGGCAAAAGAAGACCAGATTGAAATGGAAGGCGAGGTCATTGATACTCTGCCTAATACCACTTTCAGGGTGAAGTTGGAAAATGATCACGTTGTGACCGCCCACATTTCGGGGAAGATGCGCAAAAACTATATCCGCATTTTGACCGGTGACAAGGTACGCGTAGAGTTAACGCCCTACGATCTGACCAAAGGGCGTATCACCTACCGCGAACGATAAGCCCGCCTAGCTCTTCAGGAGCTCGGCCTCTTCTTCCTTCACTGTCACTTCCAACTCGTTTCCGGCCGCATTGAGGCGCACCAGTGCTGTGCCGCCGGACTGCGATAGCGATCCGAACAACACCATCTCAGCCAATGGCTTCTTGATATGCTCCTGGATGACTCTCTCCATGGGGCGTGCGCCCATATGGATATCGTAGCCCTTCTCCACCAGCCATAAGCGAGCCTCCACGTCGACATCGAGGGTCACGCGCTTTTCATCGAGTTGACACTGTAGTTCCGTGAGAAACTTATCAACTACCGTCAGGATGACATCCTCACCCAGAGGCTGAAACTGCACGACGGTATCGAGACGATTGCGAAACTCCGGTGTAAACATCCGGTTAATCGCCTCCATGCCATCGGAGCTGTGATCCTGTTTAGTGAAGCCAATGGTGCGGCGACTGATGCTTTCCGCTCCGGCGTTCGTGGTCATAATCAGGATGACATGGCGAAAATCGGTCTTGCGGCCATTGTTATCGGTGAGCGTCCCGTGATCCATCACCTGTAACAGCAGATTGAACACATCCGGGTGTGCTTTCTCGATTTCATCGAGCAACACCACCGCATGCGGATGCTGGGTAACCGCATCTGTCAAAAGGCCGCCCTGATCGAAGCCGACATAACCCGGAGGGGCGCCAATCAGACGGGATACCGTATGCCGCTCCATATACTCCGACATGTCAAAGCGTATCAGCTCCACGCCCAACAAACGCGCCAATTGCCGTGTGACCTCTGTTTTGCCGACGCCAGTAGGCCCTGCCAGCAAAAATGAGCCTATGGGTTTTTCACCAGCCCGAAGACCCGCGCGGGCCAGCTTGATAGAGGTAGCCAGACTACTGATGGCAGGGTCTTGCCCAAACACAACCATTTGGAGGTTCTGCTCCAGCTTCTGCAGCGTCTCTTTGTCATTGCTGCTGACAGCTTTGGGCGGTATGCGCGCTATCTTGGCAATTACCGCCTCGATATCCCCCACACCGATGACCTTCTTGCGTTTGGAGGCAGGCTGTAACTGCTGAAAAGCACCTGCTTCATCAATTACATCAATGGCCTTGTCCGGCAGAAATCGGTCGGTGATATAGCGATCAGAGAGATCTGTCGCAACTCGAAGCGCCCGGTCTGTGTAGCGCAGGCCGTGATGTTCCTCGAACCGACTTTTGAGCCCTTTCAATATCTTGTAAGCGTCGTCGGCACTGGGTTCCATGACGTCAATTTTCTGGAAGCGTCGACTCAGGGCTTTATCCTTGTCGAAAATGCCCCGGTATTCCTGGAAAGTGGTAGAGCCGATGCAGCGAAGTTTTCCAGAGGTGAGCAATGGCTTGAGCAGATTGCTGGCGTCCATTACCCCGCCGGACGCTGCGCCAGCACCAATGATGGTGTGCACCTCATCAATGAACAGGATCGCGTTATCGCGTTTTTTCAATTCTGACAACATACCTTTGAAGCGCTTCTCGAAATCGCCCCGATATTTAGTCCCGGCCAGCAGTGCCCCCAGATCCAGCGAATACACCACGCTGTCCTTGAGAATATCAGGGACATCACCATCGACAATCTTTTTCGCGAGACCTTCCACAATGGCAGTTTTGCCCACGCCGGACTCCCCCACCAGCAGCGGATTATTTTTGCGACGGCGCGCCAGAATCTGCGCCAGACGCTCCACCTCGTCGAAACGACCGATCAGTGGATCAATGTGCCCCGCGGCGGCTTCAATATTGAGATTGGTGGTGAAATTGTCCAGAGGATTGCCCTCGCCATCCTCGGCACGGGTTTCGTCGCTGCCAATTTGCCCGGGCTCAGATGAGTCGCCCTCGTTGCCCACTTTGGAGACACCGTGAGTCATATAATTGACCACGTCCAGACGAGCGACACTTTGTGTTTTCAGGAAAAACACCGCCTGGCTTTCCTGTTCGCTGAAGATCGCCACCAGCACATTGGCACCAGTGACTTCACTCTTGCCCGAGGATTGCACATGAAATACAGCGCGCTGCAAGACACGTTGAAAACCGAGAGTCGGCTGTGTGTCGCGTTGCTCCTCGTCCTCCGGGATCAGTGGTGTTGTGGCATCCACAAATTCCACCAAATCACCGCGCATACTGCCGATATCGGCACCACAGGCTTTGAGCACGCGTATAGCTTCGTTGTTATCCAGCAACGCCAATAGCAGATGCTCGACCGTCATGAACTCGTGACGTTTCGCCCTGGCACCCCTGAAGGCGTCGTTTAGCGTGTGTTCCAGATCTTTACTCAACATAGTTGACGCTCCGAGGGCTACCCCTCCACCGCTTCGATTTCACACAACAGAGGGTGTTCATTTTCCCTGGCATACTGATTCACCTGGGCTGCTTTGGTTTCAGCGATATCCTGACTGTAAATACCACAGACCCCCTTGCCCTGCGTGTGCACAGTCAGCATAACATGGGTGGCCTGCTCGCGATTCATACGGAAAAAGACCTCAAGCACTTCCACGACAAATTCCATGGGAGTGTAATCGTCGTTAATCAATACGACTTTGAACAGCGATGGCCGTTTAAGTTCCGGTTTGGCTTCCTCAAGTACTAGCCCGTTCGAGGAATCCTCTTTCTCTTTACTCATACGCCACTGACCTGACAGGTGGATCACTTTCACTTACACACTCTTGTTGCCGTTTGTTAAACCAATACAGTTTATGGCTGCCATTATACGATTTTTCAAGGGCTGGGAAACAAAGAACAAAGTTAGTCTTGGTATTCGCCACGCAATTACGGCAACAATGGTGTGTATACAAGGCACCTGGGAAAACATAAGCCAAAAAAAAGGCCCGTGTCACCACGGGCCCCTCGCTATACCGTTATGGATGCTACATGGAAGCAACGATCGCTTTACCAAACTCTGAGCAGCTCAGGAGCTTCGCGCCCTCCATTTGTCGCTCAAAGTCATAGGTAACGGTACGATTTTGGATGGCGCCGTTCATTCCGTCGATGATCAGGTCGGCCGCCTCGTTCCAGCCCATATGCCGCAGCATCATTTCCGCCGAGAGGATCAGAGAACCGGGGTTCACCTTATCCTGACCCGCATACTTGGGCGCTGTGCCGTGCGTGGCCTCAAACAGCGCTATGGTATCGGACAGGTTGGCTCCGGGGGCAATACCAATACCGCCCACCTGTGCCGCCAGAGCATCTGACAGGTAGTCACCGTTCAGGTTCAGCGTGGCAACCACACTGTATTCCTTGGGACGGGTGAGAATCTGCTGCAGCATGGCATCGGCAATGACATCCTTGATCACGATTTCCTTGCCGCTGATGGGGTTTTTGACAGACACCCAGGGGCCGCCATCAATCAATTCGCCGCCAAACTCCTGCTGCGCCAATTCGTAACCCCAGTCACGGAACGCACCCTCGGTAAATTTCATGATATTGCCCTTGTGCACCAGCGTCACGGAGGGCAGATCCTGATCAATGGCATACTGGATGGCTTTGCGCACCAGACGCTTGGTACCTTCTTCGGAAACCGGCTTGATGCCGATACCCACATTTTGCGGGAAGCGTATTTTGGTGACGCCCATCTCATTGATGAGAAAATCGACCAGCTTCTGCGCTTCAGGACTGCCTGGCTGATACTCAATGCCGGCGTAGATATCCTCGGAATTTTCCCGAAATATGACCATATTGCAATCGCCAGGACGCTTAACCGGCGACGGCACACCCTCAAACCAGCGCACCGGGCGCAGGCAGGTATACAGATCCAACTCCTGGCGCAGGGCCACGTTCAGCGAGCGGAAACCACCGCCCACGGGCGTTGTCAGCGGCCCCTTGATTCCAACGACGTACTCTTTGATGGCCTCCAGGGTTTCCTCTGGGAACCAGTCGCCGTCGTACAGCTCTGCGGCTTTCTCACCGGTGTAAATTTCCATCCAGGAAATTTTCTTTTCACCACCATAGGCCTTGTCGACTGCGGCGTTGACCACATCAACCATGACCGGCGTGATATCGATACCGATACCGTCTCCCTCAATATAGGGAATGATAGGATTGTTTGGGACGTTCAGGCTGTAATCTTCATTTACAGTGATTTTGTCACCTTGGGAAGGAACCTGAATATGCTTGTAGCCCATAGTATGCTCCGTTGCTGCGGGGTTCGTGGAACTCAGGAGAGTGTTATGCTCTCCTGAGAAAACGGCACGGATTGTAGCACGGTAGCCCCCTGCGCTCTCGCTCCGCCTCAAAAATTTTTATACTGATGACAGTTTTCCAATGGCCAGACTTATCCTTTTCAACAAGCCCTTCAATGTACTCAGCCAGTTCACTGACGACCAGGACCGGGCCACGCTGGCCGACTACCTGTCGGCACCGGGCTGTCGCGTAGCCGGACGCCTCGATTTCGATTCTGAAGGTTTACTGTTACTCACCGATGACGGTCACCTGCAGCAACGTATCGCCAACCCTGAAAATAAACAGTGGAAAACTTACCAGGCACAGGTTGAGGGCAATGTAGATGATGGCGCAGTAGCGCAATTGACCAGCGGGGTCACATTGAAGGATGGGCCAACACTGCCCGCCAGGGCCCGGCGAGTGTCCGCACCGCTGTTGTGGGAACGAAATCCACCGGTACGCACGCGCAAAACCGTGCCCGACAGTTGGCTGGAACTGTCTATTCGCGAAGGTCGCAATCGTCAGGTTCGCCGCATGACAGCCGCCGTGGGCTTCCCTACCCTGCGCCTGGTACGCACCGCGATAGGGCAATGGTCACTTGAAGATCTACAACCGGGGCAGTACCGTGAGCTGACTGTGCATATGCCTGCGAAACCGGCGAAGCGCAAGTCACCAGTATCCCCTCGATCGCCCAAAAGGAGGCGCTAGATGAACCGATGGACTCCCCATGTCACCGTGGCCTGTGTCATCGAAAAAGATGGCAAATACCTGATGGTCGAAGAGCGGGACAAATTCAGTGGTGAAATGGTATTCAACCAGCCTGCCGGGCATCTGGAAGACTGTGAATCACTGCCAGAAGCCGCCCTGCGCGAAACGCTGGAAGAGACTGGCTGGCGTGTGAAATTGACTGGCGTACTGGGTATTGCGCTGCATAGAGCCCCCACAAACAACAACACCTATTACCGCACCACGTTTGTAGCCACACCATTAGAGCGCATGGCAGACGCGGTGATAGACCCGGATATCCACGCCGTTCACTGGCTGGATTACGAGGAAATTCTCGCCCGATCTGCTAGAATGCGCAGCCCCATAGTTATTCGCGTTATTGATCTGCACCGCTCTGGCACCTGTTATCCGCTTGATTTAATTCAATATGCCTCACCTCCTTCCGACGACTAGAACAGGCTGTGGTGCGCCCAAAAATACCCAATAGCCGCTGTCTTATTGGAAATAAGGTCATCGAAGGAAACAAAAATATTAAAATGGACAAGCCTACTATGATTACGAAAAGAAAAGCCGCTATTTGCCTCGCGCTGACCAGCATGCTCGCAGCGGGCGCGGGTCAGTCTTTGGCTCAAACCGACAATACGATGTATGGCGAAGACGCACTCTCGAACAATGAGTTTGGCAACAGTAACTCTGCCTTTGGCTATCGAGCACTCTATTTTAACACCACCGGTGAAGCCAACACAGCCAGCGGCTCGCTGGCGCTTTATTCCAACACCTCCGGCAGGCTCAACACGGCCAATGGCAGCAACGCGCTACGCCGCAATACCACGGGAAATCGCAATACGGCGAGCGGCTTCTGGTCGCTCTATTCCAACATATCCGGCGAAAAAAACGTGGCCAGCGGCTATTCATCGCTCTATTCCAACTCCACGGGTGACCGAAATACGGCCTATGGCGCTGACTCGCTCTTTGCCAACACCACCGGAAGTAACAATACCGCCAACGGCTTTGGTTCGCTTTTTTCCAGCCGCACAGGTAGCTTCAACACGGCCAGCGGCTATTACTCGCTCGGCGCCAACACGACGGGCACCGACAACACAGCAGTGGGTAACAGCGCACTGTATGAAAATACTAGCGGCAAACTCAACACCGCGTTGGGATCCACGGCGATGTACGAAAATGTCTCTGGCAAATGGAACAACTCCGTGGGCGGAAAATCGTTGTATTCCATTACCACCGGCAACGGCAATTCCGCACAAGGGTTCAGTGCGCTCTACAACATCACCACGGGTTCAAACAATATGGCCATCGGCAATACAGCCGGTTATAACAACAAGACCGGCAGTGGCAATGTCTTTCTGGGATGGAACGCAGGTTTTTCTGAAACGGGCAGTAACAAGCTGTACATCACCAACAACCAGGCAACTCCGCTGTTGTACGGCGTCTTCGCCACTAACCCCAGCAACACTAAGTTGGGAATCGGCACCCAAGCGGTTGGTGGAGATGACGCCATTGCCGTATGGAATGGCGCGCACCTGACTAAGGGCGGTGTCTGGACTAACGCCTCCTCGCGTGAACTGAAGGACAATATTGAAGCCCTCAGTGCTGAGGATGCCAACGCAGCGCTGGAAGCGTTATCCCCTGTGCGCTATGTGTATAAAAATTCTCGGGATGAAGAGTATGTCGGCTTTATCGCCGAGGACGTGCCCGAGTTGGTGGCCAGCGGGGACCACAAGTCGTTGTCGCCGATGGACATTGTGGCGGTGTTGACCAAGGTGGCCAAGGAGCAACGCGCGCAACTGAGTGAACAGCAGACGAAAATGGCAGAGAAGGATGCTGAGATCGACGGTTTACGCGATGCCCTCGCCAATCAAGACGAGCGTATAGTACAAATGGAAATGTCTCTGGCAGAAGTGCTGCAAAATCAGCCTGCCAAGTTGCAGGTGGGCTCGCGGTGACCAGCGCAGGTGTTTTGCGTCCCTCATTCCAGACTGCTAGAATGCGCGGCCCCACTGCCCTCTCCGTCATCGAGCGACATCGTCAGGGTATTTGTTACCCGTTGGATCTGATACATAACGCATGAGTTTGAACGCTTCCCCTAAAGTCATCGTCGGCATGTCCGGCGGAGTTGACTCCTCGGTCGCCGCCCTGTTGTTGCAGCAACAGGGCTATCGCGTGGAGGGCCTCTTTATGAAAAACTGGGAAGAGGACGACGGCACCGAGTATTGCACCGCCAAGGAGGATTTCGCGGATGCACAGGCGGTGGCAGACAAACTGGGCATCACCCTCCACGGCGCGAACTTTGCAGCCGAGTACTGGGACAATGTTTTCGAGCATTTTCTGGCTGAATATAAAGCGGGACGTACCCCCAATCCGGATATTTTGTGCAACCGCGAGATCAAATTCAAAGCCTTTCTGGAGTACGCTCTGCTGTTGGACGCAGACTTTATTGCGACCGGGCACTACACCCGAGTGGGCAGTGCAGATGGCAGAACCACGCTGTTGAAAGGGCTGGATCCGAACAAGGACCAAAGCTATTTTCTGCACGCCGTGGGACATGCCGAACTTGAGAAAACACTCTTCCCTGTCGGCGAAATAGAAAAACCTCAAGTGCGTCAACTGGCGCTGGAACACGGTTTGGCAACGGCAAAGAAAAAAGACTCAACCGGCATCTGTTTTATTGGAGAGCGACGCTTCAAGGACTTTTTACAACAGTATCTGCCGGCACAACCGGGCGAAATCCACAGTCTGGATGGCGAAGTGCTGGGTATGCACCAGGGCTTGATGTACCACACCATAGGCCAGCGCCAGGGCTTGGGTATAGGCGGTCGCGCCCAGCATGCTGAGTCGCCCTGGTACGTAGTGGAAAAGGACCTCGTCAACAATGTGTTGTTAGTTGCCCAGGGCAACGATCACCCGGCACTCTTCAAATCACACCTGTACGTAAAGGATATTTACTGGGTGGCAGGTGTAGCGCCAGAACTGCCGCTGCAGTGCATGGCCAAGGTGCGGTATCGACAGAAAGACCAGTCCTGCACGCTGACTCACTCACCAGAACAGGGATATCGCGTAGATTTCGATGCGCCACAGCGCGCTATTACACCCGGCCAATCTGTCGTGTTTTACCAACAGGATCGGTGCCTCGGTGGCGGCGTTATAGAGCAAACGGGACACTAAATGAGTGAAGCCAAATATACCAATCTGGAGCAACAGGCCATTGCGCTCGCCGGTATCGCGCAGGCGGCACGCCTGGTCGACCAGATATCCAAAAGCGGCAGTTACCCGATTGAATTTCTCGAGCCGTCCATCAACAGCGTCTTTGTGTTCGATCCCGAAGACGCAGCGGATCTTTTTGGCGGCATCCCCGGCGTCAAGCTGGGCCTGCATAATCTAAGTAGTCTACTGGCTGACAAAAACGCCCGCGAAAACCACGATCTGGTGCGGTATGTCTTCAGCATGATCTACCTTGAGCGAAAATTTGTGGCCAATCCGGATATGATGGCGGTGGTGCGATCACGACTTGAACACACCCGCTTTCGAGCGGAACATTTTTCCAACAACGTCAATGCGCTCTGCCACAGTATTTCGGGCATTTACCAGGATACGCTGAGCCACGAGAAGTTCCGTATCAAGGTCTCAGGTAGCGCACAACACCTGCAAAACACCCAGAACGCCGACATCATCCGCGCCTTGTTATTGGCGGGTATTCGGGCTGCGTTCCTCTGGCGTCAACTGGGCGGACACCGTTGGCGCCTGCTTTTGCAGCGCAAAAAGTTGCTACAGGCCTCGCAGAACCTGTCGCGCGGTCTGGGCGTGGTGTAAAATCGCGCCCTACAAAATTGGAGAAAAGCATGGATCTATCAGCACTCACAGCAGTCTCACCTATCGATGGGCGCTATGGCAGTAAAACGGCGGCACTGCGTGGGATATTCAGTGAATACGGACTGATCAAGCGTCGCGTACTGGTGGAAGTCCGCTGGCTACAATGCCTTGCAGCGCATCCCGGCATCACCGAAGTCCCCGCGCTTTCTGCAGCGGCCACTGGCCAGCTTGAAACTATTGTCGACAACTTCTGCGAGGAAGACGCCTCTCGCATCAAGGACATTGAGCGAACAACCAACCACGATGTCAAAGCGGTCGAGTATTTCATCAAGGAGCGTTTTGCCGGAAACAGTGAACTTGAGTCGATTGCGGAGTTTGTGCACTTTGCCTGTACCTCGGAGGACATCAATAACCTGTCCCATGCGCTAATGCTGCGCGATGGAGTGCAGACGGCACTACTGCCGGGCATGCAAGAGGTGGCGTCTACTCTGAGCGCGCTGGCGCAGGCGTCTGCAGCCGCCCCCATGCTCTCCCGCACCCATGGCCAGACGGCGAGCCCAACCACCATGGGCAAGGAACTGGCCAATGTCGTCGCGCGGCTCAGGCGGCAGCTCGTACAGCTGGAAACGGTACCTTACCTCGGCAAGATCAACGGCGCCGTGGGCAACTACAATGCGCACATGACGGCCTATCCGCAAGTCGACTGGCAAGCCAACGCCGAGCAGTTTGTGACCAGTCTGGGCCTGAGCTGGAATCCCTACACCACCCAGATCGAACCGCACGATTACATGGCAGAACTGTTTGATACGATCGCGCGCTTCAATACGGTCCTGATCGATTTCAATCGTGACATCTGGGGTTATATCTCGCTGGGCTACTTCAAACAGCTGACAATTGCCGGAGAAGTGGGTTCGTCCACTATGCCGCACAAGGTCAACCCTATCGATTTTGAAAACTCGGAGGGCAACCTCGGTCTGGCCAATGCCCTGTTGGGGCATCTGGGCGCCAAACTCCCCATCAGCCGCTGGCAGCGCGACCTTACCGACAGCACTGTGCTGCGCAACATGGGCGTGGGTTTTGGCTACAGCCTGATTGCTTACCAGTCCAGCCTCAAGGGCATCAGCAAACTGCAACTCAATGAAGCGCGCCTGGCGCAGGACCTGAACAACAGCTGGGAAGTACTGGCAGAACCCATACAGACGGTGATGCGCCGCTACGGTATTGAAAAACCCTATGAAAAACTCAAGGAACTGACCCGCGGACAAGATATGAGTCGCGAAGTGATACAGGCCTTTGTCGCGACCCTGGAGTTGCCCGCCGCAGCCCGCGAGGAATTACTGGCGCTGACGCCCTCGAATTATATCGGTAACGCCATCGACCAGGCCAAGGCCATCAAATAGGTATCGCATGACGGGCAACTGGCAGCTTAACCTGGATCGCACCGCATTCCTGAACGACTACTGGCAGCGCAAGCCGCTGCTGATAAGGAATACCAGTGAAGGCTTCACGCCTGCACTCAGCAGTGATCATCTGGCCGGGCTGGCGATGGAGGACGAGGTTGAATCGCGCCTGATCGAGCAGCGCGACAACGACTGGCGATTGCAGCACGGGCCGTTTGCCGAAGCGGATTTTGCACGCGATCACCCCTGGACCCTGTTGGTACAGGCGGTAGATCACTACATCCCCGAAGTGGCCGACTTACAGCGCCTGTTCGACTTTATTCCGCGTTGGCGCATGGACGACGTGATGGTCAGCTACGCGGTTGATGGCGGCAGCGTGGGTCCGCACTACGACAACTACGACGTCTTCCTGTTGCAGGGGGAAGGCCAGCGACTGTGGCGCCTCGGCCAGCGCTGCGACAGTAGCACCGCGCTGCTGCCGCACGATGAATTGCGCATACTGCACGACTTTGAAACCAGCGAAGAATACCTTCTGGGTCCCGGCGATATACTGTACGTCCCGCCGGGTATCGCACACTGGGGCATTGCCCAGGGCGAGTGTACGACCTTCTCAATTGGCTTCCGGGCGCCGGTGATCAACGAGTTACTCTCGCGCTGGACCGATCAGTTGCTCCTGCAAATAGCAGGCGAACAGTTTTATAGCGACCCGGGGCGAGCGCCGGCCACTCAACCTGGCGAAATACACGCCAGCGATATCAAACAGGCGCTGGCGCAACTGCACCGCGCTCTGGATCAAAGCGTAGGCGGCAAATGGTTTGGCGAACTGATCACAGAGCCGCGCTACGACGTTGAACCCGATCAGGACGAACTCGCGGGTGCTTTGGATTTACTGCACGACGGCGCTGAAAGCGTCGCCCTCTCCCCCGCCGCGAAACTGGCATGGCATCAGGAGAAAAATGGTTTAACCGTATTCGCCAATGGCGAGAGCCTGGATTGTGCCCAGTCGGCTCTCCCGAGCCTGCTGATTCTGTGTGACAGGCGCGCTTTGGCGGACGCACATCTGCAAGCGGCTCTGGGTGACAGCGCAACGACACTGCTGCTTGAGCGTCTTTTACACATCGGGTGTCTCTATGTGGAATAGCGAGTCCAGCAAGGAATTTACCACCGGCGTCGAATACCCCAGCCCGTTTGATCGCTACGCGGTGTCACTGTGTGAAAGTGCCAGGCGCCACATTTGTATCCAAAGTCCTAAACTGGATCACGCCGCTTTCGATAACAGCGAGCTGGTGGCTGCGCTCAGCGCACTCGCTCGCAGCAGCCGGCAGGCCCAGGTGAGAATTCTCATCAGCGACTCCCGCCTGCTGATCGGGCGAGGCCACCACCTGCTGCAATTGGCGCGCCGCCTGCCCAGCACCGTCAAGATTCGCAAGCTCGTGGATCACCCACAGTGGAATAACGAAACAGTGGTAATTCGGGATAGGGACGGCGTGCTCTACAAACCTGGCGGCAGCGAGCACGATGCCTTTTTTGAGCCGGATTCACGCGCATCGACTGCGCGCCACCTGGAGTTGTTCGATGAACTGTGGCGCTACAGTGTTGAGGACTCGGAGCTGCGTTCACTGCACCTGTAACGCTTGAATTCCGCTACCAGACGAGGCGAGTGGCCATCAATGAGTCGCGACTGCGACGCTACCCCAGAGCTGCGATCGCGTCAGCCAGCGCCAACTGCCGCTTCGCCTCTTCAACATGCAAGTTCTCGACCAGACGCCCGTTGATCACCACCACGCCTTTGCCAAGCGCCATCGCCTCCTCAAAGCCCGCAATAATATCGCGGGCAGAGGCCAGCTCTTTTTCATCCGGAGCGAAGGCAGCATTGGCGGCGTCCACCTGCTTGGGGTGAATCAGACTTTTGCCATCGAAGCCCAGATCACGGCCCTGCTCGCAGGAAAAACGCAGTAACTCTTCATCCTGTAAATCCAGCTGTACGCCGTCAATAATGGTCAGGCCATAGGCCCGACTCGCGTAGACGCAGAGATTGAGAGCCGTGATAAAACCAAGACGGTCCGGCGTGTGCCGCACTCGCGTGTCCTTGGACAGATCAGAGGTGCCCATCACCATACCGGCGAGACGGGGATGCGCAGCGGCCACTTCGGCAATATTCAGGATGCACAGCGGGGTTTCAGCCATGATCCACATAGCCACGCTATCCGGACAGCCTGCCTTCTCAAAAGCGGCGATAGCCTCAACCACATCTGCGGCGGTATCAATCTTGGGGATCAGTACGGCGTCAGGCGCGGTGGGGAAAGCGCAGATCGCTTCGATATCCGCCGCGCCCCACTCGGTGGACAGCGCATTGATGCGTACAATCAGCTCGCGGTGACCGTAGCCGCCCTCGGCCAGTGCCGCACCGATCTGCTCGCGTGCCAAAGCCTTGGCGTCGGGTGCCACGGAGTCTTCCATGTCGAGAATCAGGCCGTCGGCAGGCAGCGATCGCGCTTTGTCCAGTGCCCGCGGGTTGGAGCCTGGCATATACAGCAATGAGCGACGTGGCCTGATGGTCATGGTGTGATTCCTCAGTTTGTTAATTCTGGTGTGCCGGTTGGCAGGCACCAAGGATACCCAAGGGTGCAGTACCGGGGCAAGC
>JBBKWY010000074.1:0-20382 GCA_037969215.1 Halioglobus sp.
TGAGCATCTGGGCTTTGGCCACGGTATTCATTTTTGTATCGGCGCGCGGCTGGCGCGGATGGAGGCCAAAGTTATTCTGGAGGAGCTGCTGCAACAGACGAGTACCTTTAGTCTGGACGACAATTTCCCCGTCAGGCATGTACCCAGTATCTTTGTCCGGCGGCTGGGCGAGCTCCGCTTGCAGCTAACTGCCCGGCATTAGCAGGGGTTGGCCCTCCATCCCGACCAGTGGCTTGAGCTCTTGTTACCAGGGCACGCGAGAGACCGAGAATAAGGATGATAAGGCTTGTTGCTACTGACTAATAGGGTGTAGTCTATGGTTATTCAACGACATTATCCCAGGGAATAATTATGGCTGGCTGTCCGCATTTTGACCTCACCGCTCCGGAAACCTTTCAGGGCGGCGTGCCGCGTGAGGTCTTCAAATATCTGCGTAACGAACAACCCCTCTATTGGCATGATGATCCGGAGACGGACACCGGTTTCTGGGCAGTGACGCGCCAGAAAGACCTGGATTACATTTCCAAGAATCCCCTGCTTTTTTCTTCAGCGGAAAAGAGCGCCCTGCCGTGGGAGTCTGAGCCGGACCGGGTGGTGCTGATGCGCCAGCAATTGATCAACATGGATCCGCCGCAGCACTTGAAGTTTCGGCGTCTGGTGCGCAATGCGTTTACCCCTAAAAAAGTCGACAGCTATGAGCCGCGCTTTCGTGAGGTCGCGCGAAACATTGTCGACAAGGCAGTGCAAGGTGGTGAATGTGAGTTTGTGGAAGACATTGCGGCAGAGCTGCCGCTGATCGCGATCTGTGAATTGATGGGCGTGCCCATTGAGCGACGCCAGCACCTGTTTGAATTAACGAATACCATGCTGGGCATGTCTGACCCGGAGCTCTCCACCTCTGAGTCAGATGGCGAGAATGCGATGGCCGAGATGTTTTTCCTCGCCCATGAGTTGGCGCTCGCCCATCGCGATAATCCCCAGGACGATATCGTGCATGTATTGCTTAATGGCACGGTAGAGGATGAACCTCTCACCGATGAAGAGTTTTGCCATTTCTTCCTGATGTTGATAGTGGCGGGGAATGAAACCACGCGTACAGTGACGTCGCAAGGTATGCGTCTGTTGATGGAACACCCTGAACAGTACCAGATGTTGGTGGATAACCCGGATTTACTCGAGGGTGCCATCGAGGAAGTGCTGCGCTTCGATCCGGCGATTATTGCGTTCCGCCGAACCGCTATGGAAGATGTTGAGCTTAGCGGACAGCTGATCAAGAAAGGCGACAAAATAAACCTGTACTACGCGGCGGTCAACGCCGATGAAGACGTGTTCACCGATGGTGATATCTTTGATATTACGCGCTCGCAACGAGAAGACGTGAAGAACAATCACCGCGCATTTGGGATAGGCGAGCATTTTTGCATGGGTTCACACCTGGCGCGCCTGGAACTGAAAATAATCTTTGAGGAAATCCTCAAGCGCGTGCGCAATCCCCGTCCGAAAGGCGACATCAACTGGCTGCGTTCCTGCTTCATTCACGGTATCAAAAAAATGCCGATTGAGTTTGATGTAGAGTGAATACGCTCAGCTGCGGGTGAGCAGGTAGGTAATCGCTTCACTGAGCGCGTCACACTCCAGTTTGACCGCCTTTTTTGTTTTCACGTTGCGCGGGTTGATTTCGTCAACCATGCCGCGCAGCGCTGCAAAAAGCAGGTGACGTGCGGTATCACTTTGCTGCGGTTCCTGAATAGTGTCCTCAAACAGTTCGTGCCAGAGCTGCGAAGTTTTCTTCGCCCAGCGCGCCAACTGTTTCTGCCCGTTAATGCTGGACGTTTCGTCCTTGCCAGCATTGCGCAGAATCGCGATGCTTACCCGATACTCTTTCTTGCTGAAGAGCTTCCAGAGTACATCAATCAACTGCCTCACACGGGGCTGTAGTTCGTCGCCTGCTAATGTTGTTTCTTCCAGGGTTTTGGCAAAGTCGTCGAAAATGTAATCGATGACCGCTTGTAGCAGGCCATCCTTGTCACCAAAATGGTATTGCAGTACGCCCCAGCTAAAGCCCGCTTCCTCGGCAATGCGATTGGTGTGTGCCGCATGGAAACCGTCGCGATAGATGCAATCGATGGCGGCGAGGATGACTTTCTTGCGGGTGGCTTCACGCTTACTCGGTTTTGGGTTTTTGGTCATAGCTGAATCCGAAGGTGTATGCGCATGACTGATAGCTGAACACTAAAATAGTGGCAACTATAAAATAATGGCGATATATTGGCAACTCAGCATTATATACCCGACTCTGCGCAGCAGGTGCCCATTTTGAACAATAAAAATTTACTCGAACTCAGCCGTCTTCAGCTAGCCCAGTTGGGCCGCGAGTATATGCTCTGCGCCCAGTTCAATAGTAGGACCGGTTATGCGGCCTTACGCATCAATCACGGCGACGAAGCGTATAAAGAGGTCGCAATTGCAAATTGGATGGGCGCCAGCCCGGTGTATACGCGCCGCATGCAGAAGGCGATGGGCTTCGCCGGCGGTACCGATGTCGCGACCATTTTCAAGGGGCTGCAGCTCGAATGTGGTTTTACCCACCAGTACTTCGATGTGCACTTTGAAGTGACAGCCGCGGACAGCGGTCGTTTCTGGCTCAACAGTTGCGGTGCGCTATTGGAGACAGAACCCCGCGGCGCGGACGCCGTAAAAGTGATGTGCCATGATATCGAGGATCCGACTTTCAATGCGACCGCAGTGGCGACCAATGCGCGCGCCCGCATGGTGCCAATACATCGGCCTCCGCGCGTGCCGGCTGACCGTTCGCCGCACTGTGAGTGGACGGTGTCGATTGACCCGGTGGCAGAGCCAGTGCCGGAGCCGGATATCGCCCGGGAAATGAGTGACACCCGGCTCGCCAATGTGTGTATCGAGCGGCCGCAGGGGTCTGAGCCAGGTGGTCTCGACGATTACTCCGGTCCGCTATTTGAACAATTACACCTGGAGCAGCTTTCTCATGCGGCGCTGGTTGTTGTCTGCAGTGAGCTGGCGGTGCAGGTGCATCTGTTGATCACCGGTCTATTGTATTCTGTCGCGCAGCGGTACGGCGAGGAGGCCGCGCACGCTGTCGGTGAGTTCCAGATGACCGGCTGCAGTTGGGTGATGAGCAATCGGCTCAGCGAATGGCTGGGCTGTGCGGACACGGGGATAGACGGCATTATTGCGGTGCTGAAACTCCACCCGGCCTTTCAGCCGTGTGAGTACTGGACAATAGACGTGACACGGCTGGATGAGCATCGCGCGCGCTTTGAGCTACTCGATTGCCCCGCCAGCGGTGAGGCCTTGCCCTATGGATGGTACGCACAGCTGGCTCGTGGTATGAGCGGTGGTCTGGACGGTCTGGTAAAGGGTGTTGATCGCCGAGCCCGGATTGTTGAGAGTGAGGGGAGTGGGCTGGCATGGGAAGTCATAATCGACGAAGATGGCGGCGCGCTGGACGAGCCACTTGCCGTGCAGATAGCGAAGGGCACGGTGCTCTATCAAACCAAACTGAAGGACCATATCCCACTGCTGCAGGTGTAAATGACGTGATTGTAACCGGGCAGCTGCTGTTGGTAAGTTAATGAAGCGAATCGAAACCTGTTTTCTGATCACGATTTTGGCCCTGTTAACGGCCTGTAATGAGATGCAGTACTACGCACAGTCGGTGCAGGGTCAACTGGATATTCTAAGCGAGACGCAGGATATCGAACTCTTGCTGGCCGATGACACGCTGGATGAAGCGGTGCGCGGCAAGCTACTACTGGTAATACAGGCGCGTAAGTTTGCCAGCGACACGCTCGATCTGTCATTTAACAAAAGCTATACCGAGTATGTGGATCTCAACCGCAGCTATGTTGTAAAGAATCTGTATGCGGCTGAAGAATTTTCAACGCAATTGCATACCTGGTGTTATCCCGTTATCGGTTGCGCCAACTATAGGGGATACTTCGATACACCGATGCTGGAGCGCTATCGTGGCGAAATGGATGAAACCGGCTACGATACCTACGTCGGTAACGTGACAGCCTATTCCACGCTGGGCTGGTTTGATGACCCTGTTCTGAATACCTTTGTTGGACTCCCGGATTACCGGCTTGCCGGGTTAATCTTCCATGAGTTGGCGCATCAGCAAATCTATACCAATGGCGATACCGCATTTAACGAATCGTTTGCGACCAGTGTTGAGCAGGCTGGCCTTGAGCAGTTTTATGCTGCCGGTGACGATGCCAATCAGTTGGGGAATTATCGGCTGTACCGCAAGCGCATGAGTGAGCTGGTAGCGATGGCGGCGCAAGCGAGAGAAGAACTGGAGAGCATCTATCGGCAACCGCTTTCAGATGTTAACAAACGGCAAGACAAGGCGCGGGTGATAGCGCAACTGGAGCATCAATACACCGCACTGACAAAAAGTTGGGCAGGCAGCACTTATGCCGCGAGCTCTATCGTATTTAACAATGCCCGACTGGGTGCGATGGCTGCGTACCATCAGTATGTACCGGCCTTTTTGAACATTCTGCTGAGCCACAATCAGCGCTTTCCAGAGTTCTATTCTCATGTGCGCAAGCTCAGTGAGCTGGCGCCTGAAAAAAGGGAGCAGTGTCTTTTACTATGGGATGAAAGCGCGCGCTCCGTTAACACGAAAATTCCTGCTATGTGCCAGGCATAGAATTCCCGTCGCCTTGCCATGCCCGTTTACTGGGCTATACTTTTTTAGTATGGCAGAGCAATAAAAGGATTCTAGAGCCATGAAATTACTGAAGGTAGTTTTCATAGTTGTGGCTTCAACCGCTCTGATTTCCTGCGGTAGTAACAACAACAATGGCAGTGCAACCGATGGCAGTAGCAGTAGTGGTAGCAGCAGCAGTGGTAGTAGCAGTAGCAGTAGTAGCGGTGGGCCAGCCAATACTCCACCTGCACTGACGGCGGCCGACCTTGAATCTATAGCACCGTGTCCGAACCAGTCTATTCTAACCAATGCCACTGAACTTGATGCGTTGAAGCAAGCGCTACTTACCGGTGCCGTCTCTTTTCGGGATGTACCCTTTAACGGCGCGGATGCAGATAACTTCAAGAAAAAGTGCGGTTTGGACGGGTTCTGGGATCCAGCGAACAATACCAATGACGTCGCGCCGGCAAGCGTTGGAATTACAAAAATTGGCATCTCCCAGTTATTAACAAACGGAAATGCGGGGATCTGTAGTGCCGGTGCCATGCCGACAAATAACCTTACCGGCTTTCCGGTGGCGGGTACTTATCGCACTGAAATCAAAGCGGCCGATGGGCCATCCACGTGGCATCTCCGATTACGCAGTGTCGTTAGCGGTTCTTCGGCCGGTAACGAGTTCGGGGCGGAATCGATCGCTGTGCCAGCAGATATCGAAAACACTGTGGAATACAAAGTCGACGGTGTAGTGACAGTCCATGATGATGTGTTCGGGGCCATTGTGAATGCGGCCACTACCAGTGGCGATGCAATCCTGCTTGAAGTGAGCAAGTCAGCGGGTGGGCCGGTTGTATTCAGTATTTTGATTGAGTTGATTTGTGTAACAAAGAGTTGAGTGCTGGGAGCAGTGTCAAATTGCATAAAAACGCTAGCAGTAGCCCCAGCGGAATAAGCAATCCTAGGTACTGGTTTGTTTGAATTCCAGAGAAAAACAGTGTGCCTACCGCGCCCGACAAAATGACAGTGGTTGCCAGTAAAGCGGGTCCAGCCATTAGTGCATTGCGCCGAAAATGGCGGTTCCCAAAGTGGCTGCCTTTTTGCGATGACCACAGTATATGGATAGTGTCATCATTCATGAGCCCCAGCAGCACGGCGGGCATCGGCAACATTGCTATAGACCAGGGGATACCGAGCATCGCCATGCAACCCGCAACAATGGCACCTGGAATGAGACTGACGCAAACGGCGATCAGAGCCTGAGCTTTGTGGCGCGTTATCCAATACAGGGTCGCGCTGACAATGAGTACGGACAGGATGCTGCTAGATAGCAGACTGGTGATGCCTCGCTTTTCTGTTAAATAGTAGAAATAGCCAGAGCCGGAGAGAGTCAGTTGGTGATGGCTCAGCATGGTTTCATCAAAATGCGAGAGCCAACTCACAATTTCCTGCTTTCTTTTGTAGGATGTCTGCGCCAAGTAGACCTGCAATCTTACCGCGCGATGTTCTGCGTTTACCCAGTTACTCAGGTCATTGAAAGCGCCAGTGACTGCGCCTGCTGGCGCGTTGCGCTCTGTCTGCCATTGTCTGTACTTGCGTGTGACGAATTCTTCATCCATGACCCCAATGGGCAAGACCAGTTGTGTTTCGTCCAGCGAATTCAGGTAGTTGCTGGTAAGTACCGCGGCGGAAGCCAAATTCGTATCGCTTTGACCATGACTATCGCTGGCCTCGATAATGACATCGATTGCATTGAGGTCGCTGCCTGTAAGCGCTTTCAGGCGATTGATCTCAACTGCTATACGGTGGTCTGAAGTGAACACCTGCGGAAAGGACGTTGCAATTTCGATGTGCGACATAGATAAAATTGAACACACCGCCAGCGACGCCCAAACGACAATCGTGACTCTGCTGTGGTGTTGCGCTAGCCGAGTCAGATTGAAGGCGAAAAGCCCGGGCCATCGAGGCGCCACGCTATTGATCGCTTGCATCGACAGTAGCCTTTCTCCCAGCGTGAACGTTAAAACGAACGCGACAATCGCACCGGCAGCCCCCCAGATTCCGAAGCTCACAATCAGGGGTGAGGTATCCATGAGCGTCAGCGTTATAAAACAACCCGCGGTGGTAGCGGTCGTTAACAAACAGGGTATGAAGAGCTCTGCGCGCGCGGCCTTAGCCGGCTGTGGATGATGCTGCCTCGTTTTGATTGCTGCCCTGCTATACAGATGGAACGCATCCAGCGTCGCAATCGCCCATATCACCGGCACAACAAGAATAATGAGCGCGTTGATCTGTGCGCTAACCATTAACTGGAGGGCGAGGCAGATGCTGCTGGTCAGCGATGTCAGCACAAGAGATAAGCCAAGCGCTATATAGGATTGAAAGAAGAGCTGCGTTACGAGTAGCGTTATGACAACCAGCAACGGCAGTATTATTGTTATATCGGAATTGCTTATGTCCCAGGATGCAGCTCTGATCTGAGGTAAACCGCTGACCAAGGAAGATTCACCTGCTTGCAGCTGAGCGTCTATCGTGCGCTGGATATCTTGAGACAAGCGCTTTGCATCTGCCAATTGTCGAGACTTTGAAGAGATCATCAAAACTATAAGCTCGGCGTTCTCGGCAGGGGAAAAAATGTGTGCTTCGCTAGCGCCAAATTCTTTCAGTGATGCGGAAGATAGGGTGTTTGAGACAGCGGAAAGCGATAGCAATGATTGCTCTATCCTGGTAAGTCTTCTGCTGGGAATCTGTGTCGGTGACTGTATGGCAACCAGCACGGGTTCAGACTCTACACCGAAGAGCGCCCTGTACTGACTGATCTGAGCGAGATCCTGTTCCGACAGCATTTGTTCCAGAGTAGATGATTGGTTGACAGAGATTTTCTCTACTAACACTACAATACTGACAAGACTAAGGAGGCATAGAGCAGAAATGCTTGCGGTGACTTTCTTGTTTGTCATTTTCAAAAGGCCGGCGCCCGATCATCGTGAGTACTATCCCGGCGGGTTTGACACCTGCAAGCGTCTAACCCGTTTTGTCCTAATTGTAGTACAGCGATTTCCAGGTGATATGAAAATATCGACCTTCTATCGGCAGCTGAAAGGTTCAGTGCTGGCGGCCATAAGGCTTAGCGCGGTAAAAACTGTCTGGCAAATGCCTCGATACGTTTTTTCTTGTCGTCGATGCCCGATAGCGCAGTGCGCCCGTCCTCGCCCAGGAAGTTACAGCCATTGACCATGGTGACACCCGCAGCGGCCAGTCGCTCATGGGTGCCATCGCCGGGATTTTTAACGCCCGTCCAAATATCGAAAGGGCGCTCGCGGCAGTTTTGCTCCTCGCGGATACCGCACAAGGTGTCAAGCAGTGGGTAGACCTCATGCTCCTCGTGCGATGTGGCCATCCAGCCATCGAAATGGCAGGCGCGGCGCATCGCTGCAGGTGCATAACCACCGATCATAATGGGCACGGGTTTGCGTGTGCCGGGCGACATTTTGACCGGTGGAATATCGTAGTAACTGCCGTGGAACTCTGTCATTTCACCGGACAACAACCTGGGGATTATCTGCAGCATTTCATCCACCCGTTTCCCGCGCGTGTGGAAATCTTGCCCGGTCATTTCGAACTCTGCTTTCTGCCAGCCTACGCCGGCCCCGAGTGTCACCCTGTCGTTGGAAAGGACAGCGGCTGTGGAGAGCGCCTTGGCCGCACCAAGCGGCTCCCGCAGCGGCAGTATGTAAATGGTAGAGAGGAAGTGTAAGCGCGAGGTGGCCTGCGCCAATGCCGCTGTAACAACCCAGGGATCAGGCCAATGGGTATTCGGGTCCCAGAAAATATTGCCGCTGTCGCGGTAGAGATATTGGTCAACCTGATCCTTGGTCGTGACCAGATGATCGCCGTAGGAAACGCCGTGGAAGCCGAGTTCCTCACAGAACACTGCCAGTTCAACCATTTGCTCCATTTCCACGAAAGCCAGTGACTGCCAGAATTTCATCTGCGATTCCTCAGCGAAACGGGTCGCCCCGAGCGTGTCTGTTTTATAGTTGAAACTATATATTAACTCGGCTATTGTAGCTTTCATAGTACGATTTCTATAATCCTGATAGTGATATGAGAGAGGGGACCGTATGTCCGTGTATAGCCGTGAAGAGATGGAAGAAATGATGCGCCGTTGGCTGGCGGTGAATGACAAAGCCGAGCAGGAGGGCAACTGGCGCCATCTGGCGGATTTCTATACCGAGGATTGCCTCTACGGCTGGGACACCCCCAACGGCAAATACGAATTTACCGGTCGGGAGACGATTCGTGAGACCTGTGTCGGCGCCGCGATGGACCCCTACAAGGGCTGGACCTATCCCTACGACAAGATTGTGATCGATGAAACGCGCGGCACCGCGATGGTCACCTGGTGGCAGACACCGCCGGGAGCGCCGGTGCGTGAGGATGGTTCGTTGATGCGGGTGATCGGCGCCTCCTATTTTCAGTATGGCGGCAACTACGAGTGGAGCGAGCAGTTGGATCTGTATGACTACACCAACATCACTAACCTGATCAAGGAATGTGTGGAAAAGGGCGTTCTCAAGGAGATGCCAGTGATGTCCAGTCAGCAGGTTGAGGGAGAGTCACCGTGAGTGAGCGAGCTGCGTCGGCAGTAAAGGTGCCGCCCAAGGTTAGCGGTGAAAAGCCGGGCGCCGGGCATATGGAAGAGTTCGGTGTTAATTTCGCGCGCTTTATGATGCGCTGCAATGCGGAGTGTGGTGAGCTGGCGGAATTCAATATGGGCGGTCAGCAGACGGTATTGATGAGCGGGCCCGAGGCGCAGGAGGCGTTTCTTAAAACGCTGGATGGCAAGCTGAGCCGCGCAGCTGCTTACCAGGCAACCGTACCGGTGTTTGGCAAGGGCGTGATCTTCGATGCACCGCCAGAGAAAATGAAAACACAGTTAAAGATTCAGGTAGACGCACTGCGCTACCAGAATATGAAACACTACTCGACCATCATCTCCAAAGAGGTCGAGGATTGGGTCGCGGGTTGGGGCGACGAGGGCGAGTTGGATTTCCTCGACGAGTTTCTGCGTCTGACACTGCATACCGCTACCCACTGTCTGTTGGGTGCTGATTTTCGCTATAAGCTGACCGATGAATTCAGGGAGCTTTACCACGCGCTGGAAAAGGGTCTGCAGGCGATTGCCTTTGTCGACCCGTATATGCAGCAGCCGATTTTCGCCGCCCGCGATCAAGCCCGCGAGCGCCTGCAGGAGCTGATCGGCGGTATCATCGCTGAACGACGTGTGAACAGCGGTATCGAATACGGTGATGCGCTGGAAACCTTTATGGCGGGAACGTACGCCGATGGCAGCCAGCTGACAGACAATGAGATTACCGGGCTGGTCATTGCGACCATCTTTGCCGGGCATCACACCAGCTCCGGTACTGCCACCTGGACGCTGACAGAACTGGCCCGCCAGCAGACGTACGCCGACGAGGTGTTACAGGAGTTGCAAGAGCTGTTTGGGGACGGCGCACCTATCACGTTTGAATCCCTGCGTGAGATTCCGCACCTCGAGCGCTTTATTGAGGAAGTGCTGCGCCTGCATCCGCCGTTAATCCTGTTGATGCGCCGTGTGATCGAGGATATCGATTATAACGGTACCCTGATCGAGGCCGGTAAAACCGTGGCAATCTCTACCTACGGCTCACACCGCAATACCGATTATTTTCCCGACCCGGAGCGCTTCGATTCGCACCGGCCCAAACCGGACACGCTGTATGCCTACATCCCCTTTGGCGGCGGGCCACACAAATGTGCGGGCAATGCATTCGCGATGATGCAGTTAAAGGCCATTTTTGCTGCGCTGCTGCCGCGCTACGAGTTTAAACTGGTTGACCCGGATGAGAGCTATCAGGATGATTTCTCTGCGATGGTGCTCAAGCCCAGCGGCCCGTGCCGTTTGCGCTACCGCAAACGTCAGTAAATTTGGAGCGTAGGCCAATGAAAGTCATAGTCGATTTGTCTCTCTGTCAGGGTCACAGCGTGTGCCTGGGTGAGGCGCCGGAGGTGTTCGATGTGATCGAGCGGGACGAGGGCTACCCGCAGGTGAAAGTGTTGCTGGAAAACCCGCCTGAAGAATTGCGCGAAAAGGTAATGAAGGCGGCGCGTTACTGTCCCAACAACGTCATTACGGTGCTGGAAGACCAGGCGCCAACACCTTGAGAATCCTGATCACAGGCGGCACCGGCTTCGTGGGTTCCCACGTCTGTCGACAATTGATGGCCGGGGGGCACGCTGTGCGCCTGCTGGTGCGCAGTGCCGAAAAAGCGGCCGCCTACTACGATAAGCTGGGAGAGGGTGTCCCCGAGTTGGTGGTCGGCGATGTCACTGATGTCGCCTCGGTGCGAGCAGCGCTGGCCGGTTGCGATGGCGTAGTGCACGCGGCCGCAGGTACGCCGATGCAAACCGGCTCAGTCGAGCAGTTGTTCGCGGTGAATGTTGGCGGGGTGAAGCATGTGGTGGATAGCGCCCTCGATCTGGGCATAAAGCACATCGTCTGTATTTCCAGTATTACTGCAATTTTCAACCGGGATGCAAACAAGGTTACCGTTGATGCCCCTTTAGTGAAATCAAGGCTGCCCTATGGCCAGAGTAAGGCGGAGGCAGAACGTTACTTGCGTGCGTTGCAGGAGCAGTGGTCACCTGTCTCCATTGTCTATCCCGGGGGTGTGATTGGCCCGGATGATCCCGGTTTCTCAGATTCATTCAAAGCCTTGAAACACCGTATGGAGCACGGTTTTCGCATTTTTGGTAAAGGCGGCATGCAGTATGTGGATGTGCGCGACCTCGCGGCGATGGTTTGCTCGCTGGTGATCAGCGGTGGTTCGGGGCGGATTCTGCTGCCCGGCGTATACAGCACATGGACGGAACTGGCAGATACCATCGAGGCGGTCTCGGGCTGTCAGTTGCAACGCATCCGCGCTCAGGGCTGGAAACTGCGTTTGGTCGGTCGCCTCACCGATTTTGTAAGACTCTTCAAACCTGTGGATACGCCGATTTCCGCAGAGACCATGCGCTACGCCACGCTGTGGCCGAATATACAAAATTCGGCTGAAATGACCCGGCGAGGACTGGCGTTGCGCAGTTCACAGGAAACTTTTTCCGACGCGATAACGTGGATGGTGAAAGCGGGTCACATGGCGCCAGAGCGTTGCCCTGGAGTCGTCGTAGATGACTGATCCCGCGTTGAGTTTGCAGGGCAAGCCCTTCTACTTTGATGACCATATTGTGGGCGCCGAGCATGCGGCCGGCGCCTACAGTGTTACCGCACAGGAGATCATCGAGTTCGCCGGCAAGTGGGATCCACAACCCTGGCATGTCGATGAAACCGTCGCCAAGGCTTCGCACTTCGGGGGGCTGACCGCCTGCTCCGCGCACATTTTTTCCATTTTCTGCATCACCAGTCAGCGCTGGGAAAGTGGTGTCGTGCAACAGGCCCTTGCCGGTCTGGGTTTCGATGAAATGCGTATGCACAAACCGGTTTATGCCGGTGACACCCTCCGGTGTGTCTCGGTTATCGACACTGCCCGAGTGTCACGGAGTAAGCCGGATCGCGGAATCGTGATCTACCATACGCACCTGGTAAACCAGCACAATGAAAAGGTGTTCAGTATCAAGGCGTCTACGTTGATGGCGAGGGATCCGGCAAAACTGAGCTGAATAACAATAACTACACAGGTGTGCACTTCTTATGAAACGTCTTCTGGGGTCCGCAGTAATCACGACGGTTTTCACCTTCCTTGGCGCGTCCATCGATGCCTTTAGTGCGCCCGCACTGGAGGAGATCCTCGTTACCGCGGAAAAGCGCGTGGAGTCGCTGCAGGATGTACCCATTTCCATCGTTGCCTTCAATCAGGATAAATTGGAAAACCTCGGCATTACCGACATCAAGGATCTGGCCGCGCAAGTGCCGAATGTCCAGATAGGAGAATTCACCGGTTCAGCCACTACCGTTCGCCTGTTCATTCGTGGCGTCGGCCAGGGTGACGTACAGGTGACGCAGGATCCTTCGGTGGCCCTGTACATGGATGGCGTCTATATCGGCTCGTCCGTGGGTACAGCGTTTGAGACAGCAGACTTGCAGCGCATTGAAGTACTGCGGGGTCCGCAGGGCACTCTGTACGGGCGCAACGCGACGGGTGGCGCTATCAATATCATTACCCGTGAAGCCGATCCCGGCGGCCTGAGGGTCAAACAGACTTTCAACATCGGGAATCTGGACCTGTTCCGATCCACCAGCCTGGTGAATGTGCCGATACAGGATGTCGCGGCGGTGAAATTGGCGTACACCACCTACAGTCGGGATGGGTGGGTGGACAATCTGGGCAATGGCGAAAACTTTGGTATAGAGGACAGGGAAACCTTTACCGGGGATTTCCACTGGGACATTGGCGATACACAGGAACTGAACTTCCAGTACGGACAAAGCTCTATCAAGGATACCTCGCGCTTGTCGCAGACGCTGGGCTTTGATCCCAACGCCCCCATTGCCGGTATCATTCGATTTCAGAATCCGGCGGTGAATGCCAATGGCATCCCGGTGGAAGCGACAGCTGATCGACTGGACAAGGCCACCTCCTTCGACGACCAGGAAAAGGGTGATGTTCAGATCCACGCCTATACCCTGAACTACGCCTGGGAAGTGAATGACACGCTGACCTTCAAGTCTATCACCGGGTATCGGGACGTGAATGCCTTTTCCCAGAACTCCCAGGTCCCTACGTCCTCACTGCTGGGAATCTACTCCATCACCAACGGGCTGATGGACACATCCTTCAACCAGTTTACCCAGGAGTTTCAGTTTATCGGTGATACAGACTCCCTCAGCTGGGTGGGCGGCCTGTTTTACTACGAGGACAAATCCCATGAATCCAACAACGGCAACAGCAGCGGCTCGGAGGCCCTTCCGCCCGGTGTGCTTGTCGACTACACCTCGACCAAAAACAAGTCATTGGCGGCCTATGGTCAATTGACCTGGACGCCGCCGCAGCTGGGAGATAGCTGGCATTTTACCTTGGGAGCCCGCTATTCCGATGACCACCGAAAAGCCTATCGTGACAATAATCGGGTGTCATTTGGCCTCGGTGGTGTGCCCACCAATGTGCCATCGTTCCAGGCGAACTACGACAAGAGCTTCAACAAGTTCAACCCGGCTTTCACTGTCGATTATGATATCAATGCGTTTTCCAACGTCTATGCCAAGGTTGTTACTGCGTACAAGTCAGGGGGCACGAGTCAGCGCTCTACCAATGTGCTGAATTTTCAGGAGGGTTTTGCGGAAGAGGATCTGACCTCCTATGAAATCGGTTACAAGGGGGATATGGCGGATAGCAGAGTGCGCGTTAATGCCGCGGTATTTTACATGGAGTACGGCGATTATCAGCAGAGTGTGCCGACGGGTACCAACCCCGGTGAGCGCGATTTCGTGAATATTGATGATGCGGATATACAGGGCCTTGAGCTTGATTTCAGTGTCGCAGTCACGGATGAACTGACTGGCAGCATCAGTTACGGCTATCTGAATTCCAATTTTGGTCCCGAATCGATTACCTACCTGGGGATCGATGCAAACGCTCCTACGGGGTTGTCGCCGAGAACGGATCAGCTGACTGACGATCTCGCGCTGGCGCCGAATCACAGCGCGACGATTTCCCTGGATTACGCGCGCGCAGTGCCTTTCGGTTTGTTCTCTGCCAATATCAATGCCCAGTATCAGAGCAAGACCAATTCCGGTGTGGTAGAGCCCACCGGCTATCTGGATAAACGCACATTGCTGGGCGCTACGGTGTCGCTGTCTGAGATCCAGCTCGGGACTGGCTACGGAGCGCTCAAGGTGCTGCTGTGGGGTAAAAATCTAACGGATGAAGAGTACTTTATCGGCAATATTCGCCAGGCCGCATTTGACGATCTGGGGTTTGTCGACGGCGTCGCGACCTTTGGCGATCCCCGCACTTACGGGATCACGCTGGAGTACGAGTACCTGTAGCGTGATCACTGATCCGATACATCGGAGATACCGAATTATCAGTGCGATAAAATCGAGTTGCCCGAATAATTAAAACCCCTATTCTTGTCGCCGTTAATTCGACAGGAAATACTTATGTTGCTCTGCTATCGCACTCAAACGGTTTGTCTTTTCCCGGCAACGTATTCCCGAGAGGAACTTGTGGCGTGACTGGCCGCCTGGGAATAATCGGTGGCGGGCAGCTCGCGCTATTTTTGTGTCAGGCGGGCCAGGCGCTGGGCGCCGAAGTCGCGGTGATTGCCGATGCGGTTGACGCACCCGCACTGGAGATCGCAGATAGCCCCTTCCGCGGCAGTCTGCACGATATGTCGGCGCTGGATCAGTTCCTCGATCGCTGTGACGTGGTCACTTTCGATAAGGAAACGATCCCCGACGAGGCTCTATGTCACCTTGTCGCGGCGGAAGGGAAAGGTCGCTGTGTGGTCCTGCCACGAGTCGACACGCTTCTCCTGCTGAAAGACAAAAGCCTGCAAAAAAATTGGCTGGTAAAGCAGCAGCTGCCGACACTGCCGTTTGTTGTGTTGTCCGGGAATAATACATCGGTGAGTAGATTGAACGCGAAGCTGGGCTCCAGTGTCGTGCAAAAGGCTTGCTCCGGTGGTTACGATGGTCGCGGTGTGCAGATTGTGGCGCCCCTCACCGCATCGCAACAGCTCTGGAATATACCCAGCATCGTCGAGCCCTACCTGGTGGGGTGTCGGGAGATCGCTGTCATTGTGGCGCGTTCACCGTCCGGTGAAATAGATATTTTCCCGCCTGTGAGTATGTGTTTCGACGCACAGCTCAATTCTGTCAAAACGGTGACGATACCGGCTGCAATTGGCGACGCAAAAATTGCGGAGGCGAAGGAGCTGGCTCGCCGCACCGTTGAAGCACTCGGTGGCATCGGGGTATTTGCGGTTGAAATGTTCATCACTGCAGAGGAGGAGCTACTGATCAACGAAATATCACCCAGAGTGCACAATTCCGGGCATGTGACGCTGGATGCATGTAATGTCTCACAGTTTGAACAGCATGCGCGCGCGGTTCTGGATTTACCGCTGGTACCCAGCAGTCTGGTCTCTCCGGCAGCTATGATTAATATTCTTTACCGGGAAGACTATCAGGCCATCTGTCCTCCCGCTCCTGCCGTGGAAATACTGCCTGAATCTGGCGCGACGGTTTACTGGTATGGGAAGACTGCCGGACATGCGGGTCGAAAGATGGGTCACATCAACGCCTTGGGTCGGGATGCTGCCGAGGCGTTGGGGCACGCCGAGAGTGCAATGATGAAACTTCACAGCAAAGGAAAAGCAGCATGACAGCAGTCATAGGAATTATTATGGGCAGTGCCTCCGATCTGCCAAAAATGCAGGCCGCTGCGGATATGTTGGATGTTTTGGGGGTGGCCTACGAGATCGATATCGTCAGTGCACACCGCACGCCGGAAAAATTACATGAATACGCCAGTACTGCGGAAGCGCGCGGACTGAAAGTTATTATTGCGGGAGCCGGGGGGGCTGCGCACTTGCCGGGTATGGTGGCAGCATTGAGCGTACTACCGGTCATCGGTGTCCCGATCAGTGCGACGCGACTGCAGGGTGTCGATGCAATTCTGTCCATTGTACAAATGCCTGCGGGGGTGCCGGTGGCGACGGTCGCCATCGATAACGCGACCAATGCAGCTATTCTGGCCGCCCAAATGTTGGGCACGGGGGATCTGGCGCTGCGGGAACGACTGCGAGAATACAAGGCGGGGCTGCGCGATAAGGTGATGGCGACATCGGCGAAACTGCGCGCTGAGACCACTTCATGATCTCGGTCTTTCTGAGTAATCTCAGCTCGCCACCGCTACTGTTTTTCTTCCTCGGCCTCGCGGCTGTGTGGGCGCGTTCTGATCTGGAAATACCAGGTCAGGTCGCCAAATTTCTATCGCTTTACCTGCTTTTTGCTATCGGCTTCAAGGGCGGCGTTGCGCTGTCCGAATCGGACATCGACGCAACCGTACTGTTCACGCTGCTGTCAGCGATGGCGCTATCGGCGCTCATCCCTGTCTACACCTTCGTGCTGCTGAGGCGGCGATTGCCACTGGCTGATGCGGCTGCCATCGCCGCCACTTATGGCTCAGTCAGCGCTGTCACCTTTGTGACAGCGGCCGGGTATCTCGATATCCAGGGCATACCGTGGAGTGGCTACCTTGTGGCCGCGATGGCGCTGATGGAGTCGCCTGCCATTATTGTGGGTATCCTGCTGTACCGACATTTTGGCAACAAAGAGAACGATTCCCCGACCGCTTTCTCCTGGACGCAGTTGCTGCGAGAGGCCGTGTTCAATGGTTCTGTGTTTCTGATCATGGGCAGTATGTTGGCCGGGTGGATCAGTGGCACTGATGGTATGCGACAGGTGGAGCCTCTGGTCAAGGATCTGTTCCTGGGCGTGCTGTGTTTGTTCCTGCTCGATATGGGTATTGTCGCGGCGCGCAGGCTCAGGGACTTAAAGCAATCGCGTGATGCGCGTCTGGGCGGGAATGCCATCTGGCTGATGCTACTGGCCGGGCTGATGTTACCTGTCCTGAATGCTTCTTTGGGTCTGGGCATCGCATGGACCCTCGGGTTGACCGAAGGCAATGCATTGCTGTTCATTGTGCTGGTGGCCAGTGCGTCTTATATTGCAGTACCTGCGGCCATGCGCCTTGCGCTGCCCGAGGCCAACCCGGCCAGTTACCTGACGATGTCCCTGGCCATCACCTTCCCCTTAAACTTGTTGATCGGTATTCCCACCTATCACGCATTGGTCAAGTGGCTGCTATGAAACCCTGTAAGCGCATAGAGATTGTAATAGAGACACCGATGGTGCCCTCGCTAATTCGCGTCTTTGAAGAGCTGGATATCCCGGGTTACACCCTGATTCCGGATGTTCGTGGCGCCGGGGATAGAGGCACGCGACGCGCGGATGAGTTTTCCGGGGAGTCCAGCAATAGTCTGGTACTGGTGGCGTGTGACGATCAGGCCACGATTGAGCGGCTGCTGGAAGGCGTTAGGCCATTGATACGCCGCAGTGGCGGCATCTGTCTGCTGTCCGATGCGCATTGGCTGCGTCACTGAATGCTGCGTCGCTCACGCCGGCTGTAGCTGCTTGCGTGCCGCTTCAATAATGCGCAACACGGCGGGGTGTTTTAACTTCCGTTCCGGGGAGATCGCGAAATAGGTTTCCAGTACACCGCTAGCCAGGCCGATGCATCTGGCGTGATACATCTGTTCGACTTCTTCGCTGATGGCCACGGGTGATGGGAACAGGCCGTTGCCTGCCTCGCCAAAGGCTTTCATCAATGCACTGTCATCAAACTCGGCGACCAGCGTGGGCGCTATATTATTCTGGTCGAACCAGTCGTCCAGCGCGCGCCGGATGGGGTTGTCAGAGGTTGGCAGGAGTATGGGGGCCTTATCCAGGGACTGCGGAAATTTCTTCTCGTACTGGCGCGTAGTGCCCTTGCGTCCGAACAGTGCAATCTCACTGGAGCCCAATGCGTGACTGAAGGCCTTGACTGAAAGCCGGGGAGGGATTGCGCGGTCGGATAGCACAAGGTCCAGCTGGTGAACTGCGAGATCGCCCAGCAATTTCTCCAGACCGCCTTCGATGCACACCAATCGCACGGGTAGCTCTGCATTGAAGACCGGCTGCAGTATGCGCGACGCGACAAGCTTGGGTATCGAGTTGACGACCCCTACTGTCAGTACCGCGGGCACCATAACCTGCCCTGTTTTGACCCGGGATGCGAGTTCTGCGCCCAGCGCAAAGATCTCGTCTGCATACTGGTAGACCATGCGCCCCGTTTCGGTCATGGTCAATCCGCGGCCAACACGCTGAAACAGGGGTTCCCCTACCGACTCCTCGAGCAACTTCAGCTGTCCGCTGATGGTCTGCGGGGTCAGATGAAGGCTGTGCGTGGCCTTGGCGATACTGCCCTCGCGGGCAACTGTCCAGAAGTACAGCAGGTGGTTGTAGTTGAGGTGTCGCAAGTGGGGTTGAGTCTCACATCGATGCAAAGATTCCGGGAATATTGGGTTGGTTGTTGCTGCTGCCCAGCCCGCCGTCGATAACAATTTCAGTCCCCGTGATATAGCTGGCTGCCGGGGACAGCAGGAACACAACCAGTTGGGCGGTCTCTTCCGGCGTGCCTGCGCGTTGCATCGGGATGCGCTGCAGCCAGTCGTTGTGCACCTGTTCGATGGCACTGGCACCCGCGGTCAGCGGTGTTGTGATATAGCCCGGACACACCGCGGTGGCGCGAATATTTTCATGGGCATGGTCCAGTCCTATCGTACGTGTCAGGTTGATCACGCCGGCTTTGGCGGCATTGTAGGCAGCAAAGCCGTAATCTGCGCGCATGCCGCTGAGGGACGCTATGTTGACGATGCTGCCACCGCCGCGCTTGCGCAACAGAGGGATAGCCGCTCGACAGGCGTGGAATACGCCGGTCAGATCGATGTTGATGACCTTGTGCCACTCCTCTATCGGCATATCCGCCACATTGCCGAGGCTGCCGATGCCGGCGGAGTTCACCGCGCCATCGAGTCCGCCGAAGGTCGCTGCTGCCAGCGCGCAGGCCGCTTCCACCTGTGCCAATTGTGTTACGTCCGTCTGCAGGTAGCGCACCTGGTCCGGGTACTGGGCGACCAGCGCCGCACCCGCATCGTCATTGATGTCCGCAATCACCGCCATACCCTGGTGTTGTGCCAGGTAGTGCACCACCGCTGCGCCGATACCTGAGGCGCCGCCAGTAACCACATAGGTTTTGCCGTTGAAATCAATGTCCATGTTCTTGCGATACTCCTGATCAGCCCTGCTCAGGCCTTGTTGTAGGTAAAGGTGTGTTCTGATAAACCATCAGTCAGCGAGCAATAGCCTCCAGATGCTGGGTAATGTGTCACTTCACCGGCTGTTGGATATCACTGATACTCGGGCCGATCCGCGCTGCAGCTTGCTCCATCAGCGCCCGGTCAAAGCCAAACACATCTATCGCTCGTTCGCCCAGAATGCTGCGAATTTCGCCCTCGTCAACATCGTGGAATGTCTCGCGCAGCTTGTGCATGGTATTGGGCCAGGTGCCTTCCATGTGTGGGTAATCGGAGCCCCACATCAGTTTGTCGATGCCGATTTTATGGCGACTGCCGATTTCGTGCGGCGCGAGGAAAGAGGCACCGATAAAGCAGTTGCGCTGGAAGTACTCTGCTGGCGTTAGCGACAGATCTTTCATGAAATGCGCGAAGATCGGGTTGTCAATTTTGAATTTGAGTACTCGCAGCGTTTCCAGTATCCAGCCGCACCCTGTTTCAGTAAACACCATTTTAAGCTTTGGGTGCCGTTCAAATGCACCCGACCACAGCAGCGCAGTGAAGGGGCGGTGTGCCCACATATCGACTTCGCTGATGAACATCATGGTGGCGTTGGGCACGTCGCCATAATCCGGTGACCACCCCGAGTGCGTGTGGATGGGCATATTCAATTCTTCGCAGACGCTCCACAGCGGCGCATAGCGTTTGTAATCGTGATAGAACGGGTGGGGGCCGGTGCTGGTCGGCAGCAATACACCGCCAAACAGTCCATTTTTATGTGCCTCCCGCACCTCGTTTACGGCCAC
>JBBKWY010000075.1:0-51965 GCA_037969215.1 Halioglobus sp.
GCGTTGATACGCGCCACGCTGCGCAACTCTGAGGCAATACCGGAAGAGGCGGAGGCATACAGTTCAGCGGCAACGGTTTTGGCCATGGACTGGCCGAAATAATACTGCAGGCCAATGGCCAGGCCCGCCGTCAGCGCGGTCGCGATGACAAACGCTATAACGACAGTGAGCTGTATGGTGGTGCGCATGTTGCCAAACAAGGAAGTCATCGACGATCAGATTCTCAGTCCGTTGCGCTCGTTTTGATGGAGCATAGCATGCTCGGGGACTCATGGGTGCTGTCTAAATGAGACTGTCGGCCAAGGCGTCGTCATATAATTTGAAATTATATTTGGTCCAGCGGTGGATGGAGGAATGATTGCTACGAAAGCAAAAAAGAGCTGTGGGATCATCCCGCAGCTCTTTTTTGAATCATGCTAAAAATGTATCTACTTCTCGATCGGGTACTTCGTGAGGAGAATTGGAGGCGCCTCCCATAGGCTGCCTCCAAAGATATTACTGATACACACAGTTATAGAACCAGGAGGTAGAGGATACGGGCGTAGTAAGTTTGATCTCGACTGAACCCTGTTCAATTGGATCTTTGATTTCGCTGAGCGTACTAAAAGCGAACTCAAATGCGCCACTCGTGCCGTAGTTCGGCACCTCGAAAGCCGAAGGTCCTATCACTTTACAATTGTCCAGAGCAGACACTGTTACCGTTGCGCCTCCGGGCGGTGGATTGTTGTAGATGTCGGAAAGATACACGTCGACGGTTTCCGCAGTTCCATTCGTGTTGCGGCTTTCCGGATAGAGTCTCCAGTTCGGTGCCGCTCCCAGTGTGACAACGTGGTCAGCACGGACATTGATGAGCTCGCGACTACACCATACGCCATCGCCTTCCTCCGGGCAGAGCAGGCCGTTATACCACGCTGGGCTATCATTGTAGTCATAGACCCCGTTGGCGTTGAAATCGACGAATGTTTCTTCCTGGCCTGCTATACAACGTAGTGGACCTGAAGTGAGTGCTGCCGGACACTGTGGAAGAGCAGGTGTGTAAACACCGTCTTCATTTTCGTCTAGAAAGGCTTCAGGCATATTCTCGAACAGGGTTTGCTCGTTCTCATCCATGACACCGTTGCCATTGCGATCTGCAAAAGACTCTTCGCCGATCGCAGTTACCAAAATAGTGGAGCGACCGCCGCGAATGTATCCCAGATCAACGGGGCAAGGTATCGTGGGGCCAGAGTGTATGAGGACACCCAGACTATCTCTGCAGCTTGTAGGCTGCCCCGACTGCACTGCCTGTCCACTTTTTAATACATACGTCTGTCCGGTGAGAGTCGGGAACCGTGGTTGCTGACTGCTCCAATTGACAGAACATGTACCACCGACAGTTGTGCATGAACCCACGATTGAGCCGTATTCCGTGGTGAACACGGCAGCGGTGCCGTCCACAACTGGATTGTTGAACTTGTCCGCCATCGCGACCGTTAATTGACGACACAGTCCGAAAATGGTCATCGCGCCGTCAACGACAAAGCTTGATCCATCACCGCAATCGCCTACCGCCAGGCTGATCGAGTTTTGATCCGGTAAGCCAGTAGTTACGGTGAGCAAATCCGAAACAGTGGTGACCAGGCCGCTACTACCGCCATCAACTGTGGCAAGAACACGGACTACTGTCGGAATGTCGCCAGATTGCACGGTAACGCTCACCTGACCGTCGCCATCGCTCAGCGAAGACGTTTTAGACAGAGACAGCCCACCGATGTAGGTCGTCAGCGAAAAATTGACTGTCACGCCTGGGAGGGCACTGCCAGAACCATCAACTACCCTGAAGACGACAGTGGACGTTTCATCGCGTCCCTGGCCGCCGGTACCACTCAATACGATCAGCAGTGGCTCTGCGCTGACAAATTCAATTGCATTCGTGGTTGGTCCAGCGATGGTCATTGTGCCAAAGGCCTGTGCATCAGCTCCCACCAGACTGGCGGTGATATTGTCCGTGCCGGAGCAACCTGTTGCGGAGTACAACGTAGACGCTTGACCATTGATGGATTGCGAGACGGTAGGGTTGATAGTGGCGAGCTCGGCCGCAATACATCCGCTGCTGAACCTGACATCTTCCGCGGTAGTTACGCGATTCCCTTCGGCGTTCAATACGACCACTGAGAGCTGGGCATTGCCTCCCGCAGAAAGTGTGGAGTTGGGCTCTATAAGGATTCGATTTTCGATAAAGGCAGCATCATCATCGTAGGATCCAAGGCGCAGGCCACTGTCTCCTACCTGAAACGCCAAGCTGTTAGAAACAGAGCCAGCGCTGGTCGTAGCCGTCGCAGTTATGTTGCCTGCACCCTTTTCAGTGCCTGCTTCGATCTGGAATGATGCTACACCATCATCGTTGGTCAACGCCGTTCCGGATGCAGGGAAAAGTACCCCTATCTCGGCAGAGGCGGAGACCAAAACATTCGCGCCACTACCTGCAATAGTCGCTCTCAACGTGCCGGGTGCCGATGAAGTCACGGTATTGGTTTCATTGCCTTCAGGGTCAAAAAGCGCGAGTGATATCGAGGTGGCTAACACGTTTATTGTCAGGTTACCGGAAAGGTCTCCCGCGCTGGTAGTGGCCTTGGCTGTGACGGTGCCGACTCCAGCTTCGAGGCCGGCAGTTATCTGAAAAGTCGCTACCCCCAAAAGGTTGGTCAGCGCGGTGCCAGATGCGGGTAAGAGCGTGCCTATCTCGGTCTCGGCGGAGATCAGTACGTTGGCGTCTCCTCCAGGAATACTGACTGTGAGCGTACCGGGCGAGCCGGAGCTCACGGTATCTGTCGCTTCACCTGCAGCATTAAACAGCGCAAGCGCCAGGGTGGGTGTGTCTCCACCGCTGCTGCTGCCACTACTGCTACTGGTGCCGCTGCTGCTACTGCTCGAACTGCTGCCGTCCTCATCATAGAAAGTGCTGCCACCCCCACCGCCGCCACAGGCTGTGAGCGTGAACATCACTGCAATTAAAACAGCCAGATGGCTGACAAGCGTAGCGCCCCGATTGATCATGTTTATCCCCTGTTGCCCGCCGTACAGCGGTTCTTATTGGTGTTGCCTGTTAGTGTTGTCTAGTCTTCCCTGATTCTGGGGTATCTGCCCAGAGACTGAGCCGTATAATTATTTACCTGCAACAGCTTACCATCACCATGCCTGAAAACTCGATAATTAACAGGGTGATAGACATCTTTTGTGATTTTTTACACAAGGTTGGTGGGCGAGGGATTGCGATGGTTTCCAGTGAAAGGGGGATACCCCGGTCTTTCTCATTCCAACCAGTTATATGATGCGGCTCAATTCGCCAATTCCAGGCATCCAACCGGGGGCTTTAGCCTTTGTCGTATTGCGCGGTGGCAGTCAGCTGGTACCATCTGCGCGATGAATGTCACCGTATCTATCGTGCTCCATAACAGCTCCCTGACACTGCTGGGCGGCACCGTGCTGAGCCTGCAGCGGGCGGCACAGCACGCCCGGGATGCAGGAAGTTTAGACAAGGTGACTCTGTGGCTGGTCGACAATGCGTCTGACGCCGCGTATCGGGCGGCACTGGACGATGAAATTGCCCGCTGGCCATCGAGTGAGTGTTTCGATCTTCAGTATTCGCCCCAGTCGGGCAATTGCGGCTTCGGCGTTGCTCACAATACGGTGCTTGCCAGCCTGACGAGTGAATTCCACCTTATTCTCAACCCCGATGTGGAGTTGCGAGAAGATGCGCTGCTGGTGGGCCTGGCCTCGTTGCGGCAGCGTGCCGATAGCGTCTTGCTGAGTCCCCGGGTGACTGGCGGCAATGGTGAACAGGAGTTTCTGTGCAAACGTTATCCCACGGTGCTGGTGTTATTACTGCGCGGTTTTGCTCCCGCTTTTGTACGCCGCTTGTTTGATCGCAAGCTGGCGCGCTATGAGATGCGCGATCTGTGCAGTGGCGACACGCCGGCGGAGGTCGATATCGCCAGTGGTTGCTTTATGCTGGTGCGAACGGCGGCACTGCGGGCAGTTGGTGGTTTCAACGAGGCATTTTTCCTGTATTTCGAAGATTTTGATCTGTCGTTGCGCCTCGGCACACAGGGTCGGCTGGTCTTTGACCCGGCAGTGCGCATCGTGCACCACGGCGGTTATGCGTCCAGTAAGGGTCACCTTCACCTGAAGTATTTTATCCACTCCGGGGTGCGTTTTTTTAACGGCCACGGTTGGCGCTTCCTATAGCCTCGTGTGAAATGCTGTTAAACTTTCGTCCGGATTGACACTGTATCTGCAGGGAAATTGCATGAATGAATTGAGGCGCATGGCCTACCTCGACGCGCTGGGGATAGACAGCTATGTGTCGCGTACGCAGTTGCCCGGTGCGGCGGTGACGCGGCGTTTGGCAATCGTTGTGGCACCCGCCAAGGCATCTGTCGAAAAGCGCTCAGTGGATGCACCAGACACGGCCAAAACGGAAGTGCCAGCCATATCGCCGGTGGCGCGAGAAGGCTTGGTGCGGCCTGATTTCGGGCTTGATGTCCGCAGTCCCAGCGCGGTCGTTGACCCTCCGCGCGAGCAGTCACCCAGCAGTGAGCCCGTGCCGCGATTCACCCTCAGCGCCATTATTGCAGGTGACTGGCTGTGGCTGGAGGATCTGCAGGGCCTCCCACTGACCACAGATCAGGTGCAATTGGTGCAATCGATGGCCCAGGCGTTGGTTCTCAACCGCGAAAATAGCGTGGATGGCAGCAAGTCAGGCGCCGCTACTAAAGTGGCTAAACCGGATGTGGCACAGTTTGATTGGCCGATGCACTCCAACCGTCAGCTGGATTCGGGCGAGGAGGCAGCGCGGGCGAGTGTGGCGGCGTTTATCAATCGCAGACTGGAACAGCGCGGATGTCGCGGCCTGGTGCTATTGGGGCAAGCCTGCGCGAAGCGCGTGCCGTTGGCAGAAATGCAGGTTGCCACCGTGACAACCGCCAGTAGCGCGGAAATACTCGTCAATTCTGTGCTCAAGCGGCAGGTGTGGCGAGATCTGCAGCCATTATTGCATAAGCCATGAATCTCGCGAGGCATACCCGTGGCGCACGCGCTTAGGCTCGCTCGTCCTGGCGATGAAAATACGCTGGCGATGATCGATCTCAGCGTCAACTTCAATCCCTGGACCGAGAATCAGTTTGCCGTGGTATGCGGGGGCGGCAAGGGTGAGCAGATGTGGGCGCTGTTGGTGGAGGAAGACGATTGTATCGACGGTTTTGTGGTGGTGTCCCAGGTGCTGGACGAGGCAACCATTAATAGTATTGCGGTGGACCCGTCGCAACAGCGCAAGGGCCTGGGTCGGTTGCTGCTGCACGGCGGCCTGGCGCGGGCGCAGCGCGCGGGCGCAACGCGGGGCCTGCTGGAAGTCCGCCGCTCCAATGCCGCGGCAATACGAATGTACGAGGAAAATGGCTTCGTATTGGATGGCGTGCGCAAAAATTACTACCCTGTCGTGGGTGGACGCGAGGATGCCCTGTTGATGTCCAAAGAGCTAAAAGGAACTGCGAATGAATGTGCTTGAAACTGAATGGTGGACAATGGCAGTCCCGCCCGAGTGGTGGGCCGACTCCGAAGAAGACAGCATTCTGGTGGGCGATCGGGATGATGTCGGCTGCATTGAAATCAGTACGCTGCACAAGGATGAGGGTGAGTTTGACGCGCAAACTGTGCGCGACATTGCGCAGGCGGAATCAGAGCAGCTGCTGGAGTGGCATGCGGTTTCACTGGGTGATTTTGCCGGGGTGAGCAGCCGTTATATCGAGGAGGACACGGGGGTTCGCGAATGGTATGTGGCCAACGGGGCGCTGCTATTGTTTATCACCTACAGCTGTGACGAGGATAACCACGGCATGGATGATGCGGCCGTGGATGAGCTGCTGGATACTCTGATGCTGCTGGAGGAAAGCGTTTAGGATACGGTTCCGGTAACACGTACCCGCTTGGCGCCTTTCACCGGCTGGGCTTTCAGTGCCGCTTCGCGTTTTTTGATCTGGTCATCGATGATGTTCTTAACCGCGATGATCAAACCGGTGAAGATAAAAGCGCCCGGTGGCAGAATGGCCAGCAGGAAGGGCTGGTAGTTCGGGAAGAACTCGATTTTCCAATCGGCTGCGCCGGCCCCAAATAACAAATCCATATTGGCAAATACTGCGCCGGTGCCGGTTAACTCACGCAGCGCGCCCAGCAGTACCAGCACACAGGCAAAGCCCGCACCCATGATAAAGCCGTCGTACGCGGAGGGCCCCAGGGAGTTTCTTGAGGCAAAGCCGTCGGCGCGGCCCAGAATTACGCAGTTGGTGGTGATGAGGGGCAGGAAGATACCCAGAATTTCGTACAGTTCGTAGGCGAAAGCTTGCATGAGTAATTCAATACAGGTGACGGCTGCCGCGATGATCATCACGAACACCGGCAGGCGCACGGCGTCAGAGACAATATTGCGGATTAGAGAGACCGCTGTGTTGGAGGTGATCAGTACCATGGTGGTGGCCAGTCCCAGTCCAATGGCATTGACGACACTGCCGGTGACGGCCAACAGGGGACACAGGCCCAGCAATTGCACAATGGCGGGGTTGTTCTTCCACAGGCCGTTGAGCGACAGGTCTTTGTAGCTGACTTCTGCCATTATGAGTTGTCTCCAGTGGGCGCGGGCTGCGGTGCTTCGAACAGGAGCTTTCTATTCGCCTGTGCGAATTGTAAGGCTCTGAGGGTAGCGGCGACAACCGCACGCGGTGTAATAGTGGCGCCGGTGAACTGGTCGAACACGCCTTTGTCTTTCTTTACAGCCCAGCCGTCCAGGGTCGGATTGCTCAATGAACGCCCGACAAAACTCAACACCCAATCGGATTTCTTGATGTCGACTTTGTCCCCCAATCCCGGTGTTTCCCGTTGGGTCAGCGCGCGTACCCCGGCAATGGTGCCATCGGCGTTCACGCCAACAATCAGCCCAATCTCTCCGGTGTAACCGTCGGGTGCGACTACCGGGATGATGGCGGTGACAACTTTGCCGTTCAGGCGCGCGATATAGACGTGTTTCTGTTCGAGCAGGCCCAGACCCGGGGTCTCGGGGCCTACGGGGATGGTGTCGTCCAGCATTGAGTTGTCGTGACGGTTTTTGGGGACAATTTCCAACAGAGCTTTTTCTTCTGCCAGGCGCTTTTGCTGCGCGATATCGTCTTTAGTGAGTAGGTAAGTGCTGGCAATCAGCGCCGTAGTACACACGGCAAAGAGCGCGAGCAGCAGGCTGTTGCGGGTTATGGACTGGCCGAGCATCCTATTTTTCTCCCCGCTTGCCGCTGTGGCCATAAGTGCGTGGCTGCGTGTAGTAATCGATAAACGGCGCGGCAAAATTCATCAGCAGTACCGCAAAAGCCACGGCGTCGGGGTAGTTACCCCTGACCCGTATGGTATAGATCAGCACCCCGATCAGCGCACCATAAATCAGGCGACCGCGCAGCGAGACGGCGGAGGTCACAGGGTCTGTGACGATAAAGAAGGCGCCGAACATGGTGGCGCCACTGAACAGGTGAAACAGGGGTGAGCCGCCGCTGGCGGAACTGCCGCCGTCATAAAACAGTGCCGCGAGCAGGCTGAGGCTGACCAGCATGGCCACCGGGGCGTGCCAGGTAAAGATGCGCTGGTACAGCAACCAGGCGCCACCGGCCAGAAAGGCCAGGTTGGCCCACTCCCAGCCGATGCCAGCGAAGAGTCCGAACTGGGGATTTTGCTGCCACAGGTCTTCCATCAGCAGGCTGTTGTTCTGTTTTAGCACATCCAGCGGCGTCGCCATGGTGATGCCGTCGTACAGGCCTGGGGTAAAGCACGCTTGCAGTGCCTGCCAAAAACCGGGCAGTGTATCTGCAGCTCCCAGCGGGGGGGCCCAGGCCGTCATTTGCACAGGAAAGGAAATGAGCAGGATGACATACCCGGCCATTGCGGGGTTGAAGGGGTTATAGCCGAGGCCGCCGTAGAGCTGCTTGGCCAGTAGGATCGCGCTGGCGATACCGACAGCGATCAGCCACCAGGGAGCATAGGGCGGCAGTGCGATACACAGCAGGAAGGCCGTGACCAGTGCACTGCAGTCCTTCAGGTAAAAGCCCAGCGGACGGCGGCGCAGTTTAAGTGCGAGCGCCTCGCAGGCCAGTGCCACAAGGCTGCCCCAGAGAATATTGACCAGCGTGCCATAGCCAAAAAAATGGGTGAGTACAAGAATGCCGGGCACGGTCGCCATCAGCACATTTTGCATCACGCGCTGAGTGCTCATGGGGCCGTGGGCGTGGGGTGAGGTCAGGCGCAGCAGTGCCATATCAGGCGTCCTCGGCCTGTTGCAACTGCTGTTGGGTGGAGCTGATTTTCTCGGTTAGCCGTACCACGGTAGATTCCAGCGCTACGATAACTTTCTCCTCCTCGCCATTGGCCCTGCTCTGGGCCAGTGTGTTCTGGGTTTTTTGCAGACGCTGCTGCAATTTGGCGAGGTCGGCCAGCGCTTTTTCCGCCGGACTCAGGGCAGCCTCGGCCTGTCGCTTCGCCATGGCTTTTTCTATCGCCGCCTTGGCGGCATCTGCTGGCGGTTCGTCCGGCTCTGCGGCCGCCTGGTTGTGAGTCTGCTGATAGTCGGTAAGCGCCTGTTCGGCCTTCTGCAGTTTAGCCCGCGTTTTCTCAACGCCCGTTTGCAGTGCTTCCACGAAATCACTGCCCTGGGCTGTTGCCTCTTCCAGCTTGGCTGTGGCGGTGTCGAGGCGCTTCTGCCCCGAGACAACGGCCTTCTCCAGTGTCTCAAGCTCGCTCTGTTCTCCGCCAGCGCCCTGTTGTGCCGCTTTTTTGGCCTGGGCTCGGGCAATGGCCGCCTGTATCGGGTCTTCTGTCGTGTCGCCGCCGCCGGCCTGCGCGCGCTGCTCCGCTGCCTTTTTACGCGCAGCACGCTTTGCTTCTTTCTCGGCTTCGGCCTGTTCCAGACGCTCCTGGCGCGACTCGAAGCGAACGCGAGAGGCTTCGGCTTTTGCATGGTCGCGGCGTAATTGCAGAATCTCAGCCTTGGAGGCACGGTAATACTGCACCAGCGGAATATTGCTGGGGCAGGCGTAGGAACAGGCACCGCACTCGATACAATCGAACAGGTTGTGCTCTTCCAGCTTCTCAAATTCTTTGCCCTGGGCAAACCAGAACAACTGCTGTGGCAGCAGGCTGGCCGGGCAGGCCTCCGCGCACATACCACAGCGGATACAGGCCTGAGCCGGCGGTGGCGTAGGCAGTTCGTCCTCAGTGGGCGCGAGCAGGCAGTTGGTTGTTTTGACGATGGGTACGTCGATATCGGGAACGGTGAAGCCCATCATCGGCCCACCCATGATGAGGCGCTTGTTTTTTTCGGGCTGGTAACCGGCTTTTTCCAGCAGGAAACGCATGGGCGTGCCAATCAGTGTCTGGAAGTTTTGCGGTTCCCGCACGGCGTCTCCAGTGACCGTCGTCACTCTGGAAATCAACGGTCGACCGTGCACTATCGCTTCATAGATAGCCACCGTGCTGCCGATGTTCTGGCAGACCACGCCCACCTGTGAAGGCAGGCCGCCACTGGGTACCTGTTTGCCGGTCAGTATTTCGATCAGTTGCTTCTCGCCGCCCGAGGGGTACTTGGTGGGAAACTGGACGACTTCGATGCCACTGCCTTGGGCTGCGGCGCGCAGCGCAGCGATACCCTCCGGCTTGTTGTCTTCAACGCCGATCAGTGTTTCCTGTGGACCGATGATATGGCGCAGAATTTTGGCACCCTCAATGATCTGGTCTGCGCGCTCACGCATCAGGGCGTCATCCGCCGTGATATAGGGCTCACACTCGGTGCCGTTGATGATCAGCGTTTCAATGTGGGTGCCCGCTTTGACCGACAGCTTGACTGAGCTGGGAAAGCCCGCGCCGCCCATGCCCGCTATGCCGGCATGGCGAATCAGGTCGATCAGTGCCAGCTTGTCCAGCGTTTCATAGTCGGGCCTGCCTTTGCATTCGATCCATTCATCTTTGCCGTCAGGGATGATCACAATGCAGGGCGCGAAATGGCCAGAGGGGTGGGCAATGAGCCGATCTTCGATGGCGTGAATCGTCCCCGATGTGGGTGCGTGCTTGGGGACACTCACAAAACCTTGTGCCTCAGCAATGACCTGGCCTTTTAGCACATGCTCGCCTATTGTCACGACCACGCCGGCCGGCGCCCCGATGTGCTGGGAGAGGGGAATGATCAGCTCGGGTGGAATGCCTGCATCGGTGATCGCCGAGCGCACAGACTGGTGCTTGTTTTCGGGCGGGTGAATGCCGCCGTGGAAACTAAATGTTTTTCTCATGCCGCGCGGTCCCGTGATGCATCATCCTGTGGCTCATCGGTGGCAATGATGTCCACGTGACGGCTCACCGGGTCCGGCAAATTCCAGTGCCAGGTTTGCAGGCTTTCCTGTTGCGGGATCATATCAATACAGTCAACGGGGCAGGGCTCCACGCACAAATCACAGCCAGTGCACTCGCTGATGATGACAGTGTGCATCTGTTTGGCCGCACCGAGAATGGCATCGACCGGGCAGGCCTGTATGCATTTGGTACAACCGATGCATTCCGCCTCGCGGATAAAGGCCACTGAGGGTACGGCCGCAACCACACCGTGTTCAGAATCCAGTGGCAAGGGCTCAACGTCTAACAGGTCGGCAAGTGCCTGAATGCCGGCTTCACCGCCGGGCGGACATTTGTTGATATCCTCACCGTTAGCGATGGCCTCGGCATAGGGCCGACAGCCGGGGTAACCACATTGGCCGCACTGGGTCTGGGGCAGGATGTTATTGATCTCATCCGCAATGGGATTGCCCTCGGTCTTGAAACGTACTGCGGCATACCCCAGCAGCGCACCAAACACAGCGGCGAGGCCTACCAGCGCGAGCAGGGCGGCAAACAGTGGATACTGAATTAGGGTAGCAATCACAAGCGTTTATACCAGTCCCGCAAAGCCCATAAAGGCCAGAGACATCAGGCCAGCGGTTATCATGCCTACAGCCGCGCCCTTAAAGGGGGTGGGCACATCGGCCACGGTCAGGCGCTCGCGCATTGCCGCGAACAACACCAGTACCAGTGAAAAACCAGCGCCGGCGCCAAAGCCATAGAACAGTGCTTGCAGAAAGCTGTGGTCCTTGCTGATATTCAGCAGTGCGACGCCCAGTACGGCACAATTTGTGGTGATCAGCGGCAGATACACACCCAGTACCCGATGTAGTAGGGGGCTGGTTTTGCGCATCACCATTTCGGTAAATTGCACCACCACGGCGATCACCAGAATAAACGCGATGGTCTTCAGGTAGCCCAGGCCCAGCGGCAGGAGCAGCCAGTGATAGGTGAGATTGCTACACGCCGAGGCGAGTGTCAGCACGAAGGTGGTCGCCATGGACATACCCATGGCGGCTTCGAGTTTATTGGACACGCCCATAAACGGGCACAGTCCCAGAAACTGTACCAGTACGAAATTGTTGACCAGAATCGCACTGATCAACAAGATGGAATAGTCTGCCAGCATACTTGTGTTCTCTGTACGCACCAGAATCGATCTCAGTGCGCTCTTTATTTTCAATCAGGCTATTCTAGCGGGTACGGCAAATTATGGCAGTCTGAATTTGCGAACTAATACCCATTAGTCTGAAATAGTTCCCGCCTATTTGACCTGCATGCCAGGCTTTGCCCCTGCATGAGGCTCCAGCAGAAAGAGTTCTTTGTCGCCGGGCCCGGCCGCCAGTACCATACCTTCCGATACGCCAAAACGCATTTTCCGCGGTGCCAGATTGGCCACCATCACCGTCAGTTTACCCACCAGATCTTCTGGCTGATAGGCGGACTTGATGCCGGCGAAGACCTGCTTCTGGCCGCTGTCTGTACCCAGGTTCAGTGTCAGGCGCAGCAGTTTATCAGCGCCCTCGACGTGCTCCGCGGCGATGATTTCGGCAATCCTGAGGTCGATTTTGGCGAAGTCATCGAACTCGATGGTGTCCGCCGCCGCAGCAGGCGGCGTTTTTTTAGTCTTGGCCGCTGGGGCTGCTGGGGCCGCTGCCGCAGCCTGCGTTTCCTTGCTTGCCTCCACCATTGCCTCCACCTGTTTTGGGTCGATGCGTGTGAGCAGCGGTTCAAATTTGGCAAGAGGATGCGCTACCAGTGGTGCTTGCAGTGCCGTCCAGTCCAGCGAGCAGTTGAGGAATGCCTCGGATTTCTCAGCCATGGCCGGCAGCACCGGTTTGAGATAGGTCATCAATACGCGGAATAGATTGATACCCACGCTACAGACCTCATGAACTTCCTGTTCAGTGCCTTCCTGCTTGGCCAGTGCCCACGGTTTTTTCTCGTCAATATACTGATTGGCGCGGTCTGCCAGCGCGAGGATTTCACGGATGGCCTTGTTGAATTCACGTCGTTCGTACAGTTCAGCGATGGTCTCGCCACTGGCAATAAAGGATTCCACCATCGCCTGTTCAGAGCAGTTGGCCGAGAGTGTGTTGTCAAAACTGTTACGCAGGAAACCGGCGCAGCGGCTGGCGATATTCACCACCTTGCCGACGACATCGGAGTTAACACGCTGGACGAAGTCTTCCAGGTTGAGGTCGATATCGTCCACCGAGCCGCTGAGTTTGGCGGCGAAATAGTACCGCAGGTACTGCGCATCGAGGTGTTCCAGATAGGTGCTGGCCTTGATGAACGTGCCGCGGCTCTTGCTCATTTTGGTGCCGTTGACCATCAGAAAGCCGTGGGCGTAGATCGCAGTGGGGGCGCGCAGGCCTGCCGACTCCAGCATGGCGGGCCAGAACAGTCCGTGGAAATTGATAATATCCTTGCCGATGAAATGGTACAGCTCGGTATCGCCGCCGAGTTGCCAGTATTCGTCAAACGGATGGCCGGTGCGATCACAGTAGTTCTGGAAGCTGGCGATATAGCCGATTGGCGCATCCAGCCAGACATAGAAATACTTGCCGGGTTCGCCCGGTATCTCAAAGCCGAAATAGGGAGCGTCACGGCTGATGTCCCACTCCTGCAAGCCGGCGTCGGTCCACTCACGCAGTTTGTTCGCTACCTGCGGCTGCAGCGTATCGGAGGCCAGCCATGCCTTGAGCATCTCTTCAAACTCGGGGAGTTTGAAGAAGAAATGCACAGAGTCTTTTTCAATGGGTTTGGCGCCGGAAATCGCTGATACGGGGTCTATCAGATCGGTCGGGCTGTAGGTGGCACCACAGACTTCACAGTTGTCGCCATATTGATCTTCCGTTTTGCAGCGGGGGCAGGTGCCCTTGATGAAGCGGTCTGCGAGGAATAACTGTTTTTCGGGGTCGAATGCCTGGGTAATAGACCGTGAGGCGATGTGACCATTGTCCTTGAGGTGCTGGTAAATGGTCTCGCTCCAGAAGCGGTTTTCCTCGCTGTGCGTGGTGTGGAAATTGTCAAAGCCAATCAGAAAGCCGGCGCTGTCGCGCATATGCTCCTGCTGGACGTTCGCGATCTGTTGCTCCGCACTGATACCGAGTTTCTCCGCCGTCAGCATAATAGCGGTGCCGTGCGCGTCATCGGCGCAGACATACAGGCAGTGGTGTCCGCGCGATTTCTGGAAGCGTACCCAGATGTCGGTTTGCACCTGTTCCAGCAGGTGTCCCAGGTGCAGGGAGCCATTGGCATAGGGCAATGCGCTGGTGACCAGGATTTTGCGTGGAGCCGGTGCTGCCATGATAAGTGTCTGTGTTGGAAAAGGGGCGCTACTATAGCGTTTTTGCCGGTGGGTTTCACCCGTGGAATGGCAGAGGCTGCCCCCGATTGGTCGATCACGCAGTTGTCGACATAAATCCTTCATTTTTCCTTCATCGTTCTTTCACTAAAGCTTCATGCCCGGCGTTTAGTTTGTGCGGCTGCAATCCATGACTAAAAACGACCGTATCTAGGAGTGAATCGATGAACTGGAAAAAAATGCTCGCGCTATCCGCTGTCAGCCTGCCGCTGGTGTTAGTCGGCTGCAGCAGTGACAACGGCGATAACGGCGCCACGGGCGCTGCCGGAGCGACTGGTGCAACAGGACCGGCCGGCCCCACAGGACCAGTCGGCCCCGGTGGTTCCGATGCGATACCCACTACGATCTCGCTGTCTTTGTTAGGTCGCTTTGAAACCGGTGTGTTCGGTGAGTCCGCCGCTGAAATAGTGGATTTCGATCCCGCGACCCGGATGGCTTTTGTAGTTAATGCAAACTCTGGCCATATTGACGTTATTGATGCCTCTTCTCCGGCAGTGCCCACCTTGAGTGCGACGCTGGATGTGGCTGCAGATGTCGCCGCAGCGTTCAGCATGGAAACCGACGATCTGGGTGCAGCCAACAGTGTTTCTGTCAGCAACAATACCGTGGCGGTCGCGATCGAAGCGGGTATTAAGCAGGCCAACGGTTATATCGCTTTCTATCAAACCAATGGCGCCTTCCTGAGCGCGGTGGAGGCCGGTGCCTTGCCCGACATGGTGACGTTCACACCTGATGGCAGCAAGGTCGTGGTGGCTAACGAAGGCGAACCCAATGGCGATTATTCCGTCGACCCCGAGGGTAGTATCACAATAGTCGATATGTCCGTCGGCGCTGCCAATGTCACCGCAGCCAATGTCACACAGCTCGATTTCAGGGCGTTCAACAGTGGCGGCTTAATCGGGCCGGTACGTATTTCCGGCAAGGCGGCAACAGTGGCTGCTGATCTTGAGCCGGAGTACGTCGCAGTCTCGGCTGACAGCACCATGGCGTATGTCATATTGCAGGAAAATAACGCCATGGCGATGGTGGATTTGACCACGAACAGCATCGTGAAAGTGACGGGCCTGGGTTACAAGAACCACGTGATCCCCGGCAATGAAATGGACCCCAGCAACAAGGACAGCGGGGTGAATATTCGCAGTGTACCGGTGTTCGGCACCTATATGCCTGATAGTGCTGACACCTTTGAATTCGATGGGGTGACGTACATTGTGACTGCCAACGAAGGCGATGGCCGTGAGTACTTGACTGATGCCGATGACAAGGCCGATTGCGCGGCCCAGGGTGGGTTCGATTTTGATGACGGCGATTGCTTCCATTATCTGGATGAAATCCGCATTAAGGATATTACCGATGACGGTGCAAGTTTTGACTCGGATCTGGTCGCGCTGGCAGGTGCCGACTTTGAGGACGACGACAAGTTGGGTCGCCTGAAGGTTATTGCCAATCTGGGCACCAGTGGCGCCTGTGCGTCACTGGCCACGACCGGCCAGCCCGGCGCTGATTGTACCTATGAAGCGTTGTATGCCTTCGGTGCCCGTTCATTTACCATCTGGAATTCACAGACGGGACAGCCGGTGTTCGATTCTGGCAGTGACTTTGAAGTGATTACGGCCAATCGTCTGGGTGAGGGCTTTAATGCCAGCAACGATGATAACGAAGGCGATGATCGCTCCGACGATAAAGGCCCTGAGCCAGAGTCGATCGAAATTGCGGTGATTGAAGGTCGTACCTATGCCTTTATCGGTCTTGAGCGCGTGGGTGGCATCATGGTGTACAACATCACCACACCCCAGGCGTCCGAATTTGTGCAGTACATCAATATGCGTGACTTTACGGTTGCCGATGTTGAGGATGATCTGGCACTGGTGGGTGATCTCGGGCCCGAGTCCATCAAGTTTGTCGCTGCCCAGGATAGTCCGACAGGTAACCCCATGCTGATCCTGGCCAATGAAGTGAGCGGCACTACCAGCTTCTTTAATATCGCGGTGATTGCGCAGTAGGCGACTACCGCGCGGTATTGATCGCGCATTGTTGTATCGATGGCATGTCCCTATACTAGCGGGCCGGAAAATACTGGCCCGTTATTTCATTTCAGGGCCGACGCGTGCTACAGGTACTCATGAACCAGATTAAACACATCATCGCAATCGCGTCCGGCAAGGGCGGTGTCGGCAAGTCCACCACGGCGGTAAATCTTGCCCTTGCGCTCAAGGCGCAGGGCGCAAGTGTCGGTTTGCTGGATGCAGATATTTACGGCCCCAGCCAGCAATTGCTGCTCGGCATTCCCACAGATACGCGCCCCGAGCAGCAGGACGGGCAGTATTTGTTGCCCGTTGAGGCCTATGGCCTGAAAACCATGTCTATGGGCTATCTGGTCAATGATCGCACGCCGATGGTGTGGCGCGGGCCCATGGCCGGCGGTGCACTCGCGCAGATGCTGGAACAAACCCTGTGGGGCGAATTGGATTATCTGGTGATCGACATGCCGCCGGGCACGGGCGATATTCAGCTTACCCTTTCGCAGAAGGCCAAGGTGTCTGGCGCGGTGATTGTCACCACGCCGCAGGATATCGCCCTGCTGGATGCGCGCAAGGGTATCGAGATGTTCCGCAAGGTCGATGTGCCGGTGTTGGGGGTGATCGAGAACATGGCGGTGCACATCTGCAGCGAGTGCGGACACCGCGAACACATCTTTGGTGAACACGGCGGCGAGCAGATCGCCAGGGACTACGGCGTACCGCTGTTGGCCAGTTTGCCGCTACTGCTGTCAATAAGGGAGCAGACTGATGCGGGTACTCCCGCGGTGGTTGCTGAGCCAGATTCAGCCGTCACCCAGCTGTATATGGAGGCGGCGGCGGCGGTGAGTGAGGCGTTGGCCGGGCAGGGCGATAGCGTCGTAAAGCAGTTCCCCGAAATAAAAATTTCTGATGATTGAACTGAGCGAAATTCAACTACAGGTGACAGACGCGTGAGTATCAAAGCAGACCGATGGATTCGAGAAATGGCCTCCGAGCACGGCATGATCGAGCCCTTTGAGGCAGGGCAGGTGCGCTCCAATGGCGGTGAGCGGATCATTTCCTATGGCACGTCCAGTTATGGCTACGATGTGCGCTGTTCCCGCGAGTTCAAGGTGTTTACCAATATCAATTCGGCGACCGTGGATCCCAAGAACTTCGACGAGGGCAGTTTTGTGGATGTGGTGAGCGATGTCTGTGTCATCCCACCGAACTCCTTTGCCCTGGCCAGTACCGTGGAATATTTTCGCATCCCACGCAATGTGCTGACCATTTGCCTGGGTAAATCCACGTATGCCCGCTGCGGCATCATTGTAAATGTTACGCCGCTGGAGCCCGAGTGGGAGGGGCACGTCACGCTGGAGTTTTCCAATACCACCACGCTGCCGGCAAAAATCTATGCCAACGAAGGTGTCGCCCAGATGCTGTTCTTTGAATCGGACGAAGTCTGTGAGGTCAGTTACAAGGATCGGGGCGGCAAGTACCAGGGTCAACGCGGGGTCACGCTGCCCAAGGCGTGAACCGTTTTACTGCTGTCGCGCTTAAACGCCAGCACTCCGGCGCCTGAGATTCACTAGCGGTTTCCCGCACTCGTGTACTGTATCCCCGTTGCCGGGACAGGTTCGCCATCCAGCGTGGCGCTGTGGCCTGTCAGTACCAGTCGTCCCTGCACAAACCAGCGCGCCGCGATCGTATAGATACTGTGTTCCTGCTCTGCCACGCGGGCGGCGAGGCTCTCAGCGCTATCGCCGGATTGGATCGGCACGCGAGCTTGTATCACCGCAGGGCCGCCATCGAGCTCCTGTGTGACGAAGTGAACGGTCGCTCCTGCTTCTGAATCGCGTGCATCCAGAGCGCGTTGATGCGTTTTCAGCCCCGGATATTTGGGCAGTAGCGAGGGATGTATATTCAACAGGCGCCCGAGATAGGGTTCGATCAGCACGGGGGTCAGGATGCGCATGAAGCCCGCCAGTATCACCAGGTCGACCGAGTGGGCGCGCAGTGCTTCCACCAGCGCCGCGTCAAACGTCTCACGGGTCGGGTAGTTGCGGTGATCGATGCACCGGGTGGCGATGCCTGCATGTTCAGCCCGCTGCAGGCCAGCGGCGTCCGGATTGTTACTGATGACCAGACTGATCTGCGCGGGCAGTTCGCCGTTGGCGCAGGCATCGATAAAAGTCTGCAGATTGGTGCCGCGCCCGGATATCAAAATCGCCAGACGCGCTGGCTCCTGTGGGTTCACGGCAGTAGCTCGACCCTGTTATCGCCGGACTCGATGCGGCCAATTTGCCAGGCCTCGTGCCCCGCTGCGTTCAGCAGCTGCAGTGTCTGGCCGACATCCGCTGGCGCGACACACAGCACCATACCCACGCCGCAGTTAAACGTGCGGTACATCTCTGTGGTGTCGACATTGCCGTGGGCCTGCAGCCACTGGAAGATTTCCGGCCACTGCCAACTGCCGGTGTCGATCTGCGCATTGCAGTCTTTGGGCAATACGCGTGGCAGATTCTCCAGCAGTCCACCGCCGGTGATATGAGATAAGGCTTTCACCCGCACTTCGGTGAACAGGGAGAGCAGTGCCTTAACGTATATTGTAGTAGGGGTCAGCAGCGCTTGCCCGAGAGTGGTGTCGCCCAGCGGTTGTTGCAGGTCTGCGGCGTTGACCTCGAGTATTTTCCGGATCAGCGAATAGCCATTGGAGTGGGGGCCGCTGCTGGCAACGCCAAGCAAGATGTCACCTGCAACGACGGTACTGCCATCGATAATCTCGGATTTCTCCACCACACCGACACAAAACCCTGCCAGATCGTAGTCTTCGCCCTGATACATGCCGGGCATTTCAGCCGTCTCGCCACCGACCAGCGCACAGCCGGCGAGTTCGCAGCCCCTGCCAATTCCCGCGACCACATCCGCAGCATTATCGACATTGAGCGCGCCAGTGGCATAGTAATCGAGGAAAAACAGGGGTTCTGCGCCCGCCACCACCAGGTCGTTCACGCACATGGCAACCAGATCGATGCCAATGGTGTCGTGAATACCCATGTCCATCGCCAGGCGCAGTTTGGTACCCACGCCGTCCGTGCCGGAAACCAGAACCGGCTGGCGGTAGCCGGCGGGAATCTCACACAGCGCGCCGAACCCACCCAGTCCGCCCAGTACCTCAGGGCGAGTGGTACGAGCAGAGACGCCCTTGATACGTTCGATCAGTGCGTTGCCAGCGTCGATGTTGACGCCCGCATCCTTGTAGCTCAGCGCAGTCTTGCCGTTGTCGTCACTCATTGCATGAAATCCAGTCAATGTTTCGGTCGGGGGGTGTGAGCGCGGTATTTTATCGTGCCTGTCGGGCCAGCGCACTCCTGAATTATCGAATCAGGTGCTATTGCACCAGTTTCGCTCAGTGCTGCTACAATGCGCGCTTGCTAAAGACTGTGGGAGAAGGCTGTGAAAAGAGCGTGTGTGGCGCTGATGTGGACCTGGTTGGCCCTGACTTCGGCGCAAAGCGTCCAGGCAGACGTCGTCGCCGACCTGTACGCGGCGAGCGTGCCGGTGACAGAACAAAGCGCCAAGGTGCTGGAGAGCGCCGCAAAAGAGGGCATGGCGGAGGTGTTGGTCAAGGTCTCCGGGTCAAAAAATGTACTGCAATATCCAACAGTCGCTGCAGCTCTGAAGGATGCGCGCAGCCATGTGCAGCAGTACGCCTACGTGCGCGGTACGCCGCCTGCACCGGCACTTTCGCTGCGCTTCGAGTTTGATGGTGGCTATATTACGGATCTCGTAAGCCAGTCCGGGGCCCCGCTGTGGACGGCCAACCGGCCTGCGGTATTGGCCTGGGTGGTGGTTGAGGATGAGCAAGGTAAGCACTTTATCAATCAGGAAACCGCGCCAGATGAGGCGCAGTGGCTGGTAGAAGAGTTTTCCCGGCGTGGCGTTCCGGTGGAAATTCCGGTGTTTGATCTCATCGATACCGCAGCAGTGAGCACCGATGACGTCTGGTCATTGGATGGAGCCGCCATAGAGGCGGCCTCCGCACGTTACAACGTGCAGGAGGTGGTGGCGGGGCGCTTGGCGGTATCCAGCGCAGGCAAATCGCTGGGGGATTGGAGCTACTTTCGCCAGGATGAGCGGATCAATCGATCGGTCACCGTGCCCGATTTACAGGCTTTCTTGCGCAGTGGTGTGAATATCGTCGCGGCCGATATGGCCTCGCGTTATGCCGTAGCGCCGACCGGCGGTGTAGACGGTGGTCTGAGCCTGGTGATCACCGGCGTATCAGACTACGGCGATTACGCCGCTATCGCCAACTGGTTGGAAAAGCTGGAACTGGTCGATTACGTCAATGTTGAGAAGGTCCAGGGCGACCGGGTTGAATTTCGCCTGCAGGCGAAAACCGATGCCGCACAGTTGGCAGGTATTATTAATCTGAATGACCGACTGACTCCCACGCCCATGCTGGGGGATGCTACGCAGTTGAGTTACCAGTGGCGGTAATAGATCCAGAGACTAAAGCTGCAGGGGGATTTCGCCAGCATCAACTGTCGCTGCCGGTACAGTTGCGCGATGATGCCACGCTGGATAATTTTCTGGCCCTGCCTCAGGCGCAGCCGCTGATAGATGCGCTGCAAACGCAGATGCAGCCAGGCGGTGAAGCGGTTATCTACTTGTATGGTCCGCCAGGTACCGGAAAATCTCACCTGTTGCAGGCGAGCTGCCATGTGGCGGCTGCTGAAACGCTGTATCTGCCACTGGCGCAGCTGCGCGAGTACCCACCCACCGAAGTGTTGCAGGGGCTGGATGGCCTGGATCGGGTTTGCCTCGACGATATCCACGCTGTGCTGGGCGATCCCGACTGGGAGCTAGCGTTGTTCAATCTCTATAATAGTGCCCGGCAGCAGGGCTGCCATCTGGTAGTGGCCGCTGATACTGCGCCGCGCGCGCTGGCGGTGCAGCTGCCCGATCTTCGTTCGCGCCTGTCCTGGGGTATTGTCTATCAGTTGCAGGAGGGAGACGACGAGGACAAGGCTGCAATCCTGCAATTTCGCGCGATGCGCAGAGGCTTATCTCTCTCCGGGGGGGTCGCCAGCTTTATCGTCAGTCGCGCGCCGCGCGCCATGGAGCAGTTGTTGCAGGTGCTGGATCAATTGGATGAAGCGTCACTGGCCGAGCAGCGCGCCCTGTCTATCCCTTTTGTAAAACAGGCTCTGGGTTGGTGACCGGGGCGCGGTCACAGTAACTGGAAGCGATCTGCATCCAGGTGGCAGGGAAAGCCCTCCCGGTACTTCCGTAATGCGGCGCTGTCCAGCACCACCTGGGTGGCACCGTTTTCATTCAGGGCATCTTTAAGCAGTGAGCCATCGGCGGCGACCGCCAGGCTATCGCCGCTGTATTCAAGGCCTTTCGCATCCGCGCCAACACGATTAACGCCGACCACGCAGGCGAGATTTTCAATGGCCCTTGCGATCAGTAGCTGGCGCCAATGATGGCGGCGCGCTGCCGGCCAGTTGGCGACGTAAAGCGCCAGATCGTAATCCTCGCGGTTGCGACTGAAGACCGGGAAACGCAGGTCATAACAGACCTGCAGCAGGATGCGCCAATCGCGCCACTGCACCACCACCCGCTCCTGACCGGACAGATAACGTTCGTGTTCGCCAGCCATGCGGAACAGATGACGCTTGTCGTAAAATTGCATGCCGTCCGGGGTGGCAAAGAGCATGCGGTTGTAAACCCCCTCCCCGACGCGCACTGCGATGCTGCCAGTCACGGCGCAATCGTACTGCCGTGCCAGGTTGGTTAGCCACACTTCGGTGGCACCGCCAGGCTCCTCTGCATTGCCCAGCGCGTTCATGGAAAAACCGGTGGTAAACATTTCTGGCAGCACGATGAGATCGGTGTCGCTGTGCATGCCAGCGATGATTGCGCCGATCTGGCGTCTATTATCCTCGGGTTGTTCCCAGACCAGTTCGCACTGCACAAGCGTGACGTTCAGATTTCGCATAGTTGCTCCGCCGCCTGTAATAGCACTTCGTCCTTTTTGGCGAAGCAAAAACGCAGATAGTGCTGGTGCGGCGGCTCCTCATAGAAAACGGAGATGGGGATGGACGCGATACCGTGCTGGCGGGTCCAGTCCTGGGCCAGTTGTTGGTCTGGTACCTGGGTAATCGCACTGTAATCCAGTAGTTGAAAATAGGTGCCGGCGCTGGGTGTGATTTTGAAACGGGAGCGCGCCAGAGCACCGCAGAACAGATCCCGCTTGCGCTGGTAAAACGCGGGCAGCGTGGCCGGGTAATCCGGCTCGGCTGCGATGAAATCTGCCACCGCCAGTTGCACCGGCGTCACGGCCACAAAACAGACGAACTGGTGTACTTTGCGCAACTCCGCTGTCAGGGATGGCGGTGCCACACAGTAGCCCGTTTTCCAACCGGTGACGCTGAAGGTTTTGCCGAAGGAGAACAGTACAAAGCTGCGCTGGCGCAGTGCGGAAAATTGCAGCGCGCTGTGATGTTCTTGGCCGTCGAACACCAGGTGTTCGTACACCTCGTCACTGATGACCAGCAGGTTGTGCTGTTCCACCAGCGCCTGTAATTGCAGCATATCATCCGTTGAAAGCGTCGCGCCGCAGGGGTTGTGCGGCGAGTTGACCATGATCAGTCGGGTGCGGGGTGTAATCGCGGCAGCCACCCGCTGCCAGTCGACGCCGAAGCGATGTGGCGTGAGAGGAATGTGAATAGCGCGACCACCGGCCAGCACAATGGCGGGTTCATAGCTGTCGTAACAGGGATCCAGCACGATGACCTCATCGCCGGGGCGGACGCAGGCCATGACCGCGCAATAGATTCCCTCGGTGGCGCCGGGGACTACGGTGATTTCGCTGTCCGGGTCGCAGTTCACACCGCGGTGTCGCAACAACTGAGCGGCAATCTGCTCGCGCAAGCAGAGCAGACCCGCCATGGGTGCGTATTGGTTGTGACCGTCCATCACGCGTCTGGCCATGGCTTCGAGCAACGCCTGCGGTGCGTCGAAATCGGGAAAGCCCTGCGACAGGTTCAGGGCGTTGCACTCGTTGGCCAAGGTAGACATCAGGGTAAAAATGGTAGTGCCTACGCCGGGCAGTTTCGTGTCGATCATTGCTCAGTCCGCACGTCTACCGTGTCCGATGGCGTCAGTGAACATGGTGAATCAGCTCTCCTTCTGGCCCAGGTTGGCGTGCAGTACGGCACCGTTGATCACCGGGTTGTGATGTGCCCAGCGGATTAACTCGGCGATTTCTTCCGGTTCAATGAAACGGGCGAAGCTGTTCATGCCGGCGATCGCCTCTGCCACTGCCGGGTCATTCCCCAGATGGGTACGCAGCATCTCTGTGTCGGTGAAGCCGGGACAGATCATCGCGGTGTGAATGCCACTCCCCATCAGATCCTGGCAGCTTGCGCGCATCATACCCAGCTGAGCGTGTTTACTGACCACATAGCTGAATGAGTTGGCCACTGCTTTCTCCGCCAGTGTGGAGCCCACGTACAGCACGCTGGAGGATGCCGGCATCAGCGGCAGCAGGCGTTGATTGAGGCTGTTGATGGCGATGACATTTGTCGCCAGGACCTGTTCCAGGCTGTCGCTGGCGCAGTCGTTGGCACTGTCCTTGCGCATCTGGCTGGCATTGTGCACCAGTGCGACTTCGGTGCTTTGGGCGAGCGTTGTCTCCAGCGCGTCGATGCAGCGCTCAATAGCGTCCTGGCTTGTCAGATCACAAGCCAGGTTGGTGACTGCCTCAATCGGGCACTCTCTTCGCGCGAGGTTGAAAACGGCAAAGCCCTCGTCCAGGAAGGCCTGAGCGGTGGCGCATCCGATGCCCACGCTGGCGCCGGTGATGATGGCTACTTTCATATTGACTATCCTTGCTGCCGCTCGCGTGGAATATCGAGCGGGGTCTATATCACATCGCAAGAGGCTCCGTGATTTCTGCAGTGACGTCAAGTTGCAGCTTGGTTAAACTGTCGTCATGGAACAATTGACAACATTGTATATCGACAAGGAAAGCCACAAGTTTTCCGCGGCCCATTACACGATTTTTTCAGCCACCGAGCGCGAGCGCCTGCACGGACACAACTACTCCGTGTCGGTGAAAATCGTCGCGCCGATGGGCCACAATGGCTTTTCGGCAGATTACAACGTGTATAAAAATCGGCTGGCAGCGCTCTGTGATGCCCTGGATGAGTATACGCTGCTCGCGGGTGACTCCCCGTACCAGACGATTAGCGAGGAGGGGGTGTGTTACCGGATCAGCTATGCGACGGAGGAAATGCTGTTTCTGCGTAGCGATACCCTGGTGCTGCCCATACGCAATGCCACGGTAGAGGAGTTCTCTGCTTATCTGTTACAACGCCTGCTAGAGGAAAGCACGGCAGACGATCTGCGCGAGATCGAGCTTTGTGTTGCCTCCGGTCCCGGTCAAAAAGGGTGTGCCAGCTGGCGTCGCGCCTGAGTCTGTCAGGCGGTCTCAATCATTTCTTGGGTGTGGGAGGCTTTTCGGCAAGCAGCGGTGTCCTGGCGACGACAACGGTTTTTCGCACCCCGTCGCGCAGCCGGGTGACGGAGATCGGTGCTGCCTTCGAACCGTAGAGTGATACGCTGTTCAGCAAGCTGCACATCGATTTAAAATCGGGCGCTGTGGTGTCCTGACCGTCAATTTCTACCAGGCGGTCACCCAGTTCAAGTCCCGCTTTCTCACCCGAACTCCCATGCCAGATTGCACCGACAATCAGCCCGCCTTCGCTCAACTGCGGTGCGAATCCATAGGTCGCGAAGTCGTCGTACAGTGCACTTACCGGTTCGCGGGGTTCCAGATACAGCGCATTGTGCATCCAGTCAAGCGTGACCCGGAAGTGGCGTAAGAAGTCGATCCCGACGTGAAAATCCGATACCGATGTCCCGGTGACGACAGGGAAATCCGCTAGCCGCAGAGTGCCCACGCGCAATTCACGCACCTGTGCGATGCGAACCGTCGATTGCGTATGGCCGAACACCGTCGAGGATGCCTGACCCACTTCCGTGGGCGCCGTGTCGGCAATCTGGTCGCCCGCACTCTCGAGTAACGCCGTCGGGATCGCTATGGATCCGTTGAAACCGAGATCAATGAGCAGCGACACGTCGTCAGAGTTGCTCACCCCAACGGCAATGCGCGGAGACCCGGCGGCGTCCGAGCGCACGAAGGGAATTTTGATTGCGTCTTTCAATCCGCGCAATTGAGTCAGCGAATTGGTCATTGTGATTTGTTGTGTCTGGAAGTCGATCTGCCAGATGGCGGCCTGCAACAGGCTCGCACCCATGAGTCCTGACGTGGAGAGGCAGGCGAGTTCGCTCGGCGGTTCGACCCAGTCCACTACCGCTCCGACATCGCGAAATGCCAGCCCGGCAATCGCAACCTCGGGAATACTGACTACCGGCACCTGGCGATGACCACCTTCTGGCCCAGCCAGTTTGATGCTCGCAGCGGGCTTGAGGCCGAGCTCCTGCACCACCGACGAGGCAATCGTCATCGGTGCGCCGGAGTCGAGAATAAAAGTGTGTGCAGCTGATGCGCTGTCCAGCAGAGTGTCCATCTGGATGGTGTTCTGGGTGAGGCGGAACGGCGTAATGACGTGAAAATCGCGCTCCGCAGTCTTTGCGCCAGCCAGTAGTGCTGTCGCCGACGGTGCTGCGGGAGAGACCGCTGAACCAGCCGCTTCAGCGCAGAAGCCTATAGCGGGTAGCGAGCTGGCCAGCACGAGTGCCATGAGGTGAGCCGCACAACGTAAGTTGGAGTGACGCGCTGGGGCCGGGCAGAGGTATGCAGGTGCAGACAAGAGATGTACTCCAACGTGATGAAAGTCGCTCAGGGTTATCGGGCCGCGCCCAGTGAGGGGCCAGCCATACGTCTATATCCAATGCCGGAAGTGAAAATAGGCAGCTATTGGACGCTCTGGAAGGATCAGGACATTGTCACGCAGCGGCCCTGTGTTACCCGATCGGGTAGGTTTTATCCGCTGGCGTCTTCGCGCTGTAATGCTAGGCTTGAGCGGGTCTGAAAGCAATTAAAATAATCATCACAACTACCACTGTCACGCCGGCGCGCAGCACCGGCGTGACAGTGTTTCAGGGCCGTGGGGCGAGTGAGGACTAGCCGGTAATCCCGCAGTGCCGCAGCAGGGGTTCAATACTCGGTTCGCGACCGCGGAAGGCGACAAATACCTCCATAGGTTCTTTGGAACCGCCGACTTCCAGCACTTGTGTTCTGAAGTCGGCACCGGTTGCCGCATTGAAAATGCCTTCTTCCTCAAAGCGGGAAAAAGCATCGGCGGACAATACTTCCGCCCACTTGTAACTGTAATAGCCGGCCGCATAACCGCCAGCAAAGATATGCGAGAACGCATTCTGGAAACGGTTGAACGGCGGTGGTGTGATCACCCCTACCAGTTGGCGGACTTCGTCGAGCAGACTCTGTACCGAATCGAAACTGCCGCTGCCCCATTCCCAGTGCAGACGAAAGTCAAACAGGGAGAGCTCCAGTTGCCTCACCATCATCATGCCGGACTGAAAATTTCGTGCCGCCAGTAGTTTGTCCAGCAATGCCTCCGGTAGCGGTTCGCCTGTTTCCCAGTGTCCTGAAATAAACGCCAGTGCCTCACGCTCCCAGCACCAGTTTTCCAGAAATTGGCTGGGTAGCTCCACCGCATCCCAGGCCACACCGTTGATACCGGAAACAGCGGCCACAGTCTGGCGGGTCATCATGTGGTGCAGCCCGTGGCCAAACTCGTGGAACAATGTAGTGAGCTCAGTGTGGGTGAGGAGTGCCGGCTGATCGCCTACCGGTGGGGTGAAATTACACACCAGGTAGGCGACAGGAATCTGCAGACCTTCACCGGATTGGCGTCGCACTCGGCAGCTGTCCATCCAGGCGCCACCGCGCTTGTGCGCCCGCGCGTACAGATCCAGATAGAAGCGGGCGATAACGTCGTCGCCGCGCAGGAGTTCGAAGAGTTTGACGCTGGAGTGGTAGTTGTCGAAGGTTTCCACTTCCCTGACATCGATGCCGTAGAGTCGGCTGACCACTTCAAACAAGCCCAGCAACACCGTGTTCGTCGGTAGATAAGGGCGGATGTCCTCCTGCGATACCTGATAGCGTTTCTGGCGCAGCTGCTCGCCGTAGTAGCTGACATCCCAGGATTCCAATGTGGTCAGGTTACTCTGCTGTTTGGCAAAGGTTTCCAGTTCCTGGAACTCGGCCTCCGCTTGAGGCAGGGATTGCGCGGCCAGTTGCTGCAGGAATTCCATCACGTTGTCAGGGCTGTCCGCCATCTTGGTGGCGAGAGAGAGTTCCGCGTAGTTGTCGAAGCCCAACAGTTTTGCCAGCTCAGTGCGCAATTCGAGAATTTCTACGATCAGCTCGGAGTTGTCCCATTGTCCAGCATGGGGGCCTTGCTCTGAGGCCCTTGTGCAGTTGGCGGTGTAGACTTCTTCCCGCAGTGCCCGGTTGTCGCAGTAGTTCAGTACCGGTAACAGGGAGGGAAACTCCAGATTGATCAGATAGCCGTCCTGTCCCGCTTGTTCCGCCGCGTGTCGGGCGCTGGCCAGCGCGGTCTCGGGAAGTCCACTCAAATCCTCTCGCGTCACCTGCCTGGACCAGGCGTTGGTGGCGTCCAGTACATTCTCCCCGAAGGTGCTGCCCAGCTTCGACAGGCGCTGGCGTAGCTCGCCGTACTGCTTTTTCTTGTCGTCAGGCAGCGCAACGCCCGCCAGACGGAAATCGCGCAGTGCGTGCTCGATAGACTTGCGCTGCGCGGTGTCCAATGCATTGAAGGCATCGCTATCGGCAATTTGTTGGTAGGCCGTATACAAACCGCGGTGTTGTCCCATCCAGGTGCCGTATTCTGACAGTAGCGGCAAGCAGGTGTTATACGCCTCGCGCAGCGCATCGCTGTTGCACACGCTATTCAGGTGCGACACGGGAGACCAGGCACGGGACAGCTCATCATCCAATTCCTCTATGGGCTGCAGGAGATTGTCCCAGCTGTAGCTGTCGGTGCTGCCCAGCAATTCATCGATACGCTGTTTATTGCGCTCGATAAGCTGTCGGATGGCAGGCTCCACATGCGCCGTCTCGATCCGGGAAAAGGGCGGTAGCGTGTGTGACTCGAGCAGTGGATTGGACATGGGACGAGGTTCCTTTTAAATGACAGGGCGCGATAGTACCCGAAACAGTCGGTTGAAAATATTCGTGTCTAGAGGCAAGCCTTGCGCAGCTTACGCATTGACGCGGTATTGGATGGGGCGGCTGTTCATCAGGCGCCCTCGCTCGCGGCCAACCGACGACGCTCGCCGTAGGCGCTGGCCCAGGGGTTGGCCGTGATGCCGTGGCCAATGATGCTCAATATGATGGTACAGACCACCGTCATGGCAAACGGTCCACTGTCAGGCAAGTCACTGTTCACCACCATTACCGTAAACACGATGCTCGCCAGTCCACGCGGGCCGAACCAGCCTATAAACAGTTTTCCCTCGGTATCGATGCCGCTGCCCGTCAGGCAAAGGAATACAGGCAGCATCCGAATGATGGTGAGACTCAGAACCGAGTAAAGCAAGATCATCCAGCTGAAATGACCCACCGCCTGTCCCACTATCGCTGATCCGAAAATCACCCAGGTGATCAGCGCAAGCGTATCGCCGGTGCCCTCACTCGCGAGTAAAAACTGGTCTTTCACCTTGCTGGAAAGATGCGTATCCATAAATGCCATCAGCAGTCCGCCGCTGAACGCTGCGATAAAACCGCTACCCCCGAGGTACTGGGCGACCGCGAAGCAACTCAACGCCAAAGCTACAACTGGTATTTGTATCCACGTTTGGGTCAGCCATTGTTTGCGTAGCGCAAACCTCAAAAGACGCACTGCAACGAAGGTCAGTGCCAGGCCAACAACGAGGCCGATGCCGATTTCCTCGACCACCAGTTTTGCCGCCAATGATAATGGCCCCCCCGCATCCAGCTTGTCGAGTGCCAGTGTCAGGAAAAGCAGTAAAACTGGCACACAAATACCATCATTCAGGCCACTTTCTACATTGAGGCTTTGGCGGACTTCATCGGGTATGGCTTCGTTGGTGACAACGGCTTTACCCAAAGCGGCATCAGTGGGGGAGAGCAGCGTCGCCAGTACGGCAATAGCAAAGAGCGAGGAGTAATCGAATAGTAGTACCCCTGTGATAAAGCCCAGTGCAATGGTGAGAGGCAGACCGATTAACAGCAGTCGCGCAGGTATCTCACTGAATTTTTTCAATATCCCGATGTGAGCGCCGGCGGCATCGGTAAACAGCACCATGGCGAGAGTGATCTCGGCAAGGTTGCGCACCAGTTCCCGGTCTGTGTCCCACGCCAGCAGGTCAAACCCGACCGGGCCTATCAATAGCCCGAAGCAGGTAAATACGATGGGGCCGCTGATCCAGATCCGCTCAACGGCACCGGCCACCGAACTGTAAAACAGCACAAACAACGCCAGCAAAGCCAAGGTTTCATACATCGTCACCCCTCCTTAATCGATTGCGCCGGGCAATGTCCAGTGCTGCAGAACATGATAGCTCACCCCGCGTTTGCCCTGTCGCGATTCAAACAGCGCGAAATCTGGACAGGTCATCCGTATAGCGGGTGCTTGCACCGCAGCTGGCGGGGCGGCATCGCATTGGCGAAACAGGGTGATATGGGGCTGGAAGGGGTTTCTGTCGCGTTTGGCGCCCGCTGCGCTGCCCAGACTGTTGAGCTTTTGTGCCAGTCGCGACAGCTGTTCTGGCCATTTTTCGGGGCCCAGCCAGTAAATTCCCGGTTTGTGCCAGTAGCCTGTGCAATTCAATTGCAGCGTCGCGCCGCGTATTCTTTCCGCCGCTAGCCAATCGTCCACAGACAGGCACATGCGTTCGATTGCGGACGCCTCAAGCGCGCCGATAAACGCCAGTGTGATGTGGAAATTGGCGGGGGGTACCGGCGTTCCAGCGCAGGCCAGTTGTCGGTCGCGCCAGTCGGCGATCTGCACCGAGGTGGTGGGCTCCAGCTCCAGGCCGAAGAATACTCGCATCATTCAGTGGGCTTTTTTTTCTTTGGCGGAGCGAAGCCATCATTCGCCACGGCCGGCTCAGTGGTGGTTTTTCCCCGGCGCTTGCCAACGTTCTTCTGGTTGCGCGACCGGGTCTTACTTTTCTCAACGGCGGATTTTTGCGTCTTTTTCTTGCTGCCTGCGGCTTTGCCGGAGGATTTCAATTTTTTGGGGCCGTTGTACTTCGCTTTCAGGCCGAGCAGGGTGCGTCGCTCAAAGCGCAGCGCCAGATATCGCTCGATGCTGACCATCAGGTTCCATTCAGTGGCGCTGGCCAGGGAGACCGCCAGTCCTCGCGCGCCGGCGCGACCGGTGCGGCCGGTGCGGTGCAGATAGTTGTCGCCGCTATAGGGTATATCGTAATTCACCACCAGATCGATGCCGCTGACATCAATGCCGCGGGCGGCCAGATCGCTGGCGCAGACAATAGTGACTTTGCCCTCATGAAACTGGTGCATGACCTGTTTGCGCTCTTCGGTAGTCATCTCCCCGTGCAGCGGTGCGCAGCGAAATTTCTGGTACTTGAGCAGATTGGCCAGCCGTGTTGCGGTGTTGCGTTTGTTGGCAAAGACCAGTGCGCGATTGAAACCACCCTGCTCGAACAGTGCCGCCAGCAGCTTGTCCTTGTGCTCCTGGCTGTCGGCGAGAATCAGTTGGTGATCGATGCTGCTATGTGCCTGTCGCACCTGGCCCACAGCAATGGTTTGTGGGGATTGCAGCAGTGTGGTTGCAATGTCGCCTACACCGCGGTGTGACAGCGTCGCGGATAACAGGAGTACCTGTTTGCTCGCTGGGCATAACTCGGCGAGTTTTACCACATCATCGCGAAACCCCATGTCCAGCATGCGGTCGGCTTCGTCCAGCACCAGGGTCTGTAAATTGCGCAGGTCTGCGCTGCGTTTCTGGCAGTGTTCCAGAAAGCGCCCGGGCGTCGCTACTACGATTTCCGGATCCTTGCGCAGCTGTGCTTTCTGGTACTTGAAATCGGCGCCACCCGTGATGGCCAGTGCGTTTACCGGCGATAGCGCCAGCAGCTCGCGGCACTGTTTCAGTACCTGGCGCGCGAGTTCCCGTGTCGGTACCAGAATCAGCGCCAGGGTGCCTGTCTGCCGGCCCATGTCAGCGGCGAGGATTTTCTGTGCCAGGGGAATAAGATAGGCCAATGTTTTACCGCTGCCGGTCTCGGCGCTGACCAACAGGTCTGTACCTTGCAGCGCGAGGGGCACGCTCAGCTGTTGGACTTCTGTGGCGGTGGTTAATTCCAGCGCATCAATACCCAGGCGCAGGTGGCGATCAAGCTGTAGGTCTTCGAACACGATTTCACGCTCCGCTGGTAAACTGATTGAATGTGCCCGGTTCCTGTCTCTGTGAAACAGGTGGGTCTGAACCCGGCGGATGATGATTCGATGGAATTCCACCGCTGACTTGTCAATCTACCCCACCCGCTGTCTGCGGTGCTGTAAATTACGCGGTATTATATCCTCGGATTGAGTGCAGCGGGTACATTAGCAACACAAAGACTGCGCCAGAGTGGTCGAGAGACGTTGAAAACGGGAGAAAAGGTCATGGTACAGGCAGTGAGAATACACAAGACGGGCGGACCCGAGGTCATGCAGTTGGAAGAGATCGAGCTCGACGCGCCGGGACCGGGTATGGTCACCGTGGCGAATCGAGCGATTGGACTCAACTATATCGATACCTATCACCGCAGCGGCTTGTATCCGCTGCCCCTGCCTATAGGCATTGGCCTGGAGGGTGCCGGTGAGGTGCAGGCAGTGGGCGAGGGCGCCGGCCTGCAAGTGGGTGACCGCGTAGCCTACTGCTCTGCCGGCTTCGGTGCCTACGCGGAAGCGCTCAATCTGCCCGCCGCCCGTCTGGTAAAGATACCCGCTGGCATCGATTACGAACAGGCGGCGGCATGCCTGCTGAAAGGCCAGACTGCGGAGTACCTGCTGCAGCGAACTTACCGCCTGCAAGCGGGAGAAACCTGTCTGTTTCACGCCGCGGCCGGTGGTGTGGGGATGCTCTTTGGTCAGTGGGCGAAGAGCATTGGCGCGGTTGTTATCGGCACCGTCGGTTCCGAGGAAAAAGCCGAACTGGCGCGCGCCCACGGGTTTACGCATGTCATCAACTATCGCACAGAGGATGTGGTGCAACGGGTGCTGGAGATCACCAATGGCCAGAAAGTGCCGGTGGTGTATGACGGCGTGGGCAAGGATACGTTCGACATATCGCTGGATTGCCTGCAGCCGCGGGGGCTGATGGTGAGCTTCGGGAACGCCTCCGGAGCGCCCGCGCCATTGGATCTGCAGGTTCTGGCGAACAAGGGTTCCCTGTTTATCACGCGGCCGACGATGCTCACGTATACCCTGAGCGCCGAGGAACTACAGCAGTCCTCTAACGATCTGTTCGAGCGTGTTTTGAGTGGTGCTGTGCGTATCGAAATCAATCAGCGCTATGCGCTGGCAGATGTCCAGCAGGCACATCGGGATCTTGAAGGCCGCAAGACCACCGGTTCCACCGTGCTGATACCCTGACAGGAGAGAAATACGTGTCACTACGGATTGGGCCAGTGGTCCTTACAGGTCATACGGTGCGGCTGGAGCCGCTTGGCGCGGAGCACGCTCAGGGACTTTACAATCGGGGTCGTGTAAAGGCCGACTGGGCCTATCTGCCGCGCGGTTGCTTTGTTGATTTGGCCGATACGCGCCAGTGGATTGAAGAAGCCCTGAACGCCCCCGCTCATTTGCCCTTTGCCATCGTGGATATCGCCAAGGCGCGGGTGGTGGGGAGTACTCGCTACCTGAATATCCGGCCTGAACACCGCTCGCTGGAAATCGGGTGGACCTGGCTGGGGGAGGAGTGGCAGCACACGGCGACCAACACGGAAGCGAAGTTGTTGCTGCTATCCCATGCGTTCGAGAAACTGGGATGCGTGCGGGTGGAGTTCAAGACGGATGCCCGCAATAAGCGATCGCAGCAGGCATTGTCACGGATTGGCGCCACGCGCGAAGGCGTGCTGCGCAATCATATGATTGTGCAGAGCAACTTCCTCCGCGACTCCGTCTATTTCAGCATTATTGAGGCAGAGTGGCCCGAGGTGAAACTCCGCCTCGAAGCCCTTGCCAAGCGCGCGGGCACCGAGGCCTAGTCAGCTCACCGTGGTCTGTTCGGTCTCGTTGTCTGTAAAGCTGTCAGCGAACAGAGCGGACGTCAGATAGCGTTCGCCAGAGTCTGGCAGTATCGCAACAATCATTTTGCCCTGGTGTTCCTTTTGCTGCGAGAGACGGTGGGCAACGGCCATGGCAGCGCCCGAGGAGATGCCCGCCAGTATGCCTTCCTGCTGCATCAGCTTGTGGGCCCATGCGATTGCTTCATCGCTGGTGACCTGCTCGACCTGATCAACCATGGTCAGATCCAGGTTTTTGGGCACAAATCCCGCGCCAATGCCCTGAATCTTGTGGGGTCCATGGCGTGGCTCCTCGCCGGATTTTGCCGCTGTGATCATGGTGGTGGAATCAGGCTCCACCGCTACGCTCAATATATTTTTGCCGCGGGTGTTCTTCAAGTGGCGGGAAATACCGGTGATCGTGCCGCCAGTGCCAACGCCAGAGACCAGGATGTCAATCGCACCGTCGGTGTCCTCCCATATTTCCCGCCCCGTCGTTTGCTCGTGGACGTCGGGGTTGGCAGGGTTCTCAAACTGGTGCGGTCCCCAGTATTTCTTCGGGTCGGATGCAATAATGTCCTCTGCTTTCGCGATAGCCGCGGGGATACCTTTGCTGCCATCTGTGAGGATAACCTGGGCCCCCAGTGACTTCATCACCATCCGCCGTTCCAGGCTCATGGTGTTGGGCATGATCAGAATGCAGCCATAACCTTTGGCCGCGGCGACGAAAGCCAGCGCGATGCCGGTGTTGCCACTGGTGGGCTCGACAATCGTCATGCCGGGCTTGAGGATGCCATCGCGCTCTGCGGCGCTGACCATGCTCGCACCTATTCGGCACTTGACGGACATGGCCGGGTTGCGATTCTCCAGCTTGACGTAAATATTGCCATCGCTAATGTGATTGATTTTTACCAGCGGTGTGCCACCGGTTGTTTCAGCGTTGTCGCTGTAGAGTTTGCTCATAGTGGATCCCTTCCTGTGCGCTGGATTCGATGTTTGGATTGCGTACTAGAGTAGTATTGCCGAGCCCCCCTGTCCAACCTCGGATGGCATCGGGGACAGGCAGGGACGGCGCTAAAAATATTTTTGCAACCGAGGGAACCATTGTCGTGGACTGTCGTCTGAATAGGTACAGTTGGTGTGGGTGATCACGGTAAGCAAGCTCACACCATTGGTGTAGAACCAGTTCCATTCAGGTCTCATACTTTCTGCGCATCAGATATGATCGCTAACCGGCCCTCTGGGCCGGTTTTTTTTGATTCAATTTTCGCTCTGATGGGTTGCCTGTGTCAGAGATTCCAGTGTTTGCGGTCCCATCAAGGTTTCTACCAGTTCCCCTTGGGGATTTACGATAAACGTGGTGGGTAGTACCACTGGCCTGGTTTGGCCCAATTGTTCGGCGGGATCCGCCCCCAGACTGGCAAAGGTCACGCCCAGTTGCTGCCGTTGTTGTTCGAGCTCCGCACCACTGGCGCCATCGTAATTGACTCCGAGCACGGTGACCTGGGCATAGTCCTGGTCCAGGCTGTTCAACTCCGGTATTTCCTCAATGCAGGGCTTGCACCACTGTGCCCAGTAGTTGATTACGACCCATTGCCCACGCAAGTCTTCCAGTCCTGTAGGGGGTGTAGTGCCATCTCGCTGGCCACAAGCCAGCAGTGACAGCACAATCAGGCTGTAACACATCAGGTATTTCATTGTTCAAATAATTCCACAAGGTTGGTGTCCAGAAGTTCCCGTTGATTTTTGCGTTGCTTCAGCAGCAGCCCGTAGGTGGCCTGCTGCCAATGGCTGTTCAGGGCTATTTCCTGTCCGTCGAGCGATTGCTCATTTTCGACCCATTCTTTGAGTTGCCACAACGGGACGGTATGGAGATCGCGGCACAGCAGGTAGTGACCTTTGCCGTTCTCTGTGATGACTTTTTCACGCAGAAAAATATCGCGTAGAACACCCCATGTCACGCTGTCCAGGCCGCGAATAATAGCGTGTCTGCGTTTGAGCAGTTCCAGTTCTCGCACCGCCCCTCCCGTCTGCTGCTTTGTCCAGAAAACATATAGCACGTCGAGTGCTTTGAGTACTATCGGGCGTTTGGCCTGATCATCACTTTCGTAGGCTGACAGGCTGTGTACCAGCACTCCGCCCATCAGAACGATATTCCAGGATAGATAAATCCACAGCAGGAACAGGGGTACTGCGGCAAAAGCACCATAGATGAAGGTGTAGTTGGAACCCACCACCAGTTTCGTGAACAGGCCGCGTGCACCGTGAAAGGCCAGTGCTGTGAACAGGCCGCCGATTAGCGCATGTCTGAGAGGTACCGGGCAGTTAGGGACAGCGGCGTATATGAGGCTAAACCCTATCAGGCTCAGGAAAAGTGGCGAGGCCTGCACCAGGAATGCCTTGGCCCCGAGAATATCGACGCTGTCCAGTGCGTGGGCGGCCGACTCCAGATAGGTGCTCAAGCCCAGCGCCAGGCCGATGGTCACCGGAGTCAGGGTGAGCACCGCCCAGTACAACAGAAAGCTGGACAGGGGGCTGCGGTTTTCGCGGGCGCGCCAGATATTATTGAAGGCGTGCTCAATATTGCGCAGCATGATTATCGCAGTTACCACCAGAAAGCCGATGCCGGGGCCGGTCAGGTTTTTGGCCTGTTGGGAAAACTCGTTGAGGTATTGCTCAATACTTGTGCTGCTCTGCGGTACCAGGTGCTTGAATAGCAGCGCCTGCATTTGTGCCTCTGCGCCCTGAAAGGCGGGGATGGCGGAGGCCATGGTATAGAGCACTGTCAGCAGCGGCACCAGTGCAAACAGGCTCATGTAGGTCAGGGCCGCGGCATTTTCCGAACAGCGGTCCGCAATAAAGCGACCGACGAGGTATTGCGTGCGGTGCCATACTTCGTGGAACGTGAGATTGGAAAAATTCATCGGCGCATTATGGCATGAACGTTTAACTTGTTGCACAAATGTGGCGGAGAATAGAATTTGTGTTCCTCTCTGGGACACGCCAAAAAGCGCACATTCATGTGCAGGCTCGGGTGGCGACGTCCTGTCGCCACACGGTCCCAGTGAGGAACACAAATTCTATGCTCCGTCAGCTCTTTTGCTCAAATAGAGTCGCTACCCTGCAATGCCGGTGAGAGACACAGCCAAAGGTTTGTTATACTCTGCCGCGATCCGTTGTCACCCTTAATATCACCCCGGAATTCAGTTATGAGTGCAGTTACCATCTACCACAACCCCCGGTGTTCCAAGTCGCGCAATACGCTGGCCCTGCTGCAGGAGAACGGTGTTGAGCCGGAGATCGTGCTCTATCTGGAGACGCCACCCAGCAGCAGTGATATAAAAGCCCTGCTAAAGAAGTTGGGCATCAGCGCCGCTGAGCTCGTGCGTCGTGGCGAGGATGACTATAAGGCCTGTGGCTTGGGCAAGGACTCCAGCGAAGCGGATATTGTGGCGGCTATGGCCAAGCATCCCAAACTGATTGAGCGTCCCATTGTGGTGCGCGGTAATAGCGCTGTGCTGGGCCGACCGCCCGAAAATGCGCTGGCATTGATTGACTGATGGCACAGCCCTACGTGTTGGTCCTGTACTACTCCAGACAGGGTGCCACAGCAGCGATGGCGCAACACATTGCGCGCGGTGTTGAATTGGTCACGGGGGTGACCGCCCGACTGCGCACGGTGCCGGCGGTATCGGCGACCTGTGAGCAGATCGATGATGATATTCCCACCGCAGGCCCACTGTACTGTGAACTGGCTGACTTGCGCGATTGCGCAGGGCTGGTAATGGGCAGCCCCACCCGGTTTGGCAATATGGCAGCTCCTTTGAAATATTTTATAGATCAAACGTCTTCCCTGTGGTTGAGCGGCACCATGATTGATAAACCAGCCGCTGTTTTCACCTCGACGTCCAGCCTTCACGGTGGGCAGGAGTCGACGCTACTCAGCATGCTGCTGCCACTGCTGCATCACGGTATGGTGATAGCCGGGCTGCCCTATAGTGAGCCCGGGCTGATGAGTACCAGCTCGGGTGGTACGCCCTATGGCGCGTCGCACTGGGCCGGCGGTGACAGCAAGCGGTCGGTGGATGAGGTTGAGGCGACCCTGTGTCGGGCGCTCGGTCAGCGGGTGGCACGACTGTCCACGCGGCTGCACGCATGAGTGTCTCCCGCAGTTCCGTAGCAGTCCGATTGACATGGCTGAGCTGGTCGGCACTACTGTTGCAGCAGTCAGCGGATGCGTGGGCAAACCAGGCGCCGTGGTTCATCTGGGTGCTGAAGATACTCCCGCTACTGCTATTCCTCCCCGGTATGCTAAAAGACAATTTGCGCAGTTTTATATGGTTATGTTTCGTGTGTCTGGGGTATTTTTTGATTCTGGTGCAGCGCATTTTTGCGCAGCCCGACAACCTGCTGGTGATCGGGGGATTGGTCGCTGTCGTAATATTGTTTATTGCCGCGATGATGTATGTTCGCTGGCGTGCTCGCGAACTGCGTATGCCGAACGCACCACCAACAGGCAGTGGAGATTAGTGTATGAGTAAACCGTCGCTTGGGCGTCGCATATTGTCGGGAATATGGAGGGGTATCACTCGTGTCAGGTTGGCCATGTCAAACATCCTGTTTCTGGTGATGATCGCTCTTATCTATTTTGTCTACATTGGAGGAGCGCCTGAACCGCTGCCCGATAAAGCGGCACTTCTGCTGAATATGAGCGGCACGGTGGTGGATCAAAAGTCAGAGGTCAATCCGCTGAAGGCACTGATGGGCCAACCCTCTCCTGCCAGTCATGAGGTGCTGCTGCGCGATGTCATTGAGGCGATTGATTACGCCGCCGAGGACCCGGCCATTAACTCCCTGGTGATGGAATTGGATTTTCTCGTTTATGTCGGCATTAGCAAAACTCAGGAGATCCTCCCTGCGCTTGCGAACTTCCGTGAGAGTGGCAAACCTATCATTGCCATCGGGGATTACTACACGCAGGATCAGTATCTGTTGGCCAGTTACGCCGATACGGTCATCGCGCACCCCATGGGCGGTGTGGCGCTAGAGGGCTACAGCAGCTACAACAATTATTTTCGCGAGGCATTAAAAAAGGTGTCAGTGAACGTTCATATCTTCCGCGCTGGCGATCATAAATCCGCGGTCGAGCCCTTTATACGCGATGATATGTCGCCCGGTGAGAAAAAAGTGACTCGCCGTTGGCTGGGTAATTTGTGGGGGCAATACACGCAATTGGTAGAAGCGCAGCGTGAACTGCCGGCGGGCTCAGTGGACAATTTTGTGAACAATTTTACCGAGCTGTTATCAAGTCAAGGCGGCGATGCCGCGCAGACAGCGGTGCAAGCCGGGCTGGTGGACAAGCTACTGGGGCGCAGTGAGGGCAATGAATTTCTGGTGGAGTTGGTGGGTGCCAGTAATGAAGATGGTCTTTATGAAGCGGTAGAGTTCGAGCGCTATGTTGCACGCAAGCGGCCACTGGATCTGGGTGGCTCTGACGCAGATCGTGTGGCCGTTATTACGGCGCAGGGCAATATCGTGCCCGGGGATCAGCCTCCCGGCGGCATCGGCGGCGATTCCCTGGCGCGAATGATCCGCGGCGTAGTCGAGGCGGATGGTGTCAAGGCTATTGTCCTGCGGGTCAACAGTGGTGGCGGCAGTATGTTCGCATCGGAGATTATTCGTCAGCAACTGCTGCATGCTCAGGATATGGGTATACCCGTTGTGATCTCCATGGGCGCAGTTGCGGCCTCCGGCGGATATTATATTGCGGCAGAGGCAGACGAGATCTGGGCGACGCCCTCTACGATCACGGGGAGCATCGGGGTGTTTGCCGCCTTTCCTACGTTTGAGGGACTGCTCGACCGTGTCGGCATTTATACAGACGGTGTCGGTACCACAGATATGGCGGGTGCAATGCGCATGGATCGGCCGCTGGGTCCCGAGGTGACAACAGCGTTAAACAGTAGTGTGAATTTTGCCTACAAGAGCTTCGTGGATATTGTTTCTCAAGGGCGGGATATGAGCGTTGCGCAGATCGATCCGCTGGCCGAGGGCCGGGTCTGGTGTGCGCAAGATGCGTTGAAATCCGGACTCATCGATAACGTCGGTAGCTTGCACGATGCCATTGCGGCGGCGGCAGCTCTCGCCGATATAAGCGACTACAACGTGGAGTATGTGGAGCAGCCGCTATCACCGCGAGATATGTTAATGAAGCAATTGGCGAAAAGTGTCGGCAGCCTGAACCTGTGGCCAGACTCTTCTGTCAGCACTGCACTGTCTGGCTTTTTGGGGCCGGTGCGCGAAGCAGTCCAGGAATTGGGCAGCCTGCAGGATCCTGCGAATTTGTATATGCGCTGTATCGGCTGTGGGGCGGTTCGCTAGCAGCAGTGCTCAGCTTTGGCCCAACGCGCTGTGGGAAGCTGTGCCCCTGTTCTCCTGCCAGCGTGCCAGGTCATTCAGTATCATATAGAGACACGGAATCAACAACAGCGTGATCACCGTGGCAAACACGATGCCATACGCCAGCGAGATCGCCATGGGAACCAGCATCTCCGCTTGGGCTGTGCGCTCGGCCAGCATCGGGATCAAGCCGAAAAACGTCGTCAGAGACGTCAGCAAAATAGCCCTGAAACGTCTGGTCCCCGCATTGACCACAGCAGTATGGCGATCTACGCCATCGGCAACGGCCTTGTTCACAAAATCCACCAGTATCAGGCTGTCGTTGACCACCACCCCGCTGAGTGCAATCACTCCCATCAGTGACATCATGCTCAATGGGTATCCTGACACCCAGTGACCAAAAATTGCGCCAATCATGCCAAATGGGATGACACCCATGATAATGAGTGGCTGTAAATACGATTTCGTGGGGACTGCCAGCAGGGCGTAAATGCCAAATAGCGCAAGGGGAAAGCCCACAATCATGCTGAGCGCCATCTTGGCTTCTTCTTCCGCCATGCCCGAGATGGCATAGCGCAGCCCCGGATATTTTTTCTGCAGGGCTGGAAGGACGTTGGTTTCTACGTCAGTGATAACTTTGTCCGGCTCGACTTCACGCTTGTTGGCTTCTGCTGTTATCTCTGCTGCGCGCTGGTAGTTGATGCGGGTTGCTTTCAATAGCCCCTGCTGGACGTCCAGACGGGCGACAGTCTCAAAGGGCACCTCATCACCTGATGGCGTGCGAATAAACATATTGTTCAGACTGCTGACATTTTCTCGATCCGCTTTGGGATAGCGCACCATGACCTTGACTTCGTCGATGCCGCGCTGGACACGCTGTGCTTCAGCGCCGAAAAACGCATGCCGCACCTGGCTCCCAAGATCATAGCGTGTGATGCCTAGCGACTCGGCTTCGGGCAGCAGCTCGAGATGAAACTCGTCGGCGGTATCGCTAACGCCGTTGCGAATATCGTAGAGTCCCGAGTAGTGCCCCAACGCTTCTTCCAAATCAGTCGCCGCGTCGCGCAGCGTGTCAATATCCTTGTGCATCAGATCAAACGCAATGGCCGGCCCCATTTTGGGGCCATCGGCGCTGGTGATAGCAAACACATCCGCACCGTGAATTCTGCCCACTGCCTCGCGCCAGCGCTCCTGCACGTCTCTGGTGTTTATGGTGCGCTCGTCCTCCTTGGTCAGTTCGACATCGATACGGCCATTGATACGATTAAAACCGTAGGTCGCCATATGCTTTAGCAGGCGTTCATCAGTCCCGCTTTCACGGCGGTATTCCTCCTCCATGGTGTTGAATGCGCCAGAGATTCTGGCCACGGCTTCCAGCGTGCGCTCTTCTGCCGTTCCCGCGGCCATGCGTAATTCGACCTGCAGGAATTCACCGGGAGTATCCGGGGACAACACGGTGCGCACTGCGCCGCCCGCTAACAATCCGCAGGAAAGAATCAGCAGGGACACGAAGAACGCCAGCGTCACATACCGGTTTTCAATACACTTCAGCATGAACGGTTTGTAGCGGTGCTCCACAAAATGGTAAAGCAGCCAGTTCACTTCTTGCTGCACGCGGTCAATCTGCAGTAAAACGCGATTTTTGGTGGGCTTGCTGTGTGCCAGGTGTGCGGGCAGGATCCATTTTGATTCGATCAGGGAGAAGCACAGGCACAGGATAACGACCCAGCCGCAGGCTGCGGGGAAAGCGCCGAACACACCCTGTACAAACAGCGTGGGCAGAAACGCCATGATGGTGGTGAGCACGCCGAAAGTGGCGGGGGTGGACACCCGGTACACACCGGTTACCACGCTCTCCACACTGTGGCCGTGCTTCTCCTGTTCGGTGTATGCGCTCTCGCCCATAATGATAGCGTCGTCCACCACGATACCCAGTACCAGAATGAAGCCAAAGATACTGATCATGTCCAGGCTGGCGTGGATGTAGGGTGTATTGATCATCGCCATGGCGCCCAGGAAGCAGACGGGTATCCCCATCATCACCCAGAATGCCAGCTTGATTTCAAGAAACAGCGCCAGAATGATAAATACCAGCAGTGCCCCCATCGCCAGATTTTTTACCATCATGCCCAGTCGACCATCGAGGTAATACGTGGCGTCATTCCAGACATCCAGCGTTACGCCCTGTGGCAAATGTCCCGCGCGTTCAGCGACAAACGCCTTGGCGGCATCAGCCGTTTCAATAATGTCCTGCTCGCCCATTGCGAACACATTGATGCCCAGTGAGTAGGTGCCGTTGAATGCCGCAAATCCGGCGGCGTCGACGAAACCGTCCTCGACTGTGGCGATATCACCCAGCAGCAACCGGGTGCCGTCGGGCCAGGTTTTCAGGACGATCTTCTCGAAGTCCTGCTGTACGTAGGCTTGCCCAGTGGTGCGCAGCATGATTTCGCCATTTTCGGTGCGCACCGACCCGGCCGGGAGGTCCAGCGAGGAGGAGGAGATGACGCTCGCCACATCACCCAGAGTCAGGTGGTATTCACGCAGCAGCTGTTCGGAAATCTCAATACCGATCTCGTAATCGCGGGCGCCCACCACGGCGGCGGCGGAGATTGCCGGGTAGGTCAGCAGCTCGCGCCGCATATCATCTGCCAGCGACTTCAGGCTGCGTTCATCAATGTCGCCGGACAGTTGCAGTGTCAGTGCCGGAAACATGATCTCCGGTTGGCTGACAATGGGCTTTTCAGCCTCCTTGGGAAAGTGCTGTATCGCGTCGATACGATTGCGGATATCGGCCATTAGTTTGCCGAGATTTACGCCATCCTGCGGTTCAATCATCATTCTGGCAGCGGACTCGAAAGAGTCCGACTCGATGCGCTTGATGCCCTCGACGTCGTTAATCGCCTCCTCAATCTTCAATACCACGCCCTGCTCCACTTCCTCAGGGGCAGCGCCGGGGTAGGCCAGCTCTATAAAAATAACTTCGACTTCAAAGGTGGGAAACATCGCGCGCTGGATGGTGAACGCTGAGCCAAGGCCCACCACGATAATAATCAGCATCAGTAGATTGGCCGCCACCGGGTTGTAGGCGAACCAGGCGATGATCCCCTTTTGCGCGGGCGTTTGCATTAGCCGCCCTCGCTGTCGTTAGGCGACGGCTCCACAGCGGCGGTGATCTTGCCCACTTTTGTGTCGCCCGGTTGTTTCTTCGGACGTCCGTGTTGGTCCAGCTTATTGGTGGGTGTGCTGGACTGGATGCGAACTTCTGAGCTGTCGAAGGAGCTATCCAGTGTCGTCAGCGATACGCGGTCGCCGTTATCGAGACCATCGCTGATGTAGACGAGGTCGCCACCAGTACGCAACAAGGTCACCTGCCGATTCCGCAGGTGCCCGCTGTCATCAACCACCCAGAGGTTATTACCTGCGCGCATCACAAAGCGGGGTAGCGATACAATATCGGTTAGCTCCCGGCCCTCGATGTTGGCGTTGACGAAGGTGCCGACGCGCAGCGGCTTGCGATCCGGGTTATGCAGCGCGTAGGGATCTTTGATGCGGGCTACCACGTACAGTACACGTGAGCGTTCGTCGAACACGCCCTCGGTGCGGTGTAGCTGCGCCGTCCACTGTTTTAATTCGCCCCCCACGTCCGTGTAGAGATCAATGGAAGAGCCGTTTTCTGCACCTCTTATGCCAGGTAACTCCAGGTAGGGGAGTTTGTTCTGGGGGATGGGTAGGCGGATTTCGGCGTAGTCCACTGAAAATATATCGGCGAGGGGACTGCCTGCGGCAACAAATTGCCCCAACGCAACCTGCTTGTCCCGGATCACTGCATCATACGGGGCCCTGATGTTGGTTCGTTCGAGATTATCTCTGGCGGTGTTGAGATCCGCCTGCGCCGCCAGCATCTGTGCCTGGGCCTGATCCAGCTGAGGTTTACGCAGATAAAGATCTTTTGCCGCCTGGCTGCGCTGGCTGCCGGTGGGTAATTTCTGCCACTCTCTTTCCGCCACCTGCGCTCTGCCTTTTTCCTGGGCCAGATTGCTCTGGGCAGATTTCAATGCGGCCTCGGCGCGCAGCAAATTGGTCTCGTAGTCTCTGGGATCAATGCGCAGTAGAACCTCGTCCTTGCTGACAAAGCCACCCACGGTAAACGCGGGGGAGGCCTCGATGATGCGGCCAGTGACCTCAGACAGGATGGATGTCTCCTGCATCGGTGAAACAGTGCCCTGAGCCTGTACCTGGATGCGCAGTTTCTCCTTCACCACTGCCGCGACGTCCACGGACACCGGCTGGTATACCGGTTCGGCGATCTTGGCGGGCGGGCGATTCAGGTACAGTACGGTCGTGACGGCCATCGATACTGCCAGCAGCACAATGGAGACTAGAACCTGTTTTTTTCTTGAGACCACGGTAGCTACCAATAGGAATGCGTGAAAACTGGGCGCCGGAGAAAAGCCAGAGGCAGAACACCAATCTACAAAGGGCGTATTTATACCACAAGAGAGGCCTCTAAAACTGTTAAATACTGGTAATGAACACCCGGCAATCGCCAAGGAAGTACCGGTTAAAGTGCCTGTGCCACAGTGGTATAGTGCCGGGTCATTTTCAGGACAGGGGATAACAGGCCATGACGACGACATTTCAAAATCCAGCCGCGCTGTTGCAGGCCGTGGGACAGCATCTGGGCTTCAGCGATTGGGAGGAAATTGACCAGCAGCGCATTAACTGTTTCGCCGACGCCACCGGCGATCACCAGTGGATTCACGTCGATCCGGAAAAGGCGGCCACCGGCCCTTTTGGCAAGACCATCGCCCACGGTTACCTCACCCTGTCGATGGCCAATCTGTTTCTGCCGCAGATTATGCGCGTCGAAAATACCTCTATGGGTGTTAACTACGGCTGTGAAAAAGTGCGCTTTCCGGCAGCGGTGCCGGTGGGTAGCCGGATACGCGGTGGCGGTGAGATCTTGAGTGCCGAGGAGGTCAAAGGGGGCGTGCAGGTGGTGGTGCGTATGACCATAGAAATCGAGGGGGGGGATCGCCCCGCCTGTGTCATCGATACCATCAGTCGATTTTTCCCCTGACGTATTCGACAGCCGTCTCGATGCGGTTAGCCTGTGAACGGAGTTGGTGTAGACTGCTGCAGTTGACGAGAATGGAGGCACTGGCGTGCTGGAACTGAGCGATACCGTAGAGCCTGTTTACCCTGCCGCCACCGTTGTGCTGGTGCGCGATGGCGATGCCGGGTTGGAAGCGCTGTTGGTGCAGCGCAACAAGACGGTGCAGCACATGGGCGGTATGTGGGTGTTTCCCGGCGGCAAAGTGGACGAGTCCGATTATCCTGGAGATCGCGACGAATACCGTGCAGCGATCAATGCTGCAATCCGCGAGACGCAGGAAGAAGCCGGGTTGGAGATTGCGGCGGAGCAGCTGGTGTACCTGTCACATTGGACCACGCCAGAGGGTGCCAAAAGGCGATTCGCAACCTGGTTTTTCCTCGCCATACTGGAGGACGGGCAGGAGGTGCGCGTCGACGGTGGTGAGATTGCTCTGCATCGCTGGGTGAATCCTGAGACGGCCATTGCGGAATCGGCGGACGATGCCCACCCCTTGCGCTTGATGCCACCGACCTATGTCAGTCTTGCCGATATTGCCGATTGTCACAGCTGTGTGCAGGCGAGAGCGCGCATGGGTAGTCGTGACGCCATCATGTACGCTCCGCGTATGGCCGGGATCGATGACGGTCTGTGCTTTTTGTACCAGGGCGATGCGGGCTATGACGACGTATCGGTCGATGCACCGGGCGGGCGTCACCGCTTGTATATGATTAACAATCAATTGGAATATATACGGCAAACCTGATGCCTGGCATAGAGATATTGCGTGACTGACAACACTGGCGAGCCCGGAGTAACGCGTCGCAGACTGCTGGGCGGCCTCACCGCTACTGCGGCGGCGACGCTGGCGGCAGGTGCCGCCGCACTGCCGCGTTCAGCGGTTAAAGCCTGGGATATGCACACCGAAGTTCTGGTCATCGGTTCTGGTGCGGCCGGTGTGTGTGCCGCCATCGAGGCGCGCCTGGCGGGTGCGAACGTGCTGTTGATTGAATCGCTGTCGCAGTTTGGTGGCTCCTCGGCCATGTCCGGCGGAGTGGTCTACGCGGGTGGCGGTACCGCCTTGCAGAAAGCGCTCAATGTGCAGGACAGCGTCGAGCAAATGTACCGTTTCATTACGCTGGCGGGCGGTGTGCATCCGCCGCTGGAGAAGATCCAGCTGTACTGTGAGGGCAGCGCTGAGCATTTTGACTGGTTGGTGGCGCAGGGCATCCCGTATACCGATAAGCTCACGCTCGCCAAGGGCTTACCCATGGGCGATGAGTCGCTGTATTTCTCCGGTACAGAACAGGCGTGGCCGGCACGGGATCTGGCGACGCCGGCACCCCGCGGGCATGTGCCCGGCGTACCCGGTATGAATGGCGGCAGGCGCCTGATGGAATCCTTGCTGTCGCAGGCCGAAAGGCACGGTGTAAAGCTGCGCGCCCGGGTGAGCGCCGATCGACTGGTGACCGAGAGCGACGGCCGCATCGCCGGGGTGATAGTCACTATCGATGGCGAGCAACGCGCGATCGCCGTGCAGCGCGGCGTGGTGCTGGCCTGTGGTGGCTTCATTCACAACACCGAGATGCTGAAGCAGTACGCACCGCAGTTGTACGATTGCTCGGTGCCCTGGGGCAGTGCCGATGACCACGGTGACGGCATCAATATGGGTATCGCGGTCGGTGCGGCGGCGCTGCGGATGAATGAAGGCTTTGCTATCGCACCCATCTACCCGCCTGAATATGTGCTGTCCGGCATTTTGGTGAATACATCGGGGCAACGCTTTATTTCAGAGGAGTCCTATCACGGTGTGTTGGGGGATGCCATCGCGTATCACCAGCAGGGTCGTGCCTGGCTGATTACCGATCGCGACAGCAGTTATGCCTTTCACCAGGATAACTTTCTGCCGGTGGCCGAGGCTAATACCATCGGTGACATCGCCGCGCAGTTGGAATTCCCGAAAGGGGCTTTGCAACAAACTGTTGCCTACTACAATCTGCACGCCGCCAACGGTGAGGACCCGATGTTCCGCAAAAGTCGGGCGTATTTGCGGCCGCTGCAGGGGCCTCCTTACAAAGCGTGGGACCTGTCCGCGAAACAGGCCTTCTTTCCTGCGCACACCTTCGGTGGCTTGCATACCACCGTCGACGGACAGGTGCTCAACAGCTTCGGGGAGATGATTCCGGGCTTATACGCGGCCGGGCGCAACACCGCCGGGATTCCAATAGCGCCTTACATTGCCAGCGGTTTATCCGTGGGCGACTGCACCTTTTTTGGTCGCCGCGCCGGTCGCGCGGTCGCGGCGAATCTGGAGGTTCGGGGATGAGGCAGCTGCTGGCTGTCATCGTGCTGGCCTGGGGTCTTTTGTCTCCCGTCACGCCATTGTCTGCGCAACAGGTGATGCCAACAGGGGATCCCGCGAGGGGCAGGTTGGTCTTTGCTCCCTGTCGCACCTGCCATTACGCCGAGGCCATCATGGGGCACAATAATGGTCCGAATCTACACCGGATATTTGGCAAGGTGGTTGGCAAACAACCTGAGTTTGCGTATTACTCGCAGGTGTTTAAAACAGCCCAGTTTGTGTGGACACCCGAGTTAATGTTTGTGTGGTTGGAAAACCCGATGGCGATGTTTCCGGACTCTTCCATGATGAGTCTGGGCGTGCCCGATGCGCAGCAGCGGGCAGACCTGATCGCCTTCCTCAAACAGGCTTCGGTGCGCGAGCCCTGAAGCGGGCCCGGTTACCTTACTTCTTGATGATAACTGAACTGCCGTGGCCAAATAGCCCTTGGTTGGCGGTAATTCCGACTTTCGCGCCCTGCACTTGCCGATCACCGGCCTGACCACGCAGCTGCCAGGCCAATTCACAGACCTGGGCCAGCGCCTGGGCTGGCACAGCTTCACCGAAGCAGGCCAGGCCACCGGAGACATTCACCGGTATTTTGCCGCCCAGGGCCGTGTCGCCGGCGCGCAGCAGCGCAGCTGCCTCGCCTCTCGGGGCCAGTTGCAAATCTTCAATCCAGTCCAGTTCCAGCGCGGTGGACAGGTCGTAGACCTCGGCCAGATCGACATCCGACGGTCCAATGCCCGCTTCCTCATAAGCTTTGATGGGCAGGCTGGCACGGTAAGCCTGCGCCTCCACACCTTCAGCAGCGGCTGAATCAGTGGCGATGTCGGGCATTTCTACAACGCTACTGGCGAAGGTCGGCGTTACGAGGGAAATCGCCGCCACCCGCGGTGCATTGGCCTTACCCATTTTGCGGGCGTATTCCAGGCTGGACACGATGATCGCTGCGCCGCCGTCACTGGTAGCGCAGATATCCATCAGGCGCAGGGGGTCGGCGACCATGGCCGATGCCGCGACGTCCTCGGCGCTAAAACATTTGCGGTAACGCGCCCGCGGGTTTTTGCTACCGATCAAAGAGTTCTTGACCTTGACCGCGGCAAAATCCGCCAGCGTATCGCCGTAGAGATCCATGCGGCGTCTGGCATACAGGGCGAAATACGTCGGGTTGGTAATGCCAAGGTAGAACCGCACCCAGTCCGGGTCTTCCGGACGATAGCCGCCAGCAGGTGCCAGAAAGCCCTTGGGGGTGGTGTCGGCGCCCACTACCAGCGCGACTTCGCATTCACCGGCAAGGATTTTGTTGCGCGCTGCCGCTAGCGCTTGCGAGCCGGATGCACAGGCTGCGTAAGAGGTATTGACCTCCGCGCCCTGCCAGCCCAACGCCTGTGCGAAGGTGGAACCCGCCACAAAGCCCGGATAACCATTGCGTATGGTGGCACCGCCAGATACATAGGTGATGTCCTGCCAGGGGACACCTGCATCGGCTAGCGCTTCGCGCGCGGCGGCGACGCCGTACTGCACAAAATTGTGGCCCCACTTGCCCCAGGGGTGCATGCCGACGCCGAGAATGGCAATTTCTTTGGACATATTGTTTGCTCCAGATTCAGTTGGCGTCTACTGCGCCAGGGGTTGCCACTTCCAGGTGACTTTGATGTCGTCGTCGGTTTCGTGCAGCGCTTCCAGCACCAGTTCCATCGCCATGCCGACTTTCAGGTCCTCTACATTTACGCCCTCGATTACCTGCCCCAGCACTACCATTTGCTCCTTCTCCAGCTGGACTGCAGCGATGGCGTAAGGCTCGAAAGGCTCATGTGCGATAAACGGTGCAGGCGGCTTGTAACAGGCGTTGGTGTAACTCCATATTTGGCCGGTGCGGCTTAACTCCACTTCGCGAAAATCGGTACTGTCACACTGTGGATTGCGGCAGTAGTCATTTTGCTTGGGGAAAAAGTACGTGCCGCAGCTCTCACACTGCGTGCCGATCAGATGCGGTTTCGCCGCCATGGTGTGCCAGCCTTCAATGGCGGGGACCTGTGGTTTTTGGCTCATGGTTAACTCCCGGAAAAAACGTTGGACAGGGTACTACTGCTCGGCGGATACAGGCAAGCGCACATTCGTCGGTGCGCGGGCTAGCTGAAGCGAGTCTACTATGGCACACCTGTGCTTGCAGCGTGGGCGGGCACAGCTTGGTCGTTTGCAATCGAGTTATGTGAGAGTATTCGGCCTGGCTGCGCGAGCAGTGGCGCTGAGTGACCTTTTTCGTGGTTTCGCGGTACTTCATTTCTCGGGGGGGGCTTAATTTTGAAATCTGTCATCAATCGCAGCTTGCTCAGCACCCGACGCTTGACCGTCAATCTTGTCACCTATCCCGAAGGCCACCACGTGCTGAAACACCATGATCCTGTGGGATATGGCAGCTACTACAAGCTCAATTTTGTGCTGAAGAAGCCGTCAGAAGGCGGAGTTTTCCGAGTACAGCGTGCGATTTTCTCACTGTTTAATCGTGTAATCCTGTTCCGTCCCGACCTCTACGATCACAGTGTATCAACCATTGTGCGAGGCAGTCGAGTGCTACTGAGTATCGCCTTTATCGCGCCGTGGGCCACTGCCGATCGGGACGGCTGACAAGTTCCCGCAAACTGGAACTGGTGTTTTCACTTTAGTGGCAACGCGCACCTGGAGTTTCGAAATAGTACCTGCACTGAATACAGTGCCCCGCTTGACCTATTACCGCGCGCCGCGCTCAAACAGGTCGGCGTCAGCCCGCGCGCGCTCGGCAATATAGTCGTAGGTAGCGCGGATGCGGGCACTGTGCCGCAGTTCTTCGTGGGTGACCAGCCACAGATCTATCGCTGCCGCATTGTAGTCCGGGAGCACCCGGATCAACTTGCCCGCCATGGCAGCCCAGCGATGGGAGAGGATGCCAATACCAAATCCCGCCTGTACTGCGACTATTTGTGCTGTAGGGCTATTACTCACGTAGCTGTAAGTGCCCAGCAGTGGCGGGATAGAGGGGAGGCTCTCGAATAATTGCTCGCGGTTGCCAGGCGTGCGCAGGCCCACCCGCTGGTGTGCCGACAAGTCCTCCAGCGCGCGCACCGGCGGCGCGCTGTCAAGGTAAGCGCGGCTGGCGTAGAGTCCGAAGCCCACTGTGACCAGTCGGCGGGCGATCAACTCAGGTTGTACCGGCTGGCTCAGACGCAGTGCAATGTCCGCCTCCCGGTGGATCAGGTCCACCGCGCGGCTCTCGATCTGGACATTGAGCATTATCTCCGGGTACTCGCGATGAAAGTCCCGCAACACGGGGGTCAGCCACTCGGTACCGGTACCCTCGGTTGCTGAAATAGTCACCTCACCGCAGAGCGCCGTGGACTGTGCCTCGAGATTGCGCTCAATGGCCAGCATCTCAATTTCCATGCGTCGGGCACTGTCCAGGATAGCCTTGCCTGCATCTGTCAGTTGCATGCGCCGTCCGGCGCGTACAAACATCGGTGTGCCGAAGCGTGTTTCCATCGCGGCCAGGCGTCGGCCCACAGTAGGTTGGGTCAGGCCGAGGTATTCTGCGGCGCCGATCAGGCTACCTTGGTCAAGTATCGCGAGAAACAGGCGGATATCCGCCCAGTCGCGTAGAGGGTCATTTCCATGCATATGCGCATGGTAACTATATATTTATAGTATATCTATGCATTTATCGAAAGAGTAACTTGGGCATCACAAGTCTGGGAAGGCAGTAAGGAGGAGCGAGATGCGAACCCAACGAATGATGATTAGCCTGATTGCAGTCTCCGTGATGCTGGCGTTGCTGTGGCAGGCCCGCGCGAGCGCCGACACCCTCGGTGTGTATCAGTCGACGGTGGTGCGTCAGGCGCAGTGGGCGCTGCAACAGGGCAACCCCGATCACGCACTGGCACTGCTTGCGCATCGCGGCACAGCACTGCGCCGCTGGCGCGCCGAGGCACAGGGTCATGCACTGGTCTGTCAGGCCCATTTCCAGAACGGTAATTATGCCCGCGCGGAGCAAGCCTGTGATCTTGCTGTTCGGACCGCCCCCAAGGCCAACGGGCAGTACCTTTACAACCGGGCCGTGATGCGGCTGTTGCTGGGCCGTATCGAAGAGGCTGTGATAGACCTTAAGAAGGTCGGCGTTCTGGATTCGCCGATGACGGTGTCGAATACTGATTTTTCAGTGGCGGGCCGGTAACAAAGAGATTGTGACCCCATTAGTCCTGTTGCTATAAAGTGACAGGATGTAGGCTATGCCTCTTGTCACACAGGCAAATGAGGTATTTCGCATGATCGACTATTTCAATATAGAGCTTACCGCACAGACTAACCGCTGGCATTACAGCTTTATCCGCGCGATTAAGGGCATGTCGATCGCGTCTGCGGTGGTCTGGCGCACATGACAGCGACACTTCCTGACCATCCCCTCAACCCCCGTTATGGCAGGGGTCTGTATCGCCGTCGTATCAGACTAACTCAGTACCAGCACGAGGTTCACGGAGAGCTGGAGGACGACTGCCACCACTTTCGGGTGACCTTACAGCATGACGGCCGTGTGGTTACGGCGGTCTTGGGGGAGGCGCTGCGCGTGCCGTTGACCAGCTGTCCAGGCGCATTGACGCCGCTGCAGGCGCTGGTTGGCATCGCGCTGGATGAGCCGTCGGCCAGTATTGCCGCCCAGGTAAAGCCACGGAATAATTGCACTCACTGGTATGATTTGAGCCTGTTGGCGCTGGCTCACGCCGCCGCGCGTGAAGCGGTGCGCGTGTACGACGTTGAGGTCGTTGATCAACCGGCTGACGGCGCTGCGGCGCGCGCCGAAGTATTCCTCAATGGCGAGTCTGTGCACCACTGGCAGCTGGATCGCACCACCATTGTCGAGCCGCAAGCGTTTGCCGGAAATCCCATGTTGCGCGGTTTTTCGGCGTGGGCGACAGAGGCGTTTGACGGAGCAAAGAGGGAGGCTGCATTCGTGCTCAGCAAGGGCGTGTTTGTGGCTTTTTCGCGCATATTCGATATGCGTGACACCGG
>JBBKWY010000076.1:0-10585 GCA_037969215.1 Halioglobus sp.
CAGCTGCAGTTGCTCTTATCGTTCGCTTGATCTCAACTGATCCGCTGGCGCTTGTTTTCCTCGGCCTACTGGTGCTCATCGCTATCTTCGGGCGTCCGCTGCTGCTCCGTCACGTAAAGACGGAAAGCCGTCCTGGCTGAGTAGCTATTGCTACACCATGTGCGGTAGAACATAGAATTTGCTTATCGTCATCCGTGGTTGTGGCCTTCTGGCACGATAGGGTTCTGTCGCAAAAACAGGGCTTCCATAATAAGGAGAGCCAGCATTACGGCACCCGCGACTCCAACCACCAGTGGATCGCTAAATATCTTAACCCAGACAAAGCCAGCCAGAACAATCAGATCAAGGATAATGGCGGCGATCAGAATACTGAGTCTTGCACCAATTTCATGCCGGAGATAACGCAATACTCCCCAATGTACCGCTATATCCATAATCAGATAAAAGATGATGCCCATGGCTGCAATCCGCGTCAGGTCAAAAAACAGCGTCAACAGCAAACCCAAAATGACGGTATAAACGAGAGTGTGTTTCTGGATGCTGCCGGGCATGCCAAAATGACTATGGGGAACGAGTTTCATTTCAGTCAGCATTGCCAGCATCCGGGAAACCGCAAATATGCTGGCTATGACACCGCCTGCTGTTGCTAACATGGCCAGAACGACCGTAAACCAGACAGCGTATTCGCCCAGTGCAGGCCTGGCGGCTGCGGCCAGCGAGTAATTTCTTGTTTCGATGATTTCCTGAAGTGACAGGTTACTTGCGACAGCAAAGCCCACCAGCGTATAAATCACAACACACAGAGCGATGGATATCATGATGGCTCTGCCTACATTTCGGTGAGGATCTTTCAGCTCCGAGCCACTATTGGTAATCGTGGTGAAACCCTTAAAGGCCAAAATACCAAGCGCCGTTGCACCAATAAAACCTGTCACTGAGGCGTCAGGGCTCACTGTTGAGAAATTCACTTCCACCGCGTCAGCCACCATTACGCCGACGATACCGAACAAAACGATACCCCCAATTTTGATAAAGCCGAGCACCGACGCTACACCTTCGATCATACTGTTTGCGGACAGGTTGATCAGAAATGCTACCAGCAACAATCCTGCACCCAGTGTGGGTACCCACAAGCTGGTATCGTCGATGCCAAACAGCTGTAAGGTATAGGTACCGAATGTACGCGCCAGAAAACTCTGGGCTATCACCATGGAAAAATACATCAAGAGGGAATGAAAGGCTGTTGTCACGGTGCTGCCGTAAGCCTTTTTCAGGTACATGGCAATCCCGCCGGCCGAAGGATAGGCATTCGACATTTTGACGTAAGAGTATGCGCTGAATGTAACAATCACCGCAGCCGAAAGAAAAGCCAGAGGGAAAAGGCTCCCGGTCATCTGGGCCATCTGACCCGTCAAGGCAAATATACCTGCCCCAATCATAACGCCGGTGCCAAGTGCAACTGCACCGACTAATGTCAGGCTATCTTTACGATAATGCTGTGTCCTGTCTTCGTTTTGATCCATAACACCACCTTAGTGAATATTTTCTTCAATCGGTGATAGTTGTCGTGATTACGCATAACGATTGGACTAATTAGCGCCGATTTTTGACTTCCGATTATGTGACGTAGTATTCGAGTTAGCAGTCATTCTGTTCAGCCAATGTACAAGGCCATGCAGCCCCAGACGCTATCGGTTCTATCTAACATCGTACATCTGGGCATTTAATCTCACATAATATTGTGTTTGCCGCGGCGTAATGCCGCCCGCACCGATAATTACACCGCGAAGACGGAGTCCAGCGTGATCTCGATGAGGGAGACTCACGTCAGCGTGGATAATGGTCGGGAGTCGGCTTGTTCAACCGCAATGCCAACCCCTCAATGAATCAGGGAAGCGGTGGATTACAGCGTCAAAGTTAGGCGAATTGTCCGCCGTGGTCTGTGCGGTGCCGAACGGACAATCCACGCGGGTCCCGCTTAGGCTGTGTTTGATCGGAGACTCGCTGTGCAGCCGGCCGCTCTCACCGCAAGGTAAAAATCCCGGCGCGCAGCCAGAGTCAGACATGCATCCTGAGCGAGTCGAACCTCGAACGCGCCTTGAACATACCGCGCGACAGTGACAAGGCATTCGTATTCGTGCCGGACGCGCGGGGCAAGGTCATCGCGCGCTTAGGTTTGAGAATTTACACGGTAATGATGGCCCGTTCAGCGCCAGCTTGGGCGCTTCGTTCGAGGCTATCGAGTTGAAGTGAGGCTTTTTGAAAACTTTTCTGCTGAAGTACTGGTATCAACTTCGATCCAGTTTCTGGTTCGTACCCGCGGTCATGGCGAGCCTGGCTGTAGCACTGGCCTTCTGCACCGTCGAACTCGACAAGACCTTCGCTGACGGCTGGCTGAAGCGCCTGGACTGGAGCTATTCGGGTGGTGCCGAGGGTGCAAGCCTGTTGTTGGGCACTGTGGCCGGATCAATGATTGCCATTGCCGGAACCGTGTTCTCGATGACGCTGGTGGCGCTGTCGCTCGCCTCGTCCCAGTTGGGACCGCGCCTGCTGCGCAACTTCATGCGCGACACCGCCAACCAGATAGTGCTGGGCACATTTGTGGCCACCTTTGTGTACTGCCTGCTCGTGCTGCGCACGATTCGGCGCGTCGACGAGATGGCCTTCGTGCCGCATCTCTCGGTAAGTGTCGGTATGCTGTTGGCTATGGTCAGCGTTGGAGTGCTGATCTACTTTATCCACCACATATCGGTGTCGATCCAGGCGGATCAGGTCGTGGCAAGGGTCGGTCGAGAACTGAATGAGGGGATCGAAAGGCTGTTTCCCAGCCACACGAACGGGCACGGGAGCGAAGCTTTGAGAGCGCTCAGCGAAGCCGACTTGCCAGTGGCGTTTGCGCGTGATGCTCACCCTGTGGGCGCTGCGCAAGACGGCTATCTCCAGCTGATCGATGCCGATGCCCTGGTAGATTTAGCCTGCGCGGAAGATATAGTGCTGCGGCTGGAGCGCCGGCCGGGGCACTACCTCGTCAAAGGGCGAGTGAGGGTGATGGTCTGGCCCGGAGATCGAGTCAATGAGACCCTGGTGGACAAGTTGAACGCCGCCTTCGTGCTCGGCAACCAGCGCACCGCAACACAAGATGTCGAGTACGCCTTCCGTCAGTTGGTTGAGATCGCCGTGCGGGCGCTTTCCCCAGGCATCAACGACCCGTTTACGGCGAGCGCCTGCGTGGATAGGCTGGAGTCAGCCTTGTGCCGCCTGGCCCGATGCGAGATGCCATCAGCATTCCGACCTGACTGTCACGGTCGACTGCGGCTGGTGGCGCCGGGATCCTCGTTTGAAGGAATCCTGGACCTGGCCTTTAACCAGATTCGGCAAAACGCCCGTTCGAACCCGGCCGTGGCAATCCGCATGCTCGATTCCATCGCCCAGATTGCCGGCCACGTGCGGAGCGCGCAGGATGCTGCCGGCCTCCAGCGGCACGCCGGCATGATCATCAGAGGCGCGCAAGAAGCCGTGCCGGAAGCGGGCGATCTGGCCGCCGTCGAGGCGCGCTTCACGGCGGCGACAACGGCGCTGCGTGAGTTTCGCAGCTGACGCACCGTGCGCTGTCGTACAGACGAGGTCGCGCGAGTTTGGCAGATTGCTGCATTATCGTCGACCGACATCAGTTCGAATATCGGTATGGCAAGTTAATTGAGGAGTACAAGGTATGGCTGGCATATTAGGTTTGGTTATTATGTTACTGCTGATCGCTTTCCTGATTCGCCGCGTAAAGGAATACGGCAATACTTTCCAGCATATGAAAGCGGTAATGGTTACTGTTAGCGAAAATTCTCCACCCAATCGCAGCCCCAGTCTTTTCTTGTCCTGATTCCATTTTCGGGCTTATCTTTTCGTCTGTTGGCAACCGTTGGAGACAAGGTGCCGGCAAACTCTGTGGAAGCTCCGTAAGCAGATAGCTTCGTCTTCAAATTGTCTGGTTTGGTCTGTCGCTATGGTGCATAAGTAGGCCCGTGTCGCTATGCAAATTGTAAAAATGATCCCGGTAAGGACCCGATGTATCGCTGAATAGACGATCCGCGTGTCCTGCGTTCGCCGCAGCGCCTTGTGCAATGGCCATTGCCGCTTCCATTCAGACCTCTCTCGAAAAGAATAAATCATGACCAATGACCAATGACCAATGACCAATAGTTTCTGCTGGTGGGTGGTCTTCTGCTCCTGATGTGGCTCTCGCCTTCTCTCATCAAACGCGTGCTATTTACCTCCGCCATGGTGTACCTGGCCGTGGGACTCATCCAGATAACGCTGATTGTGATCACACTGTCAATCCTGATCCACGGCATCAGTGTCAAGCCGCTAATGAGGCGCTATGTACGGAACAGCACAGACTGCGCACGCTCGAGCGAGCAATCTTGTACAGGCATCCAGACTGTCCGGGTAATTGGTCAAGGCGTTTCCATTTAGTTCTTTTAGCAGGTTTGCGCTGATCAAGGATCAACAGTGGCGAAGAGCAGGATGCGGTAAGGATGCGCTATTTTCTGGCCCACGAGTCGGCACCCCTATATTGAAGGAGTATCAAAATGTACAAACTACGCAGTTATTTCCCCGCGCTTATACTCGCGGCGGCCTCCATCGTCTCGATGAGTGTGATCAATCCGGCAAGTGCTGCTACCTCAGAGGATCTCGACAAGGACTCTCGGCAGGCCTTGCAGACACTTTATGATACCCAACCCTTTGCCAGGACATTGTCCAGCACGGCCAAGGCGGTGCTCGTGTTCCCGAATATCATCAAGGCTGGCCTCGTATTCGGCGGCAGCTATGGCGAAGGCGAGTTGATCGAGGGCTCCAAGGTTGTCGATTATTACAACTCCGTTACTGGGTCCTGGGGTTTGCAGGCAGGCGCTCAGTCCTACGGATATGCGGTTTTTCTGATGACTGACAAGGCCGTTCAATATATCAAAGAGATGAAGGGTTGGGAGATCGGGGTAGGCCCGACCGTAGTTGTGGTTGACGAAGGGGTTGCCAAGAACCTTTCGACATCCTCACTAAAGGATGATGCCTACGCTTTTATCTTCAGTCAGCAGGGATTAATGGCTGGGGTAAGCATCGAGGGAACCAAAATTTCCAAAATCAATCGGTAGTCTGCAGCCGGGTGGACGCAATTGCCTCTACCCGGGTTGGCCACTCATTCTCTATCACAGAAGACGAGAGTGCGGCAGCCCTGACAGGATCTCCCAATTCAGAAAACTCGCAGAGATCAATCCAATTGATGGCACCGCACGCTATGCTCGAAACGACTTCAGCCGCCAGTGGCGACTGCAATCAATTCGTCCTTTGGAACGCAGCAAAAGCCACGTTGCCACCAGGTTTCGACGTTCTCTTTTTCACCGTGTTGCGGCGTGCCTGTTCCACCAGAATGTTCGCTGAAGCAAAAAGTGCATCCAGCGCCTTGCTGGCCTCGCTCTCACATTGAAGAGCCTCCCTTCCCTCCTGTATCAGTGCCATGGCCAACAGCAGTTCCCGCTGGCTCAAATCGATGACGACGCTCTTGCCGCTATACTGTAGTATTTTCATCATGTCTGATTACTCCTGAGCGTTGCCATACTGGGGTGAAAACATAGCCGATCTGAAACGCATTTCATCAAACCTGTGGCGCTTTAACACCCTTATAATAGACTACGGTTGATTGCAGAGACCACTGTCGTTCATACATTCAAGAGGTTGACTTAAACATTCGGCAAAGTTCCGCACACTAGAGCAAGGTTTTTCTCACCGTCGACGAATTACGCACCAATGAAAAGGCTCCAACTGCAGGATGTCCCACTGGTTGTGGCTTGAGCGCGGACAGTGAGTAATCAGGGTTCGGCGGAAGGGACTGGTCCAGTCCTGTATTTGTGTCCTAGCGCACAGACCTGCCTGATACGATAGGTCAAGCTTCTCGAGCGCGGCCTCAGGATATCTTTGTTTTTTTCAATGCATTGATCCACAGGTGTTGATAATGAAGGGCCCAGACGAGTGCATAGTGATTCACTATGATGTGCGTGTCCCGCTCTTGAGGAGCGATAACGTGAAACAGAATGTTACCCGGACAGAAGGTATGTAATTGAAGCTAAAACAATCGATCATTGTAACGAGCATCACGCTAGTGATTTCCTGTGCCTCGCTGGTGCTCATGTCTACCATCGTACTGGGAGTTTCTAATAACAGAATTTTCCTCGCCGGAAAGGTTGTCGATGCCAGCGTCACAGTCAGGGTTAGATCCAAGCTGATGTGGAGCGCCTATGCAAATAGCAAATCCACAGATGTCGTCACACAGTTGGGTAAAGTTACATTGACAGGTACAGCCGATACGGCTGCCTTCCGGCAGCTCGCCAGCTGGATCGCCACAAGTACAAGCGGCGTGATAGCAGTGGACAATCAGCTGATCGTCAGGCCGCCGATAGCGATCGTGCTTTAGCTATGTTGGCGACGCCAACCTATTGCCAGCCGCTTGGTACTGTCGCGGAGAATTGCACTATTTAGACCTAATGATGAATTGCCGAAAAACCAGGACCTTGGGACCGCTTGCGGTCCTTTTTTTGCCATGACGGCGGACAGTGCCTATTCAGGTTTCGGCAGAAGGTAACTGGTCCGGTTGTGCATCTGTGCTCCAGCGTACAGAGTTGTACGACAAGATGGGCCAAGCTACCCCTGAGCATTGCTGCCGCGCCTCGAGAAATCGTTAGTTTGTTTAACGCATCGATCTGGCAAGCCCCTAGTATCGTAGATACCTGATAGCGTTACAATTGACGCAAACAGAAGGTATTTATTATGAGTGGCAAACGCTATACGGAAGAGTTTAAGATTGAATCGGTAAAGCAGATCACTGATCGCGGTTACAAGATTGGTGAGGTAGCCAAAAGACTCGGGGTGACCGCCAAAAGCCAGCATGACTGGAACAAGAAGTACGGTGACTCCAGTGTCCAGCATCAAACCATACCCGGCCAGCAAGATGAATTACGACGGGTGAAGGCCCAGCTCCGACGAGTCACCGAGGAACGAGATATTTTAAAGGAAGCCGCAGTGTATTTCGCAGGCGAGTCAAAGAAAAATACACGTTCATAAAGTCAAGACTCAAGCAATTTCCAGTGGTAGCTATGTGTCGAATCCTGGAGATTCATCCCAGCGGATTCTATGCCTGGCTCAAGTAACACGAGAGCAAACGAGCCATCGAGGACAGGCGCTTACTCGGTCAAATCAAACAATTCTGGATTGAAAGTGGATTTTCCTATGGTTATCGAAACATCACGCTGGATATGAAAGATCACGGGGAAGCCTGTGGCAGGAACCGTGTGCATCGCATCATGCGAGAAGCAGGCATTTATTCACAGCGCGGTTATAAACGACACCGCGGCTTCAAAGGAGGCGACTTGAGTCATGTGGCAACCAACCTGCTGAACCGAGAGTTCGAAATTGACGAGCCCAATCAATCCTGGGTCACCGATTTCACCTATATCCGAACCCACGAAGGCTGGTTGTACCTGACGATCGTGCTGGATCTGTTCTCGCGTCAGGTGGTGGGCTGTAGCCGAGAGCTTCTTCTCACTACTGAAGACGGAGCGCATCAAGCGTAGGATCTACAAAACGCGCTCTGAAGCCCGGGCAGAGATATTCAATACGATTGAGGACTTTGTGCAGGGTCTATCCGAAGATCAGGCGTGCGATATAAGTTAGCGAGTCCCGAGTGGAGATCATTGCGTCACCTCGGATAGAATTTTCAGTAATGCTGGGCCATAGGGTATATTCTTCGGCAAACACTGGGTTTACTCACTGGCGGGGTAATCCACTCATTTCAACTATCGGGAGATACCGGGTTATGAGCGTACAAAAGCCTCCATCCAAAAGTTTCAGTCAAGTGCGCGCCGAGCAGCTTGAGTACAATACAAAACGCGAGGCCGGATATCGTGAGCGCGCAATAAAGCTATACCCTTGGGTCTGTGGTCGTTGCGCGCGTGAGTTTGATCGTAAGAATCTTTCGGAGCTGACCGTGCATCACGTCGATCATAATCACGACAATAACCCGAACGATGGAAGCAACTGGGAGCTACTCTGTATTTATTGCCACGACGAAGAACACACTAAGTTTGAAAGCTATATACGCTATGGGAGCTCTAAAGACACAGAGGTAAAACCTGCAACGTATAACCCATTTGCTGACCTAAAGGCGAAGATGGAGGGCGGGGAATGATTCCAGGGAAGATCAATTCAAGGCTTCGGTCTCTGTAGGCCCGGGCATGGCATCATTCCAATAGGTACTGCCAAGTTAAGTCGCCGAAATTGGTAGAATCTGGCAATGAATACTTATAGGCGTCACCGATTCCCGCCCGATATCATCTCCTATGCCGTCTGGCTGTACTGTAGATTCAATCTGAGCCACCGAGACATCGAAGATCTCCTGGCTGAACGAGGTATCACCGTCTCCCGGGAATCGATCCGGCTCTGGTGCATGTTGATGTCTTTCTTCAAGCAAGGCGGGATGGTGCTGCTGCAAAACGCTTTTTCAGACAGCTGTTGCGATCGAGTGGCAATGAGCCCAGGAAAATAGTGACTGACAAGCTGCGTAGCTATGGCGTCGCTCATCGAGAGTTGATACCAGGGTCGTTCCATAGTACCAAGCGGTATGAAAATAATCGCGCCGCGCAATCGTATGAGGCGACTCGGGTGAGAGAGCGATGAATGCGTGGTCCGGCATTCCGGAAGTTCAAATCTGTCAGGCAGGCTCAGCGGTTCCTGCGAGCGCATTCAGCGGTTAGCAATTTGTTCAACCTTGGAAGGCATCTGGTCAAGGCTCAGCATTATCGGGATCTCAGGGTTAGTGCGTTTAAAGAATGGAGCATGACGGTTGCTTGAAGATGGACAGCGAATTTCTGTGATCTGCAGAAGTTAATTTGCCAATACCGTTACCACACAATTGGGTGGCAGGCTGACAAGGTGGGATGACCCGACGCTTACCAATAACAAAACTGGTGGTGGGTGCATCGCATGGCACATCGCATAGAGAAACTAGCCAACGATGGCGTCATGGCCATATAATGCATCGAACTAATCACTATCGGCGAAGCTAAGTGCAAGCGTGTCGAGTATAGTTTGATCAATAAAAACGGAACCTAGTACAAAATAAAATTACCAAACTGATTACCGATCTATAGGGCCAGCGCATAGTTGGCCCCCGGGTGGGTTCTACCAAAGCTTCGTAAGCTTCAAAGGGTGAAAAATGCGAAATATATTTATCTTTATAGTGACTACTTTACTTTCTGCAAGCGCTTTTAGTGAAACTATAAAAATTGAAAATACAGGAATTACCTTTGATGCGCCGGATATTTTTGGACCTATACCACAAGAAATCATTGATATTAAGTATCCCAATAAGAATGCTCCCAGGTTTGTTATTGGGAATGATAGTGCCTCGACAACTATTGCTTATGATCTAAAACCTCAGAATTTGGTAGGTGTGAATTTGGAGGAAGTCCGATTGGGATTTGGCGGCGTATTTGACAGAATGGTTCCTGGTATCGAATGGAAAGAAAGTAAAGTTATGACCCTGAACGAGACTGAATGGGTTCTATTTGAAATGACATCGAATTCAGTTGACACTGATATTTACAATATTATGTTAATAACCAGCTATGGAGAAGAAATGTTGGTATTCAACTTTAATTCAACGCGGGAAGAGTTCCCTCAATATGAATCCTTATTACGAGAGAGCATTAATTCAATACGAATTTCAAAATGAAGCAATCTGAAGCTCCCTCAGTTTAACGAATGTGTTTCAATCTGCGCTCGGACTGCTACGGTTCATTCGATTATTCACGAATACAGTAGCAAGAATCGTCGATCAGTTATACGAACAAGCCGTTGCAAAGGCGTGCGGAATTGTGAAATTACCCGTTTTGTCTTTCTTCTTAGGCATCGCGACTTCCTTGGCATGTCTCGCCGCGATGGCGGCTCCCATCGATTTCTTTAGAGTCTAAACCGGCCAAGTGGCTTTCAATTTTACTCCACAACTTATCTTCATCGTCGTAAGGCATATGAATACTCCATAACCAGGGTAAGCTTTCGGGATCAGAGCAAAATCTTGCCATCTCAGTCGCTACCGCAATCCGACTGAAATGTTAAAAGGAACGTAAGCGTCCAGCTACGTCCTGGTGGATGATAGATTTCAACGAGGCGAGGCCACACGATTCACTGGGCGACATGACGCCCATAGAGACTCCATAATGGGTGCCCACTTAGATTTAGGTGGACACCATCGTCGTGCTCAAACGCCACGGCGACAAGATGAGTTTACCGGGCGCTTACGATTATGAGTCGGATGCTCTATCTGGATGCCGGGGAGTAATTGGAAGAAAGGTAACGGATTTTCCTGATGGAGTTGGGCAGGGTAGCTGAGACCGAACTTCCCAACAGGGTCCGAACTGCAGGATCTGATGGAACGAGAGTTAGATGGCAGCTAACGGTTCAATAGCTCTGCATTCGTTGGGTATCTCTCAAGTAACTCAACAAGCTTCTTAGTGCCTTCTACGGGTTTAAGATGCGTAAGCGC
>JBBKWY010000077.1:0-51600 GCA_037969215.1 Halioglobus sp.
ATTAGAACTCTGTTGCTGACCTTCTTTTTCCGGCAAATGCGGGAGCTGGTTGACCGCGGCCACATATTTATTGCTCAACCACCGCTGTATAAAATAGCCAAGGGCAAGCAGCATCAGTACCTGAAAGACGATGAGGCGCTCGACCAGTATTTGACGCAATCTGCTCTGGATACCGCGTCGATCTACGTTAACGCTGATGCCCCCGCAATCTCCGGCAGTGCGCTGGAGGACCTGGTTAAGCGGTATCGCACGGTAGAGGCGACTATTAATCGCCTGAGCCGCTTGTATGCCGAAAATGTGCTGTGGCAGATGGTGTACGGCACATCACTGACACTTGAAGAGATGCGCGATGAACAAACGGTATTGTCCTTCTGCGAACAACTGACTGAGCGTCTGGAGACTGTGGCAAGTAAAGGCAGTGTGAACACTGTCGTGGTGAGAAAGGATCAGGAGCGTCAGCTGTACTTTCCTGTGGTAAAACTCTTATCCCACGGCGTTGAGTCAGAAACGGAATATCACCACGAATTTTTCTCTTCCGGTGAATACCGCAGCCTGATCGCACTCGGTGAAACATTGAATACGCTTATTGATGAAGACGGCTATTTCCAGCGCGGTGAGAAAGTATTACAGACTCGCAGCTTTGCTCTGGGGCTGGACTGGCTGATGACTGAAGCACGCAAGGGTTATAGCATCCAGCGCTACAAGGGTCTTGGGGAAATGAATCCGGAACAGCTGTGGGAAACGACAATGGACCCGGAAGTGCGTCGTATGCTCAAGGTGACAGTAGAGGATGCCATTGCCGCTGACCAGATTTTCACGACGTTGATGGGGGATCAGGTGGAGCCGCGTCGCGAGTTTATCGAAGCGAACGCACTGTCTGTGGCCAACCTGGATATTTGATCGGCAATGTGGCGGGGGCTATCTGGCCCCCGCCCGATTCTCCGCTATTTGTTTGGTGCAGCAGTAACGACTCGATGTAGATTTTTATAGTGTTTGCTTAAGAATCGGCGCTCGACAAAATAATAAAAGGGATACGTAAGTATTAACGTGCTGACGATAGTGACCAGCCCAAGCACAACGCTGTCCGTATCGAAAATCTGGCTCGCAAACATAAAGGGCAATGCGAATAATTTCAAATGCAGCAGGTAGGCAGAGTAAGACATCGCGCCCAGCACCAACCACGGTTCCAGTAGAATATAGATGAGCCAATGGTTGCTGCTCTTCAAACGCTGTAACACGATCTCCAAATCAGAAAATAACCAAAGCAATGCTCCGAAAATGGAGGCGAAGACCAGGAAGTTTGTTCGTATATGAATAGGGTGCACATACGCTGCATAGCCGAGTGTCATCGCTGTTAATACGATCAGCAGCACCACGTTTTGCCTGGAGTTCACCTGTAGTTTTATTTCATACTGATGTAGATAAGCCAGCAGAATGCCGACCGAGAATGCGGGCCAGTAGTGGAGGAAAAAACCGAAATTTAACGTATTGGGTATGACCATCAGGAGTAGTGATGCGAGCGTCACGATCGCTATGGCCAAGCGATAAAATCGTCCCAGACACAGTGCAATGAACACCACGATATAAAATTGAAACTCGATGGCCAGGGTCCAGTAGACGGCATTGACCCCTGCAAACTCGACCGCCAGATCACTGGAACTTGCCCAAAAGACCTTTGTAAGCAGCACGATATTGGCCCAGTCTCCAGGCGTGTATCGGGCAAGCAAGTTCTCTGGTAGAACATAGTGTCCCGTTTTAAAACTACTGAGCAGTTCGAGTCCATAAGGTAATAGCAGGACCAGCAGCAGCGAGGCCCAGTAGGTAAGATAGATTCGTTTGAAGCGATTCTTCAAAAAAGTCAGTGGCGGTTTTTGTGCCTTGAGGCTGGATTCAGCGGCATAGGTTATGACATACCCGGAGATTACGAAAAACATCGGGACACCTAAATGGCCAAAAGAAGCTACCTTGGCTATAAAGGGCGATGGTACTTCGAAAAGATTTTGCAGGTGGAAAAAGAACACCCAAAGGGCGGCTAAACCGCGGGCCAGATCTAACAGCAAGACCACGACGTAGCCCCTACACGTTCTTCTTGATATTTATCGGATTGTGCTCCGGTGACAGCGAGGCATTCTCAGCTACCCCCGGTACCGCCGTCTCTTGATAGGCACCATTGGTTACGGACTCCAGGCGATCGTTTTCGATCTCTACCTGTATAGGCTCCACTGTAGTCATTTCCTTATTAGCCTTTGTAGACAGCTGCGCAAAACGTTCTACCTTGCCGTGTAGCCCCTGCTTGCCAACCAGACCTGTGATCGTCTCATTATAATGATTGTTGGCACTGCGCAGTGTATTGCCCAGTTTGTTAAGCCGTTCTGCGACCAGGCAAACCTGATTGTAGATATCCCCTGCTCTGCTGCTGATTTCTTTTGCTTCCTGATTGCCCTGTTCTATCATCCATAGATTGGCCACGGTGCGCAGTATTGGCATCAGTGTGGTGTGAGACACCATAATGACGCCTTTTTTGTAACCGTAATTAAACAGGCCCTTGTTGTGTTTCATCGCTTCAATATAGGCCGGCTCGATGGGCATGAACATCAGTACAAAATCGGGACTGCCAATCCCCGGCAAGTTAGCGTAATCCTTGGAAGCCAGGTCATCGATATGATTACGCACTGCCTGTGCGTGGGCGTTGAGCGCTTCGGTGTGCGCCTCGTCGGTTTCGGCCGCGATGGCGCGATCATAATCAATTAGCGAGACCTTGCTGTCGATAACGATATTCTTGCTGTCGGGTAGCTTGATGAGAAAGTCCGGCAGCTTGCGTTTGCCATCATCGTCTCGAAACGCGGTCTGCGCTTCGTAGTGCTCGCCTGCCTGTAAACCGGCAAGTTCCAGTGTGCGCTGCAGTTGCGCCTCGCCCCAGTTACCGGCGGTTTTTTTGTCGCCTTTCAGGGCGACTGTCAGGTTGCTGGCCTGGCTATTCATTTCCAGGCCGATCTCCAGTACTTTCTGAATTTCCTTCTCCAGTACGGTATTGCCGCGCAAGGATTCGGAATGCACCTCGTTAATACGTGTCTGGAAACCGGTGATTTGCTCTCTGAAGGGTTTTAACAGGGCCTCAAGAGATGCCTGGCTGGTTGTCGTGAAACTCTTGCCCTTGTCTTCAAAAATGCGATTGGCCAGATTCTCAAATTCCTTTTTGAGGTTCTCTCGCGTTTCGCGCAACAGTTGAACTTGTTCCAGGTGCCGGTCTTCTCGCTCGTGCTGTTGTGTTTTTAGTTGGGCGTGCTCTCGCGAGGTGTTGTTGAGCTGTAGCTGTACTTTAAGGAGGTCGGCTTTCAGGACGACTAACTCACGCTGGCTTGTCTGCAACTGCTGCTGGCCCTGTTCCAGAGCTACTGACTGCCCTCGCAATTCAGCGCGGGCCTCGGACAGATCCTCTTCGCGTGCACGCAATTGCTCGCGACTCGAGTCGAGCGAGCGGCGACTGCTGATGCTCTGCCAAATACTGAGTGCCAGGGCGGTCACCAGTGTTGCAGCCAGTGCTGCAGCGATCAGCATCAATTGGTCGTCGGGTAGTATCATCCATTATCCCTTGTCACAGACTGCCAGTGTAAATCAATACAGGCCGGCAGAGGCGATTCGCGCATAGTGAATAAAATGACCTATCGCTATTTAAGGCAGGTCTGGGCGATCCAACATCGAAGAGATCAGCGTACTATTTCGTGACTACCAGTAGCGAGATATCTGCGACCCCCAGAAAAAGCTCACGCAACTGTTTCAGTAAATTAAGCCGGTTGTGGCGCAGTGCGTCGTCTTCAGCATTGACCATAACGTCCTCAAAAAACGCATCCACCGGGCCCCGTAAATCGGCCAGACAACTCAGTGCCTGAGTGAATTCGTCCTGCTTCAGATGCTGTTGGTACGTTGCGGTGAGGCTCTGAATGCTCTCCGACAGCGCCTTTTCCTGTGGCTCTACAAGTAGCTCGGTGCTTACGTCACCGAACGCGTGAGCGCTATCCAGCTTGCCAAGAATATTGGACACGCGTTTGTTGGCGGCCGCCAGGGCCTGCGCCTCCGGCAGTTGTGTGAAGGCGTGTACTGCCTGCACCCGACGGTGGATATCCAGCGGGCGGGAGAGTTTCCGCGCACTGACAGCCTTGAAAACTTCCGCTGGAATATTGTCTTCTTCATACCAGGCGCGAAAGCGCTCTATCATATATTCGAGCACTTGCTCTGCCGTACCCTGCGCCAAAACACCTGCAGGGTACTGGGCGACTGCCAGTTCCAGACTGTCGCGCAAATCCAGCGTCAGGTCCTTTTCGACCACGATACGCAAAACCGATAGTGATGCCCTGCGCAAGGCAAACGGATCTTTGGAGCCGGTAGGTGCCTGGCCGATACCGAAGATTCCCACCAGCGTGTCCAGACGGTCGGCCAGACCCAGGGTGCAAGCCGTGGCAGTGTTCGGCAACTGGTCGCCAGCAAACTTGGGCCAATATTGTTGCGCCAGCGCGGACGCCACGTCAGCATCCTCACCGTCGTGCAAGGCATAGTAGGAACCGGCAATACCCTGCATATCCGCAAACTCCAGCACCATATCGGTCACCAGGTCGGCTTTACTCAGTTGCGCCGCTCGTTGCGCAAGCTCTACCGGCGCGCCAACTGCCGGTGCCAACGCCGCTGCCAGGTGGCTGACGCGTTCGGTCTTCTCCAACAGCGTCCCCAGCTTTTGCTGAAAGACGATATTGTTGAGCGCCGGCAAGCGCTCTGCGAGCGACATCTTTTTGTCGGTCTCAAAGAAAAATGCAGCATCGGATAACCGCGGGCGAATGACGCGTTCGTTGCCGGCGATGACCTGCTGGGGGTCGGTACTGTTGATATTGGCGACTGTGATGAAATATGGCAGCAGCACGCCCGCCTCGTCCACCACATGAAAATATTTCTGGTGCTCTTTCATCGAGGAAATCAGGGCCTCCGAGGGCACCTGCAAAAAACGCTCTTCGAATGAACCTGTGAGCGCGACCGGCCACTCGACCAGCCCGGTTACCTCGTCCAGCAGGTCGGCGTCGATGACGGCCTGTGCGCCAAGGATGCTGGCCTGGGCCTCGACCTGTTGTTGAATACTCGCTCGCCGCTGCTCGAAGCAAGGCACCACGCTGGCTTTTTCCAGCGCAGCGACGTACTGCGCCGGGCTGCGCAGTGTGATCGGGCCGCTGCTGAGGAAGCGGTGCCCACGAGTGGTATTGCCCGTGGCTACGCCGAGAATTTCGCCGTGATCATAGTCTTCGCCTAACATTGCCACCACCCAGTGCACGGGCCTGACAAACTCCTCCCGGCTGGCGCCCCAACGCATGCGCCGTGGGATGGGCAGGCTCTGTATGCTGCTCTGGATAATGGCGTTCAATGCCTCGCTGGTGCTGACACCGGGAACAGTGGTGCGCAGGCCCAGGCGCTGGCCTTTGGGTGTGTCGATAGTTTGTAATTGCTCGGGTTCCACGCCCTGCTTGCGGGAGAAACCCTGGGTAGCGGCTGACCAGTTACCCTGCTCGTCGCGCGCGCGGTCGGCTGGCGGCCCAAGAATCTCGACTGCCTTCTCGGCACTCTGTAATACCAGGTCATCGATGAGTACCGCCAGGCGTCGCGGCGTCGCAAACCACTGCACATTGCCGTGCTCCAGTTCGCGCTGTTTCAGACCCGCGACGATGCCATCGCGAAAGGCCAGCCCTAATGACTTCAGCGCCTTGGGGGGTAATTCTTCGGTGCCAAGTTCCACCAGCAGTGTGTCAGTGCTCATGTGTTTACTTTGTCCCCGCTTGAATACGATTGAGTACTTCCGCGCGCAGGCTCTCTGTTGCCAACGGAAAGCCCAGCGTCGCTCTTGTATCGAAGTACGCCTGTGCGACTGCGCGCGCCAGCGTTCGCACGCGCAGTATGAAGCGCTGGCGTTCGGTGACAGAAATTGCGTGGCGGGCATCCAGCAGATTGAATGCGTGAGAGGCTTTCATCACCATCTCATAGGCCGGCAACGGCAGGTTTTTCTCTACCAGCCTCAGGGCCTCGCCTTCGCAAAAATCGAACGTTCCAAACAGGTGTGTAACGTCGGCTTCCTCAAAATTGTAGCGAGACATTTCCACTTCATTCTGGTGGAACACGTCACCATACGTCACTTTTCCGGCAGGCCCCTCGGACCACAACAAATCATAAATGCTGTCGACACCCTGCAAGTACATCGCGATGCGCTCGATGCCGTAGGTTATTTCGCCGGTAACGGGATAGCACTCCAGTCCTCCAACCTGTTGAAAATAGGTGAACTGGGTGACCTCCATGCCGTTTAGCCAGACCTCCCAGCCGAGTCCCCATGCGCCGAGTGTGGGTGATTCCCAGTTGTCTTCCACAAAGCGGATATCGTGGATGGCGGTATCGACGCCGAGAGCGGCCAGCGACTCAAGATACAGCTCCTGAAAGTTCTCCGGCGATGGCTTCATCACAACCTGAAACTGGTAGTAATGTTGCAAGCGATTGGGGTTCTCACCGTAACGGCCGTCAGTGGGACGGCGGCAAGGTTGTACGTAAGCCGCGTTCCAACTCTCTGGTCCCACAGCGCGCAGGAAAGTTGCCGGGTGAAATGTACCCGCGCCCACTTCCATATCCAGTGGTTGTAACACCACACAGCCTTGCGCTGCCCAAAACTGTTGAAGTTTGAGAATTAGCGCTTGAAACGTAAGGGTTTCATTCTTGGTTTGTGCCACGGGTTCGCCTGTCATATCCCTGCAAAAAGCCGGGTATTATACAGGCTCTTTTGGCGGCATAATACGCGCTTTCCCCGAAAGTGAAGTTCTTCCCGCAATGTGGGCAGGGTGAATATGGCCTGATGCGCGCAGTGGTCGTCTGTATTCTTCGGGATTGGTTCTGGTTATTAGAGTAATTTGACGTTTATGAAGTACCCTTTTTTTGGAAAAGTGATAGGAGGGCTCATTGGGCTCGTAGCCGCCGGATTGCCCGGCCTTATCCTCGGTGTTCTGATTGGCCATGCATTTGATCGGGCTCTGGTGAAGGCCCTGCTGTTTGGCTCACCGGAAAACATTGAACGCATCCGCAACAGTTTTTTTGAGACCACTTTCTTGTTATCCGGCTATCTGGCGAAGGTTGATGGCCGCATTTCACAATCCGAGATTGACCACACCGAGCAGATTATCGCGCAGATGGCGCTGGGCGCCGAGCAGCGCAAGCGCGCGATTGAGCTATTTCATCAGGGTGCTACCAGCGATTTTCAGATGGAACCGGTGGTCGCTGCGTTCCTGCAGACGTGTGGCCCTCAGCGAAAGCTACAGCAAACCTTACTGCTGTTCCTGATCTCTCTGGCGCAGGTAGATGAGGGTATAGAGGCCTCTGAGCATGCTGCACTGGTGCGCATTGCCAAGGTGATGGGCGTGGGGGCTGCACAGTTGGAACAGCTGCTGCGCATGGCCAGTGCACAGGGACACTTTCATCAACAAAGCGGTGGGGCGACTTCATCGGCGACCAGTCTTGATGATGCCTACGTGGCGCTGGGGGTCGTTGACAGCGCGAGTGACAAGGATGTAAAACGCGCTTACCGCAAGCGGATGAGCGAAAACCACCCCGATAAACTGATAGCAAAAGGCGTTCCGGAGGAGATGATAAAATTGGCGACGTCCCGTTCCCAGGAAATACAGAGCGCCTATGAAATGATCAAGCAGACGCGACCGGCCATGCGCTGAAGCCTGACTAGATGCGCCAGAATGCGGGGGTGAACAGTACCAGCAGCGTAAAAATCTCCAGACGGCCCAGCAACATGGCAAAACAGAGGATGGCTTTTCCCCACTCGGAGACCTGCCCGAAGCCATTCGCCACACCGGCAATGCCCATGCCCAGGTTGTTCAGGGTTGCCGCAACCGCCGAAAAGGCGGTCGTGAAATCCATCCCAATCAACATCAGCAACAACAGTAATACGATAAAAGCAGATGTGTAGATCGCAAAGAAGCTCCACACGGCACTGACCACAGTCGCTTCTACCCTTCTGCCGCCAACCTTCAGCGGGATCACTGCCTGCGGGTGCACCAATTGCTTCAGCTCCCGCATGCCCTGCTTGAACACGAGCATCACTCGCATCGCTTTGATGCCGCCCGTCGTCGAACCGACACACCCGCCCATACAGGAAAAGAAAATGGCCATAATGGGCAGCGCGACTGGCCATGCTGCAAGGTTTTCAGTTGAGTAGCCAGTCGTAGTAATAATCGACAAGACCTGGAACACACCGTGCAGCACGCTTTCGGAATGCCCATGTATATCCCACACTATCAGACAGAATATGGTGATGATCATGCAGGTCAGAACTGCATAGGTATAAAAACGCGTCTCAGAATCCTTCCGGTAGATCATCAGGGATTTGCGGTTCCACGAAATGAAGTGCAATCCGAAATTAATACTCGATACAAACATAAAAATCGTGGCGACGATCAGTACTGGGTCACTTTTGAAATAACCCAGGCTGGCATCGTGGGTGGAAAAGCCTCCCAGTGATACGGTGGAGAAGGAGTGGCAAATGGCATCAAAGGCCGACATGCCAACCGCATAGTAGGCGGCCGCGCAGCACACGGTAATTGAAAGGTAGACGACAAAGAGCGCTTTTGCGGTTTCTGTAATACGTGGTGTGAGCTTGTTATCTTTGGATGGCCCCGGGGTCTCTGCCTTGTATAGCTGCATGCCCCCGACGCCAAGCATGGGCAAGATCGCAACAGCGACGACGATAATCCCGATTCCGCCCAACCACTGCAGCATTTGGCGGTAAAGAAGAATGGACTGGGGCATCTCATCGAGGCCGACAAGCACAGTGCCGCCCGATGATGTGAGACCGGACATGGATTCGAATATCGCGCCCATGGGGGTGACATCAAGCGCGTCCGTGAGCGCAAAGGGCAGTGCACCAAATAAACCCAGCACCGTCCAGAACAGGGACGTGATCAAGAAGCCATCGCGAATTCGCAGCTCGTGGCTCGCGTTGCGCACTGGAAACCACATCAGCAGGCCAGAGAAAAAGATAATTCCTATCGCTGAAATAAAACCGGTCGCAGTATGGTCGGTCTCCAGCAATGCCAGCACCAGCGGAGTTATCAGCACCGTGCTGAAACACATTAACAGGACGCCGAGAATTCGAAAAGAGACAGAAAAGTGCATGGGCTAGGAGAAAAATCCGAAGCCGACAGCAAACAATTTTTCGACAGCGCCAATCTGTTTACGGTCGAGCAAGAACAGGATTACGTGGTCATCCGACTCTACGAGCACGTGCCCGTGCGCTATCAGAACCTCTTCTCCGCGCACAATAGCGCCTATGGTCACCCCGTCAGGCAGCTTGATTTCTTCCAGACGCCTGCCGACGACTTTAGAAGAGCGAGAGTCACCGTGGGCGGTTACCTCTATGGCCTCCGCGGCTCCCCGGCGCAGCGAATGCACATTGCTGATATCGCCCTTTCGCACGTGGGTGAGTAGGCTGCCGATGGTGATTTGTTGCGGGGAGATGGCAATATCGATTTCGTCTCCCACCAGTTCAGCGTAGGCCGAGTTGGTAATCAGCGTGATGACTTTTTTGGCGCCCATACGCTTGGCCAGCATGGACATCATGATGTTGGCCTCGTCGCTGTTGGTGAGTGCGCAAAATACATCAGTGGCCTCTATGTTTTCGGACGCGAGCAATTGTGGCTCTGAGGCGCTGCCGTTCAGGACGATCGTGTGCTTGAGTCGCTCGGCCAACACGCGGCAGAGATCATACGATTTCTCAATCAGTTTGACCTGGTACTTGTTTTCTAGCGTTTGTGCGAGCGTCGCGCCAATATTGCCGCCGCCGGCAATCATCACGCGCTTGTACGGTTTGTCCACCTTGCGCAGCTCGGACATTACCGCGCGGATATTGTCTTTGGCCGCGATGAAAAAAACTTCGTCGTCGACCTCTACGACCGTGTTGCCTTCGGGGATAAGTGCGCGGTCATGCCGAAATATTGCGGCGACTCGCGTATCCACTTTGGGCATATGGCGCCGTATTTCCTGCAATTCGTGGCCGACGATCGGCCCTCCGTGATACGCCCGTACCGCCACCAATTGTACCCTGCCCTCGGCGAAATCCAGCACTTGCAGTGCCCCGGGGTTGGCGATCAGTCTCTCAATGCTCTGGGTGACCAGTTGTTCCGGGCCAATAATGACATCTACGGGAATGTGTTCTCTGGAAAACAACTGTTCCTGATGCGCCAGGTAATTGGGCGAGCGCACGCGGCAAATTTTGGTGGGTGTTTTGAATAGTGTGTGAGCGACCTGACAGGCCATCATATTGATCTCATCGCTGTCGGTGACAGCGATGAGCATATCCGCATCTTCAGCCCCGGCCTTGTACAGCGTATTGGGGTGGGACGCGCCGCCAACGATCGTGCCGATATCCAGGCGATCCTGAAGGACGCGCAGTTTGTCGCCGTCCGTATCTACCACGATGATGTCGTTCTGCTCGTTGGCGAGGTGCTCAGCTAACGTGCCGCCGACCTGGCCTGCCCCGAGGATGATAATCTTCATGGCCTGCTGAGCTCTGGTTTGTGAAGAGACCTTAAGTTTGCCAGCACGATAAAGAAATCACCTGGTGATTGTAAGTGTTCGTGGGGCGTATTTTTCACATGTCATTCGGCGACTTTGTTCAGTAGCGCGTAAAACAGACCATCCGGGCCGTCGGCTGCTGGCAGCAGTTGACGGCCACAAGCGACGGGCTCTCCCCACGCGAGGTCCGCCTGGTCCAGCGCGGCATCGGTCTGTTCCTGGAGAAAACGCTGTACTACCTGGCTGTTTTCCTCGTCGAAGATCGAACAGGTTGCGTAGAGTAAGGTGCCGCCGACTTTTAATAGCGGCCACAGCCCCTTCAGTATGCGCAGTTGCAACTCGGCCAGTTGCGCTATATCGCTGTCACGCCGCAGCAGCTTGACATCGGGGTGGCGCCGAACGACCCCGCTGGCTGAGCAGGGCGCGTCAACCAGAATGCGATCAAAACTGGCCGGTAGCAGCAGCGCCGGTGGCTGTGTGGCATCCCCGGCTACCAGCGTGGCAGCAAGATTGAGGCGGGTCAGGTTTTCCGTGACTCGCTGGAGGCGCGCATCGTCGATATCCATTGCTACCAGCTCAGCGAGAGCAGGTTGCAGTTCGAGAATATGGCAGGTTTTCCCGCCTGGAGCGGCACAGGCGTCCAGCACGCGCTCCCCGGCGCTGGCGCCTAACAGTATCGCCGCCATTTGAGCCGCCTCATCCTGCACGCTCACTTGCCCCTGCGTGAATCCCGGGATATCCCACACATCCATCGGTTGGGTGAGTTGTACGGCGTGCGGGCTGAGTTTTCCCGCCGTCGCAGCGATCGCAGTGTTTTGCAGGTCGCTCAAATACTGATTCCGGTCCAGATGGCTATTGCTGGCGCGCAAGGTCATCGGCGGTTGCTGGTTGTTGGCCTCGATGATGGCAGGTCCGCGGGAGGGCCACTGCGCCATAATCTTTTGGTACAACCAACGCGGGTGGCTTGCTGCGGCCGCCGGATCCAGAACCTGCGCCAATTGCTCTCGCTCGCGCAAATAACGCCTCAGGACGGCATTGGTCATACCCTTGGCCCAGTGTTTCTTCAGCACTTTCGTCGCGCCCACGGTCGCCGCAACAGCGGCGTGGTCAGGCACCCGGGTACTGTCCAGCTGGTAGAGGCCACACATCAACAAACCCTGGATATCCCGGTCTTTGTCGCGCAGTGGCTTTGCTAACAATTGCGCGAGCAACGCCTGTAACCGCGGGCCCTGGCGTAAGGTGCCGTAACATAATTGTTGCAGCAGACCGCGGTCGCGTTCGCTGACTTTGTCGAGCCTGGGAGGCAGCGCCTGATTCAGCGAGAGTCCGCCCAGAACATCGCCGACAACGGCGGCGGCGGCGGCCCGCACATCCAGCGCCATTAACTGGTGCTCGCGGTGGTTGGATCGAAGCGCTTGCCGACGGCAAATTTCGCCTGGTGCGCACTTAGCAGTTCTTTGGCCGCGAGTGCTCGCCCGCCCTCAAGCTGCAAGACTTCTATCGTGAGTGTGCTCTCGCCGCAGCAGACTGCGATGCCTGCATCATCGGCTCGCACTATCGTTCCCGGTGTTTCGGTCGCAGCCGGGCCAGCTTGCACGCTCGCCTGCCAGACCCTGATTCGAATGCCCTCGAGTACGCTGAAGCAAATCGGGAATGGATTGAACGCTCTGACCTGCCGATCCAGTTGCGCCGCGCTGCAGCGCCAGTCCAATTGTGCTTCGGGCTTGAGTATTTTATGGGCGTAGCAGGCCTGCAGGTCGTCTTGCGTCTGACTGTTGCGCTGGCGCTCCTGCAGGTTCTCCAGCACGTCCAAAAGTAGCGGCGGTCCCAGCAGCGCAAGTTCATCGTGGAGTTCGCCAGCGCTGGTATGCGCGCCAATTGGGCAACTGAGCTTGGCCAGCATCGCGCCTGTGTCCAGGCCGGCATCCATCTGCATGATGGTGATGCCTGTGCTGGCATCACCCGCCTCGATGGCACGCTGTATGGGTGCGGCGCCCCGCCAGCGCGGCAGCAAGGAGGCATGCACATTCAGGCAACCGAACCGGGGCGTATCCAGGACCACCTGCGGCAAGATCAAGCCGTACGCCACCACGATCAATACATCTGCTTCCAGTGCAGCCAATTGTTGTTGTGCGACTTCATCTTTCAGTGACATCGGCTGGAACACCGGTAGGCCCGCTTGTTGCGCCAACAGTTTTACTGGGCTGGCGTGTAATTTCCGACCTCGTCCGGCCGGGCGGTCAGGCTGTGTGTAAACGCCGAGTAGTTGGTGCTCACTATCTATAAGATGCGCCAAGTGCAAGGATGCAAACTCGGGCGTGCCAGCGAACAGGACGCGCAGTGGGGGTGTTTTCATAGGCCTCAGGCGCGTTGGCGCTGGTCTTTTTCCAGTTTTTTACGGATGCGCTGGCGCTTGAGTGGTGACAGGTAATCCACGAACAATTTGCCGTTCAAGTGATCGATTTCATGCTGCAGACAGACTGCCGCCAGTCCTGCAAGTTCACAGGTAAATGCCTCCCCGTTGCGGTCCAGTGCTGACACTTTTACCCGCTGAGGGCGACTGACGGTCTCGTAGAATCCGGGCACCGAAAGGCAGCCTTCATCGTAGTCGTCCTGCTCGGGATCCAGCACGGTAATTTCGGGATTGATAAACACCAGGGGCGTATTGTTGTCATCCGAGACATCCATCACCAGCAGCCGCTGGTGGACGTTGACCTGTGTAGCGGCCAGACCGATCCCCGGTGCGGCGTACATGGTTTCCAACATGTTGTCGATGAGCGTGCGCGTGGCTTCCGTGACTTGTGCAACGGGCTTGGCCTCGGTGCGTAAGCGCGGATCGGGGAACTCGAGTATTTCCAGTACTGCCATGATATTGATTGCCTACCAGGGTCAAAAGTGGCCTAAATTGGCTGCGTGAATTAATAACATTTGGGCTTGCCAGCGCTATATTGCAACAGCAAACTGTCTCTATTATACAGGCTGTGATTAAAGGGTGCCTAGCTTTGGGCGCTACAGCGCTAAACCTGCGGGTAAGCGCGCGATATACCTGTTTGGTGTGGGCAAGAATCATAGGGCTACGGTGCTATGGCACCGTGCAGTGGTCGGGGGCGGCCGCAAGTACTGCGTCGATTCTTTTGAATTGGCGGATAATAAACAGGCCATACAGGGACGCCAAACAATGAAAACAAGGTCACTATCGGTTTGCCTGCTGTTATGGACGCTGTTTTTCAGCGCCTGGACACTGGCTGCGGTGGAGCTCAATGAGGATGTGCCGGAAACCTATATCGTCAAGAAAGGCGATACGCTCTGGGGTATTTCCGGTATGTATCTTAAAGAACCCTGGCTGTGGCCGGAACTCTGGGATGCCAACCCGCAGATAGCGAACCCCCACCTTATATACCCGGGCGACGAACTCTATCTGGTGTGGGTTGATGGTCGGCCTCACCTGCGCATGCGGCGTGGTCGCGAGGTGAAGCTCTCCCCCAATATGCGGGTCAGCCCGCTGAATCTCGCCATTCCCGTTATACCCCTGGATCAGATCGGCCCGTGGCTGGTGCGCAATCGCGTGATGGACGCCGAGGATATCAACGACTCAGCCTATATTGTGGCTGGCGATGAACGGCGCTTGATCAGTGGACCGGGTGATACCATTTATGGCCGGGGTCCCTTCCCCGATGGCGAGCGGGCGTATGGCATTTACCGCATCGGTCAGAACTTTATCGATCCGGTGACCCAGGAATATCTCGGGTACGAGGTCAGGGATATTGGTAATGCCAAGCTGATGAGCAGCAATCGTGACGACATTACCCAGTTGGATATTACCCGCATCTCCGAGGAGGTCATGAATGGTGATCGCCTGCTGCCGCTCGAAGAGCGTGTTCTGGATGCGAGCTTCCACCCCAGGGCACCTGATCGTGAGATTGTCGGCGGCATAATGATTGCCGTGGAGGGTGGTCTCACGCAGATCGGTGATATGAGTATCGTGGTGATAAACAAGGGCAAGCGTGAAGGCCTGGAGATCGGCAATGTGCTGGCCGTTTATCAGGCAGGAAAGCATGTTTACGACAAAGTCTCACAGTCAAATGTGGTATTGCCCGATACCCGCGCTGGGCTAGCCATGGTCTTTGAGGCCTACGAAAAAGTGAGCTTCGCCATTATTCTCAAAACCAGTCGGCCACTGAAGGTTTTCGATGTGGTGAAAAACCCCTGACAATTTCTCAACAGACATGACGTCAAGGATGATGTATGAATGTTGCAAAAGCGAAGGTCGCCGCCCAATCGGTCGGCGCAGCTGTGTTGGCGATAGATGACGAGCAATACCCCCCATTGCTGCGGGCTATCCACGATCCCCCCTCTTTACTGTATATCCGCGGTGACGCCAGCTTATTGTTGGATGCGCAGTTCGCGGTGGTGGGTAGTCGACGTGCGAGTCCCGCTGCCGTGCGTGTCGCGCAGGTCCTCAGTGGCCAGCTGAGTCGCGCCGGGTTGCATGTCTGTTCAGGCATGGCGATCGGCATTGACGGTGCTGCACACCGTGGCGCTCTCGAGGCCGGGGGTAAAAGTATTGCCGTGATAGCGACGGGAATAGATCGGGTGTATCCGCACCGCCACCGGGCTCTGGCGGTGCAATTGGAGCAGTCCGGCTGCGTGGTGACAGAGTTTCCGCCCGGTACGCCGCCCAGGCGACAGAACTTTCCGCAGCGCAATCGCATCATCAGCGGCTTGTCTCTGGGCGTGCTGGTTGTTGAGGCGGCATTGCCAAGTGGCTCGCTGATCACGGCGAGCACGGCGCTGGCACAGGGTCGGGAGGTGTTCGCCCTACCCTGGTCCATGCTCCATGCTGGCGGCAGGGGTTGCCTGCAACTGATCCGTGATGGCGCCAAGATGGTGCTGGAAGTGGAGGATATTCTGGAGGAACTGGGGCCGCTTTACACATTGCAGCAGGATTGCTTCGAGACTGCCTCGTCGGCTGTCGATGTGTTGCCGGGCGGGTGCTGGCTGCTGGAGCTTGTCGGGTTCGAGGTGGTCACACTGGATGAGCTGGTGGATAGAAGCGCAAAGCCAGTGGCACAGGTGTTGGGAGCGCTGTCTGCCCTGGAACTGACCGGGCAGGTGACGCGAACGGCGGGCGGATATATTCGCTGTTAGCGTTTTGGTACTTGCCAAGTTGGCGTCAGTTGGTTAAATTTTCGCCTTTTTTACTATCGCGGCGCAACTGTCGGCGTCGCACTCACTGGAGATAATCAATGAGCAAGCCATTTGTAGCGATTGTAATGGGCTCGGACTCGGACCTGCCCGTGATGGAGGCCAGCTTTGCTGTGTTGCGCGCATTCGGGGTTGAGTTTGAGGCGCGAATTACCTCTGCGCACCGCACCCCGGAGGTCACCAAAACCTATGTGCAGGACGCTGAACAACGCGGTTGCGCGGTGTTTATCGCAGCGGCCGGAATGGCGGCTCACCTGGCTGGCGCGGTTGCGGCGGCGACGGTGAAACCGGTTATCGGTGTCCCGATGAACGCCTCTCTGGATGGCTTGGATGCACTTTTATCAACAGTGCAAATGCCCGCGGGAATTCCCGTAGCCACGGTCGCTATCGGTAAGGCGGGTGCAAAAAATGCCGCTTATCTGGCGGTACAAATGCTGTCGTTGGTCGATGCGCAGCTAGGGCAAGCACTGCACGATGAGCGTGAGGCGAATGCGCAGGCCATCTATGCCAAGGATGCGGCCCTGCAGGAAACATTGAAAGGCTGACCTTGGCCCTGTCTCCCAGTGCACACCACCTGCAGGCTGCGACCCGAGCGTTGCGCCTGGGTGGTGTCATCGCCTGCCCCACTGAAGCCGTTTGGGGACTTAGTTGTGACCCCAACAACGAAGAGGCTGTGTCGCGGTTGCTGGCACTCAAGGACAGACCGGTCGCCAAAGGGTTGATATTGGTGGCCGCAAATGAGCAGCAGCTCGACTTTCTATTGTCCACTCTAACTGCCGAGCAGCGGCAAACTCTGTCTGCAAGCTGGCCGGGCCCCGCCACCTGGTTGCTGCCGCATGGGGGATTGGTGCCCAGTTGGGTTTGTGGGTCACACGCGACAGTCGCTGTGCGAGTCAGTAGCCACCCGGCAGTCAGTGCGCTGTGCGCCACCTGGGGTGGGCCACTGGTTTCCACATCGGCCAACCCGGCCGGTGCGCTTCCGGCGAGGGAGGCATATCAGGTGCGGCGTTATTTTGGCGGTGGTCTGGACTACCTGTTACCGGGCCGGGTCGGGGCCGCGCGGCGGCCGACCGGAATTCGCGATCTTTTCAGCGGCCAAATTATCCGGGATTAGTACAGTTACTGCTGGTGCGTGCGTATAATGCGCTCCGACGAGTTCCCCAAGGAAAACGGGCATGCGGATCGAGCAGGTTAAAGCTTATCTTTTGCAGTTGCAGGACAGTATTTGTGAGTCTCTGGCGGTTGAGGATGGCGCCGCGACCTTTATTGAGGAAGAGTGGCTGCGCGCGGAGGGTGGCGGTGGCCGCAGCCGGGTGCTGGCCGATGGCGCTGTCTTTGAAAAGGCGGGCGTCAATTTTTCGCATGTCCGCGGGGATGAGTTGCCAGCCTCTGCCAGCGCGTCCCGACCGGAGCTGGCGGGTCGCAGCTACGAAGCACTGGGTGTGTCGCTGGTCATACACCCACACAATCCCTACGTGCCGACCTCGCACGCCAATATTCGGCTGTTTGTGGCGAGCAAGCCGGGTGAAGAGCCCATATGGTGGTTCGGTGGCGGCTACGACCTCACCCCTTATTACGCGAATCGTGAAGACTGTATCAGCTGGCATCGGGTGGCAGCCGATGCTTGTGCGCCGTTTGGTGGCGAGGTGTACACGCGCTTCAAGACATGGTGTGACGAGTACTTTCAACTCAAGCATCGCGCAGAGCCACGCGGTATCGGTGGGTTATTTTTCGATGACCTGAATGAATGGGACTTTGAAACCTGTTTCGCCTTCATGCAGTCAGTGGGTGACTCTTTCCTGCGCGCCTACCGCCCGATTGTGCAGCGCAACAAGCACAGACCCTACGGTGAGCGAGAGCGACAATTCCAGCTCTACAGGCGCGGACGCTATGTGGAATTCAATCTGGTCTTTGATCGGGGTACCTTGTTTGGCCTGCAGTCAGGGGGTCGCACCGAGGCCATTTTGATGTCGCTGCCGCCGCTGGTGCGATGGGAGTATAACTACAGCCCCGAGCCGGGTTCACCCGAGGCAGAGCTGACGGAGTTCTACCTTCGAGACCGAGACTGGCTGGCTGAGGAAGATTCAGGGAAGATCATCGCATGACAGGTAAAGACAGGTATGCCGTATTCGGCAACCCCATCAAGCACTCTAAATCTCCGGCGATTCACGCCCTGTTTGCGCAGCAGTGCGCGCAGCCGATGGTGTACCGCGCAGTAAAAGTCGAGCTGGATGGGTTCGCGCGTGCCGCTAGCCATTTCTTTGATGAGGGTGGGGCCGGCCTGAATGTGACCGTGCCGTTCAAACAGGAGTCTTTCAAATTTGCTCAGCGCCTGAGTGCGCGCGCGCAGCGGGCTGGCGCTGTCAATACGCTCACCCGGGCCCAGGATGGTGCCATCGAAGGTGACAACACTGACGGTATCGGTCTGATCAGGGATCTTATTGCCAATCTCGGATGGAATGTAGAGGGGTTGCGCGTGTTATTGCTGGGTGCTGGTGGCGCCGCACGGGGCGTGTTGGAGCCGCTGTTGCGAGAGCGGCCGAAAGAACTGCTGATCGTCAACCGCACCGCTGCTCGCGCGACGCAACTGGCGCAAGAGTTTAGCGATCTGGGCCCACTGCAGGGCGGTGGGTACGACCTGATTGGCGAGCGGCAATTTGAGCTCGTGATTAATGCCACCAGTGCTGGATTGTCGGGCGCTGTGCCGGAATTGCCGGGCTCTGTGCTCACCGAGCGCAGCTGTTGTTACGATATGGTGTATGGCGCGGAGCCGACGCCCTTTATGCGCTGGGCAGCTCACCATGCGGCCTGGGCTGTTGCGGATGGGCTGGGCATGTTGGTGGAGCAGGCAGCTGAGTCATTTTATCTTTGGCGTCGGGAGCGACCGGCCACCGGGCCTGTGATTAACCATTTACGGGAGAGCATGGCGGCCGGCTGAGTGAATCCCCTGGGACGCGCCTGCTTCCAGCTCAGCAATGTGCTGATCCTTCAACTTTACGTAGTTGTTGGCGCTGTAGACGAAGTAGCTTAACTCTTTGTCGCTCAGCGGTCGTACTTCCCGCGCCGGGCTCCCTGCGTACAGATGGCCACTGCGCAACACCTTTCCAGGTGGAACCAGCGCGCCGGCGGCAATAACCACTTCATCCTCGATTATGGCTCCGTCCATCACTGTTGCGGACATACCCACCAATACCCGGTTGCCCACGCTACACCCGTGGAGTACCGCGCCGTGGCCAATCGTCACGTCGCTACCGATGTCCAGCGGCCAGCCCTCGGCATTAAAGGGGCCGGCGTGAGTGATATGTAAGATGCAGCCGTCCTGAACGCTGGTGCGGGCGCCGACACGGATACGGTGCATATCACCCCGGATGGCAACCTGCGGCCAGATGGAGACATCATCTTCCAGAGTGACCTGTCCCAATACCACGGCGCTTGGGTCAATCAGTACGCGCTCGCCGATCTCAGGCGTGTTGTTCCCGAAGCTGCGAATATTAATCGGATTGTAGTGCTGCATGTGTATGAACTCGTATCAGTTTAGACTGCTACAATAGCCAGCCTGATGCGCTGTGGCCAGACCCCGGCCGCTGTTTGGAGGAACAAGAATGCAACACACCCCATATCGACGGCGATTTATCGCCGGTGCCGTCTGTCCGCGCTGTGCCCTGATGGACAAGATAGTGGTGGATCTGGACACGGACCAACGGCATTGCGTGAGCTGTGGCTTCAGCGAAGCTCGTCCGGGTCTCCCCGCTACAAGTCCGCTGGTAACGGGGGCCCCTGTGGATACGGCCGCCGTGGACAAGGCGCCCCGGGATACGGTGAGCAAACCAGCAGAAATCCCTACGCGAGTGAGCCGCGCTGCAGCGCGCCGGGTGGAGACCCCGGCTCAGGTAGTCACGCTCATCGACCCACGCAAGGATAGGGAAAAGCCACAGGATTAGGAGGTGAGGCGCAAACGTATTTTCTCAGCAGATCTTGTCAGCTTCTCAGAAGAGAATCGCGGTATAGCTGTTTCAACCGTGGCCGGTATATCTCGCACTTGATCCCACTTATGTTCAGTGTGTAGCAAATGGCTGGCAGTTAGCTGAACCAACTGCTCCATCCGGGTGGCAAAGCTATCGCCCAATAAATGGTGCACAATGATATTGGCCTCGGTCATGTCCAGTGGGAGAAGTGGTCGTCGCAGGAGTCGGATATGGTAATCATTGACTTCCTCCAGCAATCGCAGCGCAAGAAAAGACTCGTCGAGCAGCGCCTCCAGCCCGCCGTCTTGTGGCAGTTCATCGCGGGGCTGCAGAAAATAACCCTCGGCAAGAGATAGAAACGGGGCTGCGTAGTCGAAGAAGCCCTGGCGTTTGCTCACGACTGTCACCAGTCTCAGGCAGCGGGGAACGCTTTTGATATAGCCGCTAATGAAGTCCATCAAGGCCGATACCGGGTCCTGCTCTGGCAGTACCAGTTTTTCCTGCAGTTGTGGTAATTGCTGTTCAATTCGTGAACGCAGCTGATGGGTTTCGTTCTCCCTGCGGAGAGCGGCGCGGATAGTTTCCCGGATTCCGAGTGACACCATGATCAACCTGACATCGAGATACTCTTGCTTGAAATTGTCTCTACAGGCTAGTACAGATCCGATATTTCGCTAGTATGAACGCCGCAAACTCGGTGCAGACACAGCATAGGGCCCGTGTCTAGGGAAAAATACCGGACAATGGTGTACCTTGAACAATGTAGGATTTACACGTCAATTCCGATATAATCCGCGCGTTTTTGCAGGTGTGGCAATTTGTCGCAGTCAACTAACATACATTAATCGGTAAATTCCCGCAGAAGGCGGGCTTGGGTTGGCTGCCAATCAGCAGCGTGAACTCAGTGCATTTACGCTTTTCTCGGTCTATCGGGCGCGAGTAATCAAGTGCAGTGCCGATTAAAGAATTATGGTTTTTATTACATGGAGACACGGGAAATGATTTTTGAAGCGAAGCGGCTGAGTAAGCTCGCGCTTGGTCCTGTGCTGTTGCTGATGAGCGTGTTCGCCATGGCAGCCGGCGGCGAGGTCAGCGAGGTCAATATGTCACCTGGGGTCACCGAGGTGGGCCATAAAATTTACGATCTGCACATGATCATCCTCGGTATCTCTGTGGTGATTGGTGCGATCGTATTTGGCGTGATGTTTTACTCCATCTACTATCATCGCAAGTCCCGCGGTGTTACTCCGGCCACCTTTCATGAGAGCACCAAGGTAGAGATCGCCTGGACGGTGGTGCCTTTCTTTATCCTGCTTGCCATGGCGGTGCCTGCCACCACCACGTTGCTGGAAATTTACGACACTGACGATGCGGAATTGGACGTCGTTGTCACCGGCTATCAGTGGAAATGGAAATATGAGTACCTGAATGAAGCTGGCGAAAATGTCAGTTTTTTCAGTAACTTGCGCACACCAAAGGCTGAAATTGAGAACACTGAAGCCAAGGGTGAGTATTACCTTCTTGAAGTCGATGAGCCGCTGGTGATACCTGTCAACACGAAGGTACGCTTCCTGGTCACTGCTAACGATGTTATCCACTCCTGGTGGGTGCCTCAGTTAGCCGTCAAGCGCGATGCCATTCCGGGTTTTATCAATGAAGTCTGGACCAATGCCACTGAGGTGGGCGTCTACCGCGGTCAGTGTGCGGAGCTGTGTGGTAGAAACCACGGTTTTATGCCAATCGTGGTCAACGTGGTGAGCAAGGAAGATTACGCCCAGTGGTTTACCGGCAAGCAGCAGGAGGCCGCACAAATCAAGGAGTTGATGGCGCAGACGTTTACGCTGGATCAACTCATGGAGCGTGGCAAAGCGGTTTACGACGTGAATTGCATGGCCTGTCATGGTGCCAATGGTGAGGGGGGTGTCGGTAAAGCAATCGCTGGCAGCCCGGTTGCCACCGGTGATCTTGGGCATCATCTCGATGTGGGTATAAACGGTGTGCCGGGGACGGCAATGCAGGCCTTTGGTGGGCAGTTGAACGACGTCGATATGGCGGCGGTCATTACCTATCAGCGAAACGCATTCGGCAACAACATGGGCGATACGATCCAGCCCATTGATGTTTACAACCACAAAAAAGGCTAATTGGAGGAGTTAACGATGGGCGCTCATCATCACGGTCCTGCCAAGGGCCTCAGCCGCTGGCTGTTCACGACCAACCACAAAGATATCGGTACAATGTACCTGTGGTTCTCGTTTTGCATGTTTATTCTGGGTGGCACCTTTGCCATGATCATTCGCGCCGAGCTGTTCCAGCCCGGCCTGCAGTTGGTTGAGCCCGAGTTTTTTAACCAGATGACAACCCTTCATGGGCTGGTCATGGTGTTTGGGGCGATTATGCCCTCATTTGTCGGTTTGGCTAACTGGATGATTCCGATGATGATCGGTGCTCCTGATATGGCACTGCCGCGGATGAACAACTGGAGCTTCTGGATCTTACCTCCCACGTTCCTGTTGCTGGCTAGTACCCTGTTCATGGAAGGTGGCGCGCCGCAAGCGGGCTGGACGTTCTATGCGCCGCTGTCGACGACGTATGCCGGTCCATCCGTAACGTATTTCATCTTCTGTATCCACGTGCTGGGTCTGTCTTCAATCATGGGCTCGATCAATATCATTGCCACGGTAATGAATATGCGGGCACCGGGCATGACATACATGAAGATGCCACTGTTCGTATGGACGTGGTTGATTACAGCATTCCTGCTGGTGGCGGTGATGCCTGTACTGGCGGGTGCGGTGACCATGATGTTGATGGATGTGCATTTTGGTACCAGTTTCTTCTCTGCCGCCGGTGGCGGTGATCCGGTATTGTTCCAGCACGTGTTCTGGTTCTTCGGTCACCCCGAGGTGTACATCATCATTTTGCCGGCTTTTGGTGTGGTCTCGCAGATCATTCCTACATTTTCGCGCAAGCCACTGTTTGGCTACGACTCCATGGTTTATGCCACGGCGTCTATCGCCTTTCTCTCTTTCATCGTGTGGGCGCACCACATGTACACCGTAGGTATGCCTGTCACTGGTGAACTGTTCTTTATGTACGCCACCATGCTGATCGCGGTGCCGACCGGTGTGAAAGTGTTTAACTGGGTCTCCACTATGTGGCGCGGCTCGCTCACTTTTGAGACGCCCATGCTGTTCGCTATCGGCTTCCTCATCCTGTTTACGATTGGCGGATTTACCGGCTTGATGCTGTCGATTGCCCCCGCCGATTTCCAGTACCACGATTCCTACTTCGTGGTCGCGCACTTCCATTATGTGATGGTAGCGGGCGCGGTATTCAGTATGACGGCGGCGGTCTATTACTGGCTGCCCAAGTGGTGTGGCCGCATGTATAACGAGACCATGGGTAAAACGCACTTCTGGATCTCGTTTATCGGTTTTAACCTGACCTTCTTCCCGCAGCACTTCGTGGGCCTGGCGGGTATGCCGCGTCGTATTCCCGACTACGCCCTGCAGTTTGCGGATTTCAATATGATGTCCAGTATTGGTGCCTTCATTTATGGTGCTTCGCAGATCCTGTGGCTGTACAACATAATCGCGACTATTGTTTCAGGTGAAAAGATCAGTGATGAAAAAGTCTGGGAGGGCGCGGAAGGTCTGGAGTGGACTCTACCCACACCGGCTCCCTACCACACTTTTGAAACACCGCCGCTGATTAAGTAATAGGGGGATAAGTGTTTAAACTGAGCGACAACCCGACCGTCAATACCGTGATCAATTTGGCCACGGTGGCGGTTTTGATGTTTGCGTTTGTTTTCGTGGTGATGGTGCCGCTATACAACGTGCTCTGTGATGCACTCGGTATCAACGGCAAACCCAGTGGGCAGAGCTATACTGCAGTATCGGCACAGGTTGATGAAAGCCGTACGGTGATGGTTCAGTTTATTGCCAGCAATAACGAGGGTATGCCCTGGGAGTTCGCGCCTGGCGAGACGATGATGAAAGTCCATCCTGGCGCGGTAAATGGCACGGTGTTTCACGCGCGTAACCCGATGCCGGATGCCATGGTGGCACAGGCGATACCCAGCATCTCACCCTCCAGGGCGGCACAGTATTTTCACAAGACAGAGTGCTTCTGCTTTAATCAGCAGCCACTGGATGGTGAAACCTCGGCGGAACTGCCTCTGCAGTTCATCGTCGATCAGGATTTGCCTAGTGATATCGGGACGATCACGCTGTCTTATACAATGTTTGATGTAACAAATATGGCGGGCGCGGCAGTCGTTGCTCGCTAAAGCGCAGGTCGGGGACCTGCGTCCTATACACGGAGAAATAACATGACAAGTCAAACGTCCACAGAGTACGAAAAGTATTACGTACCGGAGAAGAGCAGGTTGGCCATTTGCGCCACCATCGGCCTACTGCTGAGTATTTTTGGTGCTGCCGGTATCATGAACGATATGACGTTTGGCGATCCGGAAGAGGCGACCAGTTCCTGGACCATTTTCCTCTTCGGTATGTTCTTTTTTATGGCCACATTGTTTGGCTGGTTTCGGACTGCGATCCGGGAAAATATAGCCGGTATGAACAGCGCCCAGCTGAAAAGATCTTATGTGCTGGGGATGTTCTGGTTTATTTTTTCCGAGGTGATGTTTTTCTTCGCATTTTTTGGCGCACTGTTCTATGTGCGCAACCTGGCCGGCCCCTGGCTGGCAGGTGAAGGCGAGGGCGGGCGTATGAACGGTCTGCTCTGGCCGGGTTTTGAGTATGTCTGGCCGATGATGCAGACGCCGCAGGAAGCAGTGGGTGGGGCGGCCACACAAATTATCGCCAACAACGGCTCTTTCGTAAGTCCGAATACCAGCCTGTCCTTTGCGGATGCTCACGTCTGGTGGCATTGGTTGCCGATGTGGAACACCATGGTGCTGTTGTTATCCAGCTTTACCTGCCACGTCGCGCATATGGGTATTCTCGCTGGCGATCGCAAGAAGTTTAACCTGTGGCTGGGCATCACAGTGGCTTTGGGGATAATCTTTCTGTGCCTGCAATACATGGAATATCACGAGGCCTATGTCGAATTCGGACTGACCTTGAACGCGGGTATTTATGGCTCAACCTTTTTCATGTTGACCGGGTTCCACGGTTTCCACGTATTTATGGGCATGACGATGCTGCTGATCCAGTTACTGCGCTCAGTGATTGGCAAGCAGTTCACCGCCACCGATCACTTCGGCTTTGAAGCCTCGAGTTGGTACTGGCACTTTGTAGACGTGGTATGGGTATTCCTGTTCCTGTTCGTCTACGTACTCTAGGGACCTGCGGGCGGTGATTCCTGGGTTGCCTGTGGCGCGGGCCCGGCATCCCAGGGGTTCTGGTGGCCCAACTGGCCGGTCGCCACGCCGTATGCGATGAGGGCCATCAGCACGGTGGCGATACCCAGACGGACACCCAGCGAATGGAGTGTTCCTCGCTTTTCCGCGTTACCCTGATCCTGCATAAGATAGTAGAATCCGCTTCCCAGGCTGGCCACCAAGGCCAGCATCATTACGACAATTGCAGCTTTTAACAATGGATCTCTCCTCTAATAGTCCGGTGCAGTATAAACCAGCAGCAATACTTTGGGCCGGAGTGGGATGATGTCCGCGTCAAAATCGGGATTTCATTTTGATTTCGAGTGGCGCATAGCGCTATTCACTGCACTTTTGGTGCCCTTGATGGTAGGCCTGGGGTTTTGGCAACTGCAGCGCGCCGACGAAAAAAGCGCAATGGCGGCAGCCTTCGACGCGCGGCAACAGCAGCCCCCTGCCCCGCTGTCTTCACTGTGGGACCAACTCGGTGAGGAACTCGCGTTTACGCCAGTGCGAGTCAGCGGTCATTTTGTACCAGGCGTCTACTTTCTGCTGGATAATCAGATGCGTGAAGGACAGGTCGGATACGAGGTGCTGGATGTCATGCAGCTTTCGGGCGGCGGCAGTGTACTGGTAAATCGCGGCTGGATTGCGGGCGGTGGAGACAGACAATCACTGCCGGCAGTGCCGCCTATCGACGGTTCGGTGGAGCTCACCGGGCACATTTATGTCGCGCCGGGCTCTCCCTTCATGCTGGCAGAACAACAGTTCGACAATAACTGGCCAAAGCGAATACAGGCAGTGGAGATGGATAAACTCGCACCGGTGGTATCCGCACGACACGAAGGCAGGGTATTCCCCTACCCGATCCGCACCGACGCCGACCAGCCCGGTGCTTTAGTGACAGATTGGCAGATTGTGAATATGAGTCCGATAAAACATCGGGCCTATGCGGTGCAGTGGTTTGCGATGGCTGCGGTACTTTTAATGTATTACCTGATACGTAGCAGCAACGTGTGGCAGTGGCTGACGGGATCAGGGAAGACAGAGGATTAAATGACAAACACTAACCCGACTACCAACAACCGCATGGTGTTGTTATTGATCGGCGGCATCCCGCTGACCGTGATACTGGCGGCCAGCTGGCTGTGGTTTTTTGTGGCGAAAGGAGACCTCGACCTGGTGGGCATGCTCGGCACGGCCAATCGGGGTACGCTGGTGCAGCCCCCGCGCCAACTGGACGAACACGTTCTGCGCGATGAGTCGGGCGCGACCGTAAAAGTTTCAGCATTGGAGCCGCGATGGACGATGCTGATTCCCGCAGCCGGCGGCGACTGTGGTGAGTCCTGCGAAAAGACACTCTACCTGACACGCCAGATTCACATGGCTATGGGAAAGGAGTTCAATCGCCTGCGCCGTGTATATATCAGCGATTACGACGCGCAAAACACGCAGCTGGCGGTGGCGAAGCTCAGCGATGGTCACCCCGCCCCTGCCGCGGGTGAGTTCGCCAAGTACCTTTCTACTGAGCATCAGGGCTTGCAGACTTTGACGTTATCGGACGCCAGTTATGCTGCGCTGTTCCCGGAGCATGGCACTGATGCAAACACATGGTATCTGATGGATCCTGCGGGCTGGATTATGATGTCATATAATGAGGAGGTACCGTATAAAGACGTAATTGCTGACCTCAAATTCTTGCTCAAAAACTCCGGTGGCTAAAGGCTCATGACCGATCCAATGCAGACAGGCGCGGCCACGTGGCGCGACTACAAGGAGTTGACCAAACCCAACGTGGTCTTGCTGATGATCCTCACGTCGGCGATAGGCATGTTTATGGCAGTGCCCGGTATGGTGCCTTGGCATGTGCTGGTGCTGGGCAACCTGGGTATTGCCCTGTGTGCTGGCTCAGCCGCAGCGGTCAACCATCTGGTGGATCAGCATGTGGATGAAAAAATGTCCCGTACGCACAATCGCCCGATCGCACAGGGTCGGGTGAGCAATACGCAAGCTACGCTGTTCGCCGTTGTGCTGGGTGGTTTGGGGATGATGATCCTTTTTGTGTGGATCAATGCAATCACGGCGTGGCTGACGCTCGCATCCTTGGTGGGCTATGCCTTTGTGTACACTATGTTTCTCAAGCGCGCCACACCGCAGAACATTGTGATTGGCGGCCTTGCGGGCGCTGCGCCCCCACTACTCGGCTGGACGGCTGTCACCGGCGACATAAACGGTCACGCGTTGTTGTTGGTGCTGATTATTTTTGCGTGGACGCCGCCCCATTTCTGGGCGCTGGCGATCCATCGCCGCGAGGAGTACGCGGCAGTCGAAATACCCATGCTGCCGGTGACACACGGTGTCGCGTTCACCAAGCTGCATATTCTGCTGTACACCATCCTGATGTTTCTTATCACTCTGCTGCCCTTTGTGACGCGCATGAGTGGGCCACTCTACCTGCTCGGGGCGGTAGTATTGGGCGGTGGTTTTCTGTACTGGGCGATTGAGCTGATGCGTGGCAAGAATCCGAACGCCCCTATGGAGACATTCAGGTATTCCATTGTCTATCTGATGTCTCTATTTGTGATTATGTTGGTCGATCATTACATCTTCCCGGTGAGCACATTATGAGCCAGTCCCGCAATATCAAGCTGACGGTCGCTGGTCTGCTGCTGGTGATCGCCGTTATTGTCGGTGGATTTGTGCACCGCGTCTCGCTGCCCCGAATCATGACCGACTCGGAAATGAAGATAAATGGCCTGTACATGTTTGAGACGCCGCGCGACATCGGCGATTTTTCTCTGATCGACCATCACGGCGAAGTCTTCGATCCGGCGCGGCTCGAGGGTCATTGGACTCTGGTGTTTTTTGGTTTCACCTACTGTCCGGATATATGCCCCACCACCATGACTTTTCTCAATCAGTTTGTGACCAGTCTGGAAGGTACCGAAGCAGCGGATACACAGGTGGTGATGGTATCCGTAGATCCGGCGCGGGATACTGTGGAGCAACTGGCGACTTATGTCCCGTTCTTCAACCCCGAGTTTACCGGTGTAACCGGTGAGTTTCTGGACATTCATCGCTTTGCCACTGCGCTGAATACGCCCTTTCGCAAGGTTGTTGGGGAGGGAGATGACTATCAGGTGGACCATAGTTCTAATGTGGTACTCATAAACCCGAGAGGGGACTATCAGGGGTTCTTCAAAGCGCCGCTGGATCTAGCGAAAATGAAAGTCACCTATCGTTCCGCCAGGTATCTTTGGGAACACTGATATTTCGTTAGCTCCAGCAGGGGCGAGTCCTTACTAACATAATACGAATAGGTCGTTCTCTCTCCGGGACAACCAAACATCAAAGCGAGTTCTATTATGGCTTCCGATATCCCACCCCTTGTCCTCGTCGATGGTTCCTCCTACGTCTACCGGGCGTATCACGCGCTTCCCATGCTGACCACCTCCGGCGGCGAGAATACCGGCGCTGTGCGCGGCGTGATCAGTATGCTGCGGCGTCTGCTGGTGGACTATCCCAACAGCCCCATCGTTGTGGTGTTCGATGCCAAGGGCAAGACCTTCCGTGATGATATTTTTGAACAGTACAAAGCGCATCGCCCCCCTATGCCGGATGAGTTGCGTGAACAGATCGAGCCTATTCACGCCATCGTGAAGGCCATGGGGCTGCCCTTCATCTGCGAACCCGGTGTGGAGGCGGACGATGTTATAGGCACACTGTCCCGACAGGCCAGCGAACAGGGCAGGCATGTGGTGATTTCCACCGGCGACAAGGACATGGCGCAGTTGGTGAACCCCCATACCACATTGGTCAATACCATGACCGAAACCGTAATGGACGAGGCGGGTGTCGCGGAAAAGTTTGGCGTGCCGCCCGCGTTGATCATCGATTTTCTCGCGCTGATGGGCGACAAGGTCGACAATATTCCAGGGGTGCCCGGTGTTGGCGAGAAAACAGCGCTGGGTCTGATCCAGGGCCTGGGTAGCCTCGACGACATCTACGCCAATCTCGACAAGGTGGCGACGCTGTCCTTTCGGGGCGCCAAGACCATGGCGGCGAAATTGGAGCAGGAAAAGGACAACGCCTACCTGTCATATCTGTTGGCGACCATCAAGACCGATGTGCCACTGGCGCTGGGGCCCGAGCAGATGCAAAACGCGGCACCTGAGCGAGAGGTGTTGGTCGATTGGTTTACCCGCATGGAATTTCGCTCCTGGCTGGATGAGCTGCTGGATGACGCTGACGCGCCGCTTGAGCTGGCCGCAAAGACGCCGGTGAACTACGACATCATCACGGAGCAGACTGTGTTTGACGCCTGGCTGGAGACCCTCAAGGCCGCGCCCCTATTTGCGTTTGACACCGAAACCACCAGTCTCAACTATATGGATGCGCGCATCGTCGGCGTGTCCTTTGCGGTGGAACCGGGCGCGGCGGCCTACGTGCCGCTGGCACACGACTATATGGGCGCGCCGGAACAGCTTTCGCGCGAAGCCGTGCTGGCGGCACTGAAACCGTTGCTGGAAGATGAAAGCCGTGCCAAGGTGGGGCAGAACCTCAAGTATGACGCCAGCGTACTGGCCAATCACGACATCACACTGCGCGGTATCCGTTTTGACACCATGCTGGAGTCCTATGTGCTGGACTCCACCGCTACGCGCCACGACATGGACAGTCTCGCGTTGAAATACCTCGGACAGAAAACCATCCATTTTGAAGATGTGGCGGGCAAGGGCGCCAAGCAGTTAACCTTTAACCAGGTCAAGCTGGAGGAGGCGGGCCCCTATGCTGCGGAGGATGCAGACATCACGCTGCGGCTGCACCAAACGCTGTGGCCCAGAGTGGAGGAACACGAGGGCCTGCGCGACGTGTTGATGGACATCGAGGTGCCCCTGGTGCCGGTGTTATCGCGGATTGAGCGCCAGGGTGCACTGATCTCCCGGGAGCTGCTGGTGCAGCAGAGCGGTGAGCTGGGAAAACGCCTGTTGGAGCTGGAGGGTGAGGCGCATGAGCTGGCCGGTCAGCCGTTCAATTTGGGCTCGCCCAAGCAACTGGGAGATATTCTGTTCGAAAAACTGCAGCTGCCGATCATCAAAAAGACGCCCAAAGGGGCTCCCTCGACAGCCGAGGACGTACTGGCTGAGCTGGCATTGGACTATCCCCTGCCCCAGCTACTGCTGGAATACCGCAGCCTTAGCAAACTCAAGTCGACCTACACCGATAAATTACCGGAGATGATCAACGCTGCGACAGGCAGGGTTCACACGTCCTATCATCAGGCCGTAGCCGCTACCGGCAGGCTCTCCTCAACCGACCCCAATTTGCAGAACATTCCCATCCGAACGCAGGAGGGTCGCCGTATTCGCCAGGCCTTTATCGCGCCCCAGGGCTACAAGATCGTTGCGGCTGACTACTCACAGATCGAGCTGCGTATCATGGCCCACTTATCGGAAGATGCCGGCTTGCTCAAGGCGTTCACTGAAGGTCTGGATGTGCACTCCGCCACGGCCGCGGAGGTGTTTGAAGTTCCGTTGGAGTCGGTGTCTGGCGAGCAGCGGCGCAAGGCCAAAGCGATCAATTTCGGCCTGATCTATGGTATGTCGGCATTTGGATTGGCGAAGCAATTACATTTGGGTAGACAAGAGGCCCAGCAATACATCGATCGCTATTTTGAGCGCTATCCGGGTGTCGCCGAATACATGGACCGTACCCGTGCCGTAGCCAAGGAACAGGGCTTCGTGGAAACCCTGTTCGGGCGACGCCTGTACCTTCCGAATATTAATGCGCGCAATAAGATGCACGCACAGGCGGCCGAGCGCACCGCTATCAACGCACCGATGCAGGGTACGGCGGCAGACATTATCAAGCGTGCCATGCTGGCGGTGGATGCTTGGCTGCAGCTGGGTGATACCGATGCCCGCATGATTATGCAGGTGCACGATGAACTGGTGTTTGAGGTGGCCACGGCCGACGTTGATCCGGTTCGTGAGCGGATCTGTCTGCTGATGTCAGAGGCGGCCGAACTGTCTGTGCCGTTGTTGGTGGAGGCGGGAGTTGGCAACAATTGGGATGAGGCGCATTAGGTTGCCGTGATCGGTTAAAGCCGTCGACGAAATTTCCAAATACCGTGGAACTATTTTCAGGGTAGCCAGTCTCAATATCTGTAGCGCAAGCTACATCCCTAAGTGGCTTCTATCCTGAGCCGAAGTGAGCAAGCCTCTTTCCCCAAGGAGGCCCAAGGTTCCCCGGTTGACTGTGAAAATGGCAACCGGGGTTTGTTTTTCCAGGGAAGCGGTTAGTTATACGATCTCTTCACCTGCATCAGCCTCCATTAGCCAATTGTCCAGAACGGTAATCAACTCTTTGTGACCGTCGTGTTTCAGGGCGGAAAACAGCTGCACGCTGACGAGATCGACATTGGCCTTCAATTTGTCGCGCACCTGCAGTAACGCAGTACCGGCCGCGCCACGCTTCAATTTATCCGCCTTGGTTAGCAGGATATGCACCGGCATAGCGGCCTGTAGCGCCCATCCCAGCATCTGTTGATCGAACGGTTGCAGGGGGTGGCGGATATCCATTAACAGGATCAGTCCGCGCAGACACCGGCGATTTTGCAGGTAATTTTCCAGTTGCTTGACCCATTCGCGCTTTACGGCCAGTGGGACTTTGGCGTAACCGTAGCCGGGCAGGTCTACCAGGCGTTGGCTCTCAGACAGTTCAAAAAAATTGATGAGCTGTGTCCTTCCCGGCGTTTTGGAGGTCTTTGCGAGCTTCTTGTTGTTAGTTAAGCTATTGATTGCACTGGATTTTCCGGCATTTGATCGGCCGGCAAAGGCAACTTCCCAGCCAGCGTCAGGTGGGCACTGAGCCAGCTTTGCCGCACTGGTGAGAAACTGCGCGCTCCGATAATTGGGCGTTGCAGGGGCGGTGATCTGTTCTGGGTCGGTCATTGCGAGGGATTGCCTTTTTTGGTCTGGGTATCTCGTATATAATGCCACAGCTTTTTCGTCTGTTATCAAATGCTTGTGTGGTTAATTGGCTTACTTGATGTTTAGAGGTGTCTCCATGAAAAAACTTTTCGCTGTTGTTTTGATGAGTTCTGCCATTAGTGCCTGGGCTGACGCGCCACCGGCACAATACCAGGCGTCCTGTTTTGCCTGCCATTCAACTGGCGCGGCAGGTGCACCCAAGGCACACGATGAGGCCGCCTGGCAGCCCCGCATGGCCAAAGGCATGCCGGCATTGGTAGCATCGGTGAAAAATGGCCTGAATGCCATGCCGCCCACTGGTTTGTGCGCAACCTGCACCGATGAACAATACACAGCTCTTATTGAGTTTATGGCCGCGCCCGCGCCCGCGAATTGAGCGCATTCCCACACACGTTATATCTGGAATTCACATGAAGAAACTAGCAGTTTTGTTCAGCCTGACGCTGGGCTGGACATCGATCGGTTTTGCAGCCACAGCACACCCTGAGGGTGATGCCGCCGCAGGCAAGAACCAAAGTGTCGCCTGTGGTGCCTGTCACGGTGCCGACGGCAACAGTGCGTCACCTTTTCCCAAGCTGGCAGATCAGGGTGAAAAATACCTGTACAAGCAGTTGCTGGATATTCGTGATGGTACTCGCCCCGTGCCAACAATGGCAGGTCAGTTGGATGGCAAAACTGATCAGGATCTGGCTGATATCGCGGCCTACTTTGCCTCGCAGGAACGCTCAGGTGGCCACACCGATCCGGATCTTCTGGCTCTGGGGGCAAAAATATACCGCGCTGGCGTCCCCGCTCGCAACGTGGCGGCCTGTATTGCCTGCCACTCCCCGACAGGTAAAGGCAATGCGCCGGCCGGTTTCCCGTCACTTGCGGGTCAGCATGCGCAGTATGTAGCAGACCAGTTGCGTGCCTATCGTAAAGGCTATGATGATTCCACTGGCCGCACCAATGACGGTGACGCGATGATTATGCGTACAACGGCATTTGGTCTCAGCGACAAGGAAATTGAGGCTGTGTCCAGTTATGTGGCTGGACTGAAGTAGACAGAAGTGTAAAAAAGGTGGCATATATGCCACCTTTTTTTTTAGCTGGCGAACGACAAGCGTTTGCTGTTGTCTCATCAAGCAACAAACTTTTGTGGAGAAAATTATGATCAAACGAGTACTGCTGACTGCCTCCCTGCTGCTCTTCGGGCTTTCTTGTGTCGCTGACGAAGACGCCGCAACAACCTATGTGGCAGGCACCGACTATGAATTAATCGTGCCGCCGGTGCGGTCTGTCGATTCGGCCAAAATAGAAGTTGCTGAATTTTTTTGGTATGGCTGCATCCACTGTTATCACATTGAGCTGTTGTTGGAGCCGTGGAAAAAAACCCTGCCGGATGATGTGAGCTTCCGCGGGATACCGGCTGTCTGGGCCGAGCAGATGTCGCTGCACGCCAAGGCGTATTACACCGCTGAAGTTCTGGGGGTACTGGATACCATGAACCCGGTGCTATTTCAGGCGATGAACGTCGATGGTAAGAAGCTTTCATCGCAGGCGGAAATCGCCGCGTTATTCGCTGCCAACGGAGTGTCCGAGGCAGACTTCAATAAAGCGTTCAATTCGTTCGGGGTGAACAGCCAGGTGAGTCAGGCTGTAGCTACTGCCAAAGCGGCCAAGTTGAAAGGGACACCGGCTCTGATGGTCAATGGCAAATATTACGTCAGCCAGCAAACAGCAGGAACGCAAGCGGATATGTTGAAGGTTGTGGATTTCCTGATTGAAAAAGAGCGCGCATCCCAAGGCAATTGATCGCGCTCCCTCTCTAGATCACCAGCCACTCGGGGACAGGGAGACCCTTGTTCTCGAGGAATACCGGATTGAACAGTTTGCTTTGGTAGCGGTTGCCGTAGTCACACAGAATGGTGACGATGGTGTGCCCTGGCCCGAGGTGCTCCGCGAGCCGAACGGCGCCGGCGATGTTAATACCTGATGATCCGCCAAGACAGAGACCCTCGTGCTTCAGTAGATCAAAGATGTAGGGCAGGGCTTCCTCGTCACTGATCATGAAGGAGACATCTACTTTCGCCTGCGCCACATTATCCGTCACATGATTGATGCCAATGCCTTCGATGATGGATCCCCCTTCACTGGCGTGCAACTCGCCGCTGCGAAAGTATTCGTACAAGGACGCGCCAGCCGGGTCAGCCAGGCCAATGGTCACGCCAGCATTGTGATCCTTCAGAGCGGTTGATATGCCGGCGAGTGTGCCGCCGGTGCCTACGGCACAAATAAAACCGTCTACTTTTCCGTCCGTTTGCGCCCAGATTTCCTCGCCAGTGGTGCGCCTGTGGATATCCATATTGGCAAGGTTGTCGAATTGACGGGCCCAGACAGCGCCGTTTTTTTCCTGCTTGTCGAATTTCTCTGCCAGGCGCTGTGCTGTGTGTATGTAGTGATTGGGGTCGCTATAGGACGTGGCGCCCACCAGGTGTAAATCAGCGCCCAGTAATTCAAGGGTATCGATTTTTTCCTTACTCTGGGTGACGGGCATCACCACGGTGCTCTGGTAGCCCATGGCATTGGCCAGCAGCGTCAGGCCGATCCCGGTGTTGCCTGCCGTGCCTTCGACGATGCGGCCGCCTGGCCGCAACTCGCCCGACGCCTGTGCCGCTCGAATGATGCCCAGTGCGGTACGGTCCTTTACCGAACCGCCAGGGTTTAGGAACTCCGCTTTACCAAGAATCGTGCAGCCGGTTTTCTCCGAGACCTGTTTCAGGTACAGCAAAGGGGTGTTGCCAATTAGCTCGGTAACATCAGAGGCAGTGCGCACGTTGTAATCTCCGCAAAAATTGCCCGATGAGTATGCCACAGCGCGAGCCCACGGTCAGGGCTTTGTCACTGCGCGACCGCGATACAGCGACACACAAAGTAATAGGGCGAGGAATGTGATCAAGACCATAAAATTGAGCATAGGCGCCGGTGTATCGACAAGATACGCGCCGACCAGCGCTGTCGCGGAGGCGGACAGCGCCATCTGGATAAAACCCATCAGCGCCGATGCGGTGGCTGCAATGTGCGGAAAGGGGCGCAATGCCACCGCCATCGCATTGGGTAGCACCAGCCCCATGCCCGTCGAATACAGCATCATCGGCAGCACCAACACCAGTATGCTGCGCGGGAAGAGTTGAGTGCCCACCCACATGCTGGCCGTGGCAACAGCCGCGAGCACCGCCCCTACCAGTACGGTTCTCTCGGAATCATAACTCAAGCTCATCCTTGCGCTGAGTGCACTGCCTGCCATATAGCCGGCCACTGATGTAAGGAAGATAAAGCCAAAGTACTGTACGGGGACACCCAGCATATCGATGTAGACGAAACTGGATGACGACAGGTATGCCAGTAGCCCGGCGTACACAAAGCCGCTGCCAAAGGTGGCGGTAATAAACATGGGGCTGCGAATCAGCTCGGCGAAATTACGCGCAATGGAAAGCGGGTGCAGGCTCTGTCGCTGTGGCAGGGATTCTGCCAAAAATACCTGAATCAGGACGACCATACTGACGCCGTACACCGCCAGGAACACAAAAATACTGGGCCAGGGCAGCCACAGCATCAGGATACTTCCCAGGGTGGGAGCGACAGCAGGGGCCAGGGCCATCAGCATGGCAATGATTGACAGTGCCCGCGCCGCCCTCGTCGGCCCGAATACATCGCGTGCCACAGCGCGCGCAAGTGTAGGCCCAACGCAGGCGCCCACTCCCTGGATGAAGCGAAACAGCAGTAGTTCTTCGACCGTGGTGGACAGACTGCAACCCAGACAGGCCAATACAAATAGCACGGTCCCGCCGACCAGAATCGGTTTGCGGCCAAAGCGGTCCGCCAGCGGGCCGCAGGCCAGGTGGAACAGTGCAAAGCCGGCGAGGTAGGTACTGAGCGTTAGGTGCATGTGTTGGATGTCGGTGCCCAGTGCCGTCATCATGGCGGGCATCGCGGGCAGGTACACATCCACACTCAATGGGCCGAGTGCGACCAGTGCCGCCAGCAGTGCCAGCAGCCAGCGGGAGTCGGGTTGCAACTGTCGGTGGGCCATGGGGCGGCGATGCTAGTCTATGCAACTGGCTAAAGCAAAAATACGTGTTCAAAATATAACGCGGTTTTTGCTGCTGAGCGGTGAGCGCCGATACCCCGGTGCTCTTTGAGGGGAGCGAAACGGATCTGCGCTGAAATCGGGTGAGACGAGACCCCCAAAATGGGGCACAATACCCAGGCTTGGCCGTTTTCAGGAAGGAACTAAACCTGGGGGAAATCATTTCCGATTATCGATATGATTTTCCATATACTTATAAAGGCCGATTCAGTCGGCGGCTCAAACTTCGGGGGCGCCCATGCCGCCATGTGATGAAATTCGAAAGCAGACATGGTTTGTCATAGCAGCCTATAACGAAGAATCGGTCATTCGTTCTGTGGTTACGGAGGTGCGATCAACTTACACAAATGTCATTGTGGTGGATGATGGTTCTACTGACGATACCGGCAGGGAAGCGATTGGTGCGGGCGCAATCCTGGTAGCCCACTCGGTGAATCTCGGTCAGGGTGCGGCACTGCAGACGGGGATAACTTTTGCTTTACGAAGACAGGCAGAGTATATCGTTACGTTTGACGCGGACGGCCAACACAGGGTGAAAGATGTAGATGCAATGCTCGACGCACTGCATGCCGAAAACTGCGATGTGGTGCTGGGAAGCAGGTTCTACGGCACGACCGAAAACTTGCCTCGACTGCGATGGTTGACACTCAAGGCTGCGATATTTTTCACCCGCCTGTCCACTGGATTGCAATTAACCGATACGCACAACGGCCTCAGGGTAATCCGGGCCGAAGCGGCCAAGCGCATACGCTTGCACCAAAATGGTATGGCTCACGCTTCAGAATTGCTGGAACAGATTGCCGAGCTGAATCTGAGTTATACCGAAGTTCCCGTTACTATTCGCTACACGGAGTATTCGTTGAAAAAAGGTCAGAAATTGTCTAACTCCCTAAATATCCTGATGGATTTACTGATTGAGAGATTTACCAAATGATGATCCAGCCAATCATAAGCTTAGTACTGCTCGGCATTTTATTTTTCACCCTTATTCAATCGCGCGGAGGCCGGATACTTCGATCGATGATGTCGGTATCGGTGGTTATCGGGATTGTCCTCACCTGGATGCCCGCCCTGTCAAACACGATTGCGCATTTCCTGGGCGTTGGTCGCGGTGCAGATCTCATTTTCTATATCTGGATACTGGTTTCCATGTTGGGTTTAGCATCGCTTTATTTCAGCTTCAATCGCAACAATAAGCAGATTACCGAATTGACCCGCGCGCTTGCACTCCATATCGCAGAGGGGAAGGTTACACAGGTGCCCCAAAAGTGACATCCGCTATCCCACTCACAAATACACAAATCGCGTCCATTTTTATGGTCGTATGCTTGATGGTTGCGGGACAAATCCTGTTCAAGCAATCGTCACAAAGCTTGGTTGTGGAGAAAGGTTTTCTGAATCTTTTGCTATCGCTGGTGACGTGGGAGTTTATCCTTGCGCTGTTCTTTTATGGTGCTGGCACATTCCTTTGGGTGATTCTATTAAAGTATGTACCACTTAATCGGGCTTACCCATTCGTCGCTCTCTCTTTTGTACTTCTGCCTATTGCGTCCTATTTTCTTTTTCATGAAGCATTGACCATTCGCTACTGGATAGGTCTGGGTTTTTTCATGACAGGGTTATATTTGGTGGCGACCGCCTGACAGGAATCTATCAGTTGATGCTTGCCGAAAAAGTGAATTACGGTATTGAAAGGGCGACCATTATCGCCCTCTGCCTGTGGGGAAACTGGGCGATATATTACTGGGTTGCTGTGCTCGTCTTTGATGCCTCGTACATAAGCCTTAAGGCCTACATTCCTGTATTGGCAATGCAAATAGTGATTTCCCTGCTATATCTGTTGCGAACTGACTTGGGATTTTTGAATGTAAATTCTCGCACCAGCGCGTTCGTAAAACTGTCTCCGAGGCACATAACAGGCACTTCTTTTCTAATGCTGGCGGTAAGTCCAACGCTGCTGGCCGTTATCGTCGTCTTTGCTGCAGACCACTTCCAATGGACCAACTCCGCGCTATCGTACAATCTTTTCTGGGCACTGATGCTCCCGTGTTCTCTGGCCTATCTCCTCTACCCCAAAGTGTTCAACGGTGATTCCCCTGCACCGGCAGTGGATGAGGGCGACCGTTCAAGTACCCTGGATTGCCTACTGTTCCTTTTCGGTGTCAGTGCACTGGCGATCACGGTATACGGCTTAGGCTTTCCCGCCTGGGATGAAGCGTTTTACGGGCATGTGATGTCCTCGATGCTGGCCAATCCCGCATTGCCAGTCCAGGGGCAGGATTTGTTGCTGGATACTTCAGCACCTTATAGCCTGCATCCGTCATACCGCGGGGTGGGGTATGAAGTCCTGATCGCATGGATCAGCGATGTGATGGGGCTTAACCCCCTGCAGCTGTACTTTGATATCTTTCCTGTCTGCGGTGCGATTCTTTGGAGCTTTGCTGCTTACTTGTTTATGCGCGCTGTGCGAGTCCCATATCCGGGACTGGCTGTGACGGTGTCGTTCTTGATTCTCCTGATCTGGGGAGGACAAGGTTTTTCGTCGGATTCTGTGGCGTTTATATGGCGGGGGAAAAGTCAGGTTCTCCTGATAGCGGCCCCGCTTTTGTTTTTCTCGGTTGCCGCATTCATCCAACAGCAAACGTTTCGCACCTGGTTTTTGCTACTACTTTCCGTCTGTACTGTGGCGATACTTTCGTCTACGGCCCTGTTCGTCGCTCCTTTAACCGTAGGCATGGCCGCTATCGTTTTTCTTCCATCGATACGACACAATCTACGAACGCTATTTACGATTTTCCTCTCACTTGCGCCAATATTCTTATTGCTGGCATACGGATTGCTGGCGCTCCCGACGGTGCCTGTGTCCAGTGACATCAGATATAGCGGTCAGTTGGTAACATGGGGGGAGGAGTATGGCGGATTGTTTGCCAAGAGCGCAGTACTGATGATGCTGCTCCTGCTGCCCCTAATAGCACGCACGACAAAAGATGCGCTATTTCAACGCACGATTCTCCGTGTGTGCATGGTTGGCATTTTTACGGTAATGGCACCATTCTTTATCGAAGGCATCGCCATTATAGCTCGATTGAATTTTCTGTCATTCAGGCTGCCAGCATCCTACCCCGCTGTATTGCTAGTCGGAGTGATGGCAAGCATTGCGGTGGTTCATTTGAGGTCGACAGAACCAAAAAGTGACATTAGAGGAAGTAGGTTTCTGGTGCCGCTGTTTGTTTTGATGCTCCTGGGCATACTGGCGGGCACTATACAGCCAAGCTATGTTTTCGGAGGAAATTGGCGATTTAGTGAGGCAATTTTTGAATCCTCATGGCGTGAGGCCGAAGCCGCGAGAAAGCTCATCCCCGAAGGCGCCTACGTCGCTGCGGGGAGTCTCGATGATTTTCTTCCGATATTGCCCGATCCTCCCGCCTTCATTGCGGTCAGGCACTACCTTTATTACCACAAAAAATTTCTGTCAAATGCCGAGTATTTAGAAAGAAATTATTTATTTACGGTTCTAAAAAATAGGCTCCCTGAGAAATCCCAGAGTCTGGAAACTACAATGAACTCGATAGTCTCCATCGCAGACAACCTTGGCGTCACAACGATAATTTTTGCGCCGGAACCGATAGAGGCGAACGTTTTTTACACGCCGGACCCCAACAAAGGTAAGTTTGTCGCAGCCCTTACCGCCCGATTGACTAACGTCGGGTATGAGTGCACCACAACGCCTTCGGGCGTTACGATAGTCTGCAGTAGGAAAGAAGCGATCCTGCCTCACATGCCTTTTCCTCAAGCAGAAATCTTCTAATTTAGTTTGATGCGACTGTCTGTTCAATGGGCCAGGTGTGCCAGGCCAAACGAAATTATCCTGCCGTTTTTGGCATCGTAATGAATTCCCGGCAGCTATCAATCCGTGGATGACGACATTTGTAATAGCGATACAAACTGAATCTTTTTGAAAGCCCGAATACTTTACAAGTCACATCTTCGAAAAAGTAATTTAAGACTTCTTCTATTTCATCGGCAGTGTTTACATGCTCATGTTTCATTAGCAGCCCATAATCGAGGCCATGCTTTAGTCTGAACTCGAGGCCGGTGGTCAACATCCAGCCTAGCTTCCAAAGCAAAGTCCCCTCACTTGGCACGCTGGCAAGTAGCACGCCATTCTCTGACAATAACAGTCCACTTTGCGCAACCAAATCTGGCAAGTTGCAGACATGTTCCAGTGTAGCGACTGATGTGATTCGATCGTAGCGACAACTCTTCGGCACTTCAGAAATATCTGCGTAGATCTTTCTAATCCTGACAAGCAGTGGTGAATCTTTATACAGACCGGCGAACGGCTCTACTATGTCATACGACTGCCCCGCGGGTTCATACTTCAATTGGTTCAGAGTGCCGGCACCTAGTTCCAGGGTTGCCCGTTCGGAATTACCAGAACTTACGATATCGTTTGCAACCTGCTTGTGAAGCCATGATTCCATTTTCTGTGCGAGAGACGAAGCGGTCGTTTGACCCTCCCTGTTGGATTTGTAATGTGCATCGTAGATGTCCGCGATCGCTTTTGGGAGTGGGGTACGTGTTTTAGGAAAGTTGTCGAACATTTGTTTTCCATGTTTGGTTCGTAAATAGCACCTAGAATAGCTGATTTTTGCGAACAACACTTGGCTGTTTCAGGTAGGTCGTGTTGCGCTTTTCACTGATCAGCAGGAAGATTACCTCTCGGCCGCTACCGCTTTTTAAAATAGATAATCGCACCAAGCACGCCATGGTCGGTTAACGCCAGGTGGCAATTACTCACACCGAGTGACCAGAGTTTCTTCATGATGAGATTCAGGTCGTACTCATTCATCTGCATATGCGGCGCGTTCAGGGGGCGTCCCTTAATCAGGTTTCGCAGTTGCTTGTTGAACGGGATCTTGCGGGCAAGTCGCCAAAACCAAAATCGTGAATTACTGAAGGTAAAATGCAGCACCCCAACGCCGCCGCTGCGAAGACTGGCAAGCAGTTTGTCCAGTATGGCGTATCCCCTGTCTTCGGGGATGTGTTGAAAAACGATATAGGAATGTACCAGGCAATATTTATTCTGGCCCAATTCGCTGCAGTCGTTGGTTTCTATAAACGATACATTCTCAATCGCCTTGTTGGCGGCTTGTCGCTTTGCTTCTGCCAGCATAGATGGTGACACATCTACACCAGTCGCGTGGTCGCATCTACTGCTGATGGCAAACAATAGCCGCCCTACTCCGCAACCAAAATCCAGCGCATATACAGGCTGGAATTCTGGATCGAGATGCGCTTTGATATTCTGGAATACAACGTCTATGTCGTTTTGGCCGGTCTGCCAAAAGTCTAACCTGGATTCATCACTCAAGTTTTCAGCGAGGAATTTCTCGTTGGAAATAACACCGTAGTAAGGATTTTTTGCGCCGTAGGCTTCCCAATCTTTATCTGAGTTTTCAAACATCGTTGTGGTCCGCTGGCTTATGAGTGGTTGTAATTGCTGAGCCCCAGAGCAGAAAGATTCGTCACAAGACAAATATGCAAGCTAGCTGCTGTGGCAGACTGCAATGAACGAATGACCGGGACTTGTGATACCGTCATTTTTCGAACTTCATCACGACCTTCCACCACAGTTTTGGCATTAGTGCGCGCCACAGGTACAGCAACTTGGCTTCTTTGGGGTAGATGATGTCCTTGTCTTTGCGCACGCCTTTTTCTATCGCGTCAATCATCTGTTCGGGGTCGCCCAGGCGGCCACTCTTCTTCGCCTCAATAATGCTGCCGGGCGTGTCGGTTGCCATGGTCTGGTCGACCAATGGCGTGTTGACGGCCGGTGGGCAGACCAGGTGAATACGGACACCTGTTTTGCGAATCTCGTTCTGCAGTACTTCGATATAGGCGTTAACAGCTGCCTTGGTGGCGCAGTAGGCGCCCATTTTCGGCACCAGCGCCACCCCCGCGATTGATCCAAACACGATCATGCGCCCCCTGCCCCGTTCTATCATGGCGGGTAGCACGGCCTTCACAACATAAGTGGTACCGAAGTAGTTGATACGGAAGAGCCTCTCCATATCTTCATGGGTGTGGTCGATAAGACTGTGGCCTGGCATCAGCGCAGCCGCGTGCACTAACAATTCGATAGGGCCCAGCGCAGCGACAACCTCGGCAACTTTCGCTTCGACATCCTGCAGGCTGGAGATATCGCAGCGGAAGGCGGTGATATTGCCGGACTCAGCAGCCGTGTCCTGCAGCCCTTTGTCGTTAACATCAAATATCGCGACTTTTGCGCCTTGTTTCGCCAGACGTCTAGCCGTTATCTGGCCCATACCACTGGCACCGCCTGTTACGATGGCAACTTTGCCTGCCATATCAATCATAGCCACTCCACTTTGTTATTGGATGAATTTACCGAGCACAGTCTGCAAGCGCTTGGCGCGCGCGGCAAGTCTGCAAGTGGCCACCGAAACTGGCCATTTATTCACAGCACGGTCGCGTCTGAAATATGCGCCAGGGGCAGCATGGTTCTGTGTATCACGCGGCGCAGTTCGAAGCTCGAATGGACGCCGGTCACGCCCTCAATACGCGTCAGCTTACCCAAAAGGAAGCGCTCGTAATACTCCATATCCGGCACCACCGCCTTGAGTAGGTAATCGGAAGCCTGACCGGTGACAACGGAGCACTCCATCACTTCCGGGTATTTCGCGACTTCAGCTTCAAAAGCCTCGAACCGGTCCGGCGTGTGGCGGTCCATGCTGATGCCGATATACGCGGTGAGCTTGAGCCCGAGCATGGCCTGATTCAGCAGGGTGACATGTGCGCGGATCAGGCCAGACTCCTCCAGTCGCTTGACCCGACGTGAACAGGGTGTGGGCGAGAGGCCCACCGCGTCCGCCAGTTCCAGGTTGCTGATGCGGGCATTGGTTTGCATGGCCTGCAAAATCCTGCGGTCTGTGCGATCCAGTTTCATACAGCGCTCCCCGGCGGTGATACCGCGACTAATCCAAGGGATGGAACTATATCACTAACAAAATGGCATTTTGTAGAGAATTATTGTTATTTAAGCGAGGTGGAGCGTCATATTCGCAATCTTTCTCTCCAGTGAGCGCCTTATACTGTGCGTCCGGCTGATCAATCACCCGCCGCGGGGGTGTTGGTGGGATTACCCTTCCGCCAATGCCCTGCGTATCGCCTCACGAGGGCTGGTACAGACCAACCACACGGGTGATCGGCCACCTAAATACTGATTACAGGTAGAGCATCATGAATAGCTTCGATCATCGCAAGTACAAAGCGTTCCAGCCCATTGCCATGCCGAACCGGCGCTGGCCTGACCGTGTCATTGAGCAGGCACCGCGCTGGTGCAGCGTAGACCTGCGAGATGGCAATCAGGCGTTGATCGAGCCGATGACAGCACGTCAGAAATCACAGCTCTGGGACCAATTGGTAAAGATCGGCTTCAAGGAGATCGAAGTGGGCTTCCCCTCGGCGTCCAGCCATGACTACGATTTCGTGCGGGAGTTGATTGAAAATGACCGAATTCCCGATGACGTGACGATACAGGTACTGACACAGGCGCGGTCCGACCTGATCGAGAAAACGTTCGAGGCTCTCAAAGGTGCCCGCCGCGTAATCGTACACGTGTATAACTCAACATCGACGGTGCAGCGCGAGCAGGTGTTTGGTCTGGATCGGCAGGGCATTATTGATATCGCCGTGAAAGGGGCGAAACTCGTCAAGGATTGTGCTGCCCGGCATCCGCAGACAGAGTGGGTGTTTGAATATTCGCCAGAGAGCTTTACCGGTACCGAGCTGGATTTTGCCGTGGAAATTTGCGATGCGGTGAACGCTGTATGGCAGCCTACGCCAGAGCACCCGGTGATTATCAACTTGCCGGCGACTGTTGAGGCGAGCACGCCGAACGTCTATGCAGACCAGATCGAATGGTTTTGCGACCACGTCGCCAATCGCGACTGCCTGTTGGTTTCCCTGCACACGCACAACGACCGCGGCTGCGCGGTCGCCGCCGGTGAGCTGGGCGTAATGGCCGGCGCCGACCGGGTGGAAGGTACACTCATGGGCAATGGTGAGCGCACTGGCAATATGGACATCATTACCATGGCCATGAATCTCTACAGCCAGGGCGTAGACCCGCAGTTACAGTTGGGCCATATGGACGAAATTATACAGACGACCCGGGAGTGCACGCAGTTGCCGGTACATCCGCGTCACCCCTATGCGGGCGAGCTGGTGTTTACGGCCTTCTCTGGCAGCCATCAGGATGCGATCAAGAAGTGCCTGGTCAAACGGGACAAAAATGCGCCCTGGGATGTGGCTTATTTGCCCATAGACCCACAGGACATTGGCCGTTCCTATCAGGAAGTGATACGCATCAACAGCCAATCAGGCAAGGGCGGTATCGCATTCGTATTGGAGCGTGACTACGGTCTGGAATTACCACGGTGGTTACAGATTGATTTCAGCGCCCCGGTGCAGGCTTACGCTGAGGAGCGTGAGACAGAGGTGGGCTCAGCAGAGGTCTACCAGCTGTTTCAGGACACGTATTTCGCGGCGGACGGCCGCTGGGCACTGGGTAACTACCAGGTGAGTCGCGAGGGCGGCGTGGACCGGTTGCAGGCAGAATTGCGCGAAGGCACAGCCGTCCATCAGTTGTCCGGTACCGGCAACGGTGTCGTAGCCTCATTTGTCGATGCTATGCAGCACTTTACCGGCAAGCAGATTGTGTTGGTGGAATACAATGAGCACGCTCTGAGCCAGAGTGCAGACGCCGAGGCAATTTGTTACATACAGCTCAATATTGACGGCGTGCGTTTCTGCGGGATTGGCCGCAGCTCCGATATCATCCAGGCGTCGCTTGACGGTATTCTGGGAGCGATCAACAAGGCCGCCGAGGGCGAGCAGCATGCCGCCGCTTGAGCGGCCTTGCAAGCTCTACTTGGAGTGCAAAGTGTGAGCTTGTGGCCCCGGGGCATTGGCCCGGGGTTGCCGCTGAGGTATTGTAGGCAACGTATAGACTTATAGGACGGCATCAGGAGCCTCGTCAGCCTTCCTGATACTCGACACGGACAGCAATCTGAACACTTCCAATAAGGCGCGGTGGCTGCGGCTCAAGCGCGATTTTACAGAGTCCTTCACCGGTGAGTTGTTGCCGCGGCATCGTGCACGGAATGATGAATACGTCGACGATTTACGCGATAAACGCCGCCGCAGTGCCTACCGCTATATATTTTTACTGACGGCAGTAATTCTACTGCCCAATGTTGCGAACAACTTCTATACACAGCAACTTTTACCTGCCGTGGCTACATCGGTATTACTGGTTTTGCTAATGGTTAATATCCTGCTGCTCAGCCTGCAGCGGGAAGCGTTTCTGTCACCCCCGATGGTGGTCGGGGCGTGTATCTCTCTGGTTATGCTGTCACTGTACCAGGGGCAGGATTTCAGCCTGTATCTATTGTTTCCCCTGATGGTGGCTGTTCCTATGTTGTTCAATACCCGCTGGGCTGTCATTGTCTTCGTGCTCACCGCTCTGGTCGCGGCGCCAGTGGTGGTGACGCTACACGATCCGACTACCGCAGCCTCAATCGGCTTAAGTATGCTGCTCACCTGGGTGTTTAGCGCCTGGCTGGTGTACGCAATGACCGAGCAGTCGTCGCGGCTCAAGGGCATGGCGATCACCGATGCGCTGACCGGTGCGTTTAACCGTCGCTATCTGGAGTTACAGGCCGGCAGAGCCCTGCAGGACTGGGAGCGTCATCAGCGCAGCGTTTCGCTGTTGTTGCTGGACGTTGATCATTTCAAGAAAATCAACGATGAGTTTGGTCACAGCGTCGGTGACACCGCGCTAAAGAATCTGGTCGGCTTGCTCAAGGAGCGTATCCGCGGAGTGGACACGCTCTGTCGCTTTGGCGGCGAGGAATTTGTGCTGCTGCTGAGTGAAACCACGGTGTTACAGGCAAATATTGTCGCCAACCAGTTGCGTCGTGCAGTGGAGCAAGCCCAATTACTGCCGTGGGGCAGTATGACCATCAGTGTGGGGGTTTGTGATGTGAGACAGGTCCGGGATCTCGAGAATTGGCTCACCTTGGCTGACGCTGCGCTCTATTCTGCCAAGGATCTGGGGCGCAACCGGGTTGAGCTGGCTGAATCTTCGTCAAGCCCGCTACCAGACTCATCACCGTCGTTCCGACAAATATCCGTCGGTCGGCAATAGACGGTGGTAACCGCGTTCGCCCGGTGGTCCAGAGTCTGTGTATTCGGCGGTCTCCTGCTTCTCGGTGCTTGCAGCAGCACCACTTTTGTCTACAACCGGCTGGATTTCCTGTTGCCGTGGTATGTGGACGATTACGTCGATCTCAACCAGCAGCAGAAGCAGTACCTGGACGGGTTGCTCGAACCATTTCTCGTTTGGCATCGCTCCCGGGAGCTTCCGGATTATCTGAAGATACTCGAGGGTGTCGAGGACAACCTCAACCGGCCCCAGACACCCGCGATGATAGCCGCGGTATTCGGCGAGTTCGAAGCGGCCTGGCTGCGACTGGAGGGCGAGTCGCTGGACTGGCTGTTAGATCTCGGCGCACAGTTGTCCGATGAGCAGATTGCGGAGTTAATGGAGGAGCTCCAGGAGCGGCAGGACGACTACGAAGACAAGTACCTGGAGCGCACGGACGAGGAGTTCTACCAAGACAGTTACGACGATTCGCTGGATAACGCCCGGGAATACCTGGGGCCATTATCAGATCCGCAGCGCGAATTGTTATACGCGTTCAGCCGCAGTCTGTTGCGCTCGGACCGGGCCTGGCTGCAGGCTCGTGCCCAGTGGTTGTCGGAACTTGGCGTACTGTTGGAACGCAAGCCGGGATGGCAGTTGCGCGTCCGGGCGGCCGTGGCAGCGCAGAGAGAAAGCCCCTCGCCCGAGTATAAACGAGTCTACGACCACAACCTGAAGGCCATATACGCAGTCGTCGCGCAACTACTGAATGGGCGCAGTGAGCAGCAGGACAGCCATCTACGCGACCGTCTGTCCTCACTAAGCGAGGATCTGCGGAGCCTGATGGCAGAAGGTAAAACCCCTGCAAGCCAGGCTGTTGACGTGCCGGAGCCAGCGGCACCGGCGGCCCCTGATCCGGCAGGTTAATCGAGCAGAGACAAATCCCTTACCGCGCCCTTGTCTGCGCTGGTCACCATCTTGGCATAGACTTTCAGCGCGGGGGTGACCTTGCGTGTGCGTAATTCTGTCGGTTGCCAGGCCTTGTTTCCCATCCCCTCCATCGTCGCCCGCCGCTGTGCCAGCTCTTCGTCGGAGAGCATGACATTGATGCTGCGGTTGGGAATGTCGATCTCGATGATATCGCCGTTTTCTACCAACCCGATGGCGCCGCCAGCGGCCGCCTCCGGGGAGGCGTGGCCTATCGACAGGCCCGAGGTGCCACCGGAGAATCGTCCGTCGGTGAGCAGCGCACAGGCCTTGCCCAGCCCCTTGGATTTGATATAGCTGGTGGGATAGAGCATTTCTTGCATGCCCGGTCCGCCGCGCGGGCCCTCGTAACGCACAATGACAACATCGCCCGCTTTCACCCGGTCATTGAGTATGGCATCAACTGCCGTATCCTGGCTTTCGCAGACGTGGGCGGGGCCGGAAAATTTCAAAATCGAATCGTCGACACCGGCGGTTTTAACCACGCAGCCATCCAGTGCGATGTTGCCGGTTAAGATAGCCAGACCACCTTCGAGTGAAAAGGCATTTTCCAGCGAGCGGATACAACCGCCTGCGCGGTCGCTATCGAGGCTGGGCCAACGGGTGCTCTGGCTAAAGGCGGTTTGGGTGGGTATGCCCCCCGGGCCGGCACTGTAAAATTTATGCACGGCAGCGTCATCGGTGCGCATGATGTCCCACTGGTTCAGGGCATCCCCCAGCGTTTTAGTGTGAACAGTGGTGCATTCGGTGTGCAACAGCCCGGCGCGATCCAGCTCGCCGAGAATACCCATGATGCCACCCGCGCGGTGCACATCTTCCATATGATACTTGGGGGTGCTGGGTGCCACCTTGCACAGTTGCGGCACCTTGCGTGACAGCCGATCGATATCCTCGAGGGTGAAATCCAGCTCCGCCTCCTGCGCTGCCGCCAGCAGATGCAGGATGGTGTTGGTGGAGCCGCCCATGGCGATATCCAGGGTCATGGCATTCTCAAAGGCTTTGAAGTTGCCAATATTGCGCGGCAACACGGACGCGTCATCCTGCTCGTAATAGCGTTTGCACAGGTCCACAATCACGCGGCCAGCGCGCAGGAACAACTGCTCGCGATCGGAGTGTGTGGCCAGAGTAGAGCCGTTGCCCGGCAGTGACAGACCCAGCGCCTCGGTCAGGCAATTCATGGAGTTGGCCGTGAACATGCCAGAGCAGGAGCCGCAGGTGGGGCAGGCAGAGCGCTCGTATTCGGCGACTTTTTCGTCGGAGGCGTCTTCGTCGCCAGCAATAACCATGGCATCGATCAAATCGAGCTTATTCTCAGACAATTTGGTTTTGCCCGCTTCCATCGGTCCGCCGGACACAAACACCACCGGAATGTTCAAACGCATGGCCGCGTTCAGCATGCCGGGGGTGATTTTGTCGCAGTTGGAGATGCACACCATGGCATCGGCGCAGTGCGCGTTGACCATGTACTCTACCGAATCCGAGATAATATCGCGCGAGGGCAGGCTGTACAGCATGCCGTCGTGACCCATCGCGATGCCGTCATCCACGGCGATGGTATTAAATTCTTTCGCCACGCCGCCGGCCGCTTCGATCTCGCGGGCAACCAACTGGCCGAGATCCTTGAGGTGCACGTGACCAGGTACGAACTGGGTAAAGGAGTTTACGACCGCAATGATGGGTTTGCCGAAATCCCCATCCTTCATGCCGGTGGCGCGCCACAGTGCGCGGGCACCGGCCATATTGCGGCCGGCGGTGGAGGTTTTGGAGCGATAATCAGGCATACATTGTTACCGTGTCCCGGGTCGGCGCAGTGCCGATTATCCCCGAATAAAATGGGCGCTAAGGATAACAAATATTGCGGTATCTTTAACCCGCATTGTGCAGAACATAAAAAACCCCGGACGGGCCGGGGTTATGCAGGCCTGGCAAGGATTCAGTCCCTCGAGCCAACCTGCATCTGCGGCGATTGATTGCGCTGTAGTTCGGCCAGTGTGAGCTCCAGTTGCAGCAGGCGTTCGTCTTGTCGGGTGAGTGATTCACGCAACGCCGCAATCTCCACGTCCTTTTCCGTCATCTTCGCCTTCTGGTCTTTTGTCACCGTGGTCAACACTGCCACAATGTCCATCGGCGACAGCGACTTGTGGTCACTGGTCGCCACCAGTTCGGGTACGTCTTCCGCAATAAAACCTACATACTCTTCATCGCGCGAATTTTTGTACACGTAGCGCACCGGCGAGAGCGCTTCCAGTGCGGCATTCGCATCGTCGGTACTGAGGGCTTGGATATTATCCTTCAGCTCGCGCGAGGAAGCGTTGGTCCACACGCCGCCCTTGGTCAGGTGGGCACCATTCCACACGGCAATCGTGTCGCCCGCGCCTATCGACTGGGTCCCTATACCCAACTTGTTTTCGCTGGGGCTTGGGTGGAACTGGCCGTACAGTAACGGGGTCGCCTGATTATTGGTGATGTAGAGTGTGTCACTGCCGGTCTCTGCAAAACCGGCGTTCCAGCCGAGGAAGACATTGCCACTGCCAGTCTTGTTGTTGTAACCGGCGGTATTGCCAATCGCCATATTGTTGGAGCCGGTGGTGGTGTTGTAGAGCGTGGCGAACCCCTGTGCAGAATTGCCGTTACCGGTGGTGATGGAATACAGGGACTTACCGCCCACACCGTTGTTCCATTTGCCGGCCGTGTTGCCATACATCGAACTCGCACCCACTGCGGTGTTGAGTTTGCCGCTGATGTTGTGAAAGAGCGACCGATAGCCCGTGGCCGTGTTGTCACTGCCGGTGGTGTTGGCATAGAGCGACCAATAGCCGCTGGCCGTGTTGAGATTGCCGCTGATGTTGTTATAGAGCGATACGGCGCCGTTGCCCGTGTTGTAGTTGCCGGTGATGTTGGAGTACAGCGAAAGGTTGCCATTGGCCGTGTTGTAGTTGCCTGTGGTGTTGGAATTGAGTGAATAAGCGCCACTGGCCACGTTGTAGGTGCCGGTCGTGTTGTTATGCAGCGAACTCTTGCCATTGGCCGTATTGAAACTGCCGGTGGTGTTGGCATAGAGCGCGTCAACGCCGCTGGCCACGTTGTTGTCGCCGGTAGTGTTGGAGCGCAGCGAATAGTTGCCATTGGCGGTGTTGTAGTTGCCGGTGGTGTTTGAAAAAAGAGAAAAATAGCCATTGGCGGTGTTTTGGCTGCCGCTGTAGTTTGAAAAAAGTGAAAAAGAGCCACTGGCCGTGTTGTAGCTTCCGGTAGTGTTGAAATAGAGTGCGCCGTCGCCAAAGGCCGAGTCATAGTCTCCTGTGGTATTGTTTAAGAGTGCATTGAGGCCATAGTTTGTATTCCCGGATTGCGCCAGAGCGTGAGTAGCGCCCAGTGCCACAGCGCCCGTCAGTGCGAGACAAACAGTGGTTTTAGCTTTCCTTTTCATTATGGGCGCCTTCTTATTAGTGAGGTGGAATGTCCCGTTGTGGGAGTACGCTGCCAGCGGGGGTATCGAATGACCGTCGAAGGGGTTAGTTAAGCAAACCGACCTGCAGCCCGGAATCCTGGTTGCGCAGTACTTCGGCCAGGGCCATTTCCAGTTGTACCAGGCGTTCTTCATTGGTAGTTTCCAATTTCAGCATGCGCTTTTCTTGCTGCTGGTTTACAGCTTTCTGTTGCGCCAGAGCACTGTGCAACGCCGCAATCTCCACGTCCTTCTCCGTCATCCTCGCCTTCTGGTCTTTCGTCACGGTGGTCAACACCGCCACAATGTCCATCGGCGACAGCGACTTGTGGTCGTTGGTCGCCACCAGTTCGGGTACATCTTCCGCGATAAAACCTACATACTCTTCGTCGCGCGAATTCTTGTAGACATAACGCACCGGCGAGAGTGCGTCCAGTGCGGCATTCGCGTCGACGGTACTGAGGGTTTGGATGTTATCCTTCAGCTCACGTGAGGAGGCGTTCGTCCAGACGCCGCCCTTGGTCAGGTGGGCACCATTCCACACGGCAATGGTGTCGCCAGCGGCAATCGACTGGGTCCCTATGCCTAACTTGTTTTCGCTGGGGCTTGTGTGGAACTGGCCATACAGTAACGGGGTCGCCTGATTGTTGGTGATGTAGAGTGTGTCGCTGCCGGTCTCTGCAAAACCGGCGTTCCAGCCGAGGAA
>JBBKWY010000078.1:0-4234 GCA_037969215.1 Halioglobus sp.
ACCAGGATGTCGGCATCGAGAACGGCCTTGCCGATTTCGGGCCAGTCGTCGCTGGCGAAACCCTGTTCGGTCATATCGGGATAGACACCCGGCGCGATGTCGTGGTCGACGCTGCGAAAGGACTTAATGGAAACGCCCGCGCCCGACATGATCTCGCGCACCACGTCCATCAACGTGTCGGTGTGGCTGTCCTTCGGAGACGGCGTCAGTGTGCAGTTGATAAAGACGGCGGTAAGGTCTGAATAATCGGGCTTCTCTGCGGTGTCGGTCATGAGTTTTTCTCCTTTTCATGTTCGATGGATGCAAGCGTCAGCGACGCTGCAAGATTTGGTCGACCAATGTACCGAGATCTGGCGCGCAGAAATCCGGAACCGGCACGTTCTCGGCGGGAAGTATTGCGTTGCCGGGCCGTGCGACAAAACCACCGCGGCAACCAGCAGCCTGGGCCCCGATTGTATCCCACAGGTGGCAGGCGACGAGCACCATCTCCCCGGGCTCCGCGCCCATTTCTTCTGCTACAAAACGGTAGGTTTCCAGGGCTGGCTTGAATTTTCGGACCACCTCTACGCTGAAATTACGCTCGAAAAAGCCGCCTATACCGGCCTTTTCGAGCGGCGACGGCGGTGGCATGCTGGCCGAATTCGTCAGCGTCACGAGCCTGATGCCCGCGTCACGCAATTTGGTGAGGGCCGGAATGACATCGTCATGCGCCGGCATGTTCGCGATACGTTCCCCAAGTTCCGCGGTATCGGCTTGCGACACCTTCATGCCTCGCGTGGCCGCGACCATCGACAGTGTTCCGGAGGCCAATTTGTCGAACGGCGTGTAGAGACCGGAAAGGGTCATAGCCTGGGAGTAGAGAATCAGCTGCGCAAAACACTCGCGCAGTACCGAAGGGTCGTCGAAGAGACGCTCGAACAACGGCTCTAGCGTCGTGATATCGAGCAAGGTCTCGTTGACGTCGCATATCACGATCGAGATGGGAGGTTCTGACACGTTAACTCCTCGGGATAAAGAAACTCTAACGCTCTGGACTCAAGCAAGCATACTGCTTCCAATTTATATTGAACGAATGATGCCACCTTCGACTCTTTGCGCACTACCATTAACAGCGCTATTAGTGGCCAGAAAAATAACGGCACTTGCTACTTCATTAACGTCGACAAAACGCTGAATTAGTGATGTTGGCTCATGTTCATCAAAGTAATTATTGACTAATTCTTCTGCTGGCCTTCCTTCTTCATTAGCTAATCCATCAAAATAAGACTCAACACCATCGGTCCATGTAGGCCCAGGCAATACTGAGTTAACGGTAACGTTTGACCCTTTAGTTAATTCAGCCAAGCCTCTGGATACTGAAACAACGGCTGCTTTAGTCATGGAATAGTGAATCATTTGAGGCAGTGGTTTGACCGCAGATTCGCTAGACAAATTGATGATCCTCCCTGAGTCGTTTTTAAGCATTGCTGGCATCAATGCCCGGCACAAACGAACAATACTCATAACATTTACTTGGTAATAGCGCATCCAATCTTCATCGTTAGTTTCAAAGAAATTCTGAACACCAAAAATACCTGCGTTATTCACGAGTATTTCAATATCACCTACATCCCTGGTTTGACGAATAACACTTTCGCACCCTTCTTCTGTTCCAAGTTCTCCATCTATAAAAGCATATGCCCCTATAGAAGAGCATATGTCTTCTGCCTCTTTACGATTACGGCCATGAACAATAACCTTAGCTTTGTTTTCAACAAAAGCTTCTGCAATAGCCTTACCTATACCTTTAGTAGAACCTGTTACTAAAGTAATCCTTTCTTTAATATCGAACATACGTGCTCCTCTCTACCCGTTGATGCCAGTCCCTATAACAGCCCTGACCAGATGCCTGGCAAGGTTGGGCAGATAGGATGCCGCAGCAGAGCCTGCCCCGCTTTATAGAGTATGAGCACAAAGGCACCGCTGTGCCTGAGCACTTGATTTGAACCCCGAGATGTCCGGCCACCGCATCCCGTGTTTTCGCACTCCGAGCGGCGGTCAGGCTTCGCCGCGCGCCGGGTAAGCGTTGGCGAGAACGTAGTCGACTGCATCGAGAATCTCGTCGAAGTGCGGACGCGCGAACGGCATGCTGTTGAGAGCGGCCATGAACAGGGTGCCGTCCGGACGCACTAGAAAAACGCCGGGTTCGCTAAACGCAGCGGGTTCTTTTGAGTCGGGCAGGCCTGCGGAGATGTAAAGTCTCCAGCGCCGGGCTTCCTCGATGGACAATCCGTATCCCAGCTGCAGGTTGGCGATGGACCAGGACGCCTGGGTTTTGTTTGCGCGCTCAGCGTCGTCACAGGAGATCGCGATCACCTGTACGCCGGCCTTGTCGAACCAGGGAAAGGCCAGCGGCTCGTCCCGAGTTGCGTTTGCCGCATTTTCCATAGTACCTCCAGTTGAACCAAGTGTGGTCAATACTCCCTACAGTAATGTCATGTAGCGTGATTCGCTGTGCGTTGGCACACATAAGCGGGGCGATACTAGAGTGGTTGGCTTCCGCTGGTTTTTCACCTCGGTAGCCAGCGTCGCTGCGGCTTCTGCTGCATTCTTGTTCGCATCGGTCTGGATCGAATTTGCGTGGATATCGGCCGGGATCTGCGCGCAGACGCGAATCTTGGCGTACAGGCGCCACGTGCGGATGATCGTTTTCCTCGGCATACAACCAACGTTCAGGCCGTCGCCGCCAAGAATGCTGCTAGTCCATGGTCTTCAAGGCTTCTTCGGTGGTGAGGACGGCGTTGGCAATAAAATCGAAATTGACCAGCGCAGCTTCGTAACCATCACCCAGTTCAGGATGTTTCGCCGCTGCCGTCGCATCCTTCACTACCGCCACCTCGAAGCCCTGCTCAATCAGGTCGCGCAGATGCGATTCAACGCACAGGTTGGCTGACATGCCCGCCAGGATCACCTTGCTAATGTTGCGCTTACGCATCTGCAGCGCAACGTCGTTGTTCTGCGGGCCGTAGATCTTGTGCGGGCTGGCCACGACGGTCTTGCCGTCTTCGATATAGGGCTTGTAGCGCTCGAGCCAGTCGGCACCGGACCCGGCGAAGCCGACCACGCTCAACGGTCCGCTACGGTGGAACATGCCGATCTCGTGCATCTTTTTTTCCAGAGTGCCACCGAATTGCCAGGTGTCATCGGTGGGGTAGTAGTAGTGCGGCGAGATGAATACCGAAAAACCATTCTTCTTCGCGGCCTTGAACAACCGCTCAAGATTGTCGACCGTATGGTTTTCCTGAACGCTGTCGCCGACCAGTTTCCACGCGGCACCTTTTTCACTAAGAAAGTCGTTTTGCGGGTCAATGATGAGTAATGCGGTGTTTTTCTTGTCGATATCCATCGTATTTCTCCGTTTGAGTATGCAACGTTTAGCTAGCAGTGACTGCGTATATGCGCCACATGAGCCGGTGCGTCAGTCTAGAAACCGCTTGATGCGATCACCGATTTCATCCGGCTTTTCCTCGATCAGCCAATGACCGACGTCCTTAATCCACGCTAGCTGCGCATCGGGGATCGCAGCGGCCAGCTTGTCGGCATATGCGGGCTTCTGGAACGGATCCTTATCGCCCCACATAACCAAAGTTGGCTGCGCAATCCTTCCAAGCTCGTTGGCAATAGCCTGAGTGTATTCCTTGTTCAAGCGCCTGAGGTTGCGGAAGAACGCCCGCTTGCCGTCCTCGCTCGACCACGGCGCGAGAACCATGTCGATGACTTCGTCGGTCATCACCGCCTTGTTGTGTACTCCGCCGGGCATGAAGCCGCGCATCATCTCAATGAACGCGGCCAGGCTCATTGCGGATTCGGCTTCGGGTGCCTGCAGCGGCTCGAATTCAGGAATCGGCCAGGAGTCGAAGCAGACGCTGTCCAGCAGGATGAGTCTGCGGATCTTCTCCGGGTAATTGACTGCGATCAGCTGCGCGACGCCGCCGCCAATGTCGTGTGCCACCACGTCCGTCCGGCGCACGCCCAGGGCATCCATCAGCTGGACGATCATCCGGCTCTGGGCATTGATCGAGACATCGGTGGTCGCGGGTTTTTCAGACAAGCCGTAGTTGAGCAGGTCCGGGGCGATAACGCGGTGCCGTGTCGCCAGTTGCGGAATGATCTCCCGCCACATCAGGCTGCTGGTGGGTATCCCGTGGATCAGGATCACCGGGCTGCCCTCGCCCTGCTGTCGATAGGCGATCCG
>JBBKWY010000079.1:0-12412 GCA_037969215.1 Halioglobus sp.
TCTGGATCTGAACCTGCCTGGCTATGCGCAATTAAGCGAACAACTGATGCCCAGCAGCGAACGTCTGGGAATCAGCGATGCCGCACCTGATTTACTCCCTGGCACGCAAGCCGGTGCCACTGAACAGCAAGGCAATGGTGCTGTTCTGGTGGCGATCGAGCTGGACAATGAGCGGCCCTGGCCGCCGACCCTCTCCGCCGAAGTGATGGATGCCGGCGTCCTCGACAGCCGCGAGTCCCGGCAAAAGCTACTGGAACAGTTGGCGCGCTTCCCACCGGCGCGCCTGGTTATAGCCTGCGACCCGCGCCGCTCGCCGGATCGCGGCAGTCTTGGACTGATCGCCGAACTGGCACGCAATGCCGCAGCAACTCAAATCTGGTTGCTGCAGGCACCGCCCGACCAAACGCTGGACGACGACCGCCTCCACGATTGGCACGCGGCGCTGCAGCAGCTGGGCTTGGCGTTTACTGCCTGCGCACCGTTGAACTGGCTGGAGAGTGGTCATGAATAAGCCGCTAAAACTGGCCGTGGTCGGTCACACCAATGTCGGAAAAACCTCGTTGCTGCGCACCCTGACCCGCGATGTGGGCTTCGGCGAAGTTTCGCATCGCCCCAGCACCACTCGACACGTGGAAGGTGCCCGCCTCTCGGTGGACGGCGAAGCACTGCTGGAACTGTATGACACCCCGGGCCTGGAAGACGCCATCGCCCTGCTGGATTACCTGGAGCGACTGGATCGTCCCGGTGAGCGACTCGATGGTCCGGCGCGAATCACGCGCTTTTTAGAGGGCAGTGAAGCGCGTCAGCGCTTCGAACAGGAAGCCAAGGTACTGCGCCAGTTGCTGGCCTCGGATGCCGGGCTTTATGTGATCGATGCACGCGAACCGGTGCTCGCCAAATACCGTGACGAGCTCTCGGTGCTCGCCAGTTGCGGAAAACCGCTGCTGCCGGTGTTCAACTTTGTCAGCAGCAGTGAACAGCGCGAGCCGCAGTGGCGTGAGGCACTGGCGCGCCTCGGTTTGCACGCGCTGGTGCGCTTCGACAGTGTGGCGCCGCCGCAGGATGGCGAACAGCGGCTGTATGAAAATCTGGCGCTGCTACTGGAAGATTCGCGGCCCCAACTGGAACGGCTGGTGCGCAATCACGAGACTCAACGCACGGCGCGCCATACCAGCGCCGCACAGCTGATCGCCGAATTGCTGATTGACTGCGCCGCCTACCGGCACAGCGTCAAGAGTGCTGAAAAAGCAGAGCAGCAGGCCATAACCGCGTTACGCAAGGCCGTGCGCCAACGCGAGCAGCGCTGCGTTGAAGCGCTGCTCAAGCTCTACGCTTTCAGGCCCGGCGACGCGACAGCCGCCGAACTGCCACTGCTGGACGGACGCTGGGGCGACGATCTGTTCAACCCGGAAACCCTCAGGCAATTGGGCGTAAATGTCGGCAGCGGCATTGCCGCTGGCGCTGCGGCGGGCGCGGGCGTGGACCTACTGGTCGGCGGCCTGACCCTCGGCACTGCCGCTCTGGCCGGTGCCATCGCTGGCGGCGCACTACAAACCGCGCGCAGCTACGGCAACCGCCTCCTGGGCAAGCTTAAAGGAAAACGGGAACTGACCGTGGATGACACTGTGCTGCGCTTGTTGGCCTTGCGTCAACGGTTGCTATTGCAGGCCCTGGAGATCAGAGGACACGCTGCTACCGGCAGTGTTGAAGTTGCAATGCCGGTGGAAAAAAACTGGCGCGAGGGCAAACTGCCCGACGCATTACACAAGGCACGAGCGCATCCACAGTGGTCCGCACTGAACGCCCAGGCAAAATTGAGCCAGCCGCTGCGTCAGGAACAGATCGAAGCGTTGGCCCATTTGATAGCCCAGGAGTAAAGGCTATCCAGTATGGACGGTCGTCAGGGCTTCGCTGCAGGGTTTCTTGAGGATCTGCTAGCTGTCGAACCGACAGTCACCGCTTACGATGGCAGGCTTCGAGCGAGGCTCAAAACGGATAGCCCGTTATTTTACGAATAGATCCGTACAACGGGCTCAGCCTGTCATACATTTTGAGATAAACCTCCCTGTACAATTTTTCGTAGAGCTCGACGTTCTCCGCGATGGGCGTGAAGATCTCGCCCTGATGCGTCATATTTTCCAGCGCCACCGCATAGTCGGGGTATAGCCCCACGCCCACAGCGGCATTAATTGCCGCTCCAAGGCCCGATGTTTCATACGTATGGGGACGCTCCACCACAAGACCAAAAATGTCGGCAGTGATTTGCATGGCTTCATCGCTCTGCGAGCCGCCACCGGAGACCTTCAAGGTTTTGATTCTGTGACCGCTGCGCTTTTCCAGACGCTCCATGCCCTCGCGCAATGCATAGGCAATGCCCTCTATGATGGCACGGTAGATATGCGCGCGCGTATGGACATCGCCAAAACCGATGATGGCGCCCTTGGCTTCCGGCCCGGGGATTCGAACGCCGGGCGACCAGTAAGGTTGCACCGTCAGCCCCATCGACCCTGCAGGCACCTGTTTTAGCAGATCGTCAAACAGGGTCTCGGTTTCCACCCCCAACTCTGCCGCCAGCCGTGTCTCACGCAAACCAAACTCACGTTTGAACCAGTTCACCATCCAATAGCCACGCTGCACAATGGTCTCGGAGTTATAGGCACCCGGCATCGCCGCCGGGTACGCGGGGACGTGCTTGATCGTTTCTATGTACCGCGTATTGGTGCTGTTGTAGGTCGCCGTCGTGCCATAGCTCAAACTGCCTGTCTCCGGGCCGAGACAACCGGAGGCGAGCACCTCACAGGCCTTGTCGGCGCCTGCGGAAATCAGCAACAGGCCCTCTGGAATTCCGGTTTGTTGTGCGGCTTGCGCCGTAATCGCGCCCAGTGGCGAGCCCGCGGGAACGAGTTCAGGTAATTGACTGCGTTTTATGGGCAATGCACGCCACTTCCAGTCCAGCGCACCAGCCCATTGATGGCGCTTGAAATCAAACGGGATATACCCGACCTGACTCGCCACGGAATCCACAAATTTGCCCGTCAACCGGTAGGTCAGATAGCCCGAGAGCAACAACAGTTTCTCTGTGCGCTCCCAGATTTCCGGCTGCTGATTCTTGATCCAGTGCGACTCGGCTTGGCTACGAAAGAAACGGACCGTTTCGCTCTCACCTGCCAGCTTCAGCAGGGCACCCCAGACACCCATACCTGGAAGGTTCTCCTCCAGGCGTTGATCCAGCCACACAATGGCCGGCCGCAGCGGCTGGCCAGCGCTATCGAGATTTACCACCGTGGCCCGCTGCGTGGTGAGCGCGACAGACTTGATAGCGCTCTTGGGAAAATCCAGCTGGGGCCAGAGTCCATTGCAGGCCTCGCACAGCTTCTCCCAAAAATACTCCACATGCTGCTCAGCCCAGCCGGGCTGCTCGGAAAAGTAAGGTTCGATCTCTACCTTGCTCTTGGCAACCAGTTGTCCGTCCAGATCGAATACCAGGGCACGCACGCTTTGCGTACCGTTATCAATCGCCAGAACATAGTCTTTATTATTTTCCATAACCTGTACCGTGAAGAGAGTTACGCCGTCGGCAGGTAATAGTGTTTGCGCCAGATCTCTCGATAGCGGGCCTCCTCGGCTTGCCAGCGATCATTGTCCCAGTGCAATTCAGTCGCGCAGATGGCTTGCAGTGCAGGAAACAGCGATTCACCGCCCTTCTCCAACAGCGAACCCAGACGCGTGCGGCGCAGCAACAAATCGTCCAGATGCAGCACGGCTTCATGCCGCGCGGCCCAGCGGCACTCCGCCAGACAGAATTGCGTATCACCGATAGGCTGCCGCTCTTCGACGACCGCCTCGTTCAGCAGTGTTTTGGCGTGGTTACCATAACGACCAATGAGGCGCTGGGCCCATTGTTTGTCAGCAGTATCGAGTTGATCGGGGGTGATCGATGGCATCTGGAAAATTGCATCAGTGGCCTCCCGACTAGAAACACGCCCCAGAACGGGTTCTGCCGCGGCCAATGCATCCAGCGCGATCAAGCGAAAAGTCGTGAGCTTACCGCCGCTCACAGTCACCAATCCGTCGTCTACCCACACAGCGTGATCCCGTCTCTCCTTGGAGGGGTCGGTCGATTTTTCAGAGCCGATCACCGGGCGTACACCCGACCAGGTGGAAATGATATCGTCCTGCGTAATATGATGGTCGGGAAACATCAACTGCACGATTCCCAGCAGGTAGTCCACTTCCTGCGCACTGATACTCGCCTCCTGATCGACATCATCCTGATGATCAAGATCCGTGGTGCCCACCACCGTTGCACCTTCCCAGGGAAAGATAAATACCGGGCGTTTATCGAGCGGATGAAGCAGAGAAAGCGAGTCGGTTACAGGTAACTTTTTGTTTGGCAACACCAGATGACTACCGCGCAGCGGCCGAATACGTTTTTCCGGATTCACCTCATTGCGCAAGCGGTCGGCCCAGGCACCAGTCGCGTTGATCACAGCCTTGCAACGCACTTCAAGCTGCGCGCCGCTCTCGCTATTTTGTAGCACCACACCGGCCACCTGGCCCTGGTGTTTGATCAGCGATTTCGCACAGGTGTAGTTAATCGCTGCGCCACCGGCTGCGATCGCTTCCTGCAGCACGCGCAGTACCAATCGGGCGTCGTCGGTAACCGTATCGGTGTAATACATCGCACCGGTCACGCCGTCGACGCTGACACCGCTATAGTGCTTTTCAAAACTCGCCTTGGTGAAATAGCGATGATCCTTGATGCCGGCCAGCTTGTCGTAGAGCCACAACACCATACTGAAAGGAATGCGGCCGGGGAACTGGCCCTTGCGCAGGGTGAAATGGTAGCCCATTCGGTCAATAAGCCCCGGCGCCTCACGCAGCAATCGCTCGCGCTCGCGCAGTGAATCCCGGGTCAGCTTGATATCCCCATGGGAAATATACCGCAGCCCACCATGCACCATTTTGGAGGAGCGACTAGACGTGCCCCAGGCATAGTCCCGCTGCTCTACCAGCAGCGTTTTGAGTCCCCGACGGGCAGCTTCGCGCAGAATGCCGGCGCCGATGATACCGCCACCGACAACAACGAGGTCCCAATCCTGCTGGCTACCCTGCGCATCCTGTTGCAGCGACTGCCACAGCGCATCGCGCGGGGTAAAGCCGATCTGATCCGTATTCATACTTGAACCTGGTGTTGGCGTGACGGTTTCAAGGAAGCAATTTCCCCGGATTCATCTGCTGCTGCGGGTCAAACACGGTGACCAGGCCCCGTATTGCCTCGATACCCAACTCGCCTTTTTCCGCCTGCAAATATTTTGCATGATCCTTACCCACACCGTGTTGGTGGCTAATGGTCCCACCAAAGCGAACAATGGCCTCGGCACCTGCTGCCTTGAGCTTTTCCCAGCGCGCCTGGGTTTCTGCATAATCTTTACCACAGCGAAATATGTACGTGGTATACACGCTGGAGCCCTGCCCATACATGTGCGACAGGTGCGTAAAGGCATGCACTTTCTCGCCTTCATCGTCCAGCGCATTCGCAATATCACTTTGAATGCCTGCCGCTGCATCGGCAACTCGCACCCAGTCTATCGCCGTCTCCATCGTGTCGACGGCATAGCCGGCATCCCACAAGCCGTGACGCAAATAGGGCGAGCGGAAACGGCTGTGTTCCCATTTTTTCCCCAGCGCCGGGCCAGCACCCACGCCGCCATGGCGTTTGGCAATCTGCCGGGTCAAACGCAACGCGGCGGCACACTGCGCCTTCGAACCCGTCACGCCAAACGTGAACATCACCTTGTCATCAGCGATCCCACGCTTCTTCAAATACCACTCCAGCAGCGCAATAATACGCTCGCTACCAGCGAGTTTTAGCTGCGTAAAGGTTTCCATTTTGTTGCTCAGGCGCATCATGGACAATTGCATTTTGCTTTGCACAATTTCACGCACGGCGCCCAGAGCGATCTCCCAGGAAGGAAAGAACAGGACATGAAACGCTTCGTGCTCGGGCAGCGGCGTCACGCGCACCTTTACCTCAGTAATGATGCCCAGGCGCCCCTCTGTTCCCAGAAAAAATTCTCGCAGGTCCGGGCCGGCTGACGTCGCCGGAAAAGTGGGAATATCCATCGTGCCCTTTAAGGTTTCGATGCGGCCACCCGCAAACATTTGCTCGATGCGGCCATACCGCATGGACTGCTGGCCACTGGAGCGACTGGCAACCCAGCCACCGATCGTCGACAACTCCCAGGACTGCGGATAATGGCCCAGGGTATAGCCATGCACCTTCAATTGAGACTCCACCTGCGGCCCGATGGTACCCGCGCCAAAAGTCGCTATTTGACTTTGTCTGTCCAAATCCAGCAGCTTGTTCATTCGAGTCAGATCAATGGTCAGTACGGGGCGACCACCCTCTTCCGGGTTAATATGCCCCACCACCGACGTGCCGCCGCCATAGGGGATCACATCAATCTGGTGTGTTTTCGCGTGTAGCAGCAGGGCCCGTACTTCCTCGCCATTTTCTGGAAACGCGACAGCATCGGGGAAAACACCCAATTCACCACTGCGCAACGCCAGCCAGTCGGGCAGGCTTTGCCCCCGGGCATGGCGCAGGCGGTCCTCGGCATCCAGACTGTAAAGATCATTAGCGGGCAGGCGTGATTCAGGCACTGTCGCCAGAACCTGTTCAAGGCTGGCATCTGACAGGCGCGCGCCCTTTCCAATGAGGCCTTCCAGAAAGCCCTCAGCGGACTTGCTCAGCTCGTAGTCAAGATCATTGCTGTCATCGCCCCAGCCGTTCCAGAGTTTCATAGTTCACGCCCTACGCTGTAGTCAATCATAGCTATCCGTTTTATATCACTGGGAAAAGACCGCCTATTATAGAAGGCTGCCGCAAAGGAAACTACGACACTTTGCCATTAACCCACGTCAAATCAAAGGACAGTCCGCAATCAGCACCTCCTCGTCACCCCCGTAGTAGGCCGTAGCCGCTACCAGTGCCTGCGGCCCTGGCAAGCCCCATACCGACAGGCGGGTATGCAAATCTGCCATCTTCTGCTTTAACCCGCCGTTAACCTCGGTGCCGTTACCCTGCGTCAAAATGCAGCGGAACCACCTCGTAATGAGACTTTTATTCCTGTTATTAACCGTCGTCGCTATACAGGGCTGTGCCACTACCGGCACGTCAGCTGACTATCAGCAGCAAGCTATTGCAGCGCGCGACAATGCGGCGTCCTGGGCTCCATCGGCGGCTGCCCCGACGTTGCGCCTGAACCAGCTGATCAAAAGCGACGATCTGGAAGGACTGATCATTGAAGCCCTGCAGGCGAATCCGAACCTGCAACAGACGCTACTTTCAGTGCAGATTTACCAGGCACAGTGGCGCCAGGCATTTGGCAAACGCCTGCCCGAGGTAGAGCTGGGTGCTAGCGGGAGTAAAACCGAGGACACCGGATCCAGCTTTACCAGCAGCCTGACCGTCAGTTGGCAGGTGGATCTCTGGCAGAGCCTCAGTGATCTAAGCCACGCTGCGGGCAAAGACGTCGTGCAGCAACAGCAACTCTATCGAGCGGCTCAGGATACGCTGGTCGCGAACGTGATGGATGCCTGGCTTGGCCTTATTGCGCAACAACAGACGATTGCTATCCAGCAAAAGCGTCTCGATGCCCTGACTAACAATGAGAAATTTATTGTGCAGCGCTACCGCAATGGCACCGGCAGCCTCGATGACCTGACCAGTGCCCGGAGCGTACTGGCCAGTGAAAAAGCCAATCTGGAAAGCTACAGCGAGTCCCTGCTACAACAGCAGCGTGCGCTGCGCACTCTATTGGGCAGAAGTCAGGGCGCGGCGGTGTCTGTGGCCGAGACGTTCCCGCAGGTCATCACGCCATTGGCTGACTTACCGGCACAAACACTGGCGCGGCGACCGGACCTGCAAGCCGCGTATGCCGCCATCGAAGCTGCCGACCTGCGCAGCAGTGCAGCCTACAAGGACCTGCTCCCGAGTATCAGCCTCGAGGCTGCACTGCTTGATGTAGACGGCAACCTAAGCAACGCACTATTGACCGACCCGCTTTGGTCACTGCTGGGGCAACTCACTGCGCCACTGTACAAAGGTGGACAGCTGCGTGCGGCGGCGGATATCGCAGAACTCGAAACAGCGCAGTCCTACCAGAGTTACCGGGACACCCTGTACACCGCAGTGACCGAGGTAGAGGACGCCCTGAGTCAGGAACAAAGCCTGACGCGCCAGCAGGTTCACATTGAAACCGCGTTATCAAACGCGCTAACCAGTCTTACCCAGTATCGCAGCAGCTACCGTTCCGGCCTGACGAATATTCTTGACCTGCTGACCGTCGAGCAAAACACCTACGACCTGGAAAACCAGTTAAACGACCTACAGTATCAGCGCCTCAGCAACCGGGTCAGTCTTGGCCTCGCTCTGGGCCTCGGAGTAGAGATATGAAATTCTGGACGACGTCACCGCAAATGCGCCGGACACCCCTGGTGATTGCGGGGAGCGCATTACTGCTGGTAGTGCTTTACCTGGCCTACAGCCTGGCGGCACAGGCCCAGCGTCCCGCGCGCGAAACCCACAGCACAACACCCCCTCCGGATGTGAGCATCGTCGAGCGACTCCCGGCCGACTATCAGGCCCAGGTAACCGCTTACGGCGAGGTGGAGCCCCACTATGCACTGACTATGACCGCAAAAGTCAGTGGTTACGTCACTGCGCTGTCACCCCATTTTGAAGCCGGTGGCGTGATCACGGCGGGCGAAACGCTGCTTCAGCTCGAAGAAAGTGACTACCGCAGCGCTCTTTCCAGTGCGCAGGAAACCCTGGCCGCTGCTCGCCTGACCTTACTCGAAGAACAGCGTCAGGCGGTTCAGGCACAAGCGGAATGGCAGAGTGTCGGCCTGGACGGCGAGCCAGATTCGGAACTGGTGCTGCGCCAGCCTTACGTGGATGCCGCCCAGGCCAGCGTGAATAGCGCAGAAGCCTCTGTCGCCAGTGCGCAATCGAATCTGTCCCACACACGTATTACCGCACCCTTTGACGCCGCCGTAGTAGAGCGGCTCGTCGTACCCGGTAGTTACGTACAAGCCGGCACTGAGATTGCGACCCTCTACAGCAGCGACCGGGTAGAAATTACGCTGGCCTTATCCGGCCAGGACTGGGCCAAACTGCCGCCGATCAGTGAATTGGAAGACAGTCTCTGGCCGGTGCTTTTACGCGATGTCGAAAGCGGCGAGGTGTGGACCGGTTATGTCGATCGCATTGAGCAACATCTGGACACCACCACTCGTCAGCGTGCGTTGATAGTGGCGGTGGACAAACCACTGGAACAATCCACCGCCCTGCTCCCGGGGAGTTTCATCACTGCAAAAATTCCGGGCCGCAGCCTCGACGGGCTCTGGCAACTCCCCAATTCCGCGCTCAGCCAACGCGGTGAAATCTGGTATGTGACATCGGATAACACGCTGGATAACTTTACCGCCAACGTCAGCTTTAGCGAAGGCGACAAGATATATGTTGTTGCCCCCGAGACACTCGCCGAGGAGCCGCAGCGCATCCTGCTGCATCCGCTGAGCGGGTATTTGGCTGGCATGCATGTCACACCCGTCTCGCCTCCAGTCACCACGGTGGCCGCGCAAGACTCTCAGGAGATTAACGACAATGGCTGACACCAAACCGGAAGGCGGCATTATCGCCTGGTTCGCCAACAATTCTGTGGCCGCCAATCTACTGATGCTAATGGTGATATTACTCGGCGTCTTCTCGCTGGGTTCACTGCGCAGGGAGGCTTTTCCCAGCATCGACCCGGACACCATCAATATTTCTATCAGTTTCGACAGCGGCTCTGCCAAACAATCAGAGGAAGGGCTGGCAATGAAGATCGAGGAGCAGCTCGAAGGTGTCTCGGGTATTAACAGCATTGTCAGCACGTCTACTGGCAACGGCGCCACAATCTCGGTGGAGAAACAATCGGACTACGATCTCGATACCTTGTTGCTGGATGTGAAAGCCAAGGTAGATGCCATTTCCTCATTTCCGGTTGACGCCAAAAACCCGGTGATAGAAAAGGCGGAGCGGGAAGAGCATTCACTGTGGCTACAACTTTATGGCGACAGCGACCGCCAAACGCTGCAGCAACTGGCAGAGAAGTTAAAAGACGATTTACTAGCGGAAGACGACATCAGCAGGGTCACAATTTCCGGCTGGCTGGATCCGATGATGGCGGTGGAAATCGATGAGGCGCGCCTGCAGGCGTTTGGCCTGAGCCTGTCTGACGTGGAAGACGCCATCAACTCGGGCTCCTCCACCCCCTTGACCGCAGTACTGCGTAACGACAATACCTATCTGCAGCTGCAGGCGTCGAAACAGGCGTATACCGCCACTGAATTTGCGGCGCTACCGCTGATCACCACCGCCGATGGCCGGCAGATCCGTCTGGGCGATGTCACCCATATTCGCGATACGTTTGACGATAGCAGCTCAGTGCTGTCGCGCTTTAATCATCATGACAGCATTGCGCTACAGGTTGTTACTGCCGGCAACGGCGATATTTCCGATACGGCAAATGCCGCTCGCCGGGTGGCCGAGCAGTGGCAGCAGAACGCCATACTGCCCTCCGGCATAGAACTGAGTAGCTGGTATGACCGCAGCACCAACATAAATGATCGACTTGATTTACTGGTCAAGAACGCTATCGGCGGTATCGCGCTGGTGTTTGTACTACTTGCGCTGTTTCTCAACCTGCAGGTAGCGCTGTGGGTAGCCGCCGGCCTGCCGTTTATCTTCTTTGGTACCCTGTACTTTATGGGCGATAGCTTTATGGGGCTGACGCTGAACGCATTTACCACCTTCGGTTTTATCATGGCGCTGGGGATAGTCGTGGATGACGCCGTGGTGGTCGGCGAGTCCGTCTACACCGAGCGCTCGACCCACGGGGATACCCTCGAGAATACCGTGCGCGGCACGATGAAAGTCGCGGTGCCCACGCTGTTTGGCGTGTTCACCACAGTGGCCGCGTTTTTTGCGCTATCACAAATTGAAGGTCGCCTGGGCGTACTCTACTCCCAATTTGCTATGGTCGTGACAATCTGCCTGATTCTCTCAATTATCGAATCGAAGTTGATACTGCCCGCGCACCTGGCGCATATTAATACGAAAAAGCGCGCTGCGCGCAATCCGGTTGCCGCACTCTGGCAGCGCTGCCAGGCAGGTGCGGATGGCGGCTTAAACTGGATCAATACACGCGGCTATCAGCCGCTGATCCAGTGGACGCTTATCCATCGTTATGCGGTGGTCACACTTTTCATAGCGCTGTTCATCCTGGTAATGTCGATGCCGTTCACAGGTGCCGTGCGAGTCAGCTTCTTCCCCGACATTCCCGGTGATACAGCCCGCGCCCAGCTGACCATGAACAACGATGCGAGCTTTGGTATGACCCACGCCAACCTGCTGGCAATGGAAGCGGCGGCCTACACCGCCGACCAACAACTGAGTGGCAACCTGGAGCATTCATTTGTCAAAAACCTGCAGGTAATGTCAGAGGCAGACCAGTCTGGAAAGATCACGCTCGAACTCAGTGAAGAAGCCCCTTACGACATCAATGAGTTCACCCGCCGCTGGCAGAAACTGGTCGGAATGCCGGAAGGTGCACGCACAGTGGCCGTCCAGAATACGCCGCGCCAGGTCGACGCGCTACGCATCGAGCTTCGCGCGGACAGCGATGATACGCTCACTCAGGCTGGCGCCGCCTTTCGCAAAGAGTTGGCCGACATCAATGGTGTCAGCGGTATCGACGATAACTTGCAACCCGGCCAGCCCCAGCTGAATCTGCAACTGACTGCACAGGGCGAGGCACTGGGCTTGACGACCGATGAGTTAGCCAAACAGGTGTTGCAATCCTTCAGCGGGCAGGTGGTACAGCGCTATCAGCGCAATGCAGACGAAATTGAAGTAAAAGTGCGCTATCCGGATTCAGAGCGCCGCAATGCAACCGACGTTATGAATGCTCGTGTTCGCACCAATGACGGCACCGTTGTACCTCTGTCCAGCGTGGCTGAGGTGAGCTTCGGCTATACACGCGACAGCATTACCCGCATTGATAGCAAACGAGCCGTCTATATCAGTGCCGATGTCGACAAGGAACTGCTCTCCGCCACAGAGCTGGTTAGCCGCTTGCGCAGCGAAACGTCACCGCGACTGGAGCGTCAGTTCCCGGGACTGGATATCCACTTCGCCGGCGAGGCAGAGGAACAGGCGGAGACCGCAACCTCCATGGAGAAGAGGTTTGCACTGGCCCTGCTGGCCATCTATATGTTGATTGCGATTCCGCTACGCTCCTATGTACAGCCGCTGGTGATTATGGCCGCTATTCCCTTTGGCGTGGTCGGCGCTGTACTGGGC
>JBBKWY010000080.1:0-3430 GCA_037969215.1 Halioglobus sp.
GGGCGTTTGTGCCGGGGCGGGCGTACCCGAGAATCCGGACCAGCGGATAAAGTCACCGGAGATCGCCAGGGGCTCGCCCGACATAAACGCTTTGTAGGCGTGTACGAATTCCGCAAAGCGCTGGAAGCGCTCGGGGAAATCATCGAACGGCAGGTTAACGGCCTGGTATTCGTTTTTGATCCAGCCCGCGCCGAGGCCAAATTCCAGTCGCCCACCGGAGAGGTAATCCATGGTGGCGGCTTCTTTGGCGAGGATGATGGGTTGGCGGTAGTCATTGCAAAATACCCGGCAACCTACCCGCAGCGTCGTGGTCTGTTCCAGTGCCATCGCGATGGCGGGTACGGCTGCGAGCATTTGCGGTGGGTGATAGGTGCTGTCCAGCGCGGGGCCTTCACTCAGGAAATGGTCGGCGAGGAAAAATGTGGAGTAACCCAGTGCTTCTGTTTTGTCGATCAGTGTGCGCCAACTTGCTGGCGAATCCGTGTTGAAGCACTGCAGGGAAAAACGAAACGGTGTTGGGGCGCTCATGCGGTTTGTTCCAGTTTGCGAATTGCCACGTGGATGCTGCTCTGGCGCGCCATGCCGGAATACCGTTCAGGGTTGTCCCGGTTGTTGATAAGGCGATTGGTGTTGCTGCCGATCTCGCGAATTTTATCGTTGGACTTCGCCTGCGGGTCAGGCGAACCACCCCAGCAGTGCGACATGGAAATTACGCCCGGCTTGATGTCATCGGCGGCCTTGGCGACAGCGGGAATTACGCCGTGGCGTGACTGCACCTCAATAATCTCACCGTCGGCAATATTCAGCGCCGCCAGTTCCTGTGAGTGCATGTACGCAGGGTTGGTGGTGCCCTTGCTTTTCAGCAGGCTCAGTTCCGGGCCGGTGGAGTTGTAGGTGTTCTTCATGCGCCGGCTGATCAGTAGTAGCGGGTAGTCGGTATCGGCTGCGCTTTTTAGATCGGCATACGCTGCGGCAAACTCTTCTTCCAGACCGGGAGGGTTGAGTAGCAGGCGACCTTGGGTCGCCGGGTTTGCCGGGCCCAGAATGACATCCGGGACATCAAACACGGTGCCGCCATCGGCGTTGTACACGTCTTTTAATGGCACGCGGGAGCCGCGGGTGATGTTTTCCAGTAGATCGAATTTTGGCGGTTTGTCCTGCATGTCGATGGGGCCATTGCTGAGGCTCAGTTCCAGTCCCATGCGTTTGCCCATCGCCCAGAAAAACTCCCACTCTTCAATTTTGTCACCCTGTGCTTCCACCACGGTTTTGGTGTACTGGCTGTAGGGTTTGTCATGCCAGATATCGGTGAGCAGGGTTACGTCCTCGCGCTCCAGACACAGTTTGGGCGCAAGAATGTAATCGGCCATCTGCGCAGTGGCAGACATTTTCAAATCGATGGAAACCAACAGCTCAAGCCCGGCGAGGGCACGGTGCGTTTTTTCCTGATCCGGCCACGCCAGCAGGGGATTGCCACCGACGCAGATCAGCGCCTTGATCTGCCCGTCGCCCTCCAACAGCATTTCATCGCTGATCACCGCAGTGGGCATCTCTTTCAGAGGGCCGTAGGGGGAGAGCACTGTGGTCTCACATATGTCTGCTGATACGCGGCTTTTAACGCCTTCGGTCAGCCACTGTGGCTGCGGGCCGGTGGCTTCTGCCAGACGCGGCCCGGCGACGGTGAGTACACCGGGGTTGGGGAGGCGTTCGCCCTCGCGGTAGTGGCGGCCACAAATCGCATTTAATGATTGCACCAGATGTTGCAGAAGATTGGGGTGGGGACCCATTTCCGGCCCTGTCCCTGTTACCGCCGTACCGCGTGGCCCGGCGGCGAACATTCTGGCTGCGCCGGTAATCTGGCTGGCGGGAATGCCCGCAGCTGCGGCGACGGCGGCAGGGGTAAAGCGCTTCGCTTGTTGCTGCAAATGTTCCAGCCCTTCGATGTGTTGCTCACAAAAGTCCTTGTCGTGTAGGTCCTCAGACAAAATCACGTTAATGATGGCGGCAACGACCGCTGCATCGTGACCGGGGCGCACTTGTAAATGTAAGTCACAACGGCTCGCCACCTCTGTCACACGCGGGTCGATACAGATCAACTTCATGCCGCGCTGTTTGCCTTCGCGCAGCGCATTGTGTGGGCTGAACGCGGGAATGCCACCGGGAATGGAAAAGTGCGAGACCAGTGTGTTGTTGCCGATAATCAGCGCCACATCGGAATCGTTCCACATGTGGCTGCCGCCATTCCACCAGCCCATACGCGTGGGCCCGATAGCCACCTTGGCCGGCTGGTCGATGGTGACGCTGGTGTAGTAGGACGGTGAACCGATGGCGGTGTGAAAGGCTCTGGCGACGTCGTGGGCGGCGGAGTTCTGGTAGGAGTAGGTGCCGTTGTAGCTGGCGATGCTGCGCGGGCCGTATTTGTCGAGAATAGCCTGTAATTGCACGGCGATTTCATCCATCGCCTGTTCGCTGCCAATCGCGGCGAACGAGCCGTCGGCCTGTTTTTTCTGCGACTGTTGCAAGCGCGTCGGGTGGTCGATCTGTTCTATCAGCTGCCGACCCTTGATGCAGGTATAGCCGCCATAGATTTCATTATCGGTATCCGGCACCAGCGCGATCAGGCGGTTGTCTTCCACCGTCGCTTCCATCGGACAGTAGGCGTGGCAGAAGCGACAATAGGTTTTTACAGTTTTAGCGGCCATTCAATTATTTTCCTCTGCCTGTTGTCGGTGTTTCGGGGCCTGGCATTTACTCGGTGAAAAAGTCTGCGCGCGGTTTGCCTTCGGGGTCGTACACCGGTTCTTCCAACGCCACTTTGTACTTCGATACCTCGACGTCGGCGATGCCGTAGGTGCCGAGTGCGCCCAGCATGTTCTGGTAAAAGGTGCCAGCCAGGTGCGCGGCCAGGTCTTCAACCGTCGCCCACTTCTCGAACACATAGGCCCGTGTTGCAGAGGTGGGGTCAGCGGACCAGACGTAGTGCAGGCAGCCGTTTTGCGCGCGCGTATCTCTCACCAGCTGTGCCGTTTCGGTCAGTGCCTGTTCACGGTTGCCCTGCGGGAAGTTGAGGGTGCCAGCAATGAGTACGGTCATAGTCTTATCCTGAGTGAGCGCGCTGTCTTATGGTCTGTGGGAATCGTCGAAACAGTAGCAGAGTGAGGTTTTTAAAACAATCAGGGTTGACTGATTTTTTACAAGCCGTTATCTTGCGCGCATGACTACTCTGATGAATCGCCAGTACTTTCTGGCCTCGCGCCCCCTCGGGGAACCTGACTCCAGCCACGTGCCTGCACGGGACGTGCCGGTGCCCACACTCGCGCCGGGCGAGGTGGTGCTGCGCAATCTGTATATCTCACTGGATCCTGCCATACGCGGCTGGATGGGCGACGAGCCCAACTATATTGAGCCAATCGCACTGGGCGATGCGGTA
>JBBKWY010000081.1:0-10924 GCA_037969215.1 Halioglobus sp.
CGAATGTGAGGCCCTGTACGGCACGCCGGCCAATTTCGTCACGGTTGATTTTGTGGATATCGGCGACACACTTTCTACGATCGAAGCACTCAACGCGCTGGGTGCTTTCTAGGTCGGGGGAGGGGATACTGTTAGCGTGGTAAAACCTAACAGATTCAAGCTTTCCCACGACTGATCCAAATATCGAGAGAACCACCAGGGGACACTATGCAGGAATTCAGCGATAAGGTTGTTCTGATTACGGGCGCGGGCAGCGGTATCGGACGCGAGACAGCTCTGCAATTTGCAGCACTGGGTGGAAAAATTGCTGTGGTGGATGTGAATGATGAAAGCGCGACAGCGACCGTTAATATGATAGAAACGAAGGGCGGAATAGCAAAAGCATTTTATTGCGATGTCGCCAGATTGGATAGCATAGAGCAATTAGCTGATGCTGTGGAAGCCAGTTTAGGCCCCGTGGATATCTTGATGAACAATGCAGGTATTGGTGCAGCGGGCTTGTTGGTCGATGTAAAAATGGATACCTGGAAAAAGGTAATGGATATTAATGTGATGGGCGTGGTGAATGGCTGCCATGTGTTTGTACCGCGCATGATAGCGCGTGGTCAGGGCGGTCATATCATCAACACTAGCTCCGCTGCCGCTTTTATTGCTGCAAAAGAGATGATTGCCTACTCCACCTCCAAGTTCGCTGTATTTGGCTTTAGTGAATCATTGCGTGCCCAAATGGTTGAACACGGCATAGGTGTTTCAACCATCTGCCCCGGGGTGATTAACACCGCGATTGTTGCCAATACCGTGTATGAAGGCGAAAAGCTTGAAGCCGGTGCTAAAGAGAAAGCCGTGGCGTTCTACGAGCGCCGTAACTATCCTGCATCAAAGGTGGCTAGCGCCATCATCAAAGCAACCAAAAAGAATAAGGCCGTTGTGCCTGTATCGCCCGAAGCATGGATCATGTACTGGCTTAAACGTTTTTTACCTGGGGTGGTACGAAAAGCAACTCAACGCGATAATAAGTTACTGGTGGATTAATCGATTTTTCCATCACCACCAATATATCCATGGCTGCGCGGACTCACCATTGCGGCGCATCATCAGCGTCAAGTGCGCCGGGCGTGTCGGGCGTTACTGGGTAAGGTTGCCCGGGCGATCAGGAATAGGGACGTCTACAAAACCCGGGAAAATCTAATCCCGGTTCAATACGTTAGATATTTTTCCTCAAATTCTGTGGAGCGGCTGTCCATAAGCGACTTGATCGCCCTGACTTCTTCCATATAGCAAATCGCTGCTGGGCTAAGGGTGCGTCGGGTGAGATAAATAAACCCGGTTCTCATTCTCAGGGGTATCGGTTCCGTGCGTATCAGGGCCAGGCTACCGCTGCTCAACTCTGGCTCAACTTGTAGAATTGGCGCGCAGGCGACTGCATTTGACGAAAAGAGCACGCGTTTGGTCGCGGAAAATGTTGTCACTTCAACTCGCGGCTCAAATACGCCTGTGGCTTGATTGATTGAGCCAGACGGCCCGGGATGGGTGATAAAGTTGGTCATTCTGGAGGGTACGCTGTTTGCAACCAGCGGATAAGAACGAACCTCGGTCAGGTCTACGTCGCTGCGGTTCGCGAGCGGGTGATCCCGTCTGCAAACGTAGAACAATGGGTCGTCGATCAATAGCTCAGTATCAAACCTGGGATCATCTTCGGCGCTGCTAATATCGGCAACGGCGATATCGATGGTGCGAGCTAAGAGACTATCCGGAATTTGACTCCAGTCCATCTCAGAAATACGATAAGAGAGCTCAGGGTACTGTCCAATTAGCCGCGCCAAGGCTTCCGGTACCAGAGATTCTCCTGGATAGGGCCCCGTTGCTATATAAAGTGATCCCTGTGTCAGCCCCAGGGTGGCCCGCACTTCCCGCTCAAGCTCACTGGACTCCACCAGCAATTGACGAGCCTTCTTCAGAAAGACCAGCCCCGCGCCGGTGGGCTCGACGCCCGTGGTAAGGCGGTCGAATAACTGACCGCCAAGAATCGCTTCCAGAGATTTGATACTCCGTGTTAACGCAGGTTGGGTGATCGATAGCTCCACGGCTGCTTCACGAAAGTTCCCGTGGCGCGCCAGTGCTTCTGCGTGTGCAATTTGCCGGAGTGTAAATCTCATAACAAAATGTTATCACTTGTTGATTTAGGATGCATTGGCAATATGGGTGGTCAGCGTTCTAAAGTACCTGCTGATTTTTTCTTTAAAGACAGTTGCTCACTGAGTGTTGGTCTATCCTCGTTTCAGGGAGAAGAGTCTATTCCCGCCGTTTAGTATCTTTTCCGGCGTCAAACAGTAACTATTACGTTAGTGGTTTAGCACCTAAAAAGCATAAAGCATATTTTTTGAATTTTTCAGGAGAACTACATGTTAGCAAAAGGAAAACTGGCTGTTTGGTCGCTCGCCTTGTCGGCGGTGGCGCTAAGCACTAGTGCCATGGCGGCAGAGAAGCCGAACATACTCGTATTGTGGGGCGATGATATTGGCGTCTGGAATAGCAGCGCTTATAACCGCGGGGGCATGGGTTATCAAACACCGAATATTGACTCTATCGCAGATGACGGCGCACTGTTTACAGACATGTATGCTCAGCAGTCCTGTACCGCGGGACGAGCGTCATTCATTCTGGGCCAACAGCCGTTTAGAACGGGGTTATTGACCATCGGCATGCCGGGCAGTGAGCAGGGCATACCAGACTGGGCGCCAACGATCGCCGACCTGCTCAAAGAGCAGGGGTATACAACCGGACAGTTTGGCAAGAATCACTTGGGCGACCGGGATAAACACTTACCCACCAGTCACGGTTTTGATGAGTTTTTTGGCAACCTCTACCATTTGAACGCCGAAGAAGAGCCTGAAACGTACTACTATCCGAAAGATCCAGAATTTCACAAGAAGTACGGCCCACGTGGTGTTATTCATTCCTATGCCGATGGCAAAATCGAAGATACTGGCCCGCTCACCAAAAAGCGTATGGAGCATGTTGACTCCGAGTTCGGTGGTGCGGCCAAGAAGTTTATGGCTGCCGCTGTTGACGCCGACAAACCGTTCTTTGTCTGGATGAACTTCACCCGTATGCACGTGTGGACACATTTGCAGGAGAAATATCGCGGCATTACCGGCATTGGCCTTTATCCCGATGGCATGGTTGAACTCGACGACATGGTCGGTAGCTTCCTCGAAGAGCTGAAGACGCTCGGCGTGGAAGACAACACCATTGTCATCTTCTCAACCGATAACGGTGCCGAAAAGTTCACCTGGCCCGATGGCGGTTCCACCCCATACCACGGCGAGAAGGGGACTACGTGGGAAGGCGGGATGCGGGTACCACAGATGGTCAAGTGGCCCGGCACCATCAAGCCCCGAACCATCATCAACGACACTATGAGTCAGGAAGACTGGATGCCGACCCTGCTGGCGGCTGCCGGTGCACCCGATGTGAAAGAAAAACTCGCATCAAAAGACGGTTATCAAGCCAACGGCAAGAAATTTAGAGTCCATCTTGATGGCTACAACTTCAAGCCCTACTTTGAAGGTACCGTTGAAAAGGGGCCGCGAAGAGAGATCATGTATTTCGCCGCCAGCGGTTTGCTTAACGCGATTCGGGTAGACGACTGGAAGGTCTCCTTTGCAACCGAAAGAGGCGCTATCAATGAGGCCTTTAGAGAGACGCCTGCATGGCCGGTAATCACCAACTTGCGAGCCGATCCTTTTGAAAGTGCCTCGCGCGACTCGGGCATGTATGTACGGTGGTATGCCGACAATATGTGGCTGATGGTTCCGGCACAGGGATTCGTACAACAATTCTTTGCGACGATTCCGGACTATCCGTTCCAGTCGGGTGGCTCTTTGAGTGCGGCCAATATCGGCTATGGCACCATCGAGCGTCAGAAAGCGCTGGGTAATCTCGGCAAGCTGATGGATATCGCTATTCAAAACTGAGTTGTATGAGTGCGATGGCCCGGGCTTGATCTCTCAACCCGGGCTTTTTTATGCGAGGTAAATAGGCAGGGGAGGGGGCTGTTTATTGCCGCCCGTTTACTAGCGTGATCCTCTGGTCATGCGGGCCTTGTCTTTCTCTTCCAGCGCAGGCCCCGCGATCGCGCGAATCTCTCTCGGCTGCAGTGTTCGACCATCTTCGCTGGTGGCACTCATGCGGCGGATAGGCTTACCGTTTTCCCGTTCGACAAAGGTAATGCGCTCCCCGTCCGCATTGGGGCGGTGCTTGTCGCCCCAATGCGTCATCGACAGCAACACAGGTTGCAGATCCAGGCCGCGTTCGGTGAGCACATACTCGGCGTGGGCACCCTCGGTGGAGTCACGTCGCTCCATGATGCCCTCGTCTACCAGCATATTCAGTCTGGCACTGAGAATATTCTTGGCAATACCCAGGCTGCGCTCGAACTGACCGAATCGTTTCGCTCCAAAGAAGGCATCCCTGAGAATCAGCAGAGTCCAGCGCTCGCCAATGATGGTCAGTGTCTGCGCCAATGAGCAGTTCATGTTATCGAAGCTCTTATACTTCACTGGTGTTCCTAATCAGGTTTCAATACAGGTTGCAGCCTATGGTTTTGTCATGCTACCGTCAAGTTTCATGATACAACCATAAAGCGATCTGACACGAATTCGACGGAGGGATTAGCATGAAACCAGTCTGTTTGGTCATTGGCGCCGGTGCCGGTATTGGCGGAAATGTCGGCAAGCGGTTTGCCGCCGGCGGCTATCATACGGTGCTGTGTCGGCGCAGCGATGAAGAGGGTCTGCACCGATTGGTGGCGGAGATCGAAGCTGCGGGCGGCTCAGCCAGCGGTTACCTGCTTAACGCGATCGAAGAAGGCAGTATCGAGGCGCGTGTAGCAGCCATCGAAAAGGACATCGGGCCGATTGAGGTCGTGCTCTACAACCTCGGCGCCCAAATCGGTGATCGTTCGCTGGCAGACACCAGTTACAAGGCGTTCGAGATGGGGTGGCAGCTCGCCACTTTTGGTTTGTTTCGCACCGCCTCGGTACTGTGCCCCAAGATGGAGGAACGTGGCAAAGGTGTGATCCTGGTGACCTCGGCTACCGCAGCAATGCGCGGCAACGCGGGGCAACATTCCCATGCAGCGGCCATGGCTGGGCGGCGTATGCTGTGTCAGTCACTGAACGCCGAGTTCGCGCCTAAGGGCATTCATGTGGCGCATATTCTTATCGATGGTGCGGTGGATGCCCCCGATACTCTGGGCAAAATTCTGGGTCCCGAGTTGTTCCAGGAACTGCGTGAAAAACGCGGCGGTGAACACGACGGATTGATGCTGCCGGAACAGATGGCAGAAACCTACTTCCACGTGGCGCATCAACACCGATCTGCCTGGACCCATGAATTGGATCTGCGGGCGTTTACCGACCTCGCCTGGTGGAACCATTAAACACTCGTTTATAGCTGATAAAACAGGAGAAACTTTATGGCCAAACTGGAATTCATTTTCGATTTTGGAAGCCCGAATGCGTATTACTCGTACAAGGTGCTCCCTGACATTCTGGCACGCACCGGTGCCGAGATGGAGATTCACCCAGTCCTCCTCGGCGGCCTGTTCAAAATCACCGGCAACCAGCCGCCGATGATGGCGTTTGGCGGGGTTAAGGGGAAGCTGGAGTACGAGATGCTGGAGTCTGCACGTTTTATGGCGAAGCACAAGATCACCGACTTCACATTCAACCCGCACTTTCCGGTGAATACCATCAGCATCATGCGCGGCTTATTGGCCGCACAGGAGCTGGGCTGCGAGAAGTCGTATATTGATGCCGTATTCTCTGCCATGTGGGAGCAGGGCCTGAAAATGGACGATCTGGAAGTGATGAGCAAAGTCTTGCGCGAAGGCGGGCTCAATGCCGAGGCGATCCTGGAACTCATCCAGACGGATCCCATCAAGGAAAAGTTGAAAGCCAATACCCAGGCTGCGGCGGATCGCGGCGCGTTTGGTATTCCCACCTTTTTTGTTGGCGACGATATGTACTTTGGCAAGGATCGCCTTGAGCAAGTTGAGGAAGCATTAGTGAGCGCGTCTCAGCAGGGCTAGAAACTCTGTCACTCGATCTAACGCTACCGTCCTGGTTCATACATTGAAAGCACTTTTCGAGCGCAGAGAGATCCAATAATCTGTTCTTCTGAAAATCGTTTCGTCATATCCAATCGCCTTATCCACGGGTATTGGACTCCAAATCGTCGTGCTACTCAATAACGGGGGACGTCGCGGCCCTGAGTTATTGCGTCCTGACTGATGAATCGAACTCAACTGGAAGTGTCGTAGGCACACCCTCGTGACTAAAACCTCGCATGCGGCGGCGAATCACGGGCTGGCCTCCTACTGCACCATCCATGTAGGCAATGTACGACTGGAGCGAGCCCTGCAGTTTTGACGCGCTATTGGCAGGGTTGCAGCAGTTAGAGCATGCGAGCAGGGCTCGCGAAAATCTTTTGCACCAGCGGCTCGAATGACTCCAGAGAGTCAACCTCGAAGTCGGGGTCAAACGCTGGCGCATCCCAGCGGTCCACCAATTTCTCAGCCAGCGGGTACCAGCTTTCCTCGGTAAAGTTTTCACGTAGCTTGGGATCTGCACCCAAGAACTCAAAGTAGAACTTACCCTGAAACTGCTGGTGATTGTAGATCGCATGATAGGCGTCATCCGAGATGTAGGGACGCATAATCTCAGCAGCGATCGCCCCATGATTTGGAATGTTCACTGCTTTCCCTACGTCATGTAAGAGCGCAATAGTCACTTCCTCATCGCTCGCGCCATCCCGGCGAGCCAGGGTGCCGGTCATGAGGCTGTGGTGTAGCTGGTTACAGGCAAACCCAAGAGTGACTTGCTCAAGGCTGCGCAGCATATCCATTAGTTGCACGGGCGCCTTGGCAAAGTGTTCCATGTGCGCGGCGCCAATTACGGCCCAATCGTCAGCGGTACCATCTTGCATTTTGGTGAACATACGGACTCCTCGCCAAATGGGGCAATTTAGTAGGTTTTGATTTAGTTATTTTCTCAGGTTTCACTAGAAAGTCACTCACTAGTTGCGTCATCACATACATACCGGCGTTCGCGTCCCATACAGTCGAACAACCGATATTTTGACATCGGTGAATGGGAGCCAAATTTGAGCGAGGTCTTGAGCATGAATTTCGATAATGCCGTATGCTCTTAGAATCGTCTGAAAACCACGTAAACGAACCGCAATCGAGGTCAATGTAATGCGTAGATGGCTAGTAGAATCTTTTGGCAACCCGGGCGAAGTCTGGCGCCTCGAGGACGATGCCGAATCGTTTGAGCCAGAGTCAGATCAACTCAAGATAGACGTTGAAGCCGCCGGGTTGGGTCTTCCTGATGTATTGATGTGTAACAACAATTACCCACTAACACCTCCATTACCTTTTACTCCATCGCAGGAGGCTGCTGGAAAGGTTGTTGCCGTCGGCGAAAATGTCGACAAGCGTTTAATCGGAACCCGTGTTCTGGGTCCGACTCTCTTCCAGGCACAACGTGGTGGCCTTGCCGAGTCATGCCTTATGCATGCTGCGAGCGCCCTACCCATTCCCGATGCAATGTCGGGTGTTGAGGCAGCGGGATTCTTCATTCCTTATCAGACAGCCTGGGTAGCGCTAGTACGACGCGCCAGGATTACAGCTGACGATACCGTACTGATTCTAGGGGCCTCGGGTAGTTCGGGCGCCGCTGCAGTGCAGCTGGCGAAAGCCAAGGGTGCATATGTTATCGCCGTTGCCGGCGGCCCGGAGAAAGCCGCTTTTTGCGCAAGTATCGGTGCAGATGCCGTGATCGACAGAAAGCAACAGGACGTGACGGCCAGCGCAAAAGAAATCACCCATGGCAAGGGTGTTTCACTGGTGTTCGACCCCGTGGGGGGGAAGGCCGGGCGCGCCGCATTCAAGGCGCTCGCGTTCGAGGGTCGATTTTTGGTTATAGGCTACGCCAGCGGAGAGTGGGCGCACATCAGTCTGGTCGAAACCTTGATGAAGAATATCTCTCTTCTCGGAGCTATGCCCGTGGGCTATACGCCGCAACAAGTGCTTGCGGCACACGAGGACTTAGTCAGCCATTGGCGTGACGGATCATTAAAAGTAGCGGCCCCTCAAGTGTTCGAATTCGATGACGCACGGCGCGCCATCGAGCATATCGCGGCCGGAAAGGTTGAGGGCAAGGTGGTTGTCAGATTGTAACGCGACATAAGTCTGTCAGAGCAAGAAAGATCAGTAAAGTCTGGCGATTCAGTAGTGGCTTGTCCTGTATGATAAGCGCATGAATGAAGCAGACAATCGCAAGCGCAATTTTCCGTGGCACGCCGCCGGTGCGCTGTTTTTCTTTCTAGCTGCGCTTATTGGTTTTTTTTCCTGGCGTTTCCGTAACCGAGCGTGACGGTATCGCCTCGGCCGACCTGCTGACGCAGGCCTACTATAGTCTCAGCTTGTTCGTGATGGGCGGTGTTGACCTCGGCACACCCTACGGTGGTCCGGTCGCCGGTAGGGTAATGGTGTGGACAGCCTATTTCGGCGCGCCGGTTCTGACTGCTTCGACATTACTCACCGCATTACTGCGCGCACTGGCGCCGGAGCGTTGGAGGCTACAGCGCTTGAAAGACCATATTATTGTCGTCGGCGCGGGCGAACTGTCGCTAAGCTACCTGCGTGTTCTGCGCAGGCATAATCCAGATGCTTCTGTGGTGGTAATCTCCAGAGTGCGGCCAGACCAGTCGATCATCGATGAATTTCAGCAGGGGCTTCACGCTACGGTTGTGGTCGGCGATATCACCCATGAATTTTTCCTTCGGCAGCTGCATGTAGAGCGGGCATTGAAAATACTACTGTTGTCTGACAACAGTCTGCGCAGTTACGAGGCGGCCAGCGTACTGATCAATATGGTTCCCGGTATCGGTTCGCGCATCGTCATTCACTGCGCCCGCCTGCGATTCATGCGCGCCATGGAAAATACGCACGTGGCCCAAAGTTGTGAAACCTTCAACACCTACCATCTGGCAGCGAGCGGCCTGGTGCGCGAGCGTATGCTGCAGCAATTTAGGGAAACGCATGAAAAGGATGTGGTTGTCATCGCGGGATTTGGTCGCTTTGGACAGACGGTTCTCGAAGAGCTACAACACCACGCCATCGATGAACTATCGACGGTCGCCATCATAGAGCAGGATGCGAATCGCCGAGTGATGGTGGCGGAAGAACAGATGGAATTCACACACGGCTATCGTCGCGAGGTGTACGACGGCGATATTTCCCATCCGGAGGTCTGGCGGCGACTGCAGGATGAGATAAAAATGGAAGAGGACGGCGAAAATTCCATATTCGTTCTTGGCACGGGTCGCGAAGAAGACAACCTGCGCACTGCCTTGTGGGTCAAGCGTAAATACCCGAAAGCCATGGTCATCGCCCGCAGCAGCAAGGAATCGCGCTTTGCCGATGAAGTGGCCGCGGAACACAACTTCATCAGTATTAGTATCAACCAATTGGTGGAAGAGTACATTCCGAAAAACTGGGTGGCAGTTTAGCTTACATCAAAAAGGCTGGCGCGCGGTTTTGCGCGCCTGTGCTTGACTCGTCTATTGCCCGAAGCCAACCAGAAGAGCTAGCCATGAAAGCAACTGAAGATATTCACAGGAAGGTGGGCATCGTGATGATGATCCCATTATTGCTATGGGCAGTTACGGGTCTCGTTTTTCTAACAAAGCCGGGTTACGACGATGCGTACATCCAACTACAGCCAAAACTCTACAACATCGAAAGAGAGATTCGACTCCCTGATAACAAGCATTGGAATCAAGTGAAATTGTTTCGCACCATCTTGGGGTATCACCTCTTGGTTTCAGAGAACGGGCAATGGGTACACCTTGACCCAATTACATTCAACGAGCGATCTTATCCCACCGAGTATGAGATAAGAGCCCTCATCAACGATGCAATTTTAACGAACAAGGAGCGATTTGGTGACGTCATTGCGATTGACAGGGATATCGTCACAACTGATACCGATGTTCGAATAACTCTGGATTGGAACACGCTATCTTTGCAACAGTCGGGTCGCGATACGCGGTTGATTAACACCTTGTACAAAATTCACTACTTGCAATGGCTTGGACCACCCACACTCGACAAAATTTTGGGTGCAGTTGGTATATTTGGCCTAATGTTGCTAACCGTTTTTGGTTTAGCTACCTATGCCAAAAAGAGCCGCTCCAATCCGCCATAGAGCGTTTTCTGACTTTCGCCGGTGAACGCGCATACAGCGATGAGGGGTTACTGCAACGCTACTCACGCCCATCGGTATAGATATCTCAAATATTTCCGTATTTCCGGATGATGGGCGATTGTCGACGGTATGTTGATAGGTGCCTTGTGGCAAGCCCCTAGTATTGTAGATACCTGATAGCGTTACAATTGACGCAAACAGAAGGTATTTATTATGAGCGGCAAACGCTATACAGAAGAATTCAAGATTGAAGCGGTAGAGCAGATCACTGATCGCGGTTACAAGATCGGTGAGGTGGCCAAGAGACTCAGTGTAACGGCCAAGAGCCTGCATGACTGGACCAAGAAGTACGGTGACTCCAGCGCACAGCACCAAACCATAACCGGCCAGCAAGATGAATATCGACGGGTGAAGGCCCAGCTCCGACGAGTCACCGAGGAGCGAGATATATTAAAGGAAGCCGCAGTGTATTTCGCAGGCGAGTCAAAGAAAAATACACGTTCATAAAGACAAGACTCAAACAGTTCTCAGTCGTAACCATGTGCCGAATATTGGAGATTCACCCCAGCGGATTTTACGCCTGGCTCAAACAACCCGAAAGCAAACGGACCATCGAGGACAAGCGCCTACTGGGGCAGATAAAACAA
>JBBKWY010000082.1:0-23405 GCA_037969215.1 Halioglobus sp.
CAATGAATTAATGGTTCACTTGTTGCATCTGAATAGTTGTAACAACTATCCCAACAAGTGCCCACACATCTGTCTTCATCTGATTGTTAAACAACATCTGAGACCGCTGGGGTTCAGATAATCCGGTGAGGGTTGCCTCATCCGGGGGGCGTATTATACCGATTGTCGTGTTCGTGGCAAGCGATAAAAACAAATAAACCCAAATTTTTTCTTTCGAGTCGCTACCCAGAAACCACGCTTAAACACTTGAAACTTAATCAGTTTTTCGTGTGGTGCCAAGGAGAAACTCCGTCCCTCATCAGAGGGAGGCGAACTATACGCAGAGGATTTCAGATGAGCAAGTTGTTTTACAAAAAACTATTGAGAAAAACGTTCATCCAGACGATTTTTCACCCGAAAGCCCTAGCCCACCTCGAAAAGATGGTATTTTTTCTTTCCAAGACGGACCAGATAGAAGCGCTCGAAGACAGCATCACCGGCAGCGAAGCACTTTGCCACGTCACCATTATCGCCCAACCCCAACATTCGATTATTAACTGTCACTGCCTGCCTGCCGAGAGCATCCTTTACCTGCTTACCGCTGCTCGCCATCCCCGCATCGGTGAACATTTGCGTGAGCGTCTCAGGAAAGTCGGCGCGAGTAATGGTGCTCGCGGGGAGCCCATCCTGACGAAGCTGTAGCACATCACTCTGGGATAACTCAGCCAGCGTGCCATTAAAAAGCGCAGTCGTAATACGTTCCGCTGCGTCCAGCCCCTCCTGGCCGTGCACCAACCGAGTGACTTCACGCGCGAGAATTGCCTGGGCCTCAGGGCGACCACTGCGTTCGGCGTCAGCCACCTCTGCAGCATCGATTGCATCCACCTCCAGAAAGGTGAAGTACTTCAGGAACTTATAAACATCCGCATCGGACACCCCCAACCAAAACTGGTAGAAGGCATACGGCGAGGTGCGTTTTGCATCCAGCCAAATCGTACCGGACTCTGTCTTCCCGAACTTTGTACCATCAGACTTGGTGACCAATGGCATGGTCAAGCCGAACACCTGATTGCCATGAAGCCTGCGGGTGAGATCGATACCCCCCGTAATATTCCCCCACTGATCGGATCCCCCCAACTGCAAACTGCAACCATACCGCTTGTTGAGCTCGGCAAAATCGAAGGACTGGAGAATCATATAGGTGAATTCGGTGAAACTGATGCCATCACCCTCGCGCTCGATGCGCTGTTTCACCGATTCTTTCTGGATCATGGTATTGACAGAGAAATGCTTGCCGATATCACGCAGGAACGTTAAAACATCCAGTCCCGCAGTCCAGTCGAGGTTGTTCACTACCTCAGCTGACGCTGCACCGCAGTCAAAATCAATAAAACAGGAAACCTGCTCTCTGATTTTATCGACCCAGCCACTAATCACATCTGGCGAATTCAACTGCCTCTCCTGGGCCTTGAAGCTTGGGTCACCAATCAAACCGGTGGCACCGCCAACCAAAGCGAGCGGCTTATGCCCGGCCAGCTGAAACCGGCGCAACATTAACAGAGGCACCAGAGAGCCTATATGCAGGCTGTCGGCAGTGGGGTCAAAGCCACAATAGAGCGTTCGAGCGCCCCCTTCGAGCCAGCGAGGAAGATCATCCTCCCCTGCCACCTGAAAGATCAAACCGCGCGCGCGAAGATCGTCGAGTAGAGCTTTGCTCATGTGCCACATTCCGAGTTAGAGATTAGTCGAGCAATAAGAGGGCGCCAAAGATACAACACCCCCTATCAAAAGCAAATCCCGCCCTGCACGCGGAGGTTGAAATTTTGAGGGTTTTAAATATACTGGCGAAACAAATACAAAATAGATTTTCAAGACCATGTCAGCAGCGAAACACCTACCCGGGTATGCTATTACCTGTAGCAACCTATTGCCATTGCTTGTGTCTCCATTTCCACGCAAGCGCTTTCTCGCGGCGATCGCTGTAACGGCGATCACCGCAGGAACAATACTCAGCACGATTTCCGGGCCTACCCGTCAAGATATAGAGTGGGCAAATCTTGCCAACCCCAGCCAAATTGCCCAGCAAAAGACCACTATAGACACCAGCACTGCAAACCTATTCGTCCTTCCGGGCACAGAATCCCCCACCCCACTGCCACAGGTTCCTGCATGGCAGGACCAGCAGATTAAAAGTGGTGACACCCTGTCGCAGATATTCAAGCGCGCAGGTTATGGTGATCAGGACGTGTACGACGTAATCAATCAGTCCGTTGACGGCAAATCCCTGGAGAAGATATTCCCGGGCCAAACCATCGCTTTCCAAACAAACAGCTCGGGTCGACTGGTCGGCGTGCGTCACAGCAGGTCACAGCTGGAAACCGTTACCTATCTGCGTAAAGACGCAGGATTTGAAAGCCAGATTGAGGTTCGCTCGCCTGAACAGCGCGAGGCATGGACAACCGGCGTAATCACCTCTTCGCTCTTTCTGGCGGGTCAGGAAGCCGGTCTCTCCCAAAGTATGATAATGGATATGGCCAACATATTTAACGGAGTGGTTGATTTCGCACTCGACCCGCGCCGGGGAGACACCCTGCAGCTGGTGTATCAAGAACTCTATATAGATGGCGAAAAGTTCAAAGACGGCGACATTATTGCGGCCTCGTTCACCAACCAGGGCGAAACGTTTAATGCATTTCGCTACACCGACAGCAATGGGGATACGAACTACTATAACGAGGAGGGCGTAAGCATGCGCAAATCCTTCCTCATGGCTCCTCTCGATTTTACCCGTATCAGTTCCAATTTTAACATGCAGCGCATGCATCCTATCTACAAGAAAACGCGTCCACACAGGGGCACTGATTATGCAGCCCCCACGGGCACGCCTGTGTACGCAGCCGGTGACGGTCGTGTGGTCAATGCGGGGTACTCCGGCACGATGGGCAACTACGTCGTTATCCAGCACAGCGAACAATACTCCACTAAATATTTGCATCTACAAAAGCGCATGGTGAATTCGGGACAGCGCGTCTCACAGAGCCAGGTCATCGGCACCGTAGGCTCCACCGGGGCTGCCACGGGTCCGCACCTGCACTATGAGTTTCTGGTGAACGGCGTGCATCGCAACCCGCGCACTATCTATAAAGATTTGCCAAAGGCTATAAGGCTTCCGGAGCAGGAAATGGCGAACTTTCGCGAGGCCATCAACCGGCCCAACTTTCAGCTCGCGGTGCTGCGCTCCAGCAACCATCTGGCTATGAACGAGAACACCGGCTCAAAAACCGCTGCGAACTAGCTTGAGTGCTGACGATCCACTTTATGTCGGCCTGATGTCTGGCACCAGCGTGGATGCAATCGACAGCGCTCTGGTGCGCTGCCTCCCTGCAGGCGTGGAGATTCTCGCTACCCACCAACACACCATCCCCCCCGAACTCAAGCAACAGATTGCCGCTATCAGCCACTCCGGGGCCGATGAGATCGAACGCATGGGCATACTGGATCGCGAGCTCGGCCGGTTATTTGCCGAGGCGACACTGCAATTACTCGCAACAGCGGGAATCCAACCAGGGCAAATCAAGGCCATTGGCAGTCACGGACAGACTATTCGTCACCGCCCGCCCTCAACGGCTCCGCACGGCATGGCCAGCTTCACGCTCCAGATCGGTGATCCCAATACTATTGCTGAACTCACGGGCATTACGACGGTTGCTGATTTTCGACGCAGGGATCTGGCAGCTGGTGGCGAAGGTGCCCCGCTGGCACCCGCCTTTCATGCGTCAGCCCTCGCTCGATCCGGCGTCAACCGCGCAATTGTCAACATCGGCGGGATTGCAAACGCCACTGTTTTGACCGGGGATGAACTGCAAATGGGGTTTGATACTGGCCCCGGAAATACCCTGCTGGATCACTGGGTCAGCCGCCACAGGGGAGACGCTTACGACCACGACGGCGCATGGTCTGCGGGCGGACAGGCCAATCCGGCGCTGCTGGAACAGCTGTTAAGACACCCCTATTTCCTACAGGAAGGGCCTCGCAGCACCGGCAAGGAGGCATTTAACCTGGCCTGGCTCGACAGTAATCTAGAAGAATTCACAGACATCACGGCACAGGATGTTCAAGCGACTCTGGTAGAGCTCACTAGTTCTACTATCGCAAGGGCCGTCAAAAGCTGTCCGTTCGAGGTGGCAGAAGTGTATGTGTGCGGCGGCGGCAGTCATAACGCACACCTGATGCAGCGCCTGACCCTGCACATGGCGCCAGCGACTGTCGCGAGCACCGCGGCGCTGGGTATGGATCCGGACTGGGTCGAAGCTGCAACATTCGCCTGGCTTGCGAGCCAAACCCTGAACGGGCTTGCCGGAAACTCCCAGCGTGTGACAGGAGCTGCAGGGGGGCGTGTCTTGGGCGGGGTGTACTGGGGTGGAGCCTAGAAATTCAATGCGCGCGGCTGTCTGCGCGGGTTAGATTGCGAAGGATGAACCGCAACCGCAGGTCGCCGTGGCGTTGGGGTTATTGACAACAAAGCGCGACCCTTCCAATCCCTCTGTGTAGTCAACCACTGAGCCGACAAGGTACTGCAGGCTCATGGGGTCCACTACCAGCGTCACCCCATCGGCTTGCAGGGCGGTATCATCTTCGGCGACAAGCTCATCGAAGGTAAACCCGTACTGGAAACCGGAACAACCTCCACCGGTGATAAACACACGCAGCTTTAATTGATCATTTTCCTCTTCGGTGACCAAATCGCGCACTTTTTGAATAGCGCGAGCCGACAGGTTAATGCTCGATGGATTGAACGTTTCAGCGACAGACATCGGTGTATTCCAGATTCGGTAAAGACCGCTTCATTGAGTTTCGACCCGACATTATCGTAAGTCCGACTAAATTAGTCAACTTTAGCAAACGTGCCCTTTTTGGGCGTCTTACCCTCCTCGCTGCTCGCGTCTTCAGGTTTAGCGGAGGATTGCTGCGCCGCCGCGCCCGCGTCGGACATGTGAGTCAGGCTGCCGTTGACCTCAGCCCCGGCTGCCATTTCTACCAGCGCGTAGAAGACATTGCCTTGCACGCGACTTTTGGATGCCAAATCCAGATGCTTACTGGCATAGACATCCCCCTGAACCTCGCCATTGATGATGACGCATGGCACCCTGATCTCGCCTTCAACGCGCCCTTTACCCACCACACGCAGCAGTGCCTCCTTACCAGACAGGGCGACGATATTGCCCTGCACCAGACCCTCGACATCCAGGTTCCCGCAGAAATGCACGTCCCCTTTTATTACCGTCTCGTGCGAGATCAGGGTGGTACCCCCGGAGACACTCACCTTTTTCTTACTTCCCAACATTGATAAATCGCTCCTGCAATTCCCAGGGAAATTGTTTTTTCACTTTGGATTTACGCGGTTTGCTGGCACGGGCCACCAGAGTTATCCCTTTGGGCTCAAATCCGTGTGGCAGTACCAGCTCGCCCTCTATGGCTTGAAAATATCGAAAATGCAATGCAGCCGCCTTGTCATCGAAATCTGTGGACAGTTCTGACAACGGGTAAGTAAGATCCACTTTGCCGTTAAAACCGAACACCTCTACCGACAGGGTTCCCTCTACCATGTCGTACTCACGTTCTTTCTGCTGAATAAAAAAACGGTATCTCACCCGATCCGGGCTCGCACCCGGGACCAACTCGGGTTTGCGCAGACTGAGCCCGCTCCCCAAATCGTCGGAGACCACCATACTGCGGTAAAAGCTAAGCCCCTCCTCAAGATCTGTCGTGCGCTCCTTCTCGGCAGCCATTTCGCTGCGCACCAGTTCCAGCGCATGCTTATCCACTGCGTGTCGCGTGAGCTGCACTTCGAGATCACCACGGGCAACCCTGAGAGCCTCACGCAGATCAGACAATTCGGATAGCATACTCTGAGCTGTTTCAGGCCCCACCTTCAGCGCGCTGTAAACGGATTGCCGGCCTATATAAATACCCGCTAGAAGCGTCAGCGCCAGCAATAAAGCCAGCGCCAGCAATAGTTTCGGCCCGAGATGGTCTATTAAACGCGAAATCGGGGAGAAATTTGCGTTCATTTATCGGGGCAAGCTCAGGGCAAAAGCCCGATTTGCTGCAAACCCGCGGTTTCTTCAAGGCCGAGCATGATATTCATGTTTTGGACTGCCTGTCCGGAGGCGCCTTTGACCAGGTTATCTATCGTCGCCGTTACCACCACTGTATCGCCTTCCTGCGGCACCGTAACGGAAATCTGGCATCTGTTGGCGCCCTTTACCGTGCGAGTTTGCGGGAACACACCGGCGGGCAGTACGTCGACAAAGGGCTCGTGGGCGTACCAGTCCTCGTACAAAGACTGCAAATCCACTCTGCCAGCACTGAGTCGGGCAAACAAGGTCGAGTGAATTCCACGCACAATGGGCAACATATGCGGTACAAACGTCACGCCGACCCTTTTTCCTGCAATATCCGCCAGGCTCTGTTCAAGCTCGGGTAGATGACGGTGTCCATTCACGGCGTAGGCTTTAAAGCTGTCCGACGCCTCACTCAGCAGATTGTCGATCTTGGCTTGCCTGCCGGCGCCGCTGACACCGGAGGCCGAACTCGCAATCAGATGGGCAGGATCTACCAAGCCGCGCGCTAACAGCGGCATGAAGCCCAATTGCACGGATGTCGGATAGCAACCTGGACAGGCCACCAACTGCGCCGCAGCGATTTTTTCTCGATTGAGTTCAGGCAGGCCGTACACGGCCTGCGCCAACAATTCAGGACTGATATGGACTTCACCGTACCACTGCGACCAGAGGTCGGCATCCCGGATGCGATAATCCGCGGAGAGATCTATCACGCGGGCACCGGCCGCCAGCAACTCCGGCACCAGATGCATCGCAACATTGTGCGGCGTGGCGAAAAAAACCACATCGCAGGCCGCCAGCAGCGGCACATCCGGCTCTGAGTAAATCAGGTCGTAGTGGCCGCGCAGGTTGGGAAAGAGATCGTCCACGCGGCGGCCACTCTCGGCGCGCGAAGTGATAGTCACCACTTCCACATCCGCATGCGATGCCAGTAAACGCAACAATTCGACACCTGTATAACCGGTGCCTCCAACAATGCCAACCTTAACCATGTCTCTATCCAAACCTGTTCCGCGCAAAAAAAATGTAGGGCCATTCTGGATCCGAAGAATCAATCTCGAATCGTCAAACCGTCAAATATTCGGACCGGTAGTATAAAAGCAATACGCTTTAAGATAACTGTTAATATTGTATTTTTGATGAAACACATAAGGAATCAGGTGCGACACTGGCTAACGAACTATAGACGCCTGTTGATTAACTACGATTCGATCCTCGCCTATTCCGTGCTGGGGGTAGTCGGCGGCGTGGCTTCCGGCCTGCTGGTACTGGCCTTCGAACTGGGCATTCGGGAGCTGAGTACCCGCTTTGGCGTTGGCGACAGCGGGGACGGCTTCGAGTCCCTGCCCCGCTGGATGATTTTCGCCCTGCCGGCCGGCGGCGCGACCCTGCTGGGACTGGCCTACACCCTGCTGAAGCCACAGGACCGGGAGACCGGAATCGTACACGTGCTGAGCCGCATGCACTCCCACTACAGCATCTTGCCCATGCGCAATGCACTGGTGCAGTTCTTTGGCGGCGTTTTTGGCCTCGCCACCGGACAATCCGGTGGCCGTGAGGGCCCCGGTGTCCACCTTGGAGGCGCTATCAACAGCTTGCTGGGCCAGTGGCTGAGTTTGCCCAATAACAGTTTGAGAATGTTGATTGCCTGCGGGACGGCGGGCGGCATCGCGGCTGCCTTCCAGACACCTCTGGCCGGCGTACTGTTCGCCATGGAAGTGATTATCGCCGAGTACAGTGTGGTGGGTTTTATACCGGTGATGCTGGCGGCCGTTTCCGCGACAGCGGTGAGTCGCACCTTGTCAGCGGATGAATGGCTGTTCAGTCTGCCGCCTCTGGAGCTGAATTCATTACTGGAACTACCCTATATCATGCTGCTTGGACTCTGCTGCGGCACCGCGGTTGCGGCCTTTGTTCGAATCAGCACATTCGCAGCCCGGTTTTCAGCCACCCCCGTCGCACTGCGCTTCGCTGTGGCAGGCATCCTTACCGGAGGCCTTGCCCTACTCGTGCCAGAAATTCTAGGCTTGGGGTATGACACGCTGACACTCACTATACATGGTGAGCTTGCCCTCTCGGCCCTGCTCGCGATAGCCCTGTGCAAGCTGGTAGCGACTGCTGTCAGCTGTGGTGTCGGGATGCCACTGGGTTTGATTGGCCCCAATTTACTGATCGGCGCCTGCATCGGGGGTCTGGCTGGCGCGGTGGGCAACTTGCTGTTACCGGGGTTGGCCTCGGATCCCATTTTCTACGCAGTCATCGGCATGGGTGCTGCCATGGGAGCCGTGCTCAACGCCCCCCTTGCGGCGATTCTGGCAGTGATAGAAATGACGCAATCGCTCAGTATCAGCATGGCCGCCATGCTGGCAATAGTGACCGCCACACTTACCAGCACCGGGCTGTTCCGGCAGCGCTCCGCGCACCAGGCGATGCTGGGGCAACTGAAGCGTATTGTGCCTCACGACCCGCTCAACCAACTGCTCCATAGCACCAACGTTTCGTCCACGATGGATACGCGGGTGGTACGAGTGCCGCTTATTCTGGCGCAGAAAGACCTTGAACCCCTGCTGGAGTTCAAACCCGTGTGGTGTGTCGTTGAAAGAGACGGTGACGATCTCTACCTCGTCAACGGCAATGAACTACTGGAGTGGCTGAAGCAAACGCCGTTTGAGGAAGACTCGCTGGATTTGACAGGGGCGGGCATCCGCCGCCTGACGATCTCACCCGTACCCATACAGGCGACGCTGCGTCAGGCCATGGATACGATGCGCACTCAGACAACCGAAGCCGTGTGCGTGTATGATCGCAGCGCGAATACGGGCAAGCAGATATTGCACGGTGTGTTGACGCTGGAGAGTATCGAGAAATACACATTGGCGAGTATGCTTAACTAAGGTAGATACGTCGCGAGGCGAGAGGACAATCGATGTTGTGGCTAAAGGCCTTTCATATAATTTTCGTCGTGTGCTGGTTCGCGGGCCTCTTCTATCTGCCGCGCATTTTCGTGTATTACGCCGCCACTGAACACGCTGTCGTGCGCGAGCAACTCGCGGTGATGGCGCGCAAACTGTACCGCTTTGTGACCCCTTTTATGGTTATCGCGATCGCCCTTGGGATTGCGATGATTCTGCAAAATCCGGACTACTATCTGGCGTCTCAATGGATGTGGCTGAAGTTGGGCGGCGTCGCTTTCCTGGTTGTGTATCACTTCCAGTGTGGGCGCTATGTGCGCGCGATTAACGACAACCGCAACCGGCACGATCACGTGTTCTACCGCTTTTTCAACGAGATCCCTGTGCTCTTTCTGTTTGGCATTGTACTGCTGGCCGTGCTCAAGCCGGTTTGAAGCTAGTGCCGCAGCAGCGGGGCCTACAATAGATAGTGTGGTGACAGCAACACGCTACGGGGCTGCGTCAGCCCGTCCATCTCGCGCCGCTGCTGGCGCCTGGCCTGCCTTGAGAATGATCAAATGCGGTGAATCCAGCAATCCCATACTGTACGGGCCCTGTTTCCAACTCCACCTGCGCGCATTGCTCCAGCTCTTTTCATCGGAGGGCGCCCCGTCGACTTCGGTTGCACCAAATTGCGCTATCAAGTCCGCTGCAACCGCCTCGGCATCGCCTTGGTAGACCATGATAATTTGCGTTAAGGCAGGGGAATTTGCGGCCGCCAGCATGCCGATACTCAATATAGGGTGCGACGACAACGTTAGTCCGATGCCGGTTTCGCCGTCCTCCTCACACCCGGCGGCCCCACTGGTTTGCCCGCAGCGACTGTACTCGCACTGCGCGTGCTTGCCCTCACCTTTTTTGCGGGGGTCATCGATACGACAAGCACCTCCCAGCTTTTCCGCCTGCGCCACTGCGTCAGTGAGCATTAGACCGGTGTGCAGGCCATTGATGACGTAAGGTGACTGAGCCAGCGCCAGAGCTGACACCATCGACGATAGAATCCCGGCACAGAGACTGATTGTACGCATTCAATTTACCTCGCAAGCAAAGACAGACAAAATCCGGAGAGCGCAGCGCGGAGTCAATACCGGGTGCGGCCTAACTTTACCGATAAAAATCTTGGAATAACAATTACACTAGTGCAGTCCGGAACACCCAAGGCGAGAGAATTGAACGCTCCACAACGACCAGCCACATACATCCAGCTAGTTAACGCCATTGGCAAGCGCCTCGAGCGCATGGATATCTCCAAACCGGAGCTGGATGCGGATCAACTTATACGCCGCGCGCAGAACAAAACGGGGTTGAGCGAGTGGGGTGATGCGTCATTCAGATCTGGGCTGGAACAACTCACGGCAGCGCTGAATACCCAGGCGCATCTGTCTCAGGTAGGCCGCATCGTCGCGTACCACAACTTACTCGACCACCTCTGCGTGCGGTTGCGATTGATCCACTACCGCGCGGAGCGCCCAGCCGTGGCGGAACAGCAGATCCGGCGCCCCCTTTTTATCCTCGGACTGCCGCGTACCGGGACCACTATCCTCCACGAACTCATTGCACAGGACCCGTTCTTTCGCTCTCCCGCCAGCTGGGAAGTCGCCCGACCAGTCCCCGCGCCCACGGCACGCACTTACAGCAGGGACAAACGCATTGTGCCGGTAGACCGACTACTGCGATTGCTGGAAAACATGACGCCGGGATTTCGAGCAATCCACGACATAGGTGCGCAGCTACCGCAGGAATGCGTTTACATGCTGGCTTCCAGCTTCATTAGCGAACAGTTTGGCTATATGTACAACGTGCCCGACTACCGCAACTGGGCGCTGGACCAGGATATGACGCAAGGCTATGCCTGGCATGCCCGGTTCCTGCAACACTTGCAAGTAGACACGCCACGTGAGCGCTGGGTACTCAAGACACCAGCGCATCTGGCGTACCTGAAATACCTCCTGGCGCAGTATCCGGATGCATCCATTATATGGACCCATCGGCGACCACTGGAGGCCATCGCGTCCTTCTCCAGCCTCGCTTGCACCTTGCGCCGCGGTTTTACTGACAGTGTCGACCCGGTGGCCACGGGCGCCTATGAATTCCAATATTTTTCACAGGTGACACAGCGCGCAATGGCAGAGCGTCGAGCGCTGGATACAGGTCAGTTCATCGATGTGAGCTTCGACGCGATATGCGCCGACCCGATGTCCGTCATCAGCGGGGTTTACGACCGCCTTGGCCTGGAACTCACTCGCGAGGCCCAGCTGTGCATGCTCGACTATCTCCGCCGGCGACCGCGAAATTTCCACGGCGAACACCGGTATTCTGCAGACGCGTTTGGCTTGGACGCTGACCAGGAGCAGCAGCGGTACAGCGGGTACCTGACACAATTTCACGACTATCTATAGGCGAGTGCAGCCACCCTGAGTGTCGCCCATCGCTCCCGGTGGGCAAGTGACACCATTTTTTACACTCAGCCAAGCCTCAGTTATTAGGAAATTCAGTTTTCCCATATAAAACAACATCCTATTGTGTCGCGGTACAAATATTGCTTCTCCAGTCCGCCAGGGATGGGAAATGAAGCAGCGAGTTGGCTAGGGCGAGAACAACAATTCCAGGCTGGAATAAAGTTAGTTAGTGCTTCTGGGAATATGGTAGCCTTTCACCTAATCGCTCGAAAAATAAACTCAATGTATTGCGTGCTTTTGGTGCCCCCTGTGCATCGCGACGTTCTACGGCAAAAAATATAAGAGGATTATCCCAATGCCGAGCCCCCGAATTTCCTGTCGCCCATTTTTTAGCCTGGCGGTGCATTTAGTCAGCTGTATAGCGCTGCTGAGCGGCATCGCCACGACAGCTTTGGCACAACCCTCCTTCATCGAGTTTGAGAGCGGACACGTGAGGCCCGTGGCCACCACACCGGACGGCACCAAATTGTTCGCAGTGAATACGCCGGACAACCGGGTCGAGGTATTCACTGTTAGTGCGGGCTCACTTACACATACAGATTCCATCCCGGTTGGCATGGAGCCTGTCTCAGTAGTTGCGCGCAGCAATACCGAAATCTGGGTGGTGAACCATCTGTCAGACAGCGTCAGCATCATCGATCTTTCAGCCACCCCTGCAAAAGTAGTGCGCACCCTGCTGGTCGGCGATGAACCCCGCGATATCGTGTTCGCCGGGACAGCTTTTAATCGCGCATTTATCACCACTGCCCACCGCGGGCAGCAGCGCGCAGACAGCTCGATTGCATCCGTGCCCGGTGCCGGCGGCCCCCAGCTGAGCACCGAGGGAATCGGCCGGGCGGATGTCTGGGTCTTCGACGCAAGTAATCTGGGCACGACGGTAGGCGGCACGCCGCTGGAGATTCTCAGTTTCTTTGCCGACACACCGCGCGGCCTCGCAGTGACCCCCGATGGTGCCACGGTATATGTGGCCGCGTTCCACTCCGGCAACCAGACCACCAGCATTATTGAAACACAAGTACCCAATGGCTTCGGTGCCAACGGTGCGCCCGGCCCCGGCAACAACTGCTATCAGACTGACAGTGACCCAGCGTGCGAACAAAGCGTTGCCGCGCCAGAGGTCGGCGTTATCGTCAAGTTCGATGGCAGCAAATGGGTTGACTCCAAGGGCACGGACTGGAGCGACAAGGTTAACTTCAACCTCCCGGATCACGACGTTTTCTCCATCAATGCCAACACCCTGGCGGCAGGCTCAATCGTCGAATACGATCATGTCGGCACCGTGCTGTTTAACCTGGTGGTGAATCCCGTTACCGGCAAGGTCTATGTCACCAATACCGAGTTGCCGAATCACATCAATTTCGAAGGCCCCGGCATTCACGGCGGCAGCACTGTACAGGGCCGCCTGTCCGAGTCCCGCATCACTGTACTCAACCCATCCAGCACAGGCGTCGATGTGCAGCACCTGAACCAACATATCGACTACACACAACTCCACACCGACAGCGGAGCCGACCACGCGGCGATCAATGCGCAGCGGGGCCACAGTCTGGCCACACCACTACAGCCGGTGGTCTCAAGCGATGGTGAAACGCTGTATGTCGCGGCCTACGGTTCCGCCAAAATTGGCGTGTTCAGTGTTGAGGATATTGAGAACGCCAACTTTGAGAGCGCGTTCGACCCCACCGCAGCCAGTGCCAATTATATTCCCACCAGCGGCGGTCCCAGCGGCATGGTGCTGGATGAGGCGAATAATCGCCTCTACGTTCTCACGCGATTCAATAACCAGGTTGAAGTGATTGACCTGGACACGAACAACACCGTTGAGACCCATACCCTGCACAACCCGGAGCCCGCTGAAATTGTGGATGGACGCCCGTTCCTGTACGACGCCTTTGCGACATCGGGTAATGGCGAGACGTCCTGTTCCAGCTGCCACATCTTTGGCGATATGGACCAGCTCGCCTGGAACCTCGGCAATCCGGACGATCACGTTTCGATCAATACGCAACCTTCAGCGTCTGCGGCACTGCCGCGAGCGACGTCCTTCCACCCTATGAAGGGGCCCATGACCACGCAGACCCTGCGCGGCATGGGTACACACGGCGGCATGCACTGGCGCGGTGATCGCGTGGACGGCATCCTGGGTACCGACCCCTGCGCGGAACCCAGCGGCGCGCCCTGCTCCGAGGATTCGTCCTTCCGCAATTTCATCGTCGCCTTCGAGGGTCTCGTCGGCATGGAGGGCACGATCAGCCCCAGCGAAATGCAACAATTCGCGGACTTTGCCATGACAATCATGCTGCCACCCAACCCCATCCGCCCACTCACTAACGCGCTGTCGAGCGCAGCTGCAAACGGCAAAGCCCTTTTTAACGGCCGCATCACTGATGCCGTAGAAAACTGCAATGGCTGTCACACGCTTGATCCGGCACAGGGTTTCTACGGTACTGGCGGTGAGCAGAGCTTCGAGGGCGAGACGCAGCACTTCAAAGTGCCGCATATGCGCAACCTCTACCATAAAGTCGGGATGTTCGGACTCTCCTCCAACAACACCTTCACTGGCGATCAGGTTCGCGGCTTCGGCTTTTTGCACGATGGCTCTGTCGATACAGTGGATCACTTTCTGGAGGCCAATCTATTCAGTCTGAATGACACCGATGAACTCAATCTCCAGGCCTTCTCGATGGAGTTCCCCTCAGACCTCGCCCCCATCGTCGGGCAACAGGTCACCAGGACGGCCACCAATGGCCCGGTCGCGAATCCCCGCATTAATCTCTTCATCAACCGTTCGAATGCGAATTTTAGTTCGCTGATGTTAGGTGGCACCGTGAAGGAGTGTGACCTCATTGTGAAAGGCACATTCAACGGTGTTGAGCGAGGCTGGATTCGTGAAGCGAACGGGCAGTTCCGCTCAGACGTCAATGACTTTGTCAGCGATTCCACACTGCGCGGTTACGCCGTCTCACAGGGTCCGCTGACCTACACCTGCGCACCCCCGGGATCCGGGATCCGTATGGGTATCGATCGGGATGAGGACACGGTTCTGGACGGTATAGACAACTGCCCATCACTGGCCAACACCAGCCAAACCGATACCAACAACAACGGTATCGGCAACGCCTGCGACCCCGTCACCGACAGCGACAATGATGGCGTGCTGGACGATTTGGATAACTGCCCAGCAGTTTACAACCCCGACCAGACAGACAGTAACGGCGATGGCAGGGGTGATATTTGCGAAGATCTACCACCCGGCTGCTAAAGTCATTGAGGGCATACGTACGCGCAGCATTGAGGCGCGGCGTATTGCCGCCCACCCCACCCAGAGCTAGCTATGTATCCACAGGGACTGTTCGGCATTGAGGCACTGCAGCTGCTGATTTTGCCTATCGCAATATTCGGTATGCTGTTTTTCATTCTGTACCTGCGACAGGATGGTATTCATGCGGGGCGTGCCGTGGGACTGCTGCTGCTACTGGCGATTGCCGGCTTCCTCGGCGCGAAATTATTTTCGCTCTATGTTAGAGGGTGGGAGCTCTATCAACCGCTCTTTCAGGAGTTGCGCGGCGGCCTGCGCTATCCCGGCGCCCTGCTGGCGATGGTGTTGCTGGGGCCACTGCTGAAACGCTGGCTGTTGCCGGAGTTACCGCTGGGTCGCTTCCTCGATGTACTGGCGATTACCGTCTGTTTTGCGTTCGCACTGATACGCTTCAGCTGCTGGATGAATGGTTGCTGCACCGGGCCACCGTGCTCAGGATTTCTCTGCCTCAGTTACGCACCGGGCAGCCAGGTCTGGTACGCACATTTGCAACACGGCCTGATCGAATCTTCTATACATCGCAGCCTGCCGGTTTTGCCTCTACACTTCCTGTTTATGGCAGCATCGTTTGGCGTGGGCATTTTCTTGATGTGGTTTGATCGCAGACGCAGCTTTGACGGCCAGCTCGCCCTGCTCTACCTGGTGCTGCACGACGGCGCCAAAGGGCTGCTGGAATCCTTCCGCGATCCCTACGTCGTACAACTACAGCTGACTTCACTGCTGACTGCTGCGGCGGGACTGGTTGCCCTACTCGTGATCATGCGCTGGCGGCGGCGAGCAGCTTCGACGCAGACAAAATAAACAGCGAGCAATCCCGCCATTACCGTGCCCCTGCGCATCAATGCGTCTGTTTGGCACGAATTCTGCTGTATGGTCAGTCAATGCAACCAGTACAGGTGCCCAGTGACACGCGCAACCAGACCAGACCAATCGCCCCAGTGGCAGGGCGACTTTCTACACCGGCATCGGCTGGGTACTGTGTATCTGGAATCCGCACTGAAATGGTTCACCCCACTGGTGCGCGACCTCGCAGAGCACCAAAAGAGTGCAGGGCGACCCATTCTGGTCGCTATCAACGGCTGCCAGGGATCTGGCAAAACGACAGTGTCCGATTTTTTGTGCGCATCCCTCGAGGCGGAGCACGCCTTGAATACCGTCGTCCTGTCGCTGGATGACTTTTACCTCACGCACGCACAGCGGCAGGTACTTGCGCAGGCTGTTCACCCCCTGCTGATGACACGCGGCGTGCCGGGAACTCACGACATGGCACTACTGCACCAGACACTGGAGGATTTGCTCGACGCACAGCGTTGCGAGCCGGTGCCGATACCCCGCTTTGACAAGGCCATCGATGACAGGCGCGAAATGTCTGACGGGGATCTTGTTACCTCACCCGTGCAGATAGTCGTGCTGGAGGGGTGGTGTCTGGGTGCCCTGCCACAAACCCCTGCTGCTTTGGCCCAGCCAATAAATACGCTGGAGCAACTCGAGGATTCCAGCGCACAGTGGCGCGGATACAGTAACGCCAGTTTGAGCCGTGAATTCGAGCCACTGTATACGCTTGTCGATCAGTGGATCATGCTGCGTGCGCCATCCTTTGAGTGTGTTTTTGCGTGGCGCCAAGAGCAGGAGCGCAAGCTCGCTGCTACACTTTTGCCCGGGCAAACCAGCAGGCTGATGGATGACGATGCACTGCGCAGATTTATTCAACACTACGAGCGACTCACCCGCCAGTGCCTTGACACTTTGCCTGACACGGTCGACCACCTGTTCACCCTGAACGAACAGCGCCAGATCACGGCTTACACCCACCGCCAGCAAGCTGGTGCGCTATCATGAAGGGGGCGGCGCCGACGTTACTGGTATTCAGCGACCTGGACGGCTCACTGCTGGACCACCACAGCTACAGTTTTGCCGCAGCGCTGCCAATGATCACTGCGCTGCAGCAGTTGGATATCCCGCTGATACTGGCGTCCAGCAAAACCCGCGCTGAGATCCTCGATTTGCGCACGGCGCTGGGCAACCACCACCCCTTCATCGTCGAAAATGGCGCAGCTATCATTATTCCCAAACAGGCTTTTCCCGCACAGCCCGTCGACACCACAGAGCAGGGCGAATACTGGGTGCACGAAATAGCGCCACCACGATCGCAATGGCTGACAGTACTGGCCAATCTGGCGGGGGAGTTCCCCAATGAGTTTGATTCATTCTTCAGCGCTGGAGTGGCTGGCATTGTGGAGATGACCGGGTTGTCGCCCAGCGAAGCCCAGGCCGCTAACGATAGATTTTATAGCGAGCCAGTGAGATGGCTGGGCGCTGCGCAGCGAGAAACCCTCTTCATCCAGCGCCTGCAGGACGCGGGTGCAACCGTCTTCAAAGGCGGTCGCTTCCTGTCTGTCAGCGGCAGCTGCGACAAAGGGCAGGCGCTGAGCTGGCTGCGATCCCGGTATCAGGAATGCACTGGCAACAAACCACAGGACCTGGCTATCGGCGACAGCGAAAACGATATACCCATGCTGGAAGCAGCAGGTACAGCGCTGCTGATCCGCTCACCGGTACACGATTTCCCGGCATTGTCGAAAGTTGATGCTGTCATTCGCAGCCAGCAATACGGTCCGGCAGGATGGGCTGAAGGCGTATCGCAATGGTTATACTCAAATGGAATCACAATATGAGGCGGTCCCAACATGGGTGACTTCTACCAGAACGGCATTATCACTACTTTGCACAACCTCTCCAATCGATCGCTGGAGGATCTGGAACAGGAACTGGTCACTTTTTCTGCACGGCGGCCCATGGCGCTAATTTTGCCCTCGCTGTACTCCGAGCTGGGAGGCAGTGCGCTGCCCGGGATTATCGATGAACTGGTGCAAGTCCCCTATCTCGCCGAAATCGTTATCGGGCTGGACAGGGCGGACGAGGCCCAGTATCGAGAGGCATTGAAATTCTTCAGCCGCCTGCCACAGCACCATCGTGTGCTGTGGCAGGATGGCCCACGCCTGCAGGCGCTGGATGCCAAACTGGAGAAGCTGGGGCTGGCACCGCGGGAGTTGGGCAAAGGGCGTAATGTCTGGTATTGCATGGGCTACTTACTGTCGAATAATCGCTCTGAATCCGTCGCACTGCACGACTGCGACATCGTCACCTACAGCCGCTCCCTGCTGGCGCGGCTGATTTATCCGGTTGCCAACCCGCGTTTCAATTACGAATTCTGTAAAGGCTATTACGCCCGGGTGGCAGACGGCAAAATTAACGGCCGGGTCAGCCGACTGCTGGTAACCCCACTGCTGCGCGCGCTCAAGAAAACACTCGGCGACCTGGAATACCTGGAATATATGGACAGTTTCCGCTACCCATTGGCCGGGGAATTTTCGTTTCGCCGCGACGTACTCAACGACATTTTGATACCCAGCGATTGGGGGCTGGAAATAGGCGTGCTCTCGGAGATGTACCGCAACTATGCTAAAAATCGCCTGTGTCAGGTGGATATTGCCGACAATTACGACCACAAGCACCAGATCCTGTCCGCCGCAGACGATAGTGGCGGCCTGTCTAAAATGTCGATTGATATAGCCAAAGCCTTATTTCGTAAATTGGCGACGCGCGGCGTGACCTTCAATTCTGAGGCGTTCCGCTCACTGAAAGCCACCTACTACCGTATCGCTCTGGATTTTGTCGAGACCTATCACAATGACGCGGTAATGAACGGTCTGACACTGGATATTCATGCAGAAGAGCAGGCCGTAGAGCTGTTCGCGGAAAACATCATCAAAGCCGGGGAAGCCTTTCTGGACAGCCCCATGGAGCGGCCGTTTATTCCCAGTTGGTCGCGGGTAATCAGTGCGATACCCGATGTATTGGAGCAGCTCAGTGACGCTGTAGAAGCAGATCACGCCGAATTCATGGCGGGTTGAACACCATGCCAGACACCGCTGAACAATTTGAATTAGTCCTGGAGCGCGTACGCCTTCACATCCAGGAGATCTATCACGACAACCCGCTGGGAGCCGATCTCGAGGGCTTGCCGGAGGCCCTGCTCGCCCTGATGCGACTGGAGGGTTGCAAGGCTGAGCCACAGCAACACACCAACCACTGGGACCAGCGTGACGTCCTCATGATCACTTACGGCGATAGCCTGCGTGTGGAGGATGAGAAGCCGCTGGTGACCCTGAAACGCTTTCTCGACGAATGGACGGACGATGTCGTGAGCGGGGTTCATATCCTGCCGTTTTATCCGTGGACCTCGGACGATGGTTTCTCGGTACTCGATTATTCCAGCGTCAATGAAGCGCTGGGCGATTGGAGCGATATTCGCGCCATCGCCGATCAGTACGACCTGATGGCGGATCTCGTCATCAACCACTGTTCTATCCGCAGCGTGTGGTTCGAGAACTTTCTGGCCGACAGAGAACCCGGCAAAGGCTATTTTTACACGGCCAGCCCGCAAGACGATTTAGACGCCGTGGTGCGACCGCGAACCACTCCGCTGCTGCAGGAGGTCAATGCGGTGGACGGTACGCGGCATGTCTGGTGCACCTTCAGCCCCGACCAGGTCGATCTGGATTTTCGCAATCCCGACGTACTCAAGCAGTTCGTCTCCATTATTCGTCAGTATCTGGACGCGGGCGTCAGAATTTTTCGCCTGGATGCCGTGGCGTTTTTGTGGAAAATTCCGGGCACCACCTGCCTCAACCTCCAGGAGACCCACGAAGTGGTGCGCCTGCTGCGCACACTGGTGGAGTACGCGCGCCCGGATACTGTACTGATCACCGAGACCAATATCCCCCACCGGGAGAACCTGTCGTATTTTGGCAACGCCAACGAGGCGCATTGCGTCTATAACTTTTCACTACCGCCGCTGTTGGTGTACGCGCTACTAACCGGCGATTGCAGCTATCTCAAGCAGTGGATGATGAGCATGCCACCGGCACAAAATGGCACTGCGTATTTCAATTTTGTCGCCTCCCACGATGGCATCGGGCTGCGGCCTGCCGAGGGCCTGTTATCCGATACAGAGTTAGACTGCCTGATTACTGCGATGGAGGGTTTTGGCGGCCATGTATCCTATCGCGCTCTGGAAGGTGGCCAACGCAAACCCTATGAAATCAATATCTCACTCATCGATGCGCTACAGGGCACGATCAACGGCCGCGATGACTGGGGCGTAGAACGGTTTGTTTGCGCACACGCGATCATGCTGGCGCTGGAAGGAATTCCCGGGATTTACATTCACAGCCTGCTGGGAACCCGCAATGATTACGAACGCGTCGAGAACAGCGGGCACTACCGCGCGATCAATCGGCACCAATGGGATCTCAACACACTCAGTGGGTTACTGGCGGATACAACAAGCCATCACGCCCAGGTATTCTCACGCCTCAAGACACTGCTCGCCATTCGTCGGCAGCAACCGGCATTCCACCCGAATGCGGTGCAGTACACGCTGCATCTGGGCGCGGGCATTGTCGGCTTTCGGCGGGAGAGTATGGATCAACGGCAGAGTATCTTCTGTATCAGTAACATCACTGACCAGGCGCAATGTCTGGCGCTGTCGGATATTAATCTTAACAACACAGAGGATTGGCAGGATCTCATCAGCACAGTACAGTACACCGAGCGCGATGGAGAACTGCCGCTGTTACCCTACCAGTCGGTATGGCTCTCGAACGTTCCCGATCTGGAAACTTGACCATCAACAAGAAGATTGTCTGATACTATCACCACGCATAACCTCATTACCGAACCCTGCATATTCTCCCCGATATGCGCGCGGGAGCTAACACAGGGACGATAAGAAAGCCGCATGACCAATAACAGCTATCACCCGGAAATTGACGGCCTCAGAGCCGTGTCGGTTCTGGTTATTATTCTTTATCACCTTGGCGTCACCGCATTTTCCGGTGGTTTTATTGGCGTCGACGTCTTTTTCGTGATTTCCGGTTATCTGATCACCCGGATTATTGTGAATAACCTCAATGCCGGAGAATTTTCGTTCAAGGATTTCTATATCCGGCGCGCCACGCGCATATTGCCGGCACTGGTAGCCACTATCCTGCTGGTGCTGCCGCTGGCTATGTACCTGCAACATCCACCTGCCCTGGTGCACACTGCGAAGGAAAGTATCTCCGCGCTCTTGTCCCTGAGCAATATTTTTTACTGGATGGAAACCGACTACTGGGCGCCAGCCGCCGACAACTATCCCCTTTTGCATACCTGGTCACTGGGTGTCGAAGAACAATTCTATCTCGTCTACCCGCTGCTGCTGGTGCTCGCCCATCGCGTTGCAGGCGTCCGGGGAGTGATTTGTCTGCTGGTCGGCATCGCCATACTGGGTACTGCGGCCAGTGAGGCGATGCTCACCACCGCTCGCTCCGCTGCGTTTTATTTCACGCCGTTGCGGTTTTACGAATTTGCCTTTGGCGGGCTGGCAGCGACCCTGCCCGGCCTCGCTGTGTTGCAAAAATATTCTCGTGTGTCTGCAATTGTCACGACGCTTGGCCTCGGCCTGATTCTGTATGCGTGTTTGCGCTTCAATGGCTCACTCGCACTGCCGGGTATCCTGATACTGATACCGATTAGCGGGGCCCTGTTGGTGTTGCTGGCGGGGCCGTCACCCGTCGCCCGTGTCCTGCTGATGAATCCCGCCATGTCCTGGGCCGGCAAAATCTCCTACTCCCTGTACCTGATTCACTGGCCGATTATTGTATTTTCTCGCCCTTACTTTGGCACCAGCCCCTCGGTGGCCGAACAGTCCGTGCTCTTTGTCCTTATCCTGCTGGCCGGCGCACTGCTCAACCGGATCGTGGAGCGCAAGTTCCGCCTGTCGCATGACGGCAAACGCACTGTCAGTGGTCTCTCCTCCAATAAAGTGCTGGTCGGTACCGCGGGAGCGGCGATGCTGGTCGTCGTTGTATCCACCACCCTGATCATCAACAAGGGATGGCCCGCTCGAATGCCCGAAAGTGCACAGGCACTGCTTAAACTCAAACCACAAAAAGATTGGCGCCTACGCCGAAAAATACTGCAAGAACAGTGCACACCCAAAGGCGACATTTTCTGTGGTATACGCCAACCTGATAAGACCAATATTCTGTTGCTGGGAGACTCCAGGAGCCTGGATATCTACATAGCGTTGCAGACGGCGTATCCCGACGCCAATATTCAGGTTTCATACGCGATGGGATGCGCCCCGGTTTTCTCTAAGCACGCCTCTTTCAGCCTGTTCGACCCCAACTGCTATCAATTCAATCAGACCCGACTACAGGCAGCGTTCGAGGCACCCGCTGAGGACATTATTGTCCTGGCCCAATCCCTTCTGAGCTGGCGCATAGAAGGCGTACTGGAAACCGTAGAGCGCCTCCGGGAGGCTGGTAAAATCGTCTACGTGCTGGGTGACTTCACGATGGCAACGCAGATCAGCCCAATAGAAATCGAGATCGAAGCACTCAGATTCCCCGAAAGGGGAGACACTGTGGAGCGGTATATGAGCAAAACGCCATTTTTATTGGATGGAGAGTTCGCCAACCAGATCACCGCATGGGGCGCCACCTACATCAGCTACAAGCCGTTCTTTTTTGATGGGGAATATCACTTTACCGACCGCGAAACTGGAAAGTTATTAACCTACGATGGCGTCCACCTCAACTATTTTGGCGCCATACAGTTTGGCGAATACCTGCGACAACATTACCCACAGCTCTGATATTGAGACTGCTACACCTCGATGGAATCCGTAAATTGTGCCTGTTTTTAGCTGCACGCACGGCGAGACCACTGGATATTGTGCGCCACAGCCCTGATACTTTCACTCCCGCCACAGGCGACGCATTCGCTGGCCAATGATCCTTCAGGACTGATACACCATGAGCACCTCGGAACAATTGTTCGACCGCGCCAAGAAACACATCCCCGGCGGCGTCAACTCGCCCGTGCGTGCGTTCAAAGCCGTGGGCGGCACACCCGTTTTCATCGAGCGCAGCGAGGGGGCGTACCTCTTCGACTGTCAGGGCAAGCGGTATATTGATTACGTGTTGTCCTGGGGCCCCATGGTGATGGGCCACAATCACCCCGCTGTGCGCGAAGCCGTAATGCAGCAGTGCCTGAAAGGACTCAGCTTCGGCACGCCAACAGAGTTGGAGATCGAACTGGCGGAGCGTCTATGCAACGTTATGCCGGGCATGGATATGGTGCGCATGGTCAGTTCGGGCACCGAGGCCACGATGAGCGCGATTCGTCTCGCGCGTGGCTATACCGGTCGCGATACCATTGTGAAATTCGAGGGCTGCTACCACGGCCACTCAGATTCTCTACTGGTTAAGGCCGGTTCCGGCGCCCTGACGCTGGGGGTACCCAGTTCGCCCGGTGTGCCCGCCGCGTTGGCAGACCTCACTATGACACTCACCTACAACGATATCGACGGCTTGCGGCGCGCTTTCAGTGAGCACGGGGCGCGCATAGCCTGTGCCATCGTGGAGCCGGTCGCCGGCAATATGAATTGCATACCGCCGGCCCCCGGTTTTCTTGAAGCGCTGCGCTCGGTCTGTACCGAACATGGCGCTGTCCTGATACTCGA
>JBBKWY010000083.1:0-5242 GCA_037969215.1 Halioglobus sp.
GGCATTCAACCGTGGTTGGAAAACGGTAAAGCACTGCGTTCCCTGCAACTGTCGCGGCCGCTGGATTTCGCCATGGTGTCGGATCACGCGGAGCTCATCGGTGAAGTCTACATGTGCAACACGCCAGAGTATGAAGGCTACAGCTCATGGCAGTGCCTCGTCTACCGCAACTGGTCGCGCGGGGCGTTCTACCTGTTCAATTTTTGGGCGACGATGCAGCAAGCGCATCTGGGCCAGTGCGGTGATGACGGTGCGCTGTGCTTGCAGGCAGCGCTAGAGCCCTGGACGGAGATGCAGGAGGCGGCCGAGCGATATTACGACCGCAGCGCGGATTGTGAATTCACTACGTTTGTAGGGTATGAATGGACGGGGATGGATTCTTCCAACGGTGGCAACCTGCACCGCAATATTGTGTTTCGTAACGCCGAGGTACCTTATCTCCCCACTAGTTTTATCGATGCGCCTGCGGCGCATTTGCTGTGGGATTCTCTGGATAAAAACTGTAATGGTCTGGGGAATACCTGTGAATCCCTCGTGATACCCCACAACTCCAATTACAGTGCTGGCTCGATGTTTACCGGTCTGGCCGATGATGGCACGCCGATGAGCGCCGACTACGCGGCCTCGCGCGCTTACTTCGAGCCGCTGGTTGAGATCATGCAGCACAAGGGCTCGTCGGAATGTTTCTTCGAGGCGGGTGTAACGGAGGATGAGCTGTGTGCGTTCGAGCAATTACCCAAGGATAATATCGCCGGCTTTGACGAACCACCCAAACCGGATACCGGTTTTGTGCGCAAGGTATTGGTGGACGGCCTGGTGATCGAAAATGAGCTGGGTGTGAACCCCTACCAGTTTGGCCTGATTGCCAGTACCGACACACATTTGGGTACGCCCGGTGCGGCGCGGGAAGACCTGTTTCTGGGACACGGCGGTGCCGGTGTTTCTGCCGAGACGGAAATTCCTCCAGGATTGCCCGATGAACTCGAATACAATCCGGGTGGCCTCGCTGTTCTGTGGGCCCGTGAAAACAGCCGCGATGCACTGTTTGATGCAATGCGCCGTCGCGAAGTTTACGGCACCAGTGGTCCGCGTATTACCAGTCGTTTTTTCGCCGGTTGGGATTTTCCAGCTGGCCTGTGCGCTGCGCCGGATCGTATAGCGCGAGGCTATGCCGACGGTGTACCTATGGGTTCTATGTTGCCCCATGAGCCGGGTGCACAGCGCCGACCTACCTTTCTTGTAGCAGCCAGTCAGGATGCGGGTACACCGAGCGCACCGGGGACGCCCTTGCAGCGCTTGCAGGTGATTAAAGGTTGGGTGGATGCCAGTGGTGAGCGCCATGAGCGGGTGATCGATGTGGCCGGGAATGCCGATAACGGCGCCTCTGTCGATATTCAGTCCTGTGAAACCAGCGGCAGTGGCTTTGCTGACCTCTGTGCGGTGTGGGAAGACACAGACTTCGATCCCAACGAGCGGGCTTACTATTATTCACGTGCAGTGGAGAATCCGACCTGCCGTTGGAGCCAGCGCATGTGCGCCGCTGCGGCTGTGGACTGTGCGCGGCCTGAGACCATCACCAAAGGGTATGAAGGATGCTGTGCGGCGGAGCACCGTCCGATAGTGCAAGAGCGAGCGTGGACATCGCCTGTGTGGTATAGCCCGGCGACCTAAGCCATTGAGAGGTCGCAGTGTTAAACCCGCATCAGGTAATTACGATGCGGCCGATGCCTCACGAACGCATGGGGCTATAATCGCCGCAAAGTTCGATAATAAGGAGATACACCCAAGTGGCTGATACAGGAAAGGTTGTATTGATTACCGGCGGTGGCAGCGGCATGGGCCGTGAGGCCGCCAGACGCTTTGCAACCGAAGGTGCCACGGTGGCGCTGTTCGATGTCAATACCGCAGGAATGGCGGACACTGTCGGGACCTTCGACAGCATTCACAGCTGGACTGTCGATATGACGGATTTTGCTGCGGTGTGTGCTGCGGTGCGGGAAGTGGAAGAGAAACTCGGCCCGGTTGAACGGCTCTACAACTGCGCCGCTATTATGCCGTTTGGCAAACTGGTGGAGCAGGACAACGCCATCATCCACAAACAGATGGCAATCAATTACGGCGGTCTCGTCAATATCACACAGGCGGTGTTGCCCGGTATGTTAGCGCGCGGCCGGGGTGATTTTGTCAGCTTTGCCTCAATGGCGGGTATTATTCCGATGTTGTTGACCGGCGCTTATACCGCGACGAAATTTGCCGTGATTGCCTTCACCGAAACGCTGTACCACGAGAACCTGAATTCCGGTGTGCGTTTCGCCTGCGTCTGCCCGCCTGCGGTTGCTACACCCCTGTTGCAACAGGGCAAGGACACTGCATGGCCCAGGATGCTGGAAAGCCAGAGTGCGCCTATCGCGCCCAGAGTCGTAATTGAAGCGATAGAGGACTGCCTGAAGAAAGGCAAGTTTTTGGTGTTCCCGACCCGCGATTCCAGGATTGGCGCCATCATGCGCCGCTTTGCTCCCGGTTTGATCTGGAAACAGGTACATAAGGTTGAGGGGTTCTAGGCGCGCGTCGTGTTTTTGCTGCCCGCAGTCCGCCCTGCTTGACAGTCTCCGGCGTAGTCTCTAAATTGGCCTGACCACTTTTTGGGCCAATTTCAGCACTTGCTGGCCCGGATTAGCAGGACAATCTGGCGAGGCAAGAGGTGAGCTGGCCAATGGGGCAGAAAAAGGTAGTGCGGCTGGGCGTCATCGGCCTGGGCAATATCGGCAGACAACACATTCAGAACCTGACAAGCGGCCTGGTTACAGACTGCGTGCTCGCGGCTGTCTGTTCTCGCCAGCCTCCCGCGCAGGCCGCTGAACTTGGCGTTCCTCATTTTACGGATTACACCGCACTGGTGCACAGCGGCACCTGCGATGCGGTGCTGGTCGCCACACCGACGTTCACCCATTATGAGACTGGTGCCTGTGCCTTGCGCGCGGGCCTGCACGTGATGATGGAGAAGCCCATTGGACTCTCGACGCACGAGGGCGAAGCGCTGCTCGCATTGCAGCGGCACGGGCAGACGTTCGCGCTGATGCTCAACCAGCGCACCGACCCCCTATTTACCACCATGCGCGATATTATCGGGTCAGGCAGGCTCGGCGAAATCACCCGCACACACTGGACCATGACGAACTGGTTCCGGCCCGAGGTGTATTTTCAGGTTAGCGACTGGCGGGCCACCTGGCGTGGCGAGGGTGGCGGTCTGTTACTGAATCAATGCATTCACAATCTGGATATTTACCAATGGCTGTGTGGCATGCCGACGTCCGTGCAAGCGTTCTGCGAGTTCGGGCGTTATCACGATATAGAAGTAGAAGATGAAGCCACCGCTTATTTTCGCTATGCCAACGGTGCGAGCGGTGTGTTTGTCGGGTCCACCGGTGAGGCACCGGGGGTGAATCGCTTCGATGTGATCGGCGATCGGGGGGCGCTCTCGTTCGACGGTAAGCATCTATTGTTGAGTGAAAATGAACCCGGCACGCGTGAATTCAGCCGCACTACGCGAGAGATGTTTGGCATGCCGGCGACCAGTGTTTGCGACATCACACCGGATCGCGCTACCAACCAGCACGCGACCGTGATGAACAATTTTATCGCTGCGATACTGCGTGATGAGGAATTGCTCGCGCCAGCGGCCGCAGGACTGGATTCACTGGCGCTGGCCAACGGTATGCTGTTGTCTACCTGGGAAGGGCGCCCGGTGACCTTGCCGCTGGACAGCGCGCACTACCAACAGGCGTTGGCGCAGCGCATCGCGGGCTCGACGCTGCGTCAAAAGGCCGACATCGAAGCCAGTATAGATATGAGTGCCTCTTACCGATGATGGATACAGCCGTAATGACGCTGGATCAGGAAGCAACGCAGCTCACGGCGCTGAAGGGTAAGCCACTGCGGCAGCGACTGCCCACCTACCTGCGCCTTAGCGGTCCGGGCTGGCTGCAGGGCGCGATGACTCTGGGTGGAGGCAGCGCTATCACGTCGCTCACCATCGGCGCTGCGTACGGCTATGAGTTGCTGTGGGTGCAGCCGCTGTCCATGTTGATCGGCTGCATCATGTTGTTTGCACTTTCGCACCAAACCCTGAGTACCGGCGAGCGTCCTTTCGCAGCGATGCGTGATCACGTGCATCCTTCTGTGGCGTGGCTGTGGGCAATCGCAGCGCTGGCTTCGAGCATCATCTGGGGGTTTTCACACTATCCTTTGAGTGCCGGTATGCTGGAGGAAATCATTGCGGTGAGTGGTGGCCTCAATTTACAGGACCAGCCCGGTATGGCGCGGGAATTTTACTTATTTGGGCTCGCGGTATTGGTCTGGATGGTGTGTGCGTATACGGCTTGGCACTACGGTGCCGGTGGCCGCGCGGTGTATGTGTTTGAGACTGCGATCAAGGTACTGAGCGGTATGATCATCCTGGCTTTTCTCTGGGTGGTGATCGTCGCCAGTGCCAACGGGCAGGTGGATTGGGGCGCGGTGCTGGCGGGTTATATTCCGAGCAGTTTGCCCAGTGATGCGGCGGGCGTGACCACCATCATGGCGGCGCTGGGTACGGCGGTCGGCATCAATATGACGTTTGTGTACGGCTACACGCTGCTGGATCGCGGTTGGGGCCCTGCACACCGCGAACTGTCGCGCTACGATATCGTTATCGGACTGGTGCTTCCCTACGTACTGGTTACCAGCCTGATATCCATTGCCGCTGCCGGGGCGTTTTATGGTTCCGGGTTTACTATCAGCGGTACGCTGAGTCCGGCACAGGCGGGCGCGATGTTCAGCGATGCTGGTATGGGGCCGGTCACGGGTCGCCTCATTTTTGCGGTGGGCATTCTTGGTATGGCGGTGGGTTCACTGGTAATGCATATGCTGTGTTGCGGTGCGGCGGCCGGTGCAATGTTCAACTGGGAACCGCATTCGAAACAGTACCGCCTCGCGCTGTTGCTGCCTACGCCCGCGGTGTTGGGCGTATTCCTGTGGTCTTCGATGGGTGCCTATGTGGTTCTGCCCACCTCGGCCATCTGCGGATTTTTGTTGCCCATCGCCTATCTTGGTTGGCTGTTTCTGAATAACAGCAAGGCGTACCTGGGTGCCAATCGCCCCGAGGGTAGCAGACGCATGTTGTACAACACTGCGATGGTGCTGTGTATTCTGACGGTGTTGGCCAGTGTCAGTTACACTGGCCAACACCGTCAGAATACACAGC
>JBBKWY010000084.1:0-33220 GCA_037969215.1 Halioglobus sp.
TTTGGCTTAGCTTTCGCTTTTGGCTTCGCTTTAGCCTTTGGTTTTGCTTTTGCCTTTGGCTTCGCTTTTGCTTTCGATGTTGCTTTCTTCTTAGCAGTTGCCATTATGCATCTCTCCAGACTGTTATTGAGGATCCCTCGAGCCCAAAAATAACAACAATGCAATACGTATACAATAAAATAAATTGTAGAAAATTCGCATCTCTGTTTTGATTAATGTCGTTCTGCTTTTTGATAAAGAGAAACGAGGCAGGCTTCGCGCCTGTCCAGTTTCTCTCTATCCAAAGATAAGGTGTCAGGATTCCAGCGAAGCGATAAGCGTGTTGCAAATATCATCGACGCTGCCCACACCTTCAATCCTGTGGTAACGCGGAGCCGTTTCACCCTTCATATTCCGATAAAAATCGACCAGTGGCCTGGTTTGCTCTGCATATATTTCCAAGCGTTTACGCACTGTTTCTTCTGTGTCGTCGTCGCGTTGCACCAAAGGCTCACCGGTCTCATCGTCCAGACCTTCAGTAATTGGCTTGTTAAACAGCACATGATAAATACGACCGGACCCGGGGTGTACTCGGCGTCCACTCAAACGCGCCACTATCTCTTCGTCATCAACTGCAATCTCAACAACATGATCTATTGTCACTTCGGCATCTACCATCGCCTGAGCTTGAGGAATCGTGCGAGGGAAACCATCAAACAAAAAACCCTTGGCACAATCCTGCTGAGTGATACGATCTTTAACAAGACCGATAATGATGTCATCGGACACTAATCCGCCAGCATCCATGACCTTTTTGGCCGCGAGACCAAGCTCGGTTTTTGCCTTTACTGCTGCACGTAGCATATCGCCGGTAGATATCTGGGGGATGCCATACTTTTCACAGATGAACTTGGCTTGTGTACCTTTGCCCGCGCCTGGCGCACCCAAAAGGATCAATCGCATTTGAAAAACTCCTCTACATTTTTTTGAGACACGTAGGAACTACGGCTGTCGCATGAATCTGGACAATGGAAGGGCGCATACCATACACAGCGGAAGATAAGGTTACAAGCCCCGTTATTTGCCATCAAGATGCGCCTTGGCCTGCACCCACAACTGGTCGTATTGCGTTTCGCTCAAGTTCGATAACTCTTGCCCCTGGGCCACCACGGAGGATTCCATATTCCGAAATCGTTGCTCGAATTTGTCTGTTGCCTGACGCAGGCTTTTCTCAGCATCGTGGCCCAGATGCCGCGCGAGATTGACGCAAGTGAACAATACATCGCCCAACTCATCTCGAATTTCCGCTGTTTGCTGCGCGGATATCGCACTGCGCAGCTCGTCCAACTCCTCTTGTAGTTTATCCAATACGGAAGACGCGTCCGCCCAGTCAAAGTTAACCTGCGCGGCCCGTTTTTGCACCTTCTGGGCGCGTGATAACGCTGGCAGCGCATGCGGCACGTCCGCCAATACGCCCGACTGATTTCGCGCGTCGCGTTCACGCTGCTTGATCAACTCCCAGGATTCTCTGACTTCGTTGACAGAAGAGCGGCTGGTGGCCACGCCGTCTATCTCTCCCTCGGCAAATACGTGTGGGTGCCGGCGGATCAGCTTTTCCACCAAGGTATGTACTACTGTCTGAAAGGAAAATAAATTTTGTTCTTTGCCCAGCTGCGCGTAGAAAATAACCTGAAACAGTACATCACCCAGTTCCTCGGCGACGTGCTCGTAGTCCTCCTGCTCGATGGCCTGCGCCAACTCATAACATTCTTCCAGCGTGGAAGGCACAATACTCTTGAAATCCTGTTCCAGATCCCAGGGACACCCCGTCACCGGTTCACGAAGTCGCTGCATGACCTGCAACAAATCATTTATCGAGTACTGCGCCGCGCTCATATGTGCCTCCTCAATCGGATACCCGAACGACAGAAACAACATTCTTGAGCCTATCAATACGCTCCAATAACTTGGACAGGGAGCCGAGGTCCGGAACTTCCACACGCAATTTCATGGTCGCCGTATTGGTCTGCCTATTCGTCTGGGTGTTAATCGTCAGGACATTTATCCGTGCATTGGCAAAAAGCCCCGTGATGTCACTGAGTAAGCCCTGTCGATCATAGGCTTCTATCGCAACATCCACTTCATAATTATCCTCGGGGCCTTCACCCCAAACAGTTTCGACGACGCGACCAGTGACACTCTCCTGCAACTTCAACAGCCTCGCACAGTCTGCCCGGTGGATACTCACACCCTTTCCCTTGGTCACGTAGCCAATAATTTCATCACCCGGCAAAGGCTTGCAACAACCGGCCATACGGATATGGAGACTGCCAACACCGCGCACGTCAACGTGATTACGAGAGTTACTGCCCAGCGCCGCATTAAGTCGCAGATGCGGTTCGGGAGCTCTATCCACCACATCCTGCGCTGCATTCAATACCTGGGCAGAAGTCAGATCACCGGAGCCCACGGCAGCAAACATATCTTCAACTGTCGTGAGCTGCACTTTCATCGCGATTCGCTGATAGTCGACACTGGTCAGCGCCAGCCGCTTAAATTCTTTTTTCAGCAAGTGACGCCCGGTATCAATATTGTCCTCACGGGTCTGGGACTTGAACCAGCACTGCACTTTAGCTCTGGCTCGAGATGTTTTTATGTAGCCCAGGCCTGGTTGCAGCCAATCACGTCGGGGATGTGCCTCACTGCTGGTCAGTATCTCTACTCGCTCACCGGTCTGCAGCTGGTAGGTGAGTGGCACAAGGGAGCCATTCACCTTTGCGCCGCGACAGCGGTGACCAATCTCCGTGTGCACGTGATAGGCAAAATCCAGCGGCGTGGCGCCGTAGGTCAAATTCACCACATCGCCATCAGGCGTGAACGCATACACCCTGTCCTGGGCCACACTGAAGCTGAATTGCTCCGCCACACCACGTGCGTCACCGGTTTCTTCATGCCAATCCAGTACCTGACGTAACCAGGCAATTTTTTCTTCGTAGGTACTGGCCAAGCCACTGACGGCATCCGAACCTTTATAACGCCAATGAGCACAGACACCCAGTTCAGCTTCGAAGTCCATATTCTCTGTTCGAATTTGAACTTCCAGTGCTTTTCCCTCTGGCCCCACCACTGCAGTGTGCAGCGAGCGATAGCCATTTTCCTTCGGGTTGGCAATGTAATCATCGAACTCATTGGGTATGTTGTGCCACAGACTATGCACCAGGCCCAGCGTCGCGTAACAGTCTTTGGTTTCCGGAACCAGTATTCGTACTGCGCGTATATCGTATACCTGCGAAAACCCGATACCTTTGCGCTGCATTTTTCGCCAAATACTGTAGATATGTTTGGCTCGACCCGAAATCGTGAACTGCAGGCCCGCACTGCGCAAAATCTCTGTCAATTCTTCAGTCACTTTCGCAATAAACCGATCGCGCTCCAGGCGTTTGCCGTCCAACAGACGAGCGATTTTGCGGTAGGATTCAGCGTGGGTATAGCGAAAGGAGAGGTCTTCCAACTCCCACTTCAAATGGCCGATACCCAGGCGATGCGCCAGTGGTGCGTAGACGTCAAACACTTCCTGGCCTATCTGTCGCCGCCGCTCTTCATCTTCCTTCACGGAACGGATAGCACAGGTGCGCTCAGCCAGTTTTATCAGGGCAACGCGCACATCGTCTACCAGGGCAATCAGCATTTTGCGTATATTGTCTTTCTGGTCATGCGCCTGCCCGAGAACAGGACTGGCGGTTTGCATTGGCAGATCGCTGATTGCGGCCATGCGCAATACCCCTTCGATGAGGTCAGTTACAGCGTCGCCAAATTGTGTGCGCACCTGTTCAGGGTCGAGACGACCCTCGCGCACAGCCCGATAGAGCACCCCCGCTATCAGGCAGTCCAGATCTACATGTAGATCTGCCAGTATGATCGCGATATCCAGACCGGCGATCAAACAGTTGGACTCCCGCGCCCAGTCGCCAGCATCTGCGGCCGGCTTTTGCTGCGCAAGTTGTACTAACTCACACGCCTGCAGTAGACGCGTCCTGTCGTCATTTTCCAACACCAGTGGCAACTGTTCGAACCACTGAATGAGATCGATTGCCCCCTGCTCATCTAGCAGGGTCTGTTGTCGGACCTGAACCATTACAGCCTATCCCCCTTAATCTCCACCAAAAACTCCAGTAGAGAGGTAGCGATCCCCACGGTCGCAAATAATTGCCACGATTACCGCGTTTTCCACCTCGCTGGACAGACGGAGCGCAGCCGCAACAGCCCCCCCCGACGACACACCGCAAAAAATACCTTCGCGCGATGCCAGTGCGCGCATCGTCTGCTCTGATTCCGTTTGGGAAATATCCATCACTCGATCGACCCGTGCCGCCTCGTATATTTTAGGCAGATACGCCTCTGGCCAGCGCCTGATGCCGGGAATGCTGGAGCCGTCCAGGGGCTGTAAACCAATGATCTGAACCTCCGGGTTTTGCTGCTTGAGGTAAGCAGAACAGCCCATGATAGTACCAGTAGTTCCCATGGAGCTCACCAGGTGAGTAATGGTACCGGCGCTCTGCTGCCAGATCTCGGGCCCGGTACCAACGAGGTGGGCGCGCGGGTTATCAGGATTGCCAAACTGGTCCAGCACCGTACCCCGCCCATCTGCCTGCATCGCCAGTGCCAGGTCGCGCGCACCTTCCATGCCCTCCTCCTTCGACACTTCCACTAACTGCGCGCCGTAGGCGGACATCGCCTGCTTTCTTTCCAGACTCATATGGGAGGGCATAATCAGGATCAGGTGGTAACCACGCACAGCCGCGGCCATCGCCAGCGCAATTCCGGTGTTGCCACTGGTCGCCTCTATCAGGGTATCTCCCGGCTTGATCTCGCCGCGCGTTTCGGCCTGTACAATCATACTCAGCGCGGGCCTGTCCTTAACCGAGCCGGCTGGATTATTGCCTTCGAGCTTTGCAAGAATGGTATTGCTGGTGATGCCCTGCAAACGCTGCAGGCGAACGAGAGGCGTATTGCCAATGCATGCTTCAATAGTGGGATAATCTGGCATAGGGAGGCTACCGCGAATCGAGTTTCGGATTATAGTAAAATTGCGCCGGTTAAGGCCATGTCGAATTGGGATAGAGCGCGCATCTCTGAGTCAACTCGCCAGCACGGCAAAAGCCACTACGTAGTCCATTTCATCAGCCAGACTCAACTCCACGCGCGTGCCACCGCGCTCCAGGGCCACCCGTTTCGCACCGCCGAAAAGTTGCACGATTGGCGCGCCATTGGCGTCGTGCTCAATCTGTATATCCTGCCAACTGACGCCGCGGCCTATACCCGTGCCAAGCGCTTTTGCAATCGCCTCCTTGGCCGCAAAGCGTTTGGCTAACAGACGATTGGCTTGCTTGCTGACGGCGTATTCCCGCTGCTCCTGCAGCGTCAGGATACGCCGCACGAAACGGTCTCCCAAGCGCCCGACGACTTCTTCAATGCGATCTATTTGAAGAATGTCGGTGCCGATGGCGATCAAGACAAATCTCCCTGCGCAACGACTGTCGATGCAACTGGCGGGCCCTTCTGCCCAGCCCTTCCCCGGGTGGCGAGAAACAACTCCCGACTGCGCAACGGCGCCGCGCCCAGATGTTCTGCGAGGGCCTCGCGCAGTAGCCGTTTAGCCGCTGAGCGAGCGCCACCGCCAAAGTCACCGGACGCCATAGCTAACAAATCGGATCCGGCATAAACCCCTCTCATGCCATCCCCCGCGCCGCTAATAGCGACAAGTCCGACACCCGGCTCATAACAATAGTCATTGCTCGACTGGACTGGCTGCCCACTCGCGCCGTCTGCGTGCAGATCAAAGTTATAGCCCAACTCTTCCAGCAATCGATATTCAAAGCGACGCAACACTGTATCCACCACCTCAGCGGCCGCGAGCGCTTTCAGGGCCTGATCGTAGGCCGAGAACAACGCGGGGTGCGCATCATCGCGGTGCAGCAGACGCACCAGCAACTCATTCATATACATGCCACTGAACACACGTTCATTGCGCAGTGCAAACCTGCCCTGCGCGGGCTCAATCGCCACCAGGGTTTTCAACTCAGAGCGACCTGAAAATGACAGCAAAAGCGGGATGAATGGCTGCAGCAGTGCGGCACTACTACCCCTTCGGGTCTGCCGGCGGGCGCCGCGGGCCACCAGACTGATGCGTCCGTACTCGGCGGTAAATACATCCAGCAATGCGCTGCTGTCGCGGTAGGGGCGACTGTGCATGATGTAAGCGGGCTGCAAATTGACACGCATCTTGCTGGTGGTTATTCCTTTCTATCGTCGTATCCAAGGCTGCGCAGCGCCCTTTCATCATCCGACCAACCGGACTTGACCTTAACCCACAGGCGCAGCATCACCTTGCTGTCAAAGAGGGACTCCATATCACGTCGCGCATCCGAACCTATCGAGCGCAATCGCGAACCCTTTTCACCAATCAGTATTCGCTTCTGACCGTTGCGCTCCACAAAAATGACGGCAGAGATATGCAATACCCCGCCCTCCTGCGCAAACTCTTCAATTTGAACGGTGATGGCGTAGGGTATTTCATCTCCCAACTGACGCATGATTTTTTCCCGGACAATTTCCGCCGCGAGAAAACGCTGACTGCGGTCGGTGATCTGGTCTTCGGGGAAAAAGTGATCCGATTCAGGCAGCAGCTTCAGAATCTGCTCCTCAAGCGCCTGAACGTTGTGCTGACGCAGCGCTGACACCGGCAGTATCGCGGCGAAATCAGCCTTGGTGGCCAATATCTCCAGGTGTGGAAGCAGCTCTCCCTTATCCGCCAGCAGGTCAACTTTGTTGACCACCAGCATGGTCGGCAAACCGACCTGCCGGATCTGCTCCAGTACGATGTCATCCTCCTCCGTCCAGGCGGTGCGATCCACCACAAATACAATGAGGTCGACATCCCGGATCGCAGAGCTGGCCGCCCTGTTCATGAACCGGTTGATCGCCTTGCCCGCGTTCATATGCAGGCCCGGCGTATCAACGAATATGATCTGGTGATTGTCCTCGGTTTTAATTCCCAACACCTGGTGTCGGGTAGTTTGCGGCTTGCGCGAGGTAATGCTGATTTTTTGACCCAGAATATGGTTCAGCAGCGTGGACTTACCCACATTGGGCCGCCCAACAATAGCGACATAGCCGCAGCGACGTGGCGTATCAACGGCCATTTTTGGACAACCTCTCCAGCGCGAAAGTCGCGGCGCTCTGCTCGGCTTTGCGGCGACTGGCGCCACTCCCTTCGACCACCAACTTCGGATTACTGAGGCGGCAGGCGACATGAAACTGCTGATCGTGATCACTGCCCTGGACACTGAGTAAATCATACTCCGGCAACGGGTAACTGCGACCTTGTAAAAATTCCTGCAAGCGGGTTTTCGCATCCTTGTGGGCCGCCGACAGTGACAGCGTTTGCAATCGCGACTCAAAGCAATTGAGGACAATGCGCCGACACTGCTCCACGTCACTGTCCAGCAAAATAGCGCCCGTTACGGCCTCAAGGGCATCTGCCAGTATCGAACTGCGCCGATGGCCGCCACTCTTGCGTTCACCGACGCCCAGCACCAGATAGTCACCCAGCTGCAGCTCCCCGGCAATCTCAGCGAGGGTTTCGCCCTTGACCAATGACGCGCGCATTCTGCTCATTTCGCCTTCGCTGGCAGTCGGAAAGCGTCGATACAGAGCTTCCGCGACAATATGGTTCAGGATGGAGTCGCCGAGGAATTCCAGGCGTTCATTGTTCTGGTTACCGGCACTGCAATGTGTGAGCGCCAGCTGCAGAAGTTCGGGGTTGCCAAACCGGTAGCCAAGAGCCTTTTGCAGGCGATGCGTGTCTGCCATTACGCTACTTTTTAGCTTCTGGCGACAGCGGCGGCAGCGGGTTCGGCTTGCCCACTTCATAGAGTAGATCGTCGAATTTCAAGACGGCGTCGATTCGCCACATGACCGGCAACCTCACCTCGTAGTTGGCATCGATATACGTGTACCCGCGTTTGCTGAATACCTCTACATCCTTGGGATCGAGGAGATAAATCTGGTTGGTATTGAAGATATTGGCAATATTGCGCCGGATATCCGAGACTTGATCGTTGGCAGTATCGGGATCCATCGCAATTCGGGCGATGATGTCCTTCACACTGAGGTATTCAAGGTACGGTGGCACCATGCGAATGACACACATCGCGAAAAAACCGAGCATCGCCAATATACAGAGCATACCCAGCATCGACATACCCGATTGGCCTTGACGTTCCCTCATACGACTCTCCTCCAGATGTCTCGACGGTTACTGTATCAGTCCAGCGCGATTGAAGCTGGGAAGGCTCAAAAAGGTATCCCAATGCATCCATATTGCGAAGGCTTTACCCACTATATCTTTTTCTGGCACTTGGCCCCACACCCGACTGTCGCTGCTGTTATCGCGGTTGTCACCCATCATGAAATAATGTCCCGGCTTGACCACCGCAGTAAAATCGCCAGCAGGCCGCAGTCGGTCGACCTGCATAAGGTGCTCATTCCCGCCTATCAGTTCTTCGTCAATGCGGTACCTGAGGTCCAACCCTGGATCATCGGCAGGCTCGCGCGCCAGTTTCTCCCCATTCACGTAGACTTGTTTGTTGCGATAGCTCACCGTGTCACCGGGGATACCGATTACGCGTTTGATAAAATACGTATCATTCATATGAGGCGGAAAAAACACCATAACATCGCCCCGCTGCGGTTCATTCACCTCCAGCACTTTGGTTCTGATCACGGGCAGACGGATACCGTAAGTAAACTTGTTCACCAGTATATAGTCACCCACCAACAGCGTTGGAACCATGGATGAAGACGGTATCTGAAAGGGTTCTACTATGAAGGAGCGCAACACGAAGACAATAAACAGTACCGGAAAGAACGACTTCGCATACTCAACCACCACGGGTTCACGTGCGTTTTCGGCGACCTTTGTCTGGTAGCTCCCAGCATCCGGACTGCCTTCGCTGGCCCACTTGGGATACTGGCCCTGTAAATCGTTGATAATCCGCTTTCTACCCGGCGCTAGAAACAGGGCATCCAGCAGCCAAAGCAGACCACTAACAAAAACCAGAGCCACCAGTATCAGCGGAAAATCCAACGTCATTTCACTCACTTGTTATCCATCCACCTTGAGAACTGCCAAAAATGCAGACTGGGGTATCTCGACCCGCCCCACCTGCTTCATGCGTTTCTTGCCTGCTTTTTGCTTATCAAGCAACTTGCGCTTGCGACTGACATCGCCACCATAACATTTAGCCGTCACATTTTTGCGCAAGGCCTTTACCGTTTGCCGTGCAACGATCTTGCCGCCCACCGCTGACTGAATCGCCACATCAAACATCTGTCTGGGGATCAGTTCCTTCATCTTTTCCGTCAGCACCCTGCCTCTGTGCTGTACCTGATCCTGGTGCACGATAATCGCCAAGGCATCGACACGCTCCGTGTTGATCAATACATCCAGTCGCGACAGCTTGGCTGCCTGAAAGCGCTCAAAGCTGTAATCCAGTGAGGCATAGCCGCGGCTCACTGACTTCAACCGATCAAAGAAGTCCAGCACCACCTCAGCCATTGGTATATCGTAAACCACAGATACCTGGGAGCCCAGGAACTGCATGTCGCGCTGCACCCCGCGTTTTTCCACACACAGCGTGATCACATTCCCCAGGTGTTCCTGTGGCACCAGGATGTTGCACCGCGCGATCGGTTCCCGCATCTCCTCGATATCACCGACATCGGGCAGCGCGGACGGGTTATCCACTTGAATCGTCTCACCGTTTTTCTTTAGCACCTCATAGATAACAGTGGGCGCGGTGGTAATAAGATCCAGATCATACTCACGCTCCAGTCGCTCCTGAATGATCTCCATGTGCAGCATACCGAGAAAACCGCAGCGAAAGCCAAAACCGAGGGCATCGGAGGTCTCTGGTTCGTATTGCAATGAGGCATCGTTCAACGTCAGTTTGGCCAGCGCGTCACGAAAATCTTCATAGTCATCTGAAGAGATCGTAAAAATGCCGGCATAGACCTGAGGCTTGACCCGCTTGAAGCCCGGGAGCGCCGGAACGGTCAGATCTTTGGCATGTATCAGCGTATCCCCGACTGGCGCACCGTGGATATCTTTAATACCTGCCACCACGAAGCCGACTTCTCCGGCTTGCAGGACGTCTTTCTCCAGACGTTTGGGGGTAAATATACCCAGAGCGTCAACCTGCTGCGACTTGCCAACCGATTTGGCGACGATTTTGTCGCGTTTGCGCAAAGTCCCCTGCTTGACCCGCACCAGCGACACCACGCCCAAATAGTTATCAAACCAGGAATCGATGATCAGGGCTTGCAACGGCGCATCCCTGTCGCCCTCGGGCGGCGGGATATGCTCAACCAAATACTCCAGCGCATCCTCGATACCCAGTCCGGACTTCGCACTCACCAAGCAGGCGTCGGTAGCGTTAATGCCGATAATCTCTTCAATCTCTTTTTTGACGCGATCCGGATCTGCCTGCGGCAGATCCATCTTGTTCAGAATAGGGAGGACTTCCAGCCCCTGTTCAATCGCTGTGTAGCAGTTAGCAACAGACTGGGCTTCAACGCCCTGACCGGCATCGACCACCAATAGCGCACCCTCACAGGCAAAGAGAGACCGCGACACCTCATAGGAAAAATCCACGTGCCCCGGGGTATCGATGAAATTGAGTTGGTAGGTCTGGCCATTGAGTGCGTGATAGTCGAGCGTCACACTTTGGGCCTTAATGGTGATACCGCGCTCGCGCTCTATATCCATGGAATCCAGAACCTGGACATCCATTTCCCGTGCGCTCAATCCACCACAGTGCTGGATAAAGCGATCTGACAGCGTCGATTTACCGTGATCGATATGCGCGATGATAGAAAAATTACGGATATGACTGAGATCGCTCACTAATTTTTGCTCGACTGAAATCTGGATCAGGCCAGACAACACGCCCGCCCCTAGGGTTCAAAAAACGCGCGATTGTACCCCAATGGGAATACAACCGCCACGTCACTGGCCGGGGTGGCGGATTGCAATAGCCGAGGCGGCGCGCCCCGGAGTAACGCGGGGATCAATCAGGCAGCTTGAGGCCGATAAACAGTGGCGACCCGTCGCGAATCAGGCGCATGGGTACGTAACTCCCTCCCTTTAACGCATCGACCGCCTGCTCAAACACGGCGGTAGATTTGATCGGACTGGTATCAATAAGGGTAATCACATCACCCACTCTGATTCCGGCTTCGGCGGCTACCGAGTCAGGCGTGACGTCTCGCACCACCACACCGCCATTAATACCGAAACGCTCCAGATTCTCCGGCGGCAGCGATTCAACCTCCATACCCAGGCGACCACCTCTACTGCCATCCGATTTTCCAGAGGCCAACGTATAGCTTTCGTCCGCGTCCAATCCGCCGACCTCAACAGTCACCGTTTGTCGCGTTTTATCCCGCACTATTCCTACATCCACCCTGGTACCCGGCGCAACAAGCCCCACAACATGCGGAAGATCGGCAGAGGAGGGAATGTCCTTACCATCAAAGCTGACCACAATGTCGCCGCTGCGCAAGCCGCCCTTTTCGGCCGGGCTGTCTTTGGAGACTTCGGCCACAAGTGCCCCTCGTGGGCGCTTCAGTCCGAAGGACTCCGCCAGATTTTTATCCACATCCTGAATGGTGACGCCCAGCCAGCCGCGCGTCACACGACCATTTTCCTTCAATTGCTCCACGACATTGCGTGCCACTGCCGCGGGAATCGCGAACGATAAGCCGATAGACCCACCGCTGCGGGTAAATATCTGGGAATTGACACCGACCACTTCACCGTCCAGATTAAACAGGGGGCCACCCGAATTACCCGGGTTTATCGCCACATCCGTTTGGATGAAGGGCACATAGTTTTCGTTTTGCTCGGTGGGCAAACTGCGCCCCTTGGCACTCACTATTCCCGCGGTAACCGAGTAATCGAGGCCAAAAGGTGACCCTATGGCCAACACCCACTCGCCCACTTCCAGATCATCATCACTTGCCAGCTTGAGCGTGGGCAGGTCCGAGGCGTCGATACGCAGTAATGCAAGGTCAGAGCGCGGATCGGTGCCAATAATTTCAGCATCGAACTCACGGCGGTCACTCATGCGCACCACCACACTGTCCGCGCCCTCAACCACATGATTATTGGTGAGGACATAGCCGTCATCCGAGATAATGAAGCCCGAGCCCAACCCCATACGCTCCTGCTGCGATGGCGGCGCGCCCCGAAACTCAAAGAAACGCCGCAATTCCTCGGGAATCTCGTCTGCCCCAGGCTGCTGCGAGCCACTCCCAGCCTGGTTCTGCTCAACAATAATCTTCACCACGGCAGGCGAGTTGTCGCGCACTATTTGCTGAAAGTCGGGCAGTTCGCCGGCGCTTGCCAGCCGGAAATTACACAGCGCAAAAGTCAGCAGAACAAAACCGAAAAAAGGGATTTTGGTTTTCATACAGTCGATCCAATTGTGTAGACAGAAAGGTTAAACAAGAAACATCAAAGCAGCGTCACGGCTTCCGTTGGCGAGGCGACGACACTGAGAAGAACAGGCTGAAAATCGGGGTCTCGACGATGGCGGACACCGTGCCAACGCACCAGCCCATAGCCCAGCACCAGCCCGCCTACCGCACCGCAGACGGCCAACAGATCCTCGTTCCCCGGCAGCCAGTTTGCCGCCGACAAGGCCCCGGTGAGCATGCCGAGAAGCGGCAACACGTACGCGATAAAGGACCCGCGCAGAATCACCTCCTCTGGAATACTGATCAGCACCTGATCATCAATATTGTAGTGGCCGACCGGGTGCTCGCCCGGCAAAACGCGAATATAGCCCCGTTTACCTTCGGAAATTTTATTCAGCAAACCGTGGCCACAGCCCTTTTGTGCGGAACAGGTCCCGCACGTACTGCGACGAATGGTCTCCACCCAGAGTCCGTCCGATTCAAAACCCACCACTCGCCCGCTTTCCGTCAACATATTACTGCACCCAACGCACTGAATCGACTACGATCCGAGCCGTATTGACTGGCACCTCGCCGATGACTGTTACCAACACTGGCTGGCCCGCAATGCTCATGCCACGTGTGTAGGTCGTGGTGCCACCCTGCTTTATCAAACCCTCTCCCGGACGAATTTCGACATTGAGATCTTCCAAAAAAACAGAGAATACCGCCAGTCCGTCAGTATAGGTTCTTCGCCCATTGTTACCAAGCGCGGCATCTGTCGCGGCAAAACCGCGCGGCAGCCAACCCACCATCCATGCACGCGCCACTGAACTGGCAACCATTGCGCCATCAGCGTGCGGGTGCTGCGCCTTGTGAACCACATCGATACCGTTTGCCGCAGGGTCGCCTGCCGCAGGGTCGCCTGCCGCAGTAATTACGTCAAAAACAGACAGGTGTGCAAACTGCATCGTTTCCAAAACCCTGTGGCCATGACCAATAGTCTGCGATTTGAGCAGTAGACCGGTATCACGGTCCAGCGCCATCACATAGCCAAAGCGGTACATATCACGAGGCTCGATTTTTATACGTACAGCGCTGCGCCCGGCCACCCGCTCGCCGTCGGCCACACTGAAACGATACCGTTCGGCAATGCCACAGTGATCTGCCGAAGACAGAGCTTCCAGACGCAGCATCCTGTCACCCGGATGAACGCAATCTATCGGATGGGAGACTCGCTCAACTTGCGCGCCCTGGCCTGTCAGTTCCGTGAGGCGCTCGAAACTACTACCGTTATCTACAGCATGGGAGACTTGCATCATTTGCATCTCGTCGCCCCGTTGCAATGTCACCACACCCTGATAGCTGACCTGCCGAAGGCTTCTTGACATTTTATCCAACCATTCCAGCGCCGCTGTATCCGCCTCCGGGCAGTCGCTCACCGACGCGCTCGCCATCGGGCCCATCGTTGCGAATAGCGATAGCAAAACCAGCCAATGAAGTTGGTGCACGCGCTTTAATAGTCCAGGCAACACGTCTGCAAGCCTATTCGCGTATCTCGGGGACACGGGCAAAAGGCACTAGACCCTGAGGCGAATTGAGAGCCGCCTGCTCGGCGTGTTGCTGCATGTATTTAAGCAGACGCAGTTGTGCAAGATCCTGGTACGCAGTGCGCGTCGCAGGTAACAATTGGGGAACGGGATGCATCCCATAACTCGCCTGCAGCGCTGTGGCGCCCGGGATATTGATAATCCCAACAGGTGACGGGGCGGAGACAAAGTGATCATTACCATAGCGCTCACTTTCGTCAATCCGGGCAAGTTGCTGCCCTCCGACAACCACGGTAAGCGCGACAGACGCCGCCACACCGACGCTGATCAAAGGTCGCAGCAAACGCTGTTTAAACCCGGCGTGCGCCGGTGAAGCGCTGGCGGCTTCAGACTCTGACAGCGCGGCTTGCACCCGCGCTGAAATATCCCAATCCAGATGTGACAGCTGATCGCCTTGCACCGCACTGCGCCCAAGGTTGTAGCGCGACCAGGTTTGGCGCAACTCGGCGTTACCGCCTACCTGAGACAGGACCCGTTCGAATTCCAATTCATTGGCTTCGTCGTCCATAAGAGCCGAAAGTGATTCACGCATTCTCTCGTTCATAGTTGCCACCTTCCCACTAAACAGCGCATTGCGCGGGTAGTATCCCCACGTAGTTTTCGATCAAACATTCTGACTCAGACCTCGCCATGCAATTGCTCTCCCACCAGCGCATCAATCGCCTCCCGCGCCCTGAATATCCTCGACCGGACAGTGCCTATCGGGCAGTCCATAATATCGGCGATATCCTCGTAGCTAAGACCCTCAAACTCACGCAAAGTTATCGCCGTGCGCAAATCTTCAGGCAGCGCGCTGATTGCACCCTCCACAACGGCCTTTAACTCCGCTCCAAACAACGCGTTTTCAGGGTTCTCGATCTCGCGCAACCCACCGCCGCCTTCCAGGTATTCCGCATCCTCGAGCTCAATGTCTGATCCCGGGGGCCTCCGCGAACGCGACACAAGATAATTCTTGGCCGTGTTAATCGCGATGCGGTATAACCACGTATAAAAGGCACTGTCTCCTCTGAAGTTCGGCAGCGCCTTGTAAGCCTTGATAAAAGCCTCCTGCGCGACGTCCTGAACTTCATCCGCATCACGCACGTAGCGACTTATCAGACCAAAAATCTTGTGTTGATACTTCAACACAAGCAGGTCAAAAGCCCGTGAGTCACCTTTTTGCACCCTGGCGACAAGTTGCTGATCCGTCACAGCAGCTGTCACGTCTGGTTCCCCTCCCTAGCACCTGACGCGACTCGGCCAATTGATGCACTCCATGGTATTAATGGACAACAAAGGTCCAACTTAGTTCGCGCTAGCCTCCGATTGCCCAGAATAAGAGAACCTGATGCTGATAAAGTTCCGTTTAGGATTGTTTCCGTATTCACCACGAGGTCGTATATACTCCAGTCAAATGTCTTTAGCCGAGCTAAGTGTTTGAGACGCATCATATATTTCACCTTCCAAAGCAGCAAGCACTGAGCGACATGACCACTAGCTACCAACACGATGTTCTGGTTATCGGCAGCGGTGCCGCCGGCCTTAGTCTTGCCCTGCGACTTCCCCGCAGCTGCCGGGTTGCTCTGCTATCAAAAGCGGACCTGAATCAGGGCTCAACCTATTGGGCGCAGGGTGGCATGGCGGCAGTACTGCACAATCGGGATACCGTCGACTCCCATGTGGCGGACACCCTGGCGGCAGGCGCGGGCCTGTGTCGTCGCGACGCAGTGGAGTTCACCGTCAGCAACAGCCGGCGCTGTGTTGAATGGCTGGTAGAACAGGGCGTGGATTTTGATCTGCGAGAAGAGAGCGACGGCCACCAGGACCGCGAATTTCACCTGACAATGGAGGGTGGTCACAGCCACCGACGAATTATCCACGCGGCTGACCGCACCGGCCGGGCTATCTCTGAGGTGCTCACCGAACGCGCTATAGCCGCCGACAATATCGAAATTTTTACACACCGCATGGCAGTGGATCTGGTGGTAAACAATGGGCGCTGCCAGGGTGCCTATATTCTGGACCAACGCACCGGGCATGTTGACCTGTTTCAAGCCTCTGCGGTAGTTCTGGCAACTGGCGGAGCGAGCAAAGCCTACCTGTATACCAGCAACCCCGACGGTGCCAGTGGCGACGGCATTGCGATGGCGTGGCGCGCCGGCTGCCGGGTGGCCAATCTGGAGTTCAACCAGTTCCATCCGACCTGCCTGTACCATCCCAAGGCCAAATCCTTCCTGATTACCGAAGCCATACGCGGAGAAGGCGGCCATCTATTGCTACCAGACGGGCAGCGCTTCATGCACAATTTTGATGAGCGGGGTGAACTGGCGCCACGCGACGTAGTGGCGCGGGCGATCGACCACGAAATGAAACGCCTGGGCGCCGACTGCGTATTTCTCGATATCTCGCACAAACCCCGCGACTTCCTGCAAACGCACTTCCCCACCGTCATGGCGCAGTGCGAAGAGTTTGGTATTGATATCAGCGCCGAGCCTATTCCAGTAGTGCCTGCGGCGCATTACACCTGCGGAGGTATTCTGGTCGACCAACATAGCCACACCGATGTCGCCGGCTTATACGTCGTGGGCGAGGCCTCCTGTACCGGGTTGCATGGCGCCAACCGTATGGCGAGCAACTCACTGCTCGAATGTATTGTCTACGCCGAATCCGCCGCCAACCACATCGCGGACAATCTGGATCACATTCCCGCGCCCGTCACCGCACAACCCTGGGACGAAAGTCAGGTCACAGACTCAGATGAAGATGTCGTCATTTCCCACAACTGGGATGAGTTGCGTCGTTTCATGTGGGACTACGTCGGCATTGTGCGCACCAATAAACGGCTGCAACGCGCGCTCCATAGAGTGCAACTGCTGCAGACAGAGATAGCCGAGTACTATGGCAATTACAAAGTCAGCAACGATTTGCTGGAACTGCGCAACCTCGCCATGGTTGCCGAGCTGATGATCCGATGCGCAATATCGCGCAAGGAAAGTCGCGGCCTGCATTACACGCTGGACTACCCGGAGCTACTGCCTGAGGCCCTCGACACTGTCCTGCAGCCCGAAAACAGCCCGCTTTAGCGCGGCCAGCGATGCAAACGGGAAACACTTCATTACAATAGTGCCACTCGCACCCGAAGTCGACGCAGCTGCTCTGCGGATGCGCTGTCGGCGTAAACCCAGAGCTGCCCACACTGACCCGAGGGCCGCTCGCGAAACGCCAGAACGATGACCCACCGTGTGGCGGTACTGCGCCGGGTTGGGAAAATCACACGCTGCTGCGTGCCCCGCTGCAACACCCAGCAGCCCTGCCGCCAGCACAGTTCAGCGCCCACTAACGGATGGTGCCGCAAACGCCACAACAGGCCAGATGCCAACGGAGCAAGTACTGCTACAGGAACCGCGTAGCCGCGGGCATAAATCCCCCACAGGGCATACGCGGTGGTCAGACAAAGGGCGGTGAACAGTGCCGCGCGCAGCCGCGAGCTACCTATCTTCAGGCGCAGTGTGGGCGAACTGGAGTATCTTGCTGACAATCTGCGCTAACGCCTCATCGTCCGGTTGTGCGCGCTGCATAAACCAGGCAAACAGGTCCTGATCTTCGCTCAGCATTAACTGTTGAAAGCAGTGTCGATCTGACTCACTGAGCAATTCGTATTGCGATGCCACGAACGGCTCCAGCACCAAATCCAGCTCCAACATGCCGCGCCTTGCGGCCCAGCGCATACGGTTAATTTCTTCTCGTTCAATCATGCCAGTAAACTTATCCGGGAGGGCCATCGATTGTGAGCAGTATATCGTCTAACTTCCCCCACTGCGCGCTCCGCATGAAAGACACAGCGGAACACGGTCAACTGTGATAGAGTTATCGTCTCGTCACCCCCGCAGAATTTGCATCCGCAACTGCGATTAATACGCCTGCTTGACTGCAGTAATTCGAGTTCACACGCGTTTTATATGCGGGCTTTTTTCTGGTCGTGGCCAGAGACGTTGCGCCTGGCCAGGATCTCTACTATATGTTAACTAAATCAACCAATTCAGGGATCGCAGTTATGAACATGCATAAAAGAACGGTTTTGTATCTCGCCTTAGCCGGCACCCTGGCGCTGGGCTCGAGTTACGCGGTCGCGCAAAACGGGAACACGCAGTTTGGCTTAAACGCACTGCAAAGTATTACCACCGGGGACAACAACTCTGCTTTCGGCGAGGGGGCGCTCCGCAACACCACCACCGGCTTCAACAATACGGCCACGGGCATTTCTTCGCTCCTGTCCAACACCAGCGGCTTCAACAACGCGGCCAGCGGCGCGTATTCACTCCGCGTTAATACCACCGGCGGCAATAACACGGCCAATGGCGTGAATTCACTTGGTTTTAACAACACAGGCAATCGAAACACGGCCAGTGGTGCTTTTTCGCTCTATCTGAACAGCACCGGTTACTCCAATACGGCCAACGGCAATAATGCGTTGTATTCCAACACCATAGGCAATAGCAACACGGCCAGCGGCATGAATTCGCTTTACTACAACACCAGCGGAGAGAAAAACACCGCCAGTGGCGCTTATTCGCTCTATTTGAACACCACTGGCATTCAAAACACAGCCAATGGCGCTTATTCGCTCTATAACAACAGCACTGGCAGGGACAACACGGCGAGCGGCATCTCATCGCTGTATTCCAACACCACCGGCGAGAGCAACACCGCCAGTGGCTTGAATTCGCTTTATTTAAACACCACTGGAATTCAAAACACCGCTAGTGGCGCTTATTCGCTCTATACCAACAGTACTGGCGGGAATAACACGGCCAGCGGCATCTCATCGCTGTATTCCAACACCACCGGCGAGAGCAACACCGCCAGTGGCTTGAATTCTCTTTATTCCAACACCACCGGCGAGAAAAACACCGCCAGTGGCGTTTATTCGCTGTACGCCAATCGCACTGGCAGAGACAATACGGCCAGCGGCCAATCCGCGCTGTATGCCAATACCACCGGCGTTCTCAACACGGCCGTAGGTTCAACCTCTATGTATAGCAACACCGCCGGAAAGTGGAACAACGCAATAGGCGGCAAATCCTTGTACTCGATCACCACAGGTAACGGCAATTCCGCCCAGGGTTTTGCCACGCTTTACAACAACACCTCCGGCTCCAACAATATGGCCATTGGCAACACCGCGGGATACAGCAACAAGACCGGCAGTGGCAATGTCTTTCTCGGCTGGAACGCGGGTTTTGCGGAAACGGGTAGCAACACCTTGTACATCACCAACAATCAGGCCACGCCGCTGCTGTACGGTCAGTTCCATTCAACACCCAGCGACAACAAGTTGGGGGTGGGAACCAAGTCGATACCGGCAGGCGACACCATTGCCGTCTGGAACGGCGCGCACCTGACCAAAGGGGGTGTCTGGACAAACGCGTCTTCACGTGAAATGAAGGACAATATCGTTAACCTCACCGCCGAGGACGCCAATGCGGCACTGGAAGGCCTGTCACCGGTGCGCTATGTATATAAAAACTCACGTGATGAAGAGTATGTAGGCTTTATCGCCGAAGACGTGCCCGAACTGGTGGCAACGAGCGACCACAAGTCGCTCTCGCCGATGGATATTGTGGCGGTGTTGACGATGGTGACCAAAGATCAGAAAAGCAAGGTGGCACAGGAAATGGCGCAGAAAGATGCCGAGATCGCCGCGCTGAAAAATCGGATGCTACAACTCGAAACGGCGATGGCAGAAGTGTTGCGTCTCCAATCGAGCGAGGCTTACGTCAGCCTGAGCAACTGAACGACCGCTGCCGGTGATCAACACAAATCACCATCGCAGCCCTTTGGCAGCCACAGCTGTGCACGTATGAAATGCTACTCGCTAACGCTCTTTGCTGACACAGGCATGGACAGGGCCTATCATGTGCGAACCAACAATGAGGTTATCGCACTTGAATTGCCATTACGCACCACTGGAACAGGAAGCCCTGCTACACATTGTCGGGCCCGACACATTAAAATTTCTGCAGGGGCAGACGACTTGCGATACGCGCAAGGTAGATCCCCAACATGCAGTGCCGGGCGCATTCTGCACTCCGCAGGGTAGAGTCGTTTGCGATTTCCTGTTACTCGAACTGGCTCCCGAGCATTTTGCGCTGCGCCTGCGGCGTGATATCAGAGCCGATAGCGCAGCAGCCTTCGGCAAGTACATCATCTTTTCAAAAGCCAAAATTGACGCTGCCAGGGAAGACTGGATGACGGTCTCGGTCTGGGGCACGGAGGCAGGTGTTGCTCTGTCAGAAATCTTCGGCGAGCCGCCTACTGAGCGCTTTGGCGCGCGGTGTGCCCAGGACTTCGTGCTGGTACAGATGGATGAACAAGGCCATCAATTTGAATGCTATCTACAACAAACCAGCAGTCAAGATTACCTGGGGCGCATGGAGGCCCTGATGCAACGGGGCACTGAGCCCGAGTGGCAGGGCCAGCAAATCACCAGTGGCATCGCTCGCATCGAGGCGGCAACTGTCGGGGAATTCGTGCCACAGGTACTTAACTACGATCTCACCGGCCATATTAGCTTCAAGAAAGGTTGCTATACGGGCCAGGAAGTCGTTGCGCGCTTGCATTATCGGGGCAAATCCAAAAGACGCGCCTATGCGGCAGAACTTACCGGGCACCCTGAATGTGCGGCTGGCACGGCACTTTTCGACGCGTCCTCCAACCTGAACGTGGGCAGTATAATTAACAGCGGTAGCGCACAGGGGAGAACGCAGGTGCTGGTGGCCGCCACTGCCACTGGAGTGACCAATGGTCTGCGGTTGGGCGCAGCCGATGGCCCTGCGCTCACGATGCTTGAATTACCCTATCAGGTGGAGACCGACTAAAAATGGCAGATGCCAACCACGGTGCTCAGGGTTGTTCCGGCAAGCGCCAGTCGATAGGTGATTCTCCCCTGCCCTGCAAATAGCGATTCGCTGCGACAAAATGTCCGCACCCGAAAAATCCCCGGTGAGCACTCAGCGGTGAGGGGTGAGGTGCCTTGAGGACACAGTGGCGTTGACTATCAATAATAGCGCCCTTGCGCTGGGCGTAGCTGCCCCATAGCAGGAAAACGACGCCTTCCCGCTGCTGATTGATCACCTCGATGACCCGGTCAGTAAAGGTCTCCCAACCCTTGCCCTGATGAGACGCTGCGCGAGCGCATTCCACTGACAATACACTGTTGAGCAACAGCACTCCCTGATCGGCCCAAGCGGCAAGGTGGCCGTGGGCCGGTATCGGCAAGCCCAGCTCGGCGTGCAACTCTTTGTAAATATTCTTCAGGGAGGGCGGCACAGCCACACCGGGTTTCACCGAAAAACACAGGCCGTGTGCCTGACCCTCGCCGTGGTAGGGATCCTGCCCCAGAATAACCACTTTGACTGTATCCAGCGGCGTGTGACGCAAGGCGTTAAAGAATTCACTGCTGTGAGGAAAAACACGCTTGCCGGCGGCTTTTTGCGCCAACAAAAACGCACGCAATTCCTGCATATAGGCTTGTTCGAACTCCGCCGACAGCGGTATCTGCCAACTCGGCTCGAGATCGCTGGGCCTGATACCGTCATTCATCCGGGGCGGACACGAGTCAGTTACAGGCCGCCATCAACACCACACTTTCGTACATTGTGGCATCCTGCGGCGTCTGCACCCAGGTCAGCGGCAAGCCCTGCGGCACCGCTTCTGCATGGACGATATCAACAATGCGCTTACTGCGCTGCAGTTTCCGCGCGGAGGCACCGTGAACTTCGGCCAGCGGCGCCGCCGCAAAGGCCGCTTCTCGCCGCTGCGGGCTGGCGTTGGCGTATAGCGTGGTACGCATCCGTGGGTGGCGTCCCGCGGCGCGGATTTGAGCTTCCATCTGCGGCGGCGCCCACTCCTGCCCGTGGCCGGAACCGGCGGCGCGCGTAATACTTTCATTCATCAGTGAACCGCCGAGATCATTGACGCCAGCGTTCAGACAGGCGGCAACACCCTCTCGCCCCATCTTCACCCAGGAGGCCTGAATATTATCGATCAGTCCGTGGAACGTCAGTCGCGCCACCGCGTGCATTAACACGGCCTCGCGAAAACTCGGTCCGCGTCGCGCCTTACCCTTGAGATACATCGGTGCTTCCATGTGCACAAAAGGCAGTGGCACAAATTCCGTGAAACCGCCAGTGCGTTGCTGCAACGCCCTGATATGCAACAGATGGCTGGCCCAGTGCCGCGGCTTATCAATATGGCCATACATAATAGTGGCGGTGGTACGTAAACCTTGCGCGTGTGCTGCCGCCATTACTTCCAACCATTGCGCGGTATTGAGTTTGTCCGGACAGAGGTCGGCGCGCACCTCGTCGTGCAGGATTTCTGCTGCGGTACCGGGCAGCGTATTGAGTCCGGCATCGCGCAATTGGCGCAAGAATACCGGCACGCTAACACCCAGTGTGGCGGCGCCCTGCCAGACTTCCAACGGCGAAAATGCATGAATATGCATTTTCGGCGTCACGCTGCGCACCGTGTGCACAATATCGAGGTAAGTCTGGCCGGTATAATCCGGGTGTATCCCACCCTGCATACAGACCTCAGTAGCGCCGCGCTCCCAGGCTTCGCTACAGCGCTGCGCGATATCCTCACCACTAATATCGTACGGCCTGCCGCGCAGGTTTTCGCTCTGCTTACCCTTGGAGAAAGCACAGAACTGGCATTTGAAATAGCACACGTTGGTGTAGTTGATATTGCGATTGACGACGTAGCTGACGGTATCGCCGTTGACGTCCTGCCGCAGCTTGTTGGCCTGGGCGACCACGAACGAGAAGTCCAGCCCGCGCGTATTGAACAGGCGCGTCACATCCGCTTCAGTCAGCTGGCCAGTCTCGTGACAGCGCCTGACGATATCGCGCACATCGGCAGAAACTACCGCTTCCCGGGGCACGCTGGCCAGCAGCTGCGCATCAATGGCGGGGACGGCGTGGTCCTCACCCGGCACCCAGTTGTCACGCCGCGCGAAGCCTTCCGCATCCGCCAATCGCATTACCGCCGTTTGTACGCCCTCATCCAACCAGCGTTTGCCGTCACTGGCGTAAGCCGGGTAGATGGTGAGCCGCTGCTCCAGAAATTTTCCCGCGGCAGCCGTTTCAGTCGCCAGCTTCTCAAGATGGGGCCAGGGGGCTTCGGGGTTTACGTAATCCGGTGTCAGTGGCGAAACGCCGCCCCAATCGTTGATGCCCGCCGCAACCAGCTGCGGCAACACACCGGGACTGAGGTTGGGTGGCGCCTGAATATTCATCGACGGTCCAAATACAATACGTGCAACCGCGATCGTCCACAGCAGCTCGTTCAAATCCGGCTCAGGTGCGGCCGACATCAGCGTGCCAGGCTTGGCGCGAAAATTCTGGATGATCACTTCCTGCAGGTGGCCATATTTTTCGTGCAGCTGACGCAGTGCGAGCAAGGAATCGATCCGTTCGCCGCGCGTTTCCCCGATACCGATGAGTATCCCTGAGGTAAATGGCACAGCCGCTTGACCGGCCAGCTCGATTGTCTCCAGGCGCCGTGCAGGCTCCTTGTCGGGCGAACCGTAGTGCGGCATACCTTTCTGACACAAACGCTCTGAGACAGACTCCAGCATGATACCCATCGAAGCGCTCACCTCGCGCAATCCGGCAATCTCCCGGGCGTCCATGCAGCCAGCATTGATATGGGGTAGCAGCCCGGTCTCCAGTAACACCCGGCGCGCAACCTCTTTCACATAATCCAGGGTGCTGGCAAAACCCATAGCCTCCAGCGCTTGTCGTGCAGCGCTGTAGCGCAGCTCCGGTTTCTCGCCGAGCGTAAACAGCGCCTCCTGACAGCCCATACTCGCGCCCTCACGGCACAGCGCCAGTACCTCTTCCACCGGCATATAGGGCTGTTCAATTTTTTTAGGGGTGCGCGCAAAGGTGCAGTAGTGGCAAACGTCCCGGCACAAATGTGTCAGGGGAATAAACACTTTGCGCGAATATGTGATCACATTGTGGTGACCGCGGTCGCGCAGCTCGGCGGCCAGTTTTACCAGTGCAGAGGTGTCTTCCACGTCCGCCAACGACAACGCCTGTTGATCGCTGGGGGCAAAGCCCTGCAACAAATGTGCCTGTAGTGCCTGCCAATCTGCCATCAGCTAACCAATCCCCTATTTACATCATCGACAGTCGCCGAATTGTCTATCAACGTGGCCAGGGCTAACGCGATGCGAGCACCCAGTTCAGTATCGTAAAGCAACGCAGCGGTATGGCTGGTTGGGCTTGCATGCAAGTGATCCATCACGCATTTTAAATCTGCCGGCTCGTCCACATCCACAGCGATCCCTGATCTTTGCAATATCTGAGCCGGGAAGCCAGCGCGGTGAGCGCTTGCCACGTGACCGGCACAGCTATCTATGCCAAAGCAGAAATCCGGCACGGTGCCCGAGTCAAACGCCAGCAGATTGGTCCCCCTGCCCTGTCGATCACAACCGACGACAAGCCCATCCAATGCCCGCTGGGACGCCAACACTACGCTCACATCCTCTGCTGTCAACAACGGCAGGTCACAGTGCAGCACCAACAACGGCTCCTCATCGCGGATGATCAAGCGTTCCGTGGCACACTGCATCAGGGGATTGAGGCCGCGGCAGCCCAGCGAACTCTCCGACCAGCAATCGGACCCGTACTTCCGTGCCAGCATGTCAGCGCCGGGGTCATCCGATACCAGCGTAATTTGTGTGATGCCCGGATGATCTGCCAACACCGCAAGCACGTCCTCGGCCATGGCCTGAGCCAGGGCACGGCGCTCAGAGGGACGTAACAAGCCACTGAGACGTGTCTTGGCTTGCACCAGATCCTTCAGCGGTAGCAGGGCCTGTGCCATAGGCTTCAATCTCCAACCAATGACAAAATGAACTGGGCCAGACGCTGTTTGTCTTCCCGATCTTTCATAACGGTGGGCGTCACCACAACCTGCAGGCCCAAAGCGGCGATATCCCCAGCCAGTGTAGCGTCACTCTCATCGATCACGAAATAGTCCAACAGATCAGGGTAGTGTTTGCTGTAGTGCTGCGCGACGCCCAGCGCGGTCACCGGCACAGCCATCTCAGCCATCATTTTGGCGGCGGGACCTTTAAGGGCCATACCCGCCACAATGGGAGAGACCAGTACCAGCGGCGCCGCAGCGTCACGCAGGGCTTGCCACAAACCGGGAATCTGCAGGATGGGATCAATACTGACAAAAGGATTGGAGGGACACACCACGATTGCGGAAACGGCAGCGCCCTTTAGCAGGTCCATGACATTTTCATTGGGCCGGGCTTCGGCTATGCCCTCAAAACTGAACCCCGTGACGGCGGGCGCGCACTGTTCCTTCACAAAATAGTGTTGGAAAGGCAGATCGCGCCCTTCACAATGCACGGTGGTACGCACCGCTGCACTGCTCATCGGGTGAATGTGGCTGGAAATACCCAGCTGTTTTGCAAGCAAATCAGTGACCTGAAGCAGGCTTTCGCCTTGTGCCAGCAAGCCAGTGCGCCACAAATGGGTGGCCAGATCCTTGTCGCCCAGACGAAACCAGGTGTCGCCATCCAGACGCTGCAGCGCTTCCATCGCATTCCAACTCTCACCTTCCAGACCCCAGCCCTGCACGGTATTGGCATTATCGGACAGGGTGTAGAGGAGCGTGTCGATATCGGGACAAATGTGCAGCCCGAGGTGCTGGAAGTCATCTCCAGTATTCACCATGACATGGAGTTGCCCGGGTGGCAGCACATCGGCCAGACCCAGTGCGAGTTTCGCACCACCGACGCCGCCGGACAGCGCCAATATTGTAGGCTCAGTTGACTTCATCAGCGAAACATATCGAGTGATCTATCACGCAGCAATCCGCCTGATCCCACGTCGGCAGGCTTTAGACCGGCACCGCGGGCCAATACTACCGGGCAGGCCTCTGCTGCCTGCCCCATCACCAGCGAAGCGCCAGCGGCCAGTTCATCGGCGACCGCAGGCTCTGTCACCTCCAGTACATTGCCGAACATATCCATGTCACCTATCTGGTTATATAGCGGCTGTAGTCCAGCCGTCCCTATCGCCAGACCTACTGTGCCATTGCGCCAGGCTCGACCCATGCTGTCGTTGATAATCACCTGCGGCGCAACGCCTGTGTACTCTTCGAGACCGACACGCAGCGCTTGCGCCGAGGCGTCGGGGTCTTCGGGCAACAACAGCACGCGGGGATCATTGGCATCCCTGACAATATTGGATTTATCGATACCCGCATTGGCGTGCACATAGCCGTTGCGGTGTTCGACGATAATCACACCGGGCCGAACACGCAGCACCGCCCTGCTCTCCTGCAAAATCAACTGTACCTGCCGCGGATCCTTGTCCGCCCGCTCCGCCAGCGCATTCGCCTCGGCGCTGACGCTCACATCCGCCAGGCGCACGTAGCGATTCTCCGCTTTGGACACAATTTTCTGCGCAACCACCAGCACATCACCCGCCTGCAGCGTCAATGCATTCTCGCGCAGCGCAGCAACAATCAGTTGCACGAGATCATCTCCCGGCTCCACCAGGGGGAAGTTCAGGAGGGGAATCAATTCCAGCCGGCTAGTCATCTACAGCGAAGCTCTCAAGGTCCACAGGGCGTAACGCGTGGCGTTAACAGGCTTAATCCAGGCCGCTGATTTTAATGCCCGCATGACAACCGTACTGCTTATTAATGGTTATCAAAACCGACGTCAGGGCCTCTGCGGCGGCGGCGTTGTTAATCATGCCTGCGTGAAAACCGCGCATTCCGGCGGCTTCCACCAATTTGATCACCTCTTCACGCGCAGCTTTCTTGTTGCCGCACACCAGTACGTCGCACTCAAGCCCATGCCCCTCCTGCAGGTGAGCAGCGGCGACATTCTGGAACGCCGACACCACATTCACCTCCTCACCCAGTAACTCCTGAGCGATCTGACCCGCACTACCCTGCGCGGGCAATTGCACGCGCGCCACCTTAGGTGGCACCAACGGCACGGTCACGTCGATCAGAATTTTACCCTGCAAGGCCGGTTTTACCAGCTCGAGCGTACTCGCCTGGTGGCTGAACGGCACGGTTAGCGTGACGATATCGGCGGCCTCAGCCGCGGCCAGATTTTCCATCGCGCGCACGCCTACTTCAGAAACGCCGCGCTCTGCCATGACTTCGCGCAGGTCCGCAACGGCGGCCTCGGCCTTTTCCTGGGTCCGCGAACCGATAATCACCTGGTAGCCGGCCTGCGCCCAACGACGGGCCAGCCCCGTTCCCAAATCCCCGGTGCCGCCCAGAATGGCGAGCACGGGTAAGCTTTCAGTTGTCATTGCATGTATTCCCGATGAAGTGCGACTGCTGGCTAGTACAGCATTTGCAACCGCTTATGGATTGTACTGCGCACCTGGGTTAGAAGCACCTGCCGAAAATTTCCAGTCATTGGGAATTCGGTTAGGATACGCGCAGCCCGAGCATATTATGTAAATCGCGGGCCGATCTCAAGCGCGGTGAATCCTCGGGCCCACCCCGCACTATAAAGCTGTCATCAGGAGCAACTGTATGGAAAACGCGCTGAACTTTAGCGGCAAGGTAGTTATCGTCACCGGCGGCGGCAAAGGTGTCGGCAAAGGAATTACCGAATGCTTCCTCGCAGCCGGTGCCGAGGTACTCATTTGTGGCAGGTCAGCCCCGGAGACCCTGCCGCACCACAATGGGCGCGAAGCGCTATTCATCGGCTGCGATGTACGAGATTACGAGCAAATCGAGGCTTGCGTGTCCTTCGCGGTGCAGGAGTACGGCCGCGTTGATGTGCTGGTGAACAATGCCGGGGGCGCGCCTTTTGCCGAAGCGGCCACGGTGTCACCGCGATTCTCAGAGTCCATCATCAAGCTGAACCTTATCGCACCACTGAATTTCAGCCAGGTCGCGAATCGGGTGATGCAGCAACAGGATGAGGGTGGCTGCATCATCAACATCTCCAGTGTCAGTACGATTCGTCCATCGCCGGGCACCGCCGCCTACGGCGCTGCCAAGGCAGGCCTGGTCAACCTGGGGACTTCACTGGCGGTGGAATGGGCGCCCAAAGTGCGCGTCAACGCTCTCGTCGTGGGACTCACACAGACCGAGCAAGCGCATCTGCACTATGGCGACGAGGACGGCATTGCTGCTGTCGGCGCCACCATTCCGCTGGGCCGGATGGCGGTACCCGCCGATATCGGTAATGCCTGCCTGTTCCTGGCGTCACCACTGGCATCGTATGTCAGTGGCACCAATTTTGCCGTCCATGGCGGGGGCGAAAAGCCGGCATTTCTCGACGCGGCCAATGCCAAATCGTAAGCGCCCTCTGGCAGCGGTCGCCGTTCGCCAGAGCACCACACCCGGAGAGAGAGTCTGAGCGCCCACGGGTTGTTGTGACACCAGCAGATCAAGGTATACTTCTGGCAATCTCACTACGGTGGCCATAACAGCACACGACAAGAGGTCCAATGTCCAACCCGCCGGCACAACCAACCAAGCTATCCGCCATTCTCGCACTCGACGATGCGGTGCAGCTGTCGGGTCATTTGTCGTCGCTACTCGACGGTCGCCTGCAGTTGGACACGGTACTGGATGCCGCTGGTTCGGCCGCGCTTTTTAATCTCCCGGTAGATGCTCTGGTAACACTGTCCATCATCGAGACAGATTTGGTGCGACACCGCCCCGCGGATGCAAAAGTCAAAATCGCGAGGCTCTACCACGACAGTATTACGCTGGAATTCGCCGCAGCGGATGCTGAATTGGCTACGCTTTATGAGGGCGCTATTGCAGCGGCGCAATCATCCACCTCCCCTGCCACCACTGACGCCACTGCCGACTCGCCAGCCGCCAGCACCGCGCCCAACTCGGCAACAACGCCAGGTGCTGCGCCATTCGCCAAGCCCGACGAGGGGCCTGCAACACCGGCGGCCACTGCCGAATACACCGTGCTTCTGAACAATACGAAACAACTTAGCCAGGAAGCGCTGCAAACGGCCCTGACACCTTTTTTCGTCGACCTGACAGCCTATTTGCACGAATGCGCCTCCCGCGTCAGGCCAGGTGAGGGCGAGAAGAATTTCCACTTTGAAGCCGCAAGCTTCCTGCGCCGCAGATCTGACAGCGTCGTCGATCGGGTTGCTGCGCAGGTTTCAAGCTACTTTCGTGATCTAACCCCGGAGCACACCGAAGACCACCTGTGGCGCTATCAAATTGGCAGCGCAGACGAGCTGGGTCTGATAGACCAGCAGGAGTATGAAGATTTTCTCGCGATAGATCGTATGGTGATGCTCGGCGAGGGTTTGCACAGAGTCGCGTTGGAGGCACTGACATTGCGCATGGCGGTGCTTATCGACGTCGACCCCAACAGCGTGCGACTACCAATTCACATTCGGCAGATTTGCCGCGCCTTCCAGCGCGCCCTGCTGGATGAACATGTCCCGCATAATGTGCTTCCGCTTATCTACGATTTCTTCGCCAAAAACTTCATCAAGCAGATGGCCGGCTACTATGGCCCCTTGAATACCCTACTGGCCGAGAACGGGGTACTTCCCGAGATAGAAGTCGAGATTGAAAAGAAGGGCTCACTACTCAAACACAGCCCGCTCGAAAGCAGACCGGATGCGATAATACGCACACCGAAACACGTCGCCCCGCCAGAGGCACAGCCACAGGCACTGTCTGAACCACAGCCACGCTATCTATCCGAGACGCAACAGGATGCTCAGCGCCATCTTGGGGAGCAATTCGGTGGAGCATTCGGCAACAACGTAAATCCTGCCAACCTCTACCGCTCGGTGATTGACGCCCTCAACTTCAAACGTGAGGCCGAGGGGCTCGCCGAGGGCCGGGTGTTAGCCAAAGGCACGGCCATGAGCGGCACCTGGGAGGGCGCCACGGTGGCGAGCACCGATCTCGACCAGAGTCGGCTGGCAGATGCCCAATCCATTGCCAAGGCACTGAGCGCGCTGCAACGCAATTCGCAGGTGCGAGAAGCGGTCCAACAAAGCGACTCCTTGCGCGCCTACCTCGCCAGCAATAAAGACACTATCGGCGGCTTGCAACACAGTAGCGGTCTAACGGCTGACAGCCTCAATCAACTGGATATGGTCGACAACCTGTTCGGAACCATCAAATCCAAACTGGATGTCAGCAACGAGATGAAGCCCGCGCTGGGTAATCTGCAAATCCCGCTGGCCAAGCTCGCTCTGCTGGACCCCCGGTTTTTCGTCGATCACACCAACAGCGCTCGAAATGTGGTTAACAAGCTCTCCCGACTAGCCTCCTCGGCAAACTTCCCCAACAAAGCCCTGGAGGGCCGCATCAACAGTATTGTCGATGACATTCTCAGCGACTATGAGAACGACGACTCGGTATTCAATACGGCACTGGAGAAAATCGACAAACTGGCAGCACAGCAGGAACGCGCACTTTCACGCAATGTTGACCGCGTGGTACGCACCCAGGAGGGGCAGCAAAAATTGGCGGAGGCCAGACTCGAAGTCGGAAAAATCATCAGTGAAAGGATGCAACCACCGACTGCTCCGAAGGTGTTGCAAGACCTCATTAACAACGGGTGGCGCGACTTACTGGTCCTCACCCATGTCAGGGATGGCGCCGACAGCGCGGCCTGGGCAGAACAGGTGCGAACACTGGATGTTCTTAGCCTGTGGCTGAATGAGCAAACGCAGAGTGACGTTGACGATGACATGCGCGTCCAGCGCAGCCTGGAAGCAGAACCGCTCATTGACCTGATAAACCAACAGATTTCCAGTACTTTGCCGACCAACATCGGCCACGAAGAGGTGCTGGAGAAACTGCGCGATATTCTGGCCGGAAATAGCGAGATCGAATCTGTCTCGGTCCAGCCGGAACAGTTGAATATTGGCCCCGAGCCCGCTGCAGTCCGCGCCAAGATTGAAGACCTCCCCCGCCTGCGCCGATGGGTCAAGCGCGTCGAGCAGTTGGATAGTGGCAGCTGGCTGACATACCGCGATATAAACGACAACAAAAAACGTATGCAACTCGCCTGGATCAGCCCGACGCGTGATCGCTTTATATTTGTCAACGAACGCGGACAAAAAGTGGGGGATCTCAGTGCGGTTCAGCTGGCCAGACAATTGAGTCGAGGGGCTCAGCCGCCGGCGCCAGCCGACAACCTCTCCGTCGTCGACCAGAGTATGTACCACGCTCTGGAGCATGTACAAAAGTCCCTCAGCTTCACCCGCAACCACGATTCGCTAACCAAGCTTATTAATCGCAATGCCTTCGTTGACCAGATGCAACGCGCCCTGCGTCACAGCCAGTCGAAGCTTTCCCAACACGCGATACTCTATCTGAACATCGACCAGTTCAAACTGGTAAATGAAGTATACGACCGCATCAGTGGTGATCAGGTACTGCTGGAGTTTGCCAAGCTTCTGGCACAGTTGCACGGCAAGAAAGCCTCTTCGGCAAGAATGGAAGAAGATGAGTTTGCAATCCTGCTGATCGATCGCTCTATGGATCAGGCCACGCAGATCGCGGAGAAAATCCGCAGCGACATCGAAGCCAGCTCGATGGATATTGAAGGCGAGAATGTGAGTTTTACTGTCTCCATCGGCGTAGCGGCAATTCGCGAGCACAGCCCTGCTGTGGAAGATGTTATCGAGGACGCTCGATCTGCTATGCGACACGCCAAACAGCAGGGGCGCAATCGGGTTGTCGCGTTCAAGGAAGAGCAGAGCCGGATCAACGACTACAAACTCCAGAAGAGCCAAACACGGCAGGATATGGAAAGCGCTTTGGCGTCGGAGCGTTTTGTCCTGCGTGCACAACCCATCGTACAAACGGCTATCGCCGACCGCAACAGCTCAACACTGCATTACGAGTTGTTACTGGGGTTACTCAACAAGGACGGATCGATATCCTCGCCCGAAGAGTTTATCCAATCGGCAGAGCGCTATGGCTTCATGACGCTGGTAGACCGCTGGGTAGTGCGGGAGGCGTTTACCTGGATAAGCCGGCTGATGGACGAGCAAAAAGTAGTGCCTAATTTGGCCATTAACCTGTCCGGGGCAAGTGTGACGGACGACAGTTTTATGGAATACCTGCTGGAACAAATTTCCGAATTCGGCGTGGGCACCAGCCGTCTGTGCTTTGAAATCACGGAGACCGGCACCATTTCCAACCTGATCAAGGCCTCAGACTTCGTGCGCGCCTTCCGGAATATCGGCTGCAAGTTCTCCATTGACGACTTCGGCACCGGCCCAGCCAGCCATAACTACTTGCGCGAATTGCCCGTCGACTATGTAAAAATCGACGGCAGCTTTATCACCGCAATTCACACCAATCGCAATGACTACGCGATGGCGCGTTCCATCAATGATCTTGCGCACTTTCTGGGCCAGGAGACCATTGCCGAATCCGTTGAAAATGATCAAATCATCGTCAAGCTCGAGGAACTAGGTGTCGATTATCTGCAGGGCTGGGGCATAGGCAGGCCCAAGTTGCTGGAAAAAGTCACAGCCGACCTCTCGAATCTCGAGACATAAGCTGAATTACCGGTGATAAACCCCGGCCGGATTGACAGAGATTTCAGCCACCTGATTGAGCTCATTTATCACGGTGCGCTGGAACAGCAACCTTGGCAAACCGCCCTGCCTGCATTGCGCGAGGCGATGGATGTACAGGTGGTGTCTCTGGTGCTGCGCCCGCCTACCGCAGACGATCAGGGCGTCATACTGAACAGCGTGCGCCCCGACCCAGCGCGCAATGATACGGATGCAAATCTTGCGGACCCCAATGACTGGGAAGTCAGCGCGTATCGCGAACAGTTTTTCTCGCTGGATCCTTTCGTCAATCTGCCGCTGGACAAAGTAATTGCGCTGGAAGACATTTTGCCAGATGCAGATCTGATTAGCTCCGATTACTACCTCCACTACCTCAAACCTATCGATCTGTTCAGAATCCTCGGCGTAGATACCGCGGAGCCTGGTGGCATGCAGGCCAGACTGCGTTTTTCGCGTCGCGCCAGTGAACCGCGTTTCAAAACGCGCGAACGAACACTGCTGGCCCTCCTCACGCCTCACCTGCGCCTGGCCATAGAA
>JBBKWY010000085.1:0-20415 GCA_037969215.1 Halioglobus sp.
GCCTGTCCTGCAGTCTTCTGCGCCAATAGCAGTAACGTCGGCATATCCAATCCGCTCAGTACGGCACGGATGTGCGCTTCGCTCAACTTGACTGCAGACGCACCGCGCAGCCTGTGATCCGTAGTCCAACTCACGCCCCCGGGGCACTCGCGCAGATTACGCTCTACCAGAGCGCTGGCTGCATCAAGCGACAGGCCCCGTTCCGTGCGGGACGCAATCGCATCATCGACTGAGGAAAAAACCCGGTTAGTGCGCGTCAGCAGCCGCGCCTTGTCTTGCAATGCTGTGCGCATCTGCAGTGGGAAATCGCTCTCCGCAACGGCCCCCGGCATAACCGCGTCCAATAACACCAGGCTCTGAACACGCTCCGGAAACGCGCTGGCCAACAGCGTCGAAATAATGGCGCCACGAGAGTGGCCCACCAGATCGAACGTCTCCCAACCCAGTGCCTCAAGTACACCCAGAATTTCCGGCAGATCATCCCAGATTTGGTAGCTGGCATCAGCGGAGCGGTGCGCGCTCTGGCCATGACCGGTCAGATCGAGCGCTACGACATGGTATCCCGTTAGCAAAGGCGCCAAAAATGTGAAACTGGCGGCATTGTCCAGCCATCCGTGGAGCGCCAGCAGCGGCTTCTCGCCAGGTTGCCCCCATGACAACCCCGCGAGTGACAACTTGTTCACTCGCCAGCTCAATGGCACGGCCGCGCGCCGCGCGCCTTGCTCAGTCATTACACCCCTACCCCGTACTCTGGTGGAAACGACCAGAACAACAGTGTCCCGCAAGCAGGTGCCGGCATATCCAACGAAAGCGTGACCAAGCCACCCGGCACAAGTGACGGTACACTGCCAGTACTTCCAAGATAGTGTGCCACCAGATACGACACCAGCGGTTGGTGGGAGACGAGCACAATATGTTGAGTGCTGTTATCGTCACTGAACTCTGAAATAAGCGTATCCACTGCCGCCAGATTACCCTCGGGCCGCAGTGCTTTTTCGAGGCTTAAAATCTCAGGATTGAAAGCGCTGGAGATAATCTGCGCCGTTTGTGTTGTTCGTACCAGCGGGCTGTGTAGCACGGTGGTGGGCAGGGAGAGGTTTTTGCGCGTGCAGGCATGATCAAATTGGGTACAGCCAAAACTCACATCCTCACGACCAGCTATCGTCAGCTCACGCAAACGGTCATTGACGCCATCCTCGGCGGTACCGTGTCGCCAGATTGTCAGTATCATCGTATTGCCGCTTCCATCTGGCCGGTAGTGGAACACACGCCCTGCGCTGTAGCACAGCGTCAGGGCGCGCCTGGATTAAGCCTGGCTAAGTTCTACTAACAGCGTATTCAGCCGCGAAACATAATCGGCGGGATCGTCCAGATGTCCGCCCTCGGTGAGGGTCGCTTGATCCAGAATGATGTGCGCAAGATTGGCAAATCGATCCTCGTCAGCTTCCCCGTCCAGCAACAGCGACAGCGGATGTGTGGGGTTGATCTCCAGAATGGGTTTGACCTCTGGAACCTCCTGACCTGCCGACTCCATGATACGACGCATCTGGGCGCCCATATCGTTATCACCCACCACCAGGCAGGCGACCGAATCGGTCAGCCGGGCTGTCGCGCGCACTTCACTCACCTTGCCTTCCAGCACCGTTGTCAAACGGCCTATCAGTGCCTCAGACTCCTTGGCCAACGTCTCCTGAGCGGCCTTGTCATCTTCAGAATCACTGGCCAGGTCCAATGCCCCGCGCGCCACGTCCTGGAACTGCTTGCCGTCAAACTCGCGCAGGTGATTCATCAACCAGTCATCGACCCGATCCGAGAGCAGCAACACTTCGATGCCCTTTTTGCGAAAGACTTCCAGATGCGGACTTTTGCGAGCGGTATTGAAATTTTCCGCTACCACGTAATAAATCTTGTCCTGCTTTTCCTGCAGCCGGGAAATGTACTCCTCCAGCGACTGATCCTGCACCTCGGCATCGGTGTGGGTTGTGCTGAAGCGCAGCAGTTTGGCGATTTTTTCCTGATTCGCCATGTCTTCTGCAGGACCTTCCTTAAGCACAGTACCGAACTGCTTCCAGAAACTCGCGTATTTGTCGCCCTTCTTCTCCTTGGCCATCTTGCCCAGCATATCCAGCACGCGCTTGGTCAGTGCACTGCGCATATTGTCCACGGCAGGGTCCTGCTGCAAAATTTCACGCGACACATTGAGGGACAAATCATTGGAATCCACCACCCCTTTCACAAATCGCAGATAATTGGGCAGAAACTGCTCTGCCTCATCCATGATAAAGGTGCGCTGTACGTAGAGTTTCAGGCCGCGAGACATCTCTCGATTCCACATATCAAACGGCGCTTTAGCGGGAATGTATAACAAACTGCTGTATTCAAGTTTGCCCTCAACCTTGTTGTGGCTCCAGGTCAGTGGATCCTCAAAATCGTGAGAGACATGCTTGTAGAACGCCTTGTACTCGTCGTCGGTGACCTCAGTGCGCGGACGCGTCCACAGCGCTGTCGCCTCGTTCACAGCCTCGAATTCAACTTCAGCAGTCTCGGACGCCTTGTCGTCATCATCCGCTACCGGCGCTGCGGGCTTGGCCATCAGAACGGGTACAGAGATGTGATCAGAGTACTTCTTGATCACACTGCGTACGCGCCAATCGTCGGCAAATTCACTGCAGTCCTTTTTCAGGTGCAGGATAATACTGGTGCCGCGTGACTCCCTCGGCTTTGCTTCGATAGAGAACTCAGCCTCCCCATGGGACTCCCAAAGAACGCCTGAGTCTGCTGGCTCGCCAGCTTTTCGTGTGTGCACTTCAACCCGGTCGGCAACGATGAAGCCAGAGTAAAACCCAACACCAAATTGCCCGATCAGTTGCGAATCCTTACGCTCGTCACCGGTGAGACTCTCCAGAAACGAAGCAGTTCCGGACTTGGCGATCGTACCGAGGTTTTCGATCACATCCTCGCGGTTCATGCCTATGCCATTATCAGTGAGGGTGATGGTATTGTTCTTTGGATCCACTTCCACACGGATCGCGTAATCTCCCTGCCCTTCCAGTAGCGACTCATCGGCCAGCGAGGCGAAGCGCAGCTTATCGATGGCGTCACTGGAATTGGAGATCAGTTCGCGCAGGAAGATTTCCTTGTTGCTGTACAGGGAATGGATCATCAGGTGAAGCAGTTGTTTCGCTTCGGTCTGAAAGCCCAGGGTCTCTTTTTTTACATCGGCGGTCATAGCGGCCTCTTTGTGTAAGTTATTGATAAATTGGGAATTGTTTGCTTGAGAGGATATGGGGGTACGACCGGAGTTTTTCAAGAGAATTGATAGAATTTATAGGGGCATTCACCAGCTTGGCAGCCGCCGGAACCGCCGTCGTTAACGCAGCAGCAACAGCGGGCTGGTGGTGGTGCGCAGCATACTCGCCGTAGTACTGCCGACCAGAAACTGACGAATGCGCGAATGTCCATACGCACCCATCACTAACAAATCGATACCATGTTCCTTTTGGTACGCATGTAGCGCTGGCTCTAACTCGCCGTTTTGCACCCCGGTGTGAACGCTGAACCCTGCATTGAGCAGCGTCTGCTTCGCCCACTCCAGTTGGGCAGACGATTCGGACGTCTCTGGCCCGACCATGACCAGATGGATAGGTAACCCCTGCAACAGCGGGCTGGACGCCAGCATCTCCACGCCCTTGCGGGTGGTGTCACTGCCATCGAAGGCCAGCATTGCGCTCTCAGGCTGTTTAAAGCGGGTGGGAGTGACCAGGATTGGCCGATGCATTATACGAATCACGCTTTCGAGCTGACTGCCCACATGCTGACCGGGGCCGCCGCTGGATTCACCCTGACGCCCTATCACCAACAGCCGCGTGTCGCCTTCCAGCTCTCGCAGGCTTTCCAGCAGATCACCATGGCGCTGCTTGCACTCCGGTGCAGCCACACCATCGGCTATAGCGCGGTCCTTGGCTGCAGCAAGTATTATCCGTCCCTGTTCGAGCGCAAGTTTACCGCGGCGCTCATCCAGACCGGCCAGCTCGTCGAGCAAATGCTCACGGCTACCCAGGCCGATATTGCCACTCAGGTCCAACTCCCCCGCCACGGGATAATGGCGCTGATCCAACACATGCAGGAACGTCAGCGGGGCCTGCAGACTCAGCGTGGCCCAGGCTGCAAAGTCACACACAGCCGGAGCCGAGTTGGAACCGTCGATACAAGCGATTACGTGGCTCATTATAATTCTCCTTACTTAGTGGCCCATGAGTTGGTCAATGGCGTCGGGTTTGTCGTGGACGCCGAAGCGGTCAACGATAGTGGCACTGGCCTCGTTAAGACCCAGCACCATCACCTCAGTACCTTCGCGGCGGAACTTGATCACCACCTTGTCCAACGCTGCCACAGCGGTGATGTCCCAGAAATGGGCGCGACTGAGGTCAATAGTCACCTTTTCCAGCGCCTCCTTGAAGTCGAAGGCGGCCGTGAACTTGTCTGCCGAGCTGAAGAACACCTGACCCGTGACCTCGTAAGTGCGATGCTCACCAGTCTCATCCAACGAGGCGCTGATGTCCATGTAATGGCCGACCTTGTTGGCAAAGAACACCGCTGCCAACAACACGCCGGCCAACACACCAAAGGCCAGATTGTGGGTCGCCACTACAACAATCACGGTGACAACCATGACGATGTTGGACGACAGCGGATGCTTTCTGAGATTGCGCAGCGAGTCCCAGCTGAAGGTCCCAATGGATACCATAATCATCACGGCGACCAGTGCTGCCATGGGGATCTGCTTCAGCCAATCACCGAGAAACACCACCATCAGCAGCAGAAATACGCCCGCGGCAAGCGTAGACAACCGTGAACGGCCACCCGATTTAACGTTAATGATCGACTGGCCAATCATCGCGCAGCCCGCCATACCGCCCAGCATGCCCGCCGCGATATTAGCCACGCCCTGGCCCTTGCATTCACGGTTCTTATCGCTGGAGGTATCGGTCAGGTCGTCCACAATAGTGGCGGTCATCATCGACTCCAGCAGGCCCACTACGGCCAGCGCGGCTGAGTAGGGAAAAATGATTGCCAGGGTCTCGAAGTTCAGGGGAACATCAGGCCACAGGAATATCGGCAGCGTGTCCGGCAGATCGCCCATGTCACCCACGGTACGGATGTCCAGTCCTATGCTGATGGCGACGGCGGTCAGCACGAGAATGCACACCAGCGGCGACGGAATAAGCTTGCCGATTTTTGGGACATAGGGAAACAGATAGATGATCCCCAGGCCCGCTGCTGTCATCGCGTAGACGTGCCATGTGACGTTGGTCAGTTCTGGCAGCTGGGCCATGAAAATCAGAATTGCCAGGGCGTTGACGAAGCCAACCACCACCGAACGGGACACAAAGCGCATCAGAGAACCCAGCTTCAGGTAGCCAGCGGCGATCTGCAGCACACCGCATAGCAGCGTGGCGGCCAGCAGGTACTCCAGACCGTGAGTTCTGACCAGCGTCACCATCAGCAAGGCCATGGCACCGGTTGCCGCTGAAATCATGCCGGGGCGCCCCCCGACGAACGCGATCACAACGGCGATACAAAAAGACGCGTAGAGGCCGACTCTGGGGTCCACCCCTGCGATGATAGAAAAGGCGATGGCCTCCGGGATCAGGGCCAGTGCGACCACAATACCTGCGAGCACATCGCCACGGATGTTGGAGAACCAAGTGTGTTTCAAGGATTGGAGCATCGATATTCCCAAAGCAGTTGAGCGCAAACAATACACGAAAAAAAAGGCCTATCACGCGACAGGCCTTTTTTGATTAACGCAAGTCAGTAGACCTTACCAGCCAGTGACCTCGGCCAATGCTGAACCGATCTCCGCCAGACTGCGCACCGTTTTCACACCGGCGTCTTCCAGCGCGGCGAACTTCTCATCCGCCGTGCCCTTGCCGCCGGAAATAATTGCTCCAGCATGCCCCATGCGCTTACCTTTGGGAGCCGTCACCCCAGCGATGTAGGACACCACCGGCTTGGTCACATTCGCCTTGATAAAGGCTGCAGCTTCTTCCTCAGCGGTGCCACCAATCTCGCCGATCATTACAATCGCTTCAGTCGCGGGATCGTCCTGGAACATCTGCAGGATGTCGATAAAGTTCGAACCTGGAATCGGGTCGCCGCCAATACCGACACAAGTGGACTGTCCAAATCCGGCATCTGTTGTCTGCTTGACCGCTTCATACGTCAGCGTGCCGGAGCGGGATACGATGCCGACCTTGCCAGGCAGGTGAATATGACCGGGCATGATGCCAATCTTGCACTCGCCGGGCGTGATCACACCGGGACAGTTGGGGCCGATGAGGCGCACACCCAATTCGTCGCACTTGACCTTGGCTTCGAGCATGTCCAGCGTTGCGATACCTTCCGTGATGCAGACAATCAGCTTGATGCCGCTGTTGGCTGCTTCCAGTATCGAGTCCTTACAAAAAGGCGCCGGCACATAAATAACTGAGGCTTCCGCGCCGGTGGCGGCAACTGCCTCTGCCACGGTATTGAACACGGGCAGGCCCAGATGTTCTTGACCACCTTTGCCCGGCGTAACGCCACCCACCATTTTGGTGCCGTACTCGATCGCCTGTTCAGAGTGGAAAGTGCCCTGTGAACCGGTGAAGCCCTGGCAGATAACTTTGGTGTTTTTGTCTATAAGAATACTCATTACGCGGCTCCTCCCGCTGCTTTCACTGCCTGCTGGGCAGCGTCTGTGAGACTGGTTGCGGCGATGATATTCAAACCGCTATCCGCCAACACCTTGCGCCCCAATTCTGCGTTATTGCCTTCCAGGCGAACAACTACCGGCACTTCAACGCCGATTTCTTCCACCGCGCCGATCACGCCTTCGGCGATCAGATCACAGCGTACAATGCCGCCAAAGATATTAATTAACACGGCTTTCACCTTGTCATCAGACAGGATGATCTTGAACGCCTCGGAGACACGTTCTTTGGTAGCGCCGCCCCCCACATCCAGGAAGTTGGCGGGAAACCCGCCGTGCAGCGCCACGATGTCCATAGTACCCATCGCCAGACCTGCGCCGTTAACCATGCAACCAATATTGCCGTCCAGCGCTACGTAGTTGAGTTCCCACTGAGCGGCATGAGATTCGCGCTCGTCTTCCTGGCTGGGATCATGCATTTCGCGCAACTGCGGCTGACGATAAAGTGCATTACTGTCCACGCCGAGTTTGGCATCCAGACAGTGCAGATCACCTTTGTCGGTAATGACCAGCGGATTGATTTCAATCAGCGCGAGATCTTTATCGACAAACATCTGCGCCAGACCCATAAAAATCTTTACAAACTGTTTGATCTGCTCACCCGATAAGCCGAGCTTGAAAGCCAGTTCACGCCCCTGATAGGGCTGGGCACCGACCAGAGGATCAATCGTTGCACGCAGGATTTTTTCTGGCGTTTCTTCCGCAACTTTCTCAATTTCCACACCGCCTTCAGTGGAGGCCATGAAAACGATACGGCGTGAGGAGCGGTCAACGACAGCACCCAGGTATAACTCTTCGGCTATGTCGGTACAGGTTTCTACCAGAATTTTGCTGACCGGCTGGCCGCTTTCATCCGTCTGATACGTAACCAGTCGCTTGCCCAGCCACTGCTTGGCAAAGGCTTCAATTTCGTCCTTGGTTTTGACCAGCTTTACGCCACCGGCCTTGCCGCGTCCGCCCGCGTGAACCTGGGCTTTAACCACCCACATATTGCCGCCAATTTTGTCTGCCGCCGCAACAGCTTCCTGCGGGGTGTCACATGCATACCCCTTGGAGACGGGCAACCCATATTCGGCAAACAGTTGCTTACCCTGATACTCATGAAGATTCATGTTCTATCCTGTTATCTGATACAAACTGTCAATGTAAGGCTGTTCGGTTATGGTGCCAACACCGAATTGGCCCGTGAATGTCCCTGTGCGTCAACAATTTATGCTGCCATACGCACGGGGAAGAGCGTCGTTACTTCTTCTTACGATTCGCAATATGGATGGCATGGCCATCTACCGCCAATGCCGCTTCATGGACTGCTTCAGACAGCGTGGGGTGACTGAATACTGTCAATGCCAAATCCTCGGCACTGGACCCAAACTCCATAGCGATTACCACTTGTTGCACGAGATCCGCCGCCGAAGCGCCCAAAATATGGCAACCTAAAATACGGTCGGTCTCAGCGTGGGCGATCAGTTTTACCATGCCTTCCGGATCGTTCGCTGCCAGCGCCCGTCCGCTGGCAGCAAAGGGAAATACTCCGGTTTTATACGCAACGCCATCGGCGATAAGTTGTTGCTCTGTTTTGCCCACTGCCGCTATTTCCGGATGGGTATAGATAACCGAGGGAATGCAATCATAGTTCATCTGGGCCTGCTCACCCACGATGCGCTCGACCACCATAACGCCCTCTTCCGAACCCTTGTGCGCCAGCATCGGGCCGCGCACTATATCACCGACTGCATATACATGCGGCGCCTCAGTTTCACAGTGGTCATTGACGTAAATGAAACCGCGCTCGTCCAGCGTTACGCCGCTATCTGAAGTGAACAGGCCCTCGGAATTTGGTTTGCGCCCCACGGCAACAATCAACTTGTCGAAGGTTTCGGTGTGTTCCCCATCGGCGGTAGCATAGGTCACAACGACGCTGCCGTCCTTGACCTCGGCTTTGGTTACCCTGGCGCCCATGCGAATATCCAGGCCCTGCTTTTTGAACAGCTTGCCGGCCTCTTTGGCGATTTGCACATCCATCATCGGCAAAAATTCATCCAGTGCTTCCAGCATGACGACCTCTGAACCCAGCCGACGCCATACACTGCCCAGCTCCAGACCGATGACACCTGCACCGATTACACCCAGTCGCCCCGGCACTTCAGTGAGAGTCAGAGCGCCAGTAGAATCAATAATGTACTCGTCATCAATCGGGGCCGGCGGAATATTGACCGGCAGTGATCCGGCGGCGATGATGATATTGCTCGCCTCCAGTTCCTGTACGTTGCCCTCGGCGTCAGTAACCTCGACCGTCGTCCCGACCAAAACCTTGGCTTTGCCGGAGATAGCGGTGACCCCATTGTGTTTGAACAGGCCGGCAATGCCACCGGTTAATTGCGTAACGATTTTGTCTTTGCGAGCCAACATTTTGGCCACATCAATTTCGGGTTTTTTCACCGAGATGCCGTGTACGGCCAAACCATCTCTCACTTCTGTAAACTTGTAACTGCTATCCAGCAGCGCCTTTGAGGGAATACAACCGACATTGAGACAAGTACCACCCAGCTGAACACCATCTTTCTCGTTGCGCCACTGCTCTATACAGGCCGTTTTCAGCCCCAATTGCGCCGCTTTGATAGCTGCCACATAACCTGCAGGGCCAGATCCAATTATTACCACGTCATATTTGTCAGACATCGTCATTCCCAATAAAAGTCACATCACAAAAAAGGTTGTGTGTTTGCAATCTACAACTGCAACAGAATCCTGGCCGGATCCTCTATCAGATCCTTAATGGCCACCAGGAATTGCACAGCAGTCTTGCCGTCTATAAGCCGGTGATCATAGGTCAGCGCCAGATACATCATCGGCAGGATGACCACCTCACCATCCACCGCCATAGGGCGGTCCTGAATTTTGTGCATTCCCAGTATTCCCGTTTGCGGGGGGTTGAGAATCGGCGTAGACAGCAGAGACCCGAAGACGCCGCCGTTAGTCACGGTAAACGTGCCGCCCGTCATATCGTCGATGGTCAATTTACTGTCCTTGGCCCGCTGACCTAAATCCCTGATCGCGGCTTCGACATCCGCCAGGCTCATGAAGTCGGCGTCGCGCATGACAGGGACCACCAAACCCCCTTTGGTAGAGACCGCCACACCGATATCCTGATAGCCGTGATACACAATATCGTTACCATCGATGGAGGCGTTGACCGCTGGAAAGCGCTTCAGTGCTTCACAGGCCGCCTTGACAAAAAAGCCCATGAATCCCAGTCGAGTACCATTGTGTACTTTTTCGAACTGCTCTTTGTACTTACTGCGCAGCGCCATTACCGGTGCCATATTCACCTCGTTAAAGGTGCTCAGCATTGCCGTCTCGTGGGAGGCCTCTAACAATCGCTCGGCAATTTTGGCGCGCATCCGCGTCATTGGCACGCGTCGCTCTACCCGCTCACTGGATAAACCCACTCGCGGCATTTCCTCGACCGAGTCGGCGACCTTCGCCGCAGCGGGCGCCGCCGGAGCGACATCTGCATCCGCAGCTTGCATAAACTTCAGGATGTCCTCTTTGAGGATACGGCCGCCCTTTCCGGTACCGCTGATGGCACTGATATCCAGTTTGTGCTTCTCAACTAGTTGCCTGGCTGCAGGTCCCAGCAGGTCAGCAGCGGGGGCATCTTCAGCCGTGTTCTTTGCAGCTTGGGGTGCCGCCTTTGCAGGCGCAGCCGCTTTCGCGCCCTGCCCCTTTTCCAGCGTAGCCAGCAGTTGCTCGCTTTGAATGGTTTCACCTTGCTGCACATGGATTTTCGAGATCACCCCATCCTCAGGTGCCACGACCTCCAGAACCACTTTGTCTGTTTCTATTTCAACAATCAGTTCATCGCGAGACACGGCCTCGCCTTCTGACTTGTGCCAGGCAGCCACTTCCCCATCAGCAATGGATTCGGGGAAGACGGGGGCCTTTATTTCGATAGCCATTTCTATTCCTTTGTAAAAATCAGATTATTGCTAACTGCCCCAGGGCATCTCACCCAGGGCTTCATCTATGAATTGCTTCATCTGCTCCAGGTGCAGGGCCATATAGCCGGCCGCCGGTGCTGCAGATGCCTCTCGACCAACATATCGCAAGTATACATCCACTTTGTGCCGCTGAATTACACGTCGCATGTGGTGCTGACTGGCATACCAGGCGCCCTGATTCATGGGTTCCTCCTGACACCAGATAGCATCGACTATATTGGGATAGGAACGCGACAATATTTCCTGTAATTCATCCTCAGGAAAAGGGTAAAGCTGCTCCAATCGCAATATGGCGATATTCTCGAGACCGCGCTCACGCCGGGCAGCACGTAAATCATAAAACACCTTACCACTACAAAAAATGATGCGCTGGACCTTGTCTGAATCGAGGTCATCCGTCTCATCCAGGACATTGTGAAAACGGCCCTCAGCCAGTTCGTCTATGGTGGAGATTGCCTCCTTGTGACGCAGCAAACTTTTAGGCGACATCACCACCAGCGGCTTGCGCAGCGGGCGAATGGCCTGCCGCCTCAGCATATGAAAGACCTGAGCCGGAGTGGTGGGCGCACAGACCTGGATATTGTGTTCCGCAGACAGTTGCATAAAGCGCTCCAATCGAGCGGAAGAGTGCTCCGGCCCCTGCCCTTCGTAACCGTGGGGCAGCAGCATGGTCAACCCACACAGGCGCGACCACTTGTGTTCTCCACTGGTAATAAACTGATCAATCACCACCTGGGCACCATTGGCAAAATCGCCAAACTGCGCCTCCCAGATCACCATCCCCTGCGGTAATGTGGTGGCGTAACCGTACTCGAACGCCAGCACCGCCTCCTCAGACAGCAGGGAATCGTGGATGGCGAACTTGGCCTGTTGATCGCTGATGTGTTGCAAGGGGATGTAGGCAGTGCCGTCACCCTGGTGGTGCAAAACCGCGTGGCGGTGAGAAAACGTCCCGCGTCCGACATCCTGCCCCGTTAGTCGAATGGGATACCCTTCCACCAACAGTGAGGCATAGGCCAGATTTTCGGCGAAACCCCAGTTCAATGGCATGGCGCCGGCAGCCATCTTGCGACGGTCCTGCATGATCTTGGACACCTGACGTTGCAAGGGGAAACTATCGGGAGGCAGATTTGTGCTGTGCGCCAGGGCCTGCAAGGCCTGCAGATCCACACTGGTGTCGCACTGCAGTGTCCAGTCGTGTCCGAGGTACGGCGACCAGTCGACAAACAGGGTTTTATTGGGCTCTGAAACAAGACTGCTGACCAGCGGCGCACCGCGGTCCAGAGCCTCCCGATAACGATCCACCAGCGCCTGTACTTCGCTCTCTTCTATCAAGCCCGCGGCGATGAGCTTTTCAGCATACAGCTCCTGCGTGGTGGGGTGCTTGGCTATTTTTTCGTACATCATCGGCTGTGTTACGGAAGGTTCGTCGGCCTCATTGTGACCACGACGTCGATAGCAAATCAGGTCGATCACCACATCTCTCTTGAACTCTGTGCGGTAGTCGACGGCCAATTGGGTCACGAAGAGTACGGCCTCTGGATCATCCGCGTTGACGTGAAAAATAGGGGCCTGCACCATTTTCGCGATATCGGTGCAATACTCGGTTGAACGTGCATCCTCGCGTTTGCTGGTGGTAAAGCCAACCTGGTTGTTCAACACAATATGGATGGTGCCACCGGTCTTGTAAGCGCGCGTCTGTGACATCTGGAAGGTTTCCATCACCACACCCTGGCCCGCAAACGCCGCATCCCCATGCAACACGATAGGCACCACTAGATCACCCACCTCGTCCTGACGTCGCTCCTGCCGCGCACGTACTGACCCCTCAACCACCGGCGCCACGATCTCCAGATGAGAGGGATTGAAGGAGAGTGCCAGATGCACTTCGCCACCGGCGGTCATCACGTTGGAGGAAAAGCCCTGGTGATACTTCACATCGCCGGAGCTGGTGTACTGTGCCCTGCCCTCAAACTCGGCAAATAACTCGGACGGGTTTTTGCCCAAAATGTTAATCAACACATTGAGTCGGCCCCGGTGGGCCATGCCGATGACAATTTCCTGTGCCCGCAGTGCGCCGCAGCGCTGCACCATCTCCGACAGCATCGGGATAAGCACTTCTCCGCCTTCCAGCCCAAAACGCTTCGTTCCCGGGTACTTGGACGCCAGCGACTTCTCCAGCCCCTCGGCGTTGATCAACTGGTTGAGCAGGTGCAGCCTGACATCCACACCGTAGTCCGGTGCCGAGCGTACTGACTCCATGCGCTGCATGATCCAATGACGCTCAGTGGTGTCCACAATGTACATGAACTCAGCACCGATGGTGTTGCAATAGGTGCGATTGAGCGCTTCGTAGATTTCACCCAGGGTGGCGTCCGCCTTACCGATATGCAGCGTGCCGGCCTGGAAAACCGTATCGAAATCGGCGGTGGAAAGCTGATGAAACGACAGATCGAGATCCGCGATCCGTTCGCGTTTAGCCAATCCCAATGGATCCAGGTGTGCCTTCTGGTGCCCGCGCTGACGGTACGCTGAGATCAACTGCACCACACAAACCTGCTTGCGCTCGTACTCCGTCGCCTGAGAATCGTGCTGCACGGTGGCTTCTGTGCGCACACGCATCTTGCTGATCCGGGCGAAACGCTTGCGGATTACCGAGTGGGGAACGTCCTGAACCTGAACGATTTCGGACGCCACAATGGGAAGCTTGTCGAAATAGTCGCGCCACTGCTCGGGCACGCTATTGGGGTCTTTCAGATAAGACTCATACAGATTTTCTACGTAGGTGGCATTGCCGCCTGAGATATGGGAACTCTGCCACAGCAAATCCATAGAGCTATTTTGCATCTGACCCCCTCCCGGGGTGCGATCGATCAATTCTGCGCAGCCAACTGCAAAAAGCGAGGTGGCCGCACCATCCGAATAGAGCTTACAGTGCGCTGCCCGGCGCTTGTTCTACCGGACAGATACCACACCACAGAGTTTGTACGCGCAGAAATATAGCGCCATTAAATCCAATATATACAATAAGTTACAATCGAATGCTAATGTTAAGTAGCACGCGACAACAACATGTTGCGTATGTGGCCAATCGCCCGCGTGGGATTGAGCCCCTTGGGACATACATTGACACAATTCTGAATACCATGACAACGAAAAACGCTGAAGGGGTCATCGAGTTTGGCTAACCGAGCGTCAGTTGCAGTGTCCCGCGTATCCGCCAGAAAGCGGTAAGCCTGCAGCAACCCGGCGGGGCCGATGAAGCGGTCAGGGTTCCACCAGAAGGACGGGCAGGCAGTTGAGCAACAGGCACACAGGATACACTCGTACAAACCATCCAGTTTCTCCCTCTCTTCAGGAGACTGCAGACGCTCTATGGCAGGCGCGGGTGTATCGTTCTGCAAATAGGGCTGTATCTTCTCGTATTGCGCGTAAAACAAACTCATATCCACGATCAGGTCGCGGATGACGGGCAATCCAGGTAGCGGACGCAGCACCAGCTTGTTTTTCTTCACCACCTTGGACAGGGCGGTGACACAGGCCAGGCCATTGACGCCATTCATATTGACACCATCGGAGCCACACACGCCCTCACGACAGGAGCGACGGTAGACCACAGTGGTGTCCTGAGACTTGATCAATTCCATTACGTCGAGAACCATTAGATCCTTGCCGCCGGTATCGACCTGTACATCCTGCATATAGGGTTCGGCATCAACTTCCGGGTTGTAGCGATAAATACTAACTTGCAACATGATTCAGACCCCTTAGTAGGAACGCACAGTTGGTTGAAAGGTCTCAACCGTTTTCGGTTCAAAGTTCACCTTCCGCTTGCCAACTCGCTTGTCAGCGGGAAAGTACAGGGAGTGACACAACCAGTTTTCATCATCACGGGAATCAAAATCGTTGCGAGCATGGGCGCCGCGACTTTCCTTGCGCGCTTCAGCGGTTATGGCCGTCGCTTCAGCAACCTCCAACAGATTGTGCAACTCCAGCGCCTCGATACGCGCGGTGTTGAAAGTCATACTCTTATCCGCGAGCTGCGCATTTTCTATGCGCCCGCGCAGGGCTTCCAATTTAGTGATGCCCTCTTGCATAAACGGCCCGTCGCGGAACACCCCAAAATGATTCTGCATGGTGTTCTGCAATTCCTTGCGTAGCTCTGACACACTCTCACCACCAGTGGAGGCATTGAGTTTGTCCAGCCGCGACATCGCACTTTCAACATCACTCTCAGAGGCGTCGCGCATGTCGACCCCCTCGCGCAATGCCTTTTCGATGAACAGACCGGAAGCCCGGCCAAATACCACCAGGTCCAACAGCGAATTTCCGCCCAGTCGATTGGCTCCGTGCACTGATACACAGGCGACTTCACCGCAGGCATACAAACCGGGAATGACAGCATCCTCACCATTTTGATCCACGATCAGGGCCTGTCCATGCACATTGGTGGGAATACCGCCCATCATGTAATGACACGTTGGCACAACCGGTATTGGCTCCTTGACCGGGTCGACATGGGCAAAGGTCCGCGAAAGCTCACAAATACCGGGAAGCCGACTCTCCAACACCGCTTCTCCCAGGTGATCCAACTTCAACATGACATGGTCTTTGTTGGGACCACAGCCCCTGCCTGCAAGTATCTCAAGCACCATGGAGCGTGCGACCACATCGCGACCCGCCAGATCCTTGGCATTGGGGGCGTAACGCTCCATAAAGCGTTCACCATCTTTATTGATAAGGTAGCCACCCTCGCCACGGCAACCCTCGGTCACCAATGTGCCGGCACCGGCAATACCCGTGGGGTGAAACTGCCACATCTCGATATCCTGCACGGGAAATCCGGCGCGCAGCGCCATGCCGATACCGTCACCCGTATTGATATGGGCATTGGTGGTCGACGCGTAGATACGACCGGCGCCACCTGTGGCCAAAACAGTAGCCTTCGATTTTATGTGCACGGTTTCGCCGGTTTCCAGGCAAATAGCAATTACCCCAACCACGGCTCCGTCCTGATTCTTCACCAGGTCAGTGGCATACCATTCGTTAAAAAACACGGTTTCGTGTTTGAGATTACCCTGATAAAGCGTGTGTAATAGCGCGTGGCCTGTACGGTCTGCCGCTGCGCAGGTACGGGCGGCCTGACCGCCTTTACCATAGTCTTTGGATTGTCCGCCGAAAGGACGCTGATAAATACGCCCCTCTTCGGTGCGCGAAAACGGCAGGCCCATATGCTCGAGCTCGTAAACCGCTTCCGGGCCGACACTGCACATGTACTCGATAGCGTCCTGGTCACCGATATAATCGGAGCCCTTGACCGTATCGTACATATGCCAGCGCCAATCATCATTGGGATCGTCCGACGCTATGGCGCAGGTGATGCCGCCCTGAGCGGACACCGTATGTGAGCGCGTCGGAAACACCTTGGAGATTACTGCTGTTTTAAAACCGGATTGCGCCAGTTGCAAGGCCGCGCGCATACCCGCGCCGCCGCCACCGACAATAACGCCGTCAAATGAAATAGTGCGAAGAGCAGCCATTGTTACAAACCCCACAAAATCTGGATGCCCCAGACTAGATACGTGAACAGGATAATACCGCTGATAAACTCTGCGGCCAGACGAATAATATTGCCGGCAGTGCCCATCAAGCGCTCAGTAAAGTAATCGGTGAACACAGCCCACAGACCCACCCAGGCGTGCACACCCAGCGATACGAGCGCCAGCAAACTGAACACCCGCATCCACGTTTGGGAGAACAGCTCAGTCCAGGCGGCATAGTCAACGCCACAAACGACTACCGCACCTATGTAGAGAAAGTAGGCCAACAAGATCACAGCACTGGCCCGCTGCATTAGCCAATCGTAGAGCCCCGAACGGCCCAAACTCGTTACCGCAGTTACCATATCCAGATCCCCGCCAACAAAATGAGTACTACGGAAAGACCAACCACGATACGCACACCGAGCATGCCTCCCGCCATGGTTTCGCCAATTCCCATATCCATAATAAGATGCCTGACCCCCGCCAGCGCGTGGTAGATCAGTCCAGACATCACCGCCCAGATCAACAGCTTCAGCAGTGGATTCCCCAGCGACTCTTGCAGTGACGCAAAACTCTCCGGACTGGCCAAGCTGGCGTCGAGTGCCCATAACAGCACGGCCATACCCGCGAAGATAAATACGCCAGAGGCGCGATGAGTAATTGATGCCCATGCGGTAATGGGAAGCCGCATGGATCCTATATCGAGGTTAACAGGGCGTTTGTCTTTCACAATATTCAGTACCGTCTTTATGACGCCCGGAGGGCAATTAATCGGGTTTAAAGTTGCCGCGAAGTGCCGCGACCACTACTTAGGCATTCTTGCAAAACGCGCAAGATTATAGGCATTTGCGCTGATAAATACAAACGTCCATACCACAGGCGTCGCAAATCACACTGCAACTGCATCTGTGTCGATTTTTGATGAACTGGAGAGCTTAAAACCCCTTTAGTATCAGGTTTTTCACCGCTTTAAGCGCGGTCCCAATTGACAAAAACCCACGAGACTTTATAGTGGCCCCCTTCGATCAAATTCTTCCCGGGACCTTCCATGAGCGACAAAAAAGCCACTCTTAAGATTGATGGCATCAATGAGCCAATCGAACTCCCCATCTACTCCGGGACCCTGGGACCGGATGTATTGGATGTCGGCGACCTCACTAGCCGGGGTATGTTTACGTATGACCCGGGCTTTGTTTCCACCGCATCCTGCGAATCGCAAATCACGTTTATCGATGGTGCCAAAGGCATACTGCTGCACAGGGGCTACCCGATCGAGCAGCTGGCGGAACACTCCGACTACCTGGAGACCTGCTACCTCCTGCTCTACGGCGAACTTCCCAGCGCGGAGCAAAAAGCCACCTTTGTGGGCACAGTCCACAAACACACCATGGTTCATGAACAGATCCGCACCTTTTTCAACGGCTTCCGGCGCGACGCGCACCCTATGGCCATTATGTGTGGCGTGGTAAGTGCCCTCTCCGCCTTCTACCATGACTCGCTGGAAATTTCTGACGAACACCATCGACAGATAGCGGCTTTTCGGCTCATCGCGAAAATGCCCACCATTGCGGCCATGAGCTACAAGTTTTCCATCGGGCAGCCGTTTATGTATCCTGACAACAGTCTCGACTATGCCGAGAACTTCCTGCACATGATGTTTGGCAATCCCTGTGAGCCCAGCAATATCAGCCCGGTGTTAGCGACGGCCATGGATCGCATCTTCCTGCTTCACGCCGATCACGAACAGAACGCCTCTACCTCAACAGTACGCCTTGCCGGATCCTCTGGCGCCAACCCCTTCGCCTGTATTGCCGCCGGTATTGCAGCGCTCTGGGGGCCGTCACACGGTGGTGCCAATGAAGCTGTATTGGAGATGTTGCAGGAGATTGGCGATGTATCGAGAATCGACGAGTTTGTCGCGCGCGCCAAAGACAAGAACGACCCCTTCAGGTTGATGGGCTTTGGTCACAGGGTCTACAAGAACTTCGACCCCCGCGCCAAAGTCATGAAAGAGGCGGCCGATGAGGTGCTGGCAGAGCTGGGCGTTGACGATCCCCTGCTGGAAATCGCGAAGCGTCTGGAAGAAATCGCCCTTTCTGACGAGTATTTCATTGAGAGAAAGCTCTACCCTAACGTCGATTTCTATTCCGGTATTATTCTTAAAGCCATGGGTATTCCCACCAGCATGTTTACCGTGATTTTTGCTGTGGGCCGCACGGTTGGCTGGATTGCACACTGGAATGAGATGATCAGCGGCAGCTATCGCATAGGCCGTCCGCGCCAGCTCTATACCGGCTACACGCAGCGCGATTTCGTCCCGCTGGACCAACGAAACATTGCGGAGTAGGTTGTTTAAAATGCCTCGCAGCCCCCAATACGACGGGGCCGCAGGCGGCCGCACTCGCTAATTACTGGAAACCCCACCATGCCCGATATCGTCATCAGCGGAACCGGCCTCTACACTCCATCAGAGTCCATCAGTAACCAGGAACTGGTTGATTCGTTTAATGCCTACGTTGAAATCTTTAACACCGAACACGCGAACCAGATCGAGGCGGGAGAAATAACGGCCCTGCAGCCCTCGTCCGCTGAGTTCGTCGAAAAGGCGTCCGGGATCAAATCACGCTATGTGATGAACAAGAGTGGCGTACTGGATCCAAAGCGCTTGGTGCCCAGCCTGCCTGAACGCCCCAATGATGCACAGTCCATCCAATGCGAAATGGGTGTGGCAGCAGCTCGCGAAGCCATGGCACAGGCCGGCAAGACAGCGGACGACATCGATGCTGTCATCGTTGCAGCTTCCAATATGCAGCGCGCCTACCCCGCCATAGCCGTCGAGATCCAGGATGCCCTGGGTATTCAGGGGTACGGATTTGACATGAATGTGGCCTGTTCATCTGCCACTTTCGGCATACAGCAAGCCCGCGACGCAGTCAGTACCGGCAGTGCACGATGCGTATTGCTGCTAAACCCGGAGATTTGTAGCGGCCACCTGAACTTCCGCGATCGGGACTCACACTTCATTTTTGGCGACGTCTGTACTGCTGTCATCGTGGAGAGCGCGGCCACCGCCACCAGTAGCGAGCAATACCTGATCGTGGACAGTAAATTGCAGACCATTTACTCCAACAATATCCGCAATAATTTCGGCTTTCTCAACCGCACAGATGATTCAGACGCGGGATCAACAGACAAGCTATTTGTGCAGGAAGGCAGGAAGGTGTTCAAGGAAGTGTGTCCCGCGGTGGCCGCGCAGATATCCTCGCAACTGGATAAGCTGGGGATCGCCCCGGTTCAACTGAAACGGATGTGGCTGCACCAGGCCAATCTCAGCATGAATCAGCTGATTTCCCGGCGCGTCCTGGGGCGGGATGCGACCCCCGATGAAGCACCTACGATACTCGACGAGTACGCCAACACCAGCTCTGCCGGTTCAGTCATCGCCTTCCACAAGCATCGCCAGGATCTGGTCGCGGGCGATCTGGGGGTACTGTGCTCATTTGGCGCTGGTTACAGCATCGGCAGTGTCATACTGAAAAAGGTATAGCTGGGCCGCCACAGCGTCCAGACCTCAGCCGAGCAACTCCCTCAATGCAGCCAATAGCGCTGCATTATCGTCATCTGCACCAATACTGATGCGCAGGTAGTTATCAATGCGCGGCTTATCGAAATACCGCACGACAATGCCTCGTGCGCGCAATTGGGCGAACAACTCGCGAGCCGGTTTCCGGGAATGCGTGGCAAAGACAAAATTCGCACCCGACGGCAACACCTCAAAACCCAATTCTGCCAACGCGATACAAAGCCCCTCTCGTGCGCGAACCACCCGCTGGCAACTGCGTTGGAAATAGTCTTCGTCCTGTATTGAGGCCAGCGCTGCCCGCTGGGAAACCACATCCAGCGGGTAGGAATTAAACGAGTTTTTCACTCGCCCGAGTGCCTCAATGAGTGCTGCGTTACCCATCGCAAAACCCACACGCAGCCCCGCCAGCGCGCGCGACTTGGACAAAGTCTGCACCACCAGTAAATTATCGAACTCATCTATCAGTGCTGCCGCTGACTCGCCGCCAAAATCAATATAGGCCTCGTCAATCACCACTACGGACCTCGCACTTTT
>JBBKWY010000086.1:0-3081 GCA_037969215.1 Halioglobus sp.
TAGGAAGCAACTAACTGAAATCCACGATATAGAGGTTTATGTTAATGACTTCTTTGCAGGAGGGAATGTCTCAGGAGTGACCATCGACAACATCCAAAATCTGTGGAAACAAGGGCCAACGGATGCTAATGATAGTCCGACCCTTCATGTGAGAATGCGGTTTATAGAAGGTGAGCGATATATTCGGCGAAAAATATATGCCATTGAGAAACGTGGCGCTTCAAAATACGGAGAAAAACAAAGCGCTGTATTTCAAAAAGTTGTGCATATGGTGTCAGTGATAAAATCAGCTAACAATACAAGCAAGTAGGACGCCGTGACCGGCTCCCCTTCTTGAGTCGTTATGGTGCAGAGGCTAAAGGAACACTCACAACTTAGAGAATCGTTTGAATGTAGTCGTGAGAGAAGCTCGCGGCTTCATGTTTGATCAGGGTGAGTCTGCTCAATTAACTTATGGGACTTTTGATTTAGCTGCAGCCCGTATGCCGGGACGAAAAGATGATCAAATCGAGGTTGAATTTCTAATTGGCTACAATCCTGACCGCACTGTCCTTGAAAGCACTCGAAATTATGGAAAAGCCCAATTGCTAGAGAAATACCGATACTTGGCTTTTCATCAATTCAAGTTAAAGGGGTCAAACCCCCTATCTCCCCACTAAAGCGGATTATGAAACGAGTTGGGCTGGCCATAATATTCTGTCTTGTTTGCCTGATTTTAAGGCCCGTTCGTCGTGCGTTACATAGATTACAAAATCTTGTACGCTGTACTCTACGCAATACCTGACAATAGCGGACTTTTCATGAAAACAATAAAATTCTTTCTGGCGACGTGTATTGCCGTCACAGTAATGGGATGCAAGGTCGCTGTGATAGTGCCTCCAGAAGGTATTGTGAAGTCAGCCTCTGGCGAGCGCGACTGTTACGGCGGTGCTGGCGGAGAATACTGCACGTTCGATCTATCGACGGCAGAGCTCCCGTTCAGCGAATCATTCGCGGCTACCGCAAACCCGGGGTATCAGTTTGTAAGATGGAAGGCCGCAGACGGTTTTCTCTGCAGTGGTTCGGCTGATGTCACCTGCAGCATAGCCGTCCCGGACGATGACAATGGCAGGGCTGGCTTGGCTTCATTCACAACACTTCATCTTATGCCTGTCTTTGAATATGTTGGAATCGATACCGATAATGACGGCACCGATGATCGAATAGATCCCGATGATGACAATGACGGCGTTGAGGATAGCGCGGATATTTGCCCTCTCTATGGGCCAAATGAAGATGGCTTTGGCTGTCCCGACCCTCTTATGCATACCGTTATCGTGAATGGTAAAGAATGGGAGCAGCCCTCCCGGTTCACTGGCGTATTATGGGAGGAGATTAACGCAGTTTGTCCGTCAGCCGAGGGCGTGCATTCGTGTAATGGGTTGCTCAATGGCATTGATTTAAGCGGGTGGATATGGGCGACCGGTGCAGACGTGCAAGCACTCATTGATACATACGCCGGCCCCGGAACTGTCTGTGACCAGGTTAGTACAGATTTTGTTATAACAGAGAATGTCGCTTTAACCGATTCAGGTCTTTTGGGCTGGGTTTCCGACACCACCACGAAAAAATTCGCTGTCATAGATTCAGAGATCCTCAACAACACGTGTGTCCACGGTTTGGTGCTCTCCAGCCTCGGCCCGACGACGACTGCCGGTTGGTTTTATCGCATCACTCAGTGAATGCCAGAGCAAACTTAAAGGGGGCAGAGTCCTAATCTCAGCCCCACGCCGGGCAACAGGTAACCGCGAAGGCTGGCCCCAACGCTACAGTTATGCCAATACCAGACGGGCGGCGCCCTCACCTGGGATTAATACACACTAATTAGAGGAATCTCATATGGCGAGCAGTGACAAACGGCGACTGAAACAGAAACCATCCTGATGGCTCTGGATCAAATCAGCCAGACCATCGACGTGATGAACAGTGTTGTAGGCCGACTGCGCAATCACATTCAGCAGCAGGAATCAGCAGCTGCTGACCCGATATTTTCACCACGTTTCCGCGGAAACGTTTTTACGCTGACCTCAATCAAAAGCTACTGCGCTGGGCGATAGAACCAGCCACCAACGCGTTCCTCTCCGCTTCTGACTGTGTTGCAGTCACCTACGACGTCGTAAGAAAACGGGCCAACAGTACTGACCCTACTTTCAAGACTCCAGGGGTAGGATGTCGAAGCGAGCTCATTGTTCTGCCCGACATGAAATTCGCCCACGTCCGGATGTAGAATACCCGTTTCTTCGAACGCTGAGCACCCTCGGGTAAAGCCCTCTATTGCCAGATGGCTGTTTACAATACTGGTCTGCCACCAGCCATCTGACCAAAAAATATCGTGCCACTGTATGTCGGGTATATTTTTCGCATCAGGGTCAGGCCCCAACAGGTCGGAGCCAATATAGTGATTGAAAAGGGTATTCAGGTCTTCCGCCAAGGCCCACGTCCAGCCGTTCATATCATAGCCATTGAGCGCTCCACTACACGTGCCCTCGGGACAGGCCGCAGCAATTGCTGATCGCGTCACCTCTGTAAACAAGACAGGTTGCGCCCACTCCTTGCCGTCAACAGTAACAGTGCGTGGAATTGGCGCTGCGCTGGCAGTCCGCACATAAATAGGCATCACATAGAACGTTTTATCCGATGCAATTACAGCCTCTGCACCGGCATTTCCGGCGAGGCCAACAGTACTTACGGTGCAGGTGGGATCGGTAGACTCGGGACAAAGAAAGCTGGGGCCGCCACTCCATTTGACGAACTGCCAGCCATCGCGAGGTATCGCAGTGAAGGATTCAGAATAATTGGTATCAGTCACACTATAAATACACACAAACCCTGAATCCTGCGAATAGTCGTTTGCGCAGTATCCGGGGCTCGACTGGACAGATCCTCCCTCCGGCACCACCACCGCAATCTTGCATCCCGTAGCAAAGCCAAAAACGGCGGTTAATACCATGGCTTTAATGATGTTTGTCACTATGAGGCTCCTGAAAATCCATTTGGGAGTTGGGCATGTTACTTCGCTATGCTAGTTGAGCTGATCTAGAG
>JBBKWY010000087.1:0-33965 GCA_037969215.1 Halioglobus sp.
AACGTGCAGATGGTGGCGACCTTGATCGCTCCGATTGCGATGGAAGACGGTCTGCGTTTCGCGATTCGCGAGGGTGGCCGTACTGTTGGCGCCGGTGTGGTAGCGAAGATTATCGAGTAGACGACTGCATAGCGGTCGAGGGGCGTAATGTTCGCGCCCCCGGATATAGAGCCCGGCCATGTGTCGGGCTTTTTTTTCTCTGGAATTTGACCTCAGGAAAACAGGCTAAATAGTCCAGGCTCGCGTGAGTGTAGACGCTGTGGGGTGGCCTAGGAACCGCTGTTAATGTCTGAGATCTGCTCATTCATCGTAAGAAAGTCGTAGAGGTAGCCGATCAGGAAGAGTCCGCCAGTGCACAGGTAGAGCAGGCCGGTAAATATTTTCCCCATGTAAAACCGGTGAACGCCAAAGAAACCGAAAAAAGTCAGCAGGATCCAGCTCAGGTCGTAATTGACGGGGCCTGGGACAAAACGGCGCTCAGCTTCCCGCTCCATAGACGGGATCAGGAATAAATCGACTATCCAGCCGATAAAGAATAAACCCAATGTGAAAAACCATATTACCCCTGTGACCTGTTTTCCGTAGTAAAAGCGATGGGCTCCCATAAAACCGAAGATCCATAGCAGGTAGCCCAGTAGTACGGAGTGTGTGGGCTGATTGGTTTGCATAGCTTCTCTTCCAGATTAGAGGTGGTTGCGTTGCAATGGTCGTGGTTGCCAGGGCGCGCGTCAAGTAGCTTGCGCTGTTGCTACCGGAGTGCAGATGTGCTGACATGGATCATGGCGCTACAGGATGATCGCGATATTCTGCAACGCGTCAGGAGCAATACAGAACGGGGACTGTCCCCAATTAGGCAGTAATCAGGAGATTTTATGTCCGTAGCACACCATGACCTCATCCACGAGTTACCTGAGTTAAAAGATCGAATCCACGAGCTCAAGGTATCGGACCCGCATTTTCGCCGTTTATTCGACGAATACCACGAACTCACGCGTGATATCGAAAAGATGGAAGATGAGGTCACTCCGGTTACCTCCCAGACAGAGGAAAGTGCCAAGGTGCGGCGGTTGCACCTCAAGGACGAGCTCTACCGTCTGTTGACGGCTGCTTGAGGGGGTGGGCTGCCATGACGCATGAGGCGCTGAGAGAGGAGCTGGAGGCCCGCCTGTCGACTTTGCAGGGGCGGATGTCGAGTATCAAGAGGGATGTCACCCAGGCGCACTCCAGCGACTCTGCAGAGCAGGCGCAGGAGCGAGAAAACGACGAGGTAGTGGATGCCATTGCCAATGAGACCAATCTGTCGATACGGGTCATTCAGGCTGCGCTGGAGCGCATTGCAGCCGGCACCTACGGTGACTGTGAAGTGTGCGGCGAGCCCGTTGGGATAGCTCGACAGCAGGCCGTTCCCGAGGCTACGCGCTGCACTCGCTGTGCCGTGTAGCGAGCTGTCGCTAAACTAGTTCTTCATATCTGAATAATTGATTGGCCAAGTCAGGACTTTTAGTATATAAAGTCGCCCGCTCCGGTCCCGCAAGTCATAGGGTCATACTGAATTAATCGGGTCTATCTCACGAATTAATTCAAAACCCTTCTTGACAGGAACGGAGGCCGTCATTAGAATTCGCGTTCCTTTTTCAGGGGGTCCCAATGCGGGCCTCTGGTTTTTTATAGCTTGGAGTTAAGTCTGGTGCAGAGTCAGCGCATTCGAATTCGCCTAAAGGCCTTTGATCATCGACTGATAGATTCGTCTACTCAGGAGATTGTGGAAACTGCACGCCGTACTGGTGCTCTTGTGAAGGGTCCTATTCCCCTTCCCACACGGAAGGAGAAGTTCACGATATTGATTTCGCCGCACGTCAACAAGGATGCCCGTGATCAGTACGAGATTCGTACCCACAAGCGCTTGTTGGACATCGTCGAGCCCACAGAGAAGACCGTGGATGCTCTGATGAAGCTTGATCTGGCAGCGGGCGTAGAAGTACAGATTAGTCTTGGTTAACTACTAAAAGTAGTAGCAAGACCTGCTTGGGGCAGGAGTCCCGAGTGTGTAACGCCCAGCTCTTCTTTGAGAAAGCGGGCGGCCATAGAGGGTAAGCCCCGTACACTGAGAGGTTAGTAAGATGACTATTGGTTTAGTCGGCCGTAAGTCCGGCATGACGCGCGTCTTTACCGAAGACGGCGTTTCAATTCCAGTAACCGTAGTGGAGGTGACTCCAAACCGCGTTACTCAAATCAAAGAGATCGATAGCGATGGCTATCGTGCGATTCAGGTTACAGCGGGCAGTCGTAAGGCTTCCAGAGTCAGCAAGGCGCAGGCCGGTCAATTCGCCAAAGCAGGTGTTGAGGCAGGTAGAGGCTTGTGGGAATTTCGTCTGGAAGATGCAGATGAAGCCCCCGCGGTGGGCTCTGAACTTACGGTAGAGCGTTTCGAAGCTGGTCAGAAAGTTGACGTAGCGGGCAAATCCAAAGGCAAGGGCTTTCAGGGCGTTATCAAGCGCTGGAATTTCGCCATGCAGGACGCCACGCACGGTAACTCGCTTTCACATCGTGCGCCGGGTTCTATTGGTCAGAACCAGACTCCTGGGCGAGTTTGGAAGGGCAAGAAGATGGCCGGTCATATGGGTTCAGCAAACGTAACAACCCAGGGGCTGGAAATTGTCCGAGTAGATGCCGAGCGAAATTTATTGCTTATAAAGGGGGCCGTACCTGGGGCACCCGGCGGAGACGTGATTGTCCGTCCCGCAGTCAAAGCATAAGGTTAGGGGGTCTCTAACGTGGAATTAAGTGTTGTTAAGCCGGGTAGTAAAGAAGCGGGCACGGTGTCTGTTTCTGATGCAGCCTTCGCACGTGAATACAATGAGGATCTGGTCCACCAGGTGGTAACTGCCTATTTGGCGGGTGCACGACAGGGGACTCGGGCGCAGAAAAATCGCGCAGCTGTAAGTGGAGGGGGCAAAAAGCCCTGGCGTCAAAAGGGTACCGGCCGTGCGCGTGCGGGTACCATACGATCTCCAATATGGCGTGGCGGCGGTGTGACATTTGCGGCGCAGCCGCAGGATCACTCGCATAAAGTGAACCGCAAAATGTACCGTGCGGCCATGCAGTCGATTATGTCGGAGCTGGCGCGTCAGGATCGTTTGTTGGTTGTTGAGAGCTTGGATCTGGAAGCGCCTAAAACCAAGTTGCTGGTTCAGCAGCTCGGGGAGTTCGGTCTGGATAACGTGCTTATCGTAGCTGCAGAAGTGGGTGAAAATCTGTATCTGGCTGCGCGCAACTTGCACAAGGTCGATGTGCGCGATGTTGAGGGTATTGATCCGCTCAGCCTCATTGGTCACGACAAGGTTATGGTCACAGTTGACGCTGTGAAAAAGATAGAGGAGATGCTGGGATGAACCAGGAGCGCGTATTTCAAGTGCTGGTAGGCCCGCATGCTTCCGAAAAGGCTGCCATTGTGGCCGATTCAAGTAATCAGTATGTGTTTAAGGTGGCAATTGATGCCTCCAAGTCAGAGATTAAAAAATCTGTCGAGCAGTTGTTCAAGGTTAAGGTTACAGACGTGAATACCTTGCGAGTCAAGGGTAAGGTCAAGCGCAACAAGTTTGGCTTCAGCACGAAAACAACCTGGAAAAAAGCGTACGTTAGACTTGAGCAGGGTCATGACATCGACTTTGCCGTGGCGGATTAAGGAGCAGGAGCGAAATGGCAGTTTTAAAGAGTAAGCCCACTTCCCCGGGTCGCCGCCACGTAGTACGGGTGGTTAGTGATGACTTGCACAAAGGTGCTCCCTATGCGCCCTTGCTGGAAAGTCAGTCCAGGAATGGCGGCCGTAACAACAATGGCCGGATTACCACCCGCCACGTTGGTGGTGGACACAAGCAGCACTATCGCATCATCGATTTCAAGCGCAATAAAGATGCGGTCCCGGCCAAGGTTGAACGCCTGGAATATGACCCCAACCGCACCGCACACATTGCGCTGTTGTTGTTCGCTGATGGTGAGCGTCGCTATATCATTGCGCCCAAGGGCGTAAAGGCTGGGGAAGTTCTGCAATCGGGTTCAGCTGCACCGATCAAGGCGGGGAACTGTTTGCCGCTGCGAAATATCCCGGTTGGCTCCGTGGTGCATTGTATTGAATTGAAGCCAGGTAAAGGTGCACAGGTAGCGCGTTCTGCTGGTGCGTCCGTTCAGCTGGTAGCGCGAGAAGGGCAGTACGCCACCTTGCGTCTGCGGTCTGGCGAGATGCGTAAAGTGTTGGCTGATTGTCGGGCAACACTGGGCGAAGTTTCTAACTCCGAGCACAACTTGCGGAAGTTGGGTAAGGCGGGCGCTGTTCGCTGGCGCGGTGTCAGGCCAACCGTTCGTGGTGTTGCGATGAACCCTGTTGATCACCCGCACGGTGGTGGTGAAGGGCGTACATCTGGTGGTCGTCACCCTGTGAGCCCTTGGGGTACTCCAGCTAAAGGCTACAAAACACGCAAGAACAAGCGCACTGACAGTTTGATCATACGCCGTCGTGGTAAGAAATAAGATCGGTTGTTAGAGCCAAGATACGAGAGGAATACATTGTGCCGCGTTCACTAAAGAAAGGTCCATTTATCGACCTTCACCTGATGAAGAAAGTTGAAGCTGCTGTAGAGAGCAACGACCGTCGACCGATCAAGACCTGGTCACGTCGCTCTATGGTTTCACCCGATATGGTTGGCCTGACTATCGCCGTACACAACGGTCGCCAGCATGTGCCGGTTATCATCAGTGAAGACATGGTCGGACACAAGCTTGGAGAGTTCGCGGCAACACGTACCTTCCGAGGCCACGTTGTGGACAAGGCTGCCAAGCGTTAAACGCTAATCTGTAGCGAGGTTTAGGAAATGGAAGTAGCAGCAAAATTGAAAGGCGCACAGATTTCTCCGCAAAAGGTTCGCCTGGTTGCGGATCAGGTCCGGGGTATGCGCGTAGAGGAAGCTCTCGGGTTGCTGGAGTTCAGCAGCAAGAAAGCCGCTCACATTGTCAAGAAATTGCTCGACTCAGCAATCGCCAACGCTGAGAACAATGAAGGTGCGGATGTCGATGAGTTAAAGGTGTCCAGCATTTTTGTAGACGAAGGTATGACTATGAAGCGTCTGCGACCGCGAGCCAAAGGCCGCGCGGATCGTATATTGAAGCGCAGCTGCCATATCACTATAAAAGTTGCAGACAGCGACCGCTGAGTTTAGGAGAAGACTAAATGGGTCAGAAAGTACATCCAACCGGTATACGCCTGGGTATTGTCAAAGACCATACTTCAATTTGGTATGCCGACAAGAACTACGCGAAGCAGCTGATTACCGATTTGGAAGCGCGAGCTTACATCGAGAAAACGCTGGATCACGCATCAGTCAGTCGCATCGTGATAGAGCGTCCGGCACAGACTGCACGGATTACCATACACACTGCCCGACCGGGTATTGTTATTGGTAAGAAGGGTGAGGATGTCGACAAGCTCCGTAAAGAGCTGACCCAGAGAATGGGTGTGCCTGTGCACATCAATATTGAGGAGATTCGGAAGCCGGACCTGGATGCCAGGTTAGTGGCGCAGAATGTCGCTCAGCAGTTGGAGCGCAGGGTTATGTTCCGCCGCGCGATGAAGCGAGTGGTGCAGAATGCCATGCGTCAAGGTGCCGAGGGCATCAAGGTCCAGATTGGCGGGCGTTTGGGTGGTGCTGAGATTGCTCGTACAGAGTGGTATCGGGAAGGCCGTGTGCCTTTGCATACTCTGCGCGCAGACATCGACTATGCCACCTACGAGGCCGCCACTACATACGGCATCCTTGGTGTGAAGGTTTGGATATTCAAAGGTGAAGTCATTGGCACTGAAGGCCAGGAAGACGGCGCCAAGAAGACAGCAACTAATTAAGGGTTACGCAGATGCTACAACCAAAGCGTACAAAATTTCGCAAAATGATGAAGGGTCGCAATCGCGGTCTGGCTAATCGTGGCAGTAAAGTGAGCTTCGGTGAGTACGGTTTGAAAGCCGCTGGCCGTGGTCGTCTGTCGGCTCGTCAGATTGAAGCTGCGCGTCGTGCCATGACTCGCCACATAAAACGTGGTGGGAAAATCTGGATTCGTGTATTCCCCGACAAGCCTATTACAGGTAAGCCGTTGGAAGTGCGCCAGGGCAAGGGTAAAGGTAACGTTGAGTACTGGGTAGCCCAGATCAAGCCAGGCAAGATACTTTATGAATTGCAGGGTGTTTCTGAGGAGTTGGCTCGTGAGGCTTTTGCATTGGCATCCGCTAAGATTCCTATCGCTACTCAATTTGTTAAACGGACGGTGATGTAATGAAAGCAAGCGAGTTACGTGCAAAGTCATCCGATGAATTGACCAAAGAGCTTCTGACTCTGCGCGAAGAGCAGTTTAAATTGCGCATGCAAAGAACGACTGGCCAGTTGGGACAGACGCACTTGTTGCAGATAAACCAACGCGATATAGCTCGTGTAAAAACTCTACTCACTGAAAAGGCGGGTAATTAAGCATGTCAGCTGCAGAGAAGCGTACAAGAATTGCAACCGGTAAGGTTGTAAGCAACAAGATGGATAAGACGATTACTGTATTGATTGAGCGCCGGGAAAAGCACCCTGTGTACGGCAAATACATCACTCGTTCTTCAAAGGTTCATGCCCATGACGAAAGCAATCAGTGTGGCATTGGCGATACAGTGAGTGTTGCCGAAACGCGCCCTATTTCCAAGAGCAAGACCTGGAAATTGTTGGAAGTAATAACGGTAGCCACTCAGGTCTGATCGAGAGTTCAGCAGTTAGGGGTTAGCGGCGTGGCCGCAAGTGGGAGTAAGAGATGATTCAGACACAGTCGTATTTGGAAGTCGCCGACAACAGCGGTGCCCGTCGAGTGATGTGCATTAAGGTCCTGGGTGGTTCCAAACGTCGTTATGCGCGAGTTGGCGACTTGATAAAGGTTACCGTCAAGGAAGCTAATCCACGCGGAAAGGTTAAGAAAGGCCAGGTGATGACCGCCGTTGTTGTGCGCACACGAAAAGGTGTTCGCCGCCCGGACGGATCGCTTATCAAGTTTGATGATAATGCAGCTGTTCTTCTGAACGCACAGCAAGCCCCGTTGGGCACCCGTATTTTTGGGCCGGTTACTCGGGAGCTGCGTGGTGAGAAGTTCATGAAGATCATTTCCTTGGCCCCGGAAGTTATTTAGTCCACCGGATAGGGATAGGTGAAGTAATGTTAAAGATCAAAAGTGAAGACGAAGTAATTATCCTGGCCGGTAAAGACAAAGGTAAGCGGGGTAAGGTACGCAAGGTATTAGACGACAGTAAAATACTGGTCTCTGGTATCAATATGGTGAAGAAACACACCAAAGCTAATCCCCAGGCGGGCGTAGCAGGCGGTATCCTCGAGAAAGAGAGTCCCATTCAGATTTCTAATGTGGCGATCTTTAACCCGAGCACCAGTAAAGCTGATCGTGTTGGCTTTAAGATAAGTGGCGAGCGTAAGGTTCGAATATTCAAATCCAGTGGCGAGGAGATTGACTCCTAGGTCCCGGGTGGCTGACTAGTCAACAGGTAGAAGACATGGCAACGTTGAAAGACAAGTACAAGAACGAAATTGTTCCTCAGCTCAAAGAACAGCTCGGTCTGGCTAATGTAATGGAAGTTCCACGCGTTACCAAGATCACGCTGAACATGGGCGTAGGCGAGGCGCTGGGCGATAAGAAGGTTTTGGAAAACGCCGTCGCTGATATGGAGAAAATTTCAGGCCAGAAGGTGGTGGTGACCAAAGCGCGCAAATCCATCGCTGGCTTCAAGGTTCGGGATGGTTGGCCTATCGGCTGCAAAGTAACTCTGCGTTCAGATCGCATGTATGAGTTCCTGGAGCGCTTGATTGGTGTTGCTATTCCACGCATCAGAGACTTCCGCGGTGTGAGCCCCAAATCTTTTGACGGGCGTGGAAATTTTGCAATGGGTGTGACTGAGCAAATAATTTTCCCAGAAATTGAATACGACAAGGTGGACGCTTTGCGTGGATTGGATATCACCATTACCACCTCCGCTCGTACGGACGATGAAGGTCGTGCACTGTTGCGCGCTTTTAACTTCCCACTGAAGGATTAAGAGGCTTTATACATGGCGAAGAAATCAATGATTGCGCGCGAGAAAAAGCGTCTACAGATCGCTGCTAAATACTCGGTGAAGCGTGCGGCCTTGAAAGCGATTTTGATCGACACTGACGTCCCTGATGAAGACAAATGGGACGCCCAGGTGAAGTTGCAGAAATTGCCTAGAGACGCTAGCCCGGTACGTCAGCGAAGACGCTGCCAGATTACTGGTCGGCCACATGGTGTTTACCGCAAATTTGGCCTTTGTCGAAACAAATTACGTGAAGCAGCTATGCGCGGTGACGTGCCCGGTCTTGTAAAGTCAAGCTGGTAGTTGGCGAGATTTTCTACGGAGATGAATAGATTATGAGTATGCAAGATCCGCTGTCAGATATGCTGACCCGCATTCGTAACGCACAGATGGCTGGTAAGACTCGTGTGGAAATGCCAGGTTCGAAATTGAAAGCCGCTGTAGCCCAAGTGTTGAAAGACGAAGGTTATGTCGATGGGTTCAGTGCAACCAGTGAAGACGGCAAGCCTCGGCTGGCCATCGATTTGAAATATTACCTTGGCAAGCCTGTCATAGCGGAAATAGATCGATCAAGTCGCCCTGGATTACGTAAATACAGTGGTAGCGGTGCACTTCCATCTGTTCGATCCGGTCTGGGTGTGGCAATTATTTCCACATCGCAAGGTGTGATGACCGATCGCGCTGCACGCGCAGCCGGCATCGGTGGCGAAGTGCTCTGCACTGTTTACTAAAACCCGCGTTGATTTAGAGAGTATTTCGAAATGTCTAGAGTCGCAAAAGATCCAATTCAGCTGCCCAAAGGTGTAGAGGTAAAGCTCAATGGTAGCGACCTCACAGTAAAAGGCGGCATGGGTACTCTGGCGCTTTTTCTGTCTGAAGGTATAGCGTTCAGCCAGGATGACAGTGTTCTGAGTTTTTCGTACAGCAACGACAAGTTGGGCGCCATTGCCGGAACAACCCGAGCGCTGGTTAGCAACATGGTTAAGGGCGTTAGTGAGGGCTGGGAGAAGAAGCTATTGCTGAATGGCGTCGGTTATCGAGCCAAGGTCAATGGCGATGTGGTTAACTTGACGGTGGGTCTGTCTCATCCGGTTGATTACAAATTGCCAGAAGGCGTATCGGCCGAGAGTCCCAGCCCGACAGAAATTGTTTTGAAAGGTATAGACAAGCATGCAGTAGGGCAGGCCGCGGCGGAACTTCGTAGTTTCCGTCCGCCAGAACCCTACAAAGGTAAGGGCATTCGCTATTCCGATGAGCATGTCCGTCGTAAAGAAGCCAAGAAAAAGTAGGTAAGTGAGATGAGTGCAAAGAATGATTCAAGGTTACGCCGCGCTCGCCGTGCTCGTACCCGAATACGTGATTTGGGAATGAACCGACTGAGTGTGCATAGAACACCCAGGCATATATATGCTCAGGTTATTGCCCCGGCAGGAGATAAAGTCATCGCCAGCGCCTCTACTCTTGACTCAGATTTGCGCAAGGGTGCGACAGGCAATATGGCTGCGGCAGCAGCGGTTGGTCAATTGGTCGCCAAGCGGGCTAAAGAAGCGGGCATCGACAAAGTGGCGTTTGACCGTGGTGGATACAAGTATCACGGACGTGTTAAAGCGTTGGCTGATGCCGCTCGTGAGACTGGACTGGAATTCTAGGGTGTAGATATGGCTTTTAACGATCAGAAAAAGCAGCAGCAGGAAGGCGACCTCCAGGAAAAACTGGTACAGGTCAACCGTGTGGCCAAAGTGGTCAAGGGTGGTCGGATATTCAGTTTTACGGCACTGACCGTGGTTGGTGACGGCAAAGGCAAAGTCGGCTTTGGTCGTGGTAAAGCTCGCGAGGTTCCGGTTGCTATTCAAAAGGCGATGGAAGCTGCGCGTCGCAACATGATTAATGTTGAGCTGAATAACGGTACTATTCAGTATGCGGTGAAAGCCGCCCACGGCGCCTCCAAGGTCTACATGCAGCCGGCGTCTGAAGGTACTGGTGTAATCGCCGGTGGCGCGATGCGAGCAGTGCTTGAAATTGCCGGAGTACATAACGTACTCGCGAAGTGCTACGGCTCAACGAACCCCGTCAATGTGGTGAGAGCTACGTTCAATGGTCTTCGTGAAATGTCCTCACCAGAGGCCATTGCCGCCAAGCGCGGTAAGACTGTCGAAGAAATTCTGAATTAACTATTAGGTTGGCTCGTCATGGCTAAAGCATTTGTAAAGGTCACCCAGGTTAAAAGTACCTTCGGTCGCCTGAAAAAACACAGAGCGTGTGTAGCGGGGCTTGGATTGCGTCGCATTGGACACACTGTTGAGGTAGAGGATACACCTTCGGTTAGAGGCATGATTAACCGGGTGCACTACCTGATCAGGATAGAGGAGTAAGTTATGTCAGAAGTTATGCAACTCAATAACCTGAGTTCAGCTCCCGGTGCCAGAAAGAACGCCAAGCGCGTAGGACGTGGTATTGGTAGTGGCTACGGTAAAACTGCCGGGCGCGGCCACAAGGGTCAGAAAGCTCGTTCGGGCGGCAGTGTCCGACCTGGATTCGAAGGCGGTCAGATGCCTTTGCAGAAACGTCTGCCCAAATACGGCTTTACCTCGCGCATGGCTCGAACAACAGCACAGATCCGTTTGAGCGAACTCAATGCGGTTGACGGTGACACTATTGATCTGGCCGCTCTGAAAAGCGCGGATTTGGTCAACGAGAATATAGTGCGCGCTCGCGTATTTCTGTCCGGTGAGTTGAATAAAGCGGTAACCCTCAAAGGTCTCGTCGTCACCAAAGGTGCGCGCGAAGCTATTGAGAAAGCCGGCGGAAAAGTAGAGGAATAGATGGCAACCGGAAAGCCGCCCACAGTTAACAAAGCAGGCCTGAGCGAACTATTCTCACGCCTTCGTTTTGTGTTGATGGCCATTCTTGTTTATAGAATTGGCACGCATATTCCTGTACCTGGAATTGATCCCAATCAATTGGCGGCACTTTTCAATCAGAACCAGGGCACTATCCTGGGTTTGGCCAATATGTTCTCCGGTGGCGCGCTGGAAAGGATGAGTATCCTGGCGCTTGGCATTATGCCGTACATCTCTGCGTCCATTATCATGCAGTTGATGTCGGCGGTGACACCGCAGTTAGAAGCTTTAAAGAAAGAGGGTGAGTCAGGGCGTCGAAAAATTAGTCAGTATACGCGCTACTTGACGGTCGTACTGGCGATCATTCAGGCCACCGGTATGACGGTCGGCATGGCAAATCAGGGGATGTCTTACGATACGTCTATCGTCTTCTATGTAATTGCTATTACGTCCTTGGTCACCGGCGCAGTGTTTATGATGTGGCTGGGTGAGCAAATTACTGAAAAGGGTGTGGGAAACGGCATATCGCTGTTGATATTCGCAGGTATTGTAGCCGGTTTGCCCTCGGCGATCGGGCAGTCTCTGGAGCAGGCAAGGCAGGGCGAGCTTAATATTTTGATCCTGCTGTTTATCCTGACACTGGCTATTGCAGTAATCGCGATGATTGTATTCATCGAGCGCGGCCAGCGACGCATTACGGTGAACTACGCCAAGCGTCAGCAAGGGCGTAAGATGTACCAGGCACAGAGTTCTCACCTGCCGTTGAAAGTTAATATGTCCGGTGTAATCCCGGCAATTTTCGCCAGCAGTATATTGTTGTTCCCCGCGTCGATAGCGCAGTGGTTCAGTACCAGTGGTTCAGCAGACTGGTTGCAGGATCTGGCTGTTGCAATCGGGCCAGGGCAGCCTTTGAATATTCTGTTGTTTACGGTGTTTGTAGTCTTTTTCTGTTTCTTCTACACGGCGTTGATGTTCAACCCCGTAGAGGTTGCGGATAACCTGAAGCGTTCAGGCGCATTTGTCCCAGGCATACGGCCGGGTGAGAAGACAGCGGATTATATCGATGGTGTCCTTACCCGATTGACGGTATTTGGCGCCGCGTATATCGCGCTGGTCTGCTTGCTGCCGCAGTTCCTGGTAGTGATGTGGAACGTGCCCTTTTACCTGGGCGGTACTTCATTGCTGATTGTAGTGGTTGTCGTGATGGATTTTATGGCTCAAGTACAGAGCCACTTGATGTCGCACCAGTATGACTCGGTGATGAAGAAAGCAAATTTGAAGAATTATGGTGGAGCCGGGCGAGCCCGATAATTCGGCCTCGACTCTCCAAGTAGGAGTAGGTGTAATGAAAGTACGTGCATCAGTAAAGACAATTTGCAGAAACTGCAAAGTGGTTCGCCGCAAAGGTGTTGTCCGGGTGATCTGTAACACAGATCCGCGGCACAAACAGCGTCAAGGCTAAGGTCAGCCGTTAACGGTTGATTTTTACTAACGATATCGCTAGACTGCTGCGCCTTTTGTCCACACCCCAATATGCCGCAGGGCCGCTAATAGGGTTTGAACAAGGTTATAGCTTTGAGCGACGACAAATGATTGGAGAGAGTTGAATGGCCCGTATTGCCGGCGTCAACATACCGGATAACAAGCATACTGTTATCTCATTGACATATATTTATGGTGTGGGTCGCAGTCAGGCCCGACGCCTTTGCGCAGACACCGGCGTTGCCGAAACTGTCAAAATCAGCCAACTGACAGAGCAAGAGATGGACGCTCTCAGGACTAAGGTCGGCGAGATGATGGTTGAGGGCGATTTGCGTCGAGAGCTCTCCATGAATATCAAACGATTGATGGACCTGGGTTGCAATCGCGGCCTGCGTCACCGTAGAGGTTTGCCTCTGCGAGGACAACGGACCAAGACCAATGCCCGTACCCGTAAGGGTCCGCGCAAGCCGATTCGCAAGTAATCACTGGATTTTGCGAATCCTTTTTAGTGTAGCTGCACCCGAGTGCAGTGTTGATATTAAAGCAGGAAGTTGAGTATGGCCAAGCCAGGTGCAAAGAGCACTCGAAAGAAAATTACCAAGGTAGTTATTGACGGAATTGCGCACATCCACGCGTCTTTCAATAACACCATCATTACCATCACAGACCGCCAGGGTAATACCCTGAGCTGGGCGACCTCAGGTGGTTCCGGTTTTCGTGGTTCGCGCAAGAGTACGCCTTTCGCTGCACAGGTAGCGGCGGAACGAGCGGGCGAAGCGGCGAAAGAATATGGACTGAAAAACCTCGATGTGCAGGTTAAAGGCCCAGGGCCTGGTCGTGAGTCAGCTGTCCGCGCGTTGAACTCTTGCGGTTACAAGATCAGCAACATTACAGACGTCACGCCAATTCCTCACAACGGCTGCCGTCCACCCAAAAAACGTCGCGTATAACGCTCACAGGATAGAATTGACATGGCTCGATATATTGGACCCAAGTGCAAGCTCTCCCGTCGTGAAGGAACAGATTTGTTCCTGAAAAGCGGGGTTCGCTCGTTAGAAAGTAAGTGCAAGGTAGAAACAATCCCCGGCCAACATGGCGCCCGTCGTGGTCGCCTGTCGGACTATGGTGTGCAGTTGCGTGAAAAGCAGAAGGTACGTCGCATTTACGGCGTGTTGGAAAAGCAGTTCCGCAATTACTACAAAGAGGCTGCTCGTCTTAAGGGAGCAACCGGCGAAAACCTGCTGCAGCTGCTGGAGAGCCGACTGGACAACGTGGTTTACCGTATAGGTTTTGGTTCTACTCGTTCAGAATCTCGCCAATTGGTTTCTCACAAGTCCATTTTGGTAAATGGTGTTGTTGTGAATATCCCCTCCTACCAGGTGAAGGCAGGTGATGTTGTTTCCCTGCGTGAAAAGGCCAAGAAGCAGCTCCGTGTGCAGTCTGCTCTTGCGCTGGCTTCTCACCGTGGAGATTCAGAGTGGATAGACGTTAACAACGAGAAGTTGGAAGGAGTATTCAAGGCAGTACCTGATCGTCAGGACCTGTCCTCTGAGATCAACGAGAATTTGATCGTAGAGCTTTACTCCAAGTAATCCACTGAAGGACCAACCTACAAGACAGGTGCCCAAATGCAGAGTGCAGTTAACGAATTTTTAACGCCCCGTGTGATCAATGTTGATGAGAAGAACAGCACGCGCTCCCAGGTCACTCTGGAGCCGCTTGAGCGTGGTTTTGGCCACACCTTAGGCAATGCGCTACGTCGAATTTTGCTGTCTTCCATGCCCGGTTGTGCCATCACAGAAGTTGAAATCGATGGTGTACTGCATGAGTACAGCGCGATTGAAGGCGTTCAGGAAGATGTCATCGAGATCCTTCTCAATCTGAAGGGCGTTGCTCTGGTGATGAGCGGCAAAGAAGAGGCTGAAGTTACCCTGAGCAAAAAGGGACCTGGCGTAGTAACAGCTGGTGACATTCAAGTCGATCACGATATCGAGATCCGCAATCCTGAGCATGTCCTTTGCCATCTCAACGAGGGCGCTGAGATCAATATGCGTTTGACCGTGGCACTGGGTAGAGGTTATTCGCCTGCGGATTCACGTATCAGCCCGGACGACGAAACACGCTCTATCGGCCGTCTGCAGTTAGATGCCTCCTTCTCACCTGTATACCGCGTTTCGTATGTGGTTGAAGCAGCTCGGGTTGAGCAGCGTACCGATTTGGATAAGTTGGTGCTGGATCTGGAAACCAATGGCACTATTGATCCGGAAGAGGCGATTCGCCGTGCAGCAACTATACTGCAGCAGCAGTTGGCCGTCTTCGTCGACCTGGAGAGTGAGTCCGAATCAGAGTCCGTAGTAGAAGAGGATGAAGTTGATCCGATTCTGTTGCGACCAGTCGATGATCTGGAACTGACGGTTCGTTCCGCAAACTGCCTCAAAGCAGAGAATATTTACTACATTGGTGACCTGGTGCAGCGCACTGAGGTTGAGTTGCTCAAAACCCCTAACCTGGGTAAGAAGTCTCTCACCGAAATCAAGGATGTACTGGCCTCCCGTGGTCTGTCGCTGGGTATGCGACTGGACAACTGGCCGCCAGCCAGCCTGAAAAACGACGATCGGGTTCTGAGCGCCTAAGCAGGCTCGATCAACAGATAGCAGTGCTGCGATAGCACAGTAGAATAGGAAAGCAAACATGCGTCATCGTCACAGTGGACGTCAACTGAATCGCAACAGCTCACACCGTAAGGCCATGTTTCGTAACATGGCTGTCTCTCTGGTGGAGCATGAGCTTATTAGGACAACCTTGCCCAAGGCGAAAGAACTGCGCAGCTATGCTGAGCCGTTGATTACCCTGGCAAAGAAAGACAGCGTTGCAAATCGCCGTCTGGCTTTCGATCGGACGCGCGATAGCTCGGCCGTTGGCAAGTTGTTCAATGAATTGGGCCCACGTTACCAGGAGCGGCCCGGTGGATATATTCGCATACTTAAGTGCGGCTTCAGGACCGGGGACAAAGCGCCTATGGCCTATGTAGAGCTGGTTGATCGTCCTCAGCCCGAGGTGGCAGACGACGAGGATTGATTGCCATTTTGCGCGATCCCCACTAAAACCCCCGGCCATGTCCGGGGGTTTTAGCTTTAGATAAGCTACCTGCTCACGCGGCCTTTTTTCGGCGGTGTTTCTTCAGTACCGGCGCCAAAAACTGTCCCGTGTAAGAGCCTTTAATCTTCGCGACATCCTCAGGAGTGCCGGTGGCGATAATCTTGCCGCCACCACTGCCGCCCTCCGGCCCCAGATCCACCACCCAATCCGCCGTTTTAATGACATCCAGATTGTGTTCGATGATGACTACGGTGTTGCCGTGGTCTCGCAGACGGTGCAGTACTTCCAGTAGTTGTTTAATGTCCTCGAAGTGCAATCCCGTTGTCGGTTCGTCCAGTATATAAAGCGTTTTTCCGGTGTCGCGTTTGGACAGCTCGCGCGATAACTTGACGCGCTGGGCTTCGCCGCCCGACAGCGTGGTGGCAGCCTGGCCGAGGCGAATATAGGACAGTCCGACGTCCATCAGAGTTTGTAGCTTGCGGGCGATGGCGGGGACGGGTTCAAAAAAGGGCAGTGCATCTTCTACTGTCATATCCAGCACCTCGTGAATATTCTTGCCCTTGTACCGCACTTCCAGAGTCTCGCGGTTGTAACGCTTTGCTTTACACACTTCGCAGGGAACATAGATATCTGGCAGGAAATGCATCTCCACTTTGGTCATGCCATCACCCTGACAGGCTTCGCAGCGCCCACCTTTAACATTGAAGCTGAAGCGGCCGGGCTTGTAGCCCCTGGAGCGCGCCTCCTGGGTGCCTGCGAATAGTTCGCGAACCGGTGTAAAGATACCGGTATAGGTGGCGGGGTTGGAGCGCGGTGTTCGCCCAATGGGGCTCTGATCAATATCGATACATTTGTCGATACGATCCATACCCGTAATGGATGTAAATGGGGCCGGCGTTAACGTGGTCGCACCGTTGAGTTCCGTGGCGGCGATGGGGTAAAGGGTGCTGTTTATGAGCGAGGATTTCCCTGAACCGGAAACTCCGGTTATGCAGGTAAGCAAACCCAGTGGAATTTCCAGGTCGACTGATTGCAGGTTGTTGCCCGTTGCGCCTGTCAGGACAAGCTGCTCCTTTGCATTGCGTGGAGTGCGCTTTGCCGGGATGGTGATTTCCCGCGCTCCGGACAGATAGGCCCCTGTTAGTGAGTGCTCGCTGTTGAGGATATCCTCAAGCGTTCCCGATGCCACCACTTGTCCGCCGTGTATGCCAGCCCCCGGGCCTATATCAATGATATGGTCGGCACTGCGAATGGCGTCTTCGTCATGTTCAACCACCAGCACTGAATTGCCCATGTCCCGCAGGTGGGTGAGTGTTGCCAGCAATCGTTCATTGTCGCGCTGGTGCAGGCCAATAGAGGGTTCGTCGAGGATATACATAACGCCCACCAGCCCCGCGCCAATCTGTGAGGCCAAGCGGATGCGCTGCGCCTCACCGCCAGACAGTGTTTCAGCACTGCGGTTCAGAGAGAGATAATTCAGCCCCACATCCACCAAAAAGCGATAGCGGGCGCGCAATTCTTTGAGGATCTTGCTGGCAATTTCGCCCTGACGCCCCTTCAGCTGTAATTGATTGAAATAGATTTCCGCATCGCCCACCGGCATCGCAGTAATACTGGGGAGGTCGTGGCCGTCGATGAATACATGGCGGGCGTCCTGACGTAATCGGGTACCGTCGCAGTCAGGGCAGGGCTGGGTGGCCAAAAACTTGGACAGATCTTCACGTACGGATTGTGATTCTGTGTCGCGATAACGACGTTCCATATTTGGAAGTATGCCTTCGAAAACGTGTGTGCGCTTGAAGACATCGCCACGGTCATTGATATAGGAAAAGGCGATTTCCTGCTTGCCACTGCCGTGCAGGATGATTTGCCGGTGCTTTTTGCTCAATTGATGGAAGGGCGTATCGATGTCGAAGCCATAGTGATCTGCGAGCGAGTTCAGCATATGGAAGTAATACACATTGCGCCGGTCCCAACCCCGGATGGCGCCCTCCGCAAGGCTGGATTCCGGGAAGAGGACCAGTCGGTCCTCGTCGAAAAATTGTTTCACGCCGAGGCCGTCGCACCCGCTGCAGGCGCCTGCGGGATTGTTGAAGGAAAACATCCGCGGCTCCAGCTCATCAATACTGTGCCCGCACTCGGGGCAGGCAAAGCGGGCAGAAAAACTCAATTCGTTGGCCTTTATATCCATGTAGCTAATGGACGCCAACCCGTCTGTCAGCGAGAGAGCTGTTTCAAAGGACTCCGCCAGTCGGATGCCCAGGTCTTCACGCACCTTGAAGCGGTCTACAACCACCTCGATGCGGTGCTTCTTCTTTTTATCCAGATCCGGGGCGTCGTCGAGGTCGGTGACGATGCCGTCGATACGGGCGCGCACGAAGCCGCTGGCTCGCAGCTCCTCCAGTACATGCAGGTGCTCGCCTTTGCGATCGCGTACCACGGGAGCAAGGAGCATGAGTTTCGTATCTTCAGGCAAGGCCAGGACCGCATCCACCATTTGGCTGACGGTCTGGGCTTGTAAATTTAAGCCGTGTTCGGGGCAGCGAGGCTCCCCGACCCGCGCGTACAGCAGGCGCAGATAGTCGTAAATCTCGGTGATCGTGCCGACAGTGGAGCGCGGGTTGTGTGACGTGGATTTCTGCTCGATGGAAATGGCCGGTGAGAGACCCTCAATATGGTCAATATCCGGTTTCTCCATGAGCGATAGAAACTGTCGGGCGTAGGTGGACAGCGATTCCACGTAGCGGCGCTGTCCTTCGGCATACAGCGTATCAAACGCGAGCGAGGATTTGCCGGAGCCTGACAGGCCGGTGATGACTACCAGCTTGTCCCGGGGAATATCGAGGTCGATATTTTTGAGGTTGTGGGTGCGTGCCCCGCGTACTTGGATGGTGTCCATAAAACCTCTGATGCCGCGTTGAAACGGAAACCGAACAGTATAGGCCCTTAGCTATAGGCGTGGCAAAACCCCGGCTTTTTATTTTATCCGGAGTGTCTGCGTGGTGTCGCTGAGGTGGTGAAGCTGATACTATTCCCGGCTGTTTTTCCAGCCAAATCCCGGTGAACTATCCTCTGTGATTACTGAACATCCCATGACAGCGCAGGAGCGTCGCTCTGTAGGTTCGCTGGCGCTTCTATACTGTTTTCGGATGCTGGGCCTGTTTATGGTGCTGCCGCTGCTGGCGCTCTATGCAGCGGACCTGCCCGGCTCAACGCCGACCCTGATCGGGCTCGCGCTGGGTATGTATGGCCTGACTCAGGCCCTGCTCCAAATCCCCCTGGGCTGGCTGTCGGACCAGATAGGCCGCAAGCCCGTGATTATCGCCGGGTTGCTGATGTTCGCCCTGGGCAGTGTTATCGCCGCGATGTCCGACAGTATCGGCGGTATTATTTTCGGCCGTACGCTGCAGGGCGCCGGCGCTATCGCCAGTACGGTCATGGCCCTGGTGGCGGATTTGACACGCGAGGAACAGCGCACCAAGGCTATGGCCGCAGTCGGGATGAGTATTGGCCTGTCGTTCGCGGTGGCACTGGTGCTTGGCCCGGTAGTGGCCTCGTTCGGCGGCCTGACAATGGTATTCTGGTTTACCGCAGCGCTGGCATTTGTCGGTATTGCCATCGTGGTGTTTCTGGTGCCGTCCCCGCCGCCTGGTGGTGACGTGGAGCATGTCGACGCGGGTGCCAAGCTATCGCTGATGCGGCGAGTACTCGGGAATTCGGTGCTACTGCGACTCGATTTCGGCGTGTTCGTTTTGCATTTTGTGCTTACTGCCAGCTTTCTGGTGGTGCCGGGGTTGCTGGAGCAGTCCTACGGCGTCGGCCGCGACCATCACTGGATGGTCTACCTGCCGGTGTTACTGCTGTCGTTGGCCGGCATGGTGCCGTTGATGATTTTGGCTGAGAGGGGCGGGCGTTTGCAGCAGATGTTCCTGCTGGGCATTGCGCTGGTCTTTGCCGCGATAGCCACACTGGACTTCGCGTCGAGTAGTTTGTTGTTTTACGTTGGTTTGTGGCTTTTCTTCGTGGGCTTCAATTACCTGGAAGCAACACTGCCTTCCCTACTCAGCAAGTCGGTGTCTGCGGACGGCAAGGGGACCGCCATGGGCGTCTACTCGACCTGCCAGTTTCTGGGCGCATTCGCCGGCGGTGCGGGTGGAGGATGGTTGCTGCAACATCTGGGCGCCAATACGCTGACCGGGGTGTGCCTTTTACTGGCTGCGGCCTGGTGGCTGGTGGTGGTGCGGGCGCCAGACCTGACGGGGACTAAAAACGCCACCAGCAGTCCTATGCCTGACGTTTGACGTTGACTGCGGCGCCCTGTCCGCTAGCCAGTGTTATCGGCCGCCGTTGGCGCAATTGATGGACAATGGCAGGTGATGCTGTCGCAATTGCATGAGCGGGTTGCTATAGTCAACCCCCAATCCCGTATCGAAAATGTAGAATCAATGAGGAAAATTTATGGCCGCACGGGGCGTTAACAAAGTCATCCTGGTAGGCAACCTGGGCAACGATCCGGAAATCCGGTATTCCCAGGGTGGTGCTGCCATTACCAATATTTCGATAGCGACTTCTGAGGCCTGGAAAGACAAGCAGACCGGGCAGCCGCAAGAGCGGACCGAGTGGCACCGCGTGGTCTTTTTTAATCGCTTGGCGGAGATCGCGGGTGAGTATTTGCGCAAGGGCTCCAAAGTGTATGTGGAGGGCAGCTTGCGCACGCGCAAATGGCAGGATAAAGAGGGTGTTGATCGCTATTCTACCGAGATCGTGGGCAACGAGATGCAGATGCTCGATACGCGCGGCGCAGGTCAGGGTGGTGGTTCCCAGTCTGGTGGCGAATATCAGCAAAATGCCCCGCGCCCTGCAGCTGCTCCGCCCTCGGGTGGCGCCGCGCCACAATCAGTCGGCAGCGGTGCTCCGGCTGGTGATTATGGCAATTTCGATGACGATATCCCGTTTTAGAGGGAATTCGCCAAGTGACAGTACAGTAGGATGGGGTGGGTGTAACAGGCGGGATGCGCGTACTCATATTGGGATCCGATACACCTTTAGGTATGGCGCTGGTGCAGCGTCAGGCGCTGCTTGGGCGCCATGAAATAATACCCATGAGTCGATCGGCCTGCCGCTGGAAGAGCGAGCGTCAGGCGAAGAAAGGCGTTTCACGGGCCAAGAGTGATATCGTAGTCGATGTGCGCATTGAAGCGGCTGGCGATGGCGGTTTGCAAATCCAGGAGCTGGATTTGCAGCGCTGTCACTGGGTAGCCAAGAGCTGCCAACGAACCAATACTGCGTATCTTTACATTTCCAGTTCCAGAGTGTTCTCCGGTCAGTTAGATCGTCTCTACGTCGAGCAGGATTTGCCGGATAACGAGGAAACCGTGGGCCAGTTGCTGGCGCGCGCCGAGGAGGTGGTGACCGAGGCCTGTGCCAGGCATCTTATCCTGCGTTTTGGTCCGGTTTTTTCCTACGCAGGAACGAACCTGATTACCCAGATGTTGGGGCCGCTGCGAGCCGGCGACAGCCTGATTCTGGACAATAATTTGCGCGGCTCGCCGGTGGCAGCTGATGATGGCGCGCGGGTCATACTGGCCCTGTTGGACCAGCTTGGTACGGGGCTGGAACCCTGGGGTATCTATCACTACGGCAGTGCCGACACCGCTACCTATTACGAATTTGCCGAGGCGCTGCTGGCCGCAGCGTCACAGTTTTCAGACTTCGGCTCCTCGGTGGTGCAGTTGGAGCGCGAATCTGAAGGGCTGCCGCCGCTGAGTCGAACACTTAACTGCAGCAAAATTCGCGATACGTTCGCCGTCAGGCAGGTGCCTTGGCGCAGTGCGATTGGCGATCTGGTGAAACACTATTACGCACAGGAACAGGAGCAGGAGCAAGCATGATTGGCGGGGATGACGGTAGTACGCAGTGCTTGTCGATAGCGGTTTTAACGGTTTCAGATACCCGTGTGAGCGAGAACGATACGTCTGGAGATTACCTGGCGCAGGCGCTGCGGGCGCAGGGACATAACGCGGCCGCCAGACTCATTGTCCGAGACGATATTTACCAGATACGTGCCACGCTGTCTGACTGGATAGCGGACGATAAAATTGACGCGGTGCTAATCACTGGCGGCACCGGGTTTTCCGGGCGGGACTCCACTCCCGAGGCGGTAAGGCCATTGTTCGACAAGGAAATCGATGGATTTGGTGAAGTGTTTCGCGCGCTCTCTTTCACGGAGATCGGGTCTTCTACAATTCAGTCTCGCGCAGTGGCGGGTTTCGCCAACAACACCGTTATATTTTGCATGCCGGGATCGACGGGAGCTTGTAAAACAGCCTGGGAAGGGATAATTCGCGAGCAGTTAGACAGCGGTCACCGGCCCTGTAATTTTGTTGGCGTGCTCGGGGTACGGGAAACGAACGCGTGAGTCCGTTGCTGCCAGTTGCAGAGGCACTGGCGCGGGTGCTCGCCGTCGCTCGTCCAGTCACACAATCCATAGAAGTGCCCCTGCTGGACGCCCTTGGTTTGGTGCTGGCAAAAGATGTGATATCCACTCTGGACGTCCCGCCGTTGGACAATAGCGCCATGGACGGTTATGCGCTGCGCGCTGGAGACGCAGGCGCAGCACTGCCTGTGAGCCAGCGTATCCCTGCCGGCGCGGTCGGCGCTGAGCTGGCGCTAGGGACCGCCGCGAGAATTTTTACCGGCGCACCGATTCCGGCGGGTGCGGATGCCGTCGTGATGCAAGAAGACTGCACAGAATCGTCCGGAAAGGTAAGTGTCTCTGGCACCGTCAGCGTTGGGCAGAACATCCGCCCGCGTGGCCAGGATATTACGGCGGGTGAAATCGTTCTAATGGCTGGCCGCGCGCTGCGTCCGCAGGACATGGGGTTGCTGGCATCCGTGGGCTGTGGTGCCGTGCATGTCAAGCGCCCGTTGCGGGTGGCAGTGCTTTCGACCGGCGATGAGCTGACTGAGCCGGGCAGTGGTGAGCTGCCCGTGGGCGGCATATACAACTCGAACCGCTACACCCTGGCCGGATTGCTGCGCGCACTAAACCTGGAGTTTGTCGATTGCGGCATCGTTGCCGACACGCCGGAGGCAACGGCAGAGGCGCTGCTGAATGCCGCCACGCGCGCCGACTGTGTTATCACCACCGGCGGTGTTTCTGTTGGCGAGGAGGATCATGTCAAGGCGCAGGTCGAGCGGCTGGGTCGGCTCGATCTTTGGAAGCTCGCTATCAAACCGGGCAAACCGCTGGCCTTCGGCAGTATCGGCAATACGCCGTTTATCGGTCTACCGGGTAATCCCACGTCCGTGTTCGTCACTTTCTGCCTGATTGCCCGTCCCTTCCTGCTTAAGATGCAAGGTGTTGCCGAGTCTGAGCCATTGCGCCTGCAGGCGCGAGCGGCGTTCTCGGTGGCGCGGCCCGGCACTCGGCAGGAATACTTGCGGGTGACGATAGAAAACACTCCGCAGGGATTGCAGGCGAGCAGGTACTCCAACCAGAGCTCCGGCGTACTCAGCTCGGTGAGTCACAGCAATGCGTTGGCCATCATTCCGGTTGGGACAACGGTAGGCGAGGGCGATACTGTGGATGTGCTGTTGATGGACGCTTTGGTGCGTTAGACGCCTCGGCTGCTGAGCGACCGAGGGCGTCCAGGCTGTTTATATCAGTCTGAGTATTTCTGGAACACCAGCGAGGCATTCGTGCCGCCAAAACCAAAGCTGTTGGACATGACTCGCTGCAAATCGACATTGTCGTGACGCTTGAGTGCGATGGGCAGCCCGGCAGCTTCTGGATCGAGTTCCTCAATATTGGCAGAGGCAGCGATAAAGCTCTGTTGCTGCATCAGCAGGGCGTAAATGGCTTCCTGTACGCCGGCGGCGCCCAGCGAGTGTCCGGAGAGTGATTTGGTCGAACTTATCACCGGGATATTCGCTTCGCCCTCGTAAACTGCGCGAACGGCTTTTAGTTCCTGGATGTCTCCGGCAGGTGTGCTGGTGCCGTGCGCGTTGATGTAATCCACGGGGCCATTCACTGTACTCAGTGCCTGTTGCATACAGCGTATAGCCCCCTCTCCCGAGGGTGCGACCATATCGTAACCGTCGGAAGTGGCACCATAGCCCACCAGCTCTGCGTAAATTTTTGCACCCCTGGCTCTGGCATGTTCCAGTTCCTCAACCACCAACATGCCGCCGCCTCCGGCAATAACAAAGCCGTCCCGGTTGGCATCATAGGCGCGGGAGGCCTGTTCCGGCGTGTCGTTGTACTTGGTGGACAACGCGCCCATCGCATCGAATAAACAACTCAGCGTCCAGTGCAGCTCTTCACCACCGCCTGCAAATACCAGATCCTGTTTACCCAGTTGAATCTGTTCCATTGCGTTGCCGATACAGTGGGCGCTGGTGGAGCAGGCTGATGAAATGGAATAGTTAACCCCTTTGATTTTGAAAGGGGTCGCGAGGCAGGCAGACACTGTACTGCCCATTGTCTGAGTGACTCGATACGGGCCAACGCGGCGCAGGCCCTTGTCGCGCATAATGTCGCACGCCTCGGTCTGGTTCGAGGAAGAGGCGCCGCCAGAGCCCGCGATGATGCCAGTGCGGACATTGGAGACAACTGAGGGTGCCAACCCCGCATCTTCAATCGCCTGTTGCATGGCGATGTAGGCGTAGGCTGCCGCATCACCCATGAAGCGCAATTGCTTGCGATCAATATGTGCTTTGATGTCAATATTCGGCGCGCCAGATACATGCGAGCGCATGCCAACATCGATTTGTTCCTGGTTTAGGCTGATGCCGGAGCGACCTTCATATAGTGACTTTGAAACGCTGTCTGCGTCGTTACCCAGACAAGAAACAATGCCCAGTCCTGTGATGACTACTCTTTTTTCCATAGGGCTAGAAAGCCTCCGTAGATTTGAAGAGACCGACTCTCAAGTCTTTAGCGACATAAATCTCAGTACCGTCGACTGAAAGGCTGCCATCGGCAATTCCCATAATCAGTTTGCGTTCAATCACGCGCTTAACATTGATTGTATAGACTATTTTTTTCACGCTCGGCAGTATTTGGCCGCTGAACTTTACTTCGCCACAACCCAGTGCACGACCGCGGCCCGGATTGCCACGCCACCCCAGGAAAAACCCCATGAGTTGCCACATGGCATCCAGTCCCAAGCAGCCCGGCATAACCGGGTCGCCGGGAAAGTGACATTCAAAAAACCATAGGTCCGGATGGATATCCAGTTCCGCAATGATCTCACCCTTGCCGTAGCCGCCGCCCTCGGAACTGATATGGGCAACGCGATCGATCATCAGCATATTGTCCGTGGGTAGCTGTGCATTTCCAGGGCCAAAAAGTTCGCCATTACCGCATGCGATCAGTTCGTCCTTGGAGTATGAGCTTTTGCCGATCATAGATTTTCCAGTGTGGGTTTGATTCGGGCGCAGCGAGCGCCGGGTTGCTTGTCTCGGACCAGATTAGTTCACGCCTGAGACTATAAGGGGAGACGGTGACCTGCACCATTTTAATAGCTGTGATACACAAGTCCAGTGGTTTGAGCGAATTTCCAAATCGGGCTTGCAGTGTTGGATCCCCGGGTAGTAATCGTTTTATTGTCATCGTGCTGTCATTCGCTTTACGTACAAATAGCCCGTCTTCTTTTATTGCTGCGCCATGCTGATGATTGTCCAGCCGGGTCTGTAACGTTGCACTTTGATGCCGAAGAGTGCGCCGCCTCACGTTTTGGAGCCTACTGGAATTTGCTTTTACTGGCCAAAAATACTGCCTTCGGATACCATTGGAGTAGCTGTGCTTTCGCTTTCGGGCGGTGCAGAACCCTAACAATTCGAACTAATTTGGCACGCTACAGGGGATACAGATGTTAACACCAGTTCTTCTTTCCGGAGGTGTCGGCAGTAGATTGTGGCCAGTCTCCCGAGAGACACACCCCAAGCAGTTCCTTCCCCTGGTCGGCGAAATTACCATGCTACAGGAAACCTTGCGACGCACCGCTGGCCTTGAGGCAGCTGCGCCACTGGTAGTCTGTAATGAGGAGCACCGCTTCATGGTGGCGGAACAGTTGCGACAGCTGGATGTGCAATCGGGGGCGCTTATTCTGGAACCGCAAGGCCGCAATACCGCGCCGGCGGTTGCGCTGGCGGCTCTGCATGCAGTCAGTACCGACCCTGAGGCGATTTTACTGGTGCTCCCCGCAGACCACCTTATCAAGGATGTTGATGCATTTGTTGCGGCGGTAGAAAAAGCCCTGCCGCTAGCCAGTCAGGGACGGTTGATGACGTTTGGTGTGGTTCCCTCTGCCCCTGAAACGGGTTACGGCTATATCAAATGCGGTTCAGCACTGGCAGATGATCTCTTTGAGCTTGAGCGTTTTGTTGAGAAGCCGGACGCGCTTACCGCACAAGAATACCTGGACAGCGGTGGTTATCTTTGGAACAGCGGCATGTTTCTGTTGCGAGCAAAGAGTTTTTTGGATGAATTGAGCGAATTGGCGCCCGATATTCTTGCCTGTTGTCAGGCGGCGATGCAGGCCGCCACTGTGGACACGTCGTTTGTGCGCCCCGATGCCGAAGCGTTTATGCGCTGTCCAAGCGATAGCATTGATTACGCAGTGATGGAAAAAACCTCTGCGGGTGGTGTGGTTTCCCTGGATTGTGGCTGGAGTGACGTGGGTGCATGGTCTGCCTTGTGGGAGGTCGGGGAGCGCGACGCAGAGGGCAATGTGTGTCGCGGCGATGTGATTACCGATAATTGTCGCGACAGTTATTTTCGCAGTGATTCGCGCCTGATAGCGGCAACCGGTGTGGATAATCTGGTAGTGGTGGAAACTACCGATGCAATCCTCGTCGCCGATCGTGACAAAGTTCAGGATGTGAAACGTATAGTGACACTGCTTAAGTCACAGAAACGTACAGAGGCGTCACTGCACCGACGCGTTGACCGGCCGTGGGGGTCCTACGAATCACTGGTGTCCTCTGATCGGTTTCAGGTAAAACGTATCGTCGTCGGGCCGGGACAGCGGTTATCGCTGCAGATGCATCACCACCGCGCTGAACACTGGATAGTCGTCAAAGGCACCGCTGAGGTGACCTGTGAAGATAAAGTCTTTATGCTGGCAGAGGATGAATCCACGTACATCCCGTTAGGTCACAAACACCGTTTGGCAAACCCCGGCCATATCCCGCTTGAAATCATCGAAGTGCAGTCCGGCGCTTATCTGGGTGAGGACGATATAGTACGTTTTGAGGATGTGTACGGCCGCAGCCAGTAATGGCAAACCTATCCGATTTGGAGAATTATTGTTTTGATTAAAAAATGCCTGTTTCCCGTAGCCGGCTACGGCACCCGATTTCTGCCCGCCACTAAAAGCATGCCCAAGGAAATGTTGCCTGTGGTCAACAAGCCATTGGTGCAGTACGGAGTAGAAGAAGCTATCGCAGCGGGTATGACGACCTGCGCCATGGTGACTGGTCGCGGCAAACGCGCTATCGCCGACCATTTCGATATCAGCTACGAGTTGGAACACCAGATTTCAGGTACGGGTAAGGAGATGGCGCTTGCCAGTATTCGAAATGTGCTGGACAAGGGGGTTTTTACCACCGTGCGTCAGAGAGAGATGAAAGGTCTGGGTCATGCGATCCTTACCGGCGAGGCGCTGATTGGAAACGAACCCTTTGGTGTGCTGCTGTCGGACGATTTGTGCGTTAACGAGGGCCCGGGCGTTCTGGCCCAGATGGCAGAGTTGTACAAGCAGTTTCGCTGTTCGATTGTCGCTATTCAGGAGGTGCCCGCAGATCAGACCCACAAATACGGCGTCATAGACGGAAAGAGCCTGAAAGACGGAATCTATAGCGTAGAGAAAATGGTGGAAAAGCCCCAGCCTGAAGATGCCCCGTCAAACCTGGCGATTATTGGGCGATATATCCTGACGCCAGATATCTTCGATATCCTCCGTGAAACAGGACCCGGTGCCAACGGTGAAATACAGCTCACTGATGCACTGCAGACCCAGGCGCAAAAGGGGTGTGTGATCGCGTACAAATTCAAGGGGCGCCGATTTGACTGCGGCAGTGTTCCTGGCTTTGTAGAAGCGACGAATTTTGTGTACGAAAACTATTATCTAAAAAGTTGAGAGAGACCCAAGTGCAAGAAATTACCTGCTTCAAAGCCTACGATGTTCGTGGACGCGTACCCGATCAACTCAATGAGGAAATCGCCAGGCGCATTGGCCGTGCCTTTGCCGATGTCGTCAAGCCGCGACAAGTTGTGGTGGGGCACGATATACGGCTGAGCAGTGAGTCCATCAAGGCCGCGGTGACTCAGGGCCTACTGGAGCAGGGGGTCGATGTTTACGATATCGGCCTGTGTGGTACCGAGGAAATTTATTTTGCCACCTCGCACGCGGGGATGGACGGGGGTATTGTGATCACCGCAAGCCACAATCCCAAAGATTATAACGGCATGAAATTTGTGCGTGAGGATTCTCGCCCGATCTCTGGGGATACGGGTCTGTTCGACATCAAAGCACTGGCAGAGCGCGATGAGTTTACTCCTGCGCAACAGCCGGGAACACTGCATGCTCTGGATACGTCCGAGGCCTACGTGCAACACCTGTTGTCGTATGTCGATATCCCCAGCTTGAAACCGCTCAAAATCGTGGTCGATGCAGGCAATGGTGGTGCCGGTCGAGTGGTGGACCTGTTGGAACCACACTTGCCTTTTGAGTTTATAAAACTTCACCATGAGGCCGATGGAAACTTTCCTAATGGCGTACCGAATCCGCTGTTGCCGGAGAATCGAATCGCGGCGATAGAGGCCGTGAAGAAGCATGGGGCAGATTTGGGTCTGGGCTGGGACGGCGATTTTGATCGCTGCTTTTTCTTTGATGAACACGGTGAATTCATCGAAGGCTACTACGTCGTGGGACTGTTGGCAGAAGCCTTTCTGAAGCAACAGGGCCCCGCCCGCGTCGTGCACGACCCGCGACTGATCTGGAACACGATTGATATTGTCACCTCACAAGGTGGTGAGGCGGTGCAGAGTAAGACCGGGCACGCGTTCATTAAGGAGCGTATGCGGCTGGAAAACGCGGTGTATGGCGGTGAAATGAGCGCGCACCACTATTTCCGTGATTTTGCCTATTGCGACAGTGGCATGATTCCCTGGCTACTGGTGACCGGCTTGATCAGTCACGGTGGCCAGCCGCTGTCCAGACTGGTGGCTGAGCGAGTAGCGGCCTTTCCCTGCAGTGGCGAAATCAATCGCACCATAGAGAGCCCGGCGGCCGTCTTGTCGAAAATAGAGGATGCTTATACCGGGCAGGCCGAATCTGTAGAGCATGTCGATGGCCTGAGTATGTCCATGGGCGAATGGCGTTTCAATTTACGTATGTCCAACACGGAGCCGGTGGTGCGACTAAATGTTGAAAGTCGCGGTGACCGTGCCCTGATGGAAAACAAAACGGCAGAATTACTGGCCCTGATCGACGCCTGATCCGAAAGAGGGGGCAGCGGGATTTAGCCCTGAGCATCTCGCCAGCGCTTAATCAGTCGCTCGGTCGCGGCATCCATGGTGCGGCTGCTGTCGGCGTCGGTCAGTCGCCCCAGGATATCGGTGCTGATTTCCTTGCCCAGTTCCACGCCCCATTGATCGAAGGGGTTGATTCGCCACAGTAGGCCACTGCAATAGGTGCGGTGTTCATACAGTGCCAGCAGCGCTCCCAGCGTGCTCGGAGTCAGCAAATCCATGGTGATAACACTGTTGGGCCGGTTGCCCGGCATCACCAGGTGTGGCGCCAGTATTGCCGCCTCATCCTCGTCAAGCCCGCGCTGCAGCAACGCGGCTTTGGCGTCCTCCCGTGAGCGGCCTACCATCAGCGTGCGACTCTGGGCGAGACAGTTGGCCACCAGAATACGATGCTGTTGTACAGCACCTGTATGCGTGTTCAAGGGCAGAATAAAATCTGCCGGGCACAGCAATGTTCCCTGATGCAATAACTGGTGGAATGAATGTTGCCCCATCGTGCCCGCTGAACCCCAGAGCACGGGTGCGGTGGAGTAGTCCAGTCGCTGGCCGTCGGTGCTGACGCGTTTGCCGTTGCTTTCCATGGTCAGTTGTTGCAAAAAATCGGGGAAGCGCTGCAAGCTGTGATCATAGGGCAGCACGACATGATTACTCGTGCGGAAGAAAATGCAGTACCAGATTTCCAGCAGACTCATGATCAGCGGCATGTTGTTGCGGGCTTCGCTGTGGCGAAAATGTTGATCCATGGCTTCTGCGCCGGCGAGGAACTCAGCGAAGCGCTCCCAGCCCACAGCAATCGCGCAACTGAGTCCAACCGCTGACCACACTGAGTAGCGCCCGCCGACCCAGTCCCACATTGGAAGGCAGTTTGCTTCCGGGATACCAAAGGCCTGCGCTGCCTGTAAATTCGTGGTCACGGCCAGGAAGTGCTTGTCCAGGTCAGTCGTTTGCGCACCCGCATTCAGCATCCAGTCCCGCGCTGCCAGGCCGTTGGCCAGCGTTTCTTCGGTGCGGAAGGATTTGGAACAGATTATGAAGGCGGTGGAGGCGGCGTCCAGATTTGCCAGGGTATCCAGCAAATCTGCCGGATCCACGTTGGACACATAATGGCACTGCACCTGCCCATGAAAGGGCTTCAATGCCTGTGTCACCAGTCGCGGACCAAGATCAGATCCGCCGATACCAATGTTGACGACATCGGTAATTGTCGCGCCGGTATACCCGGTGTGCTCGCCGTTGTGCAACCGCTGTGCGAGCAGTTGCATGCGATCCCGGGCGGCCATGACTTCCCCAAACCTGTCATTCTGGGTGCCACCGCTGGATGCCCGCAATAGCGTGTGCAGGGCGGGCCTGTCCTCGGTGTTGTTGACATGGGCGCCGGTGAACAGCTCCTCGATACCTTGCTGCACCCCGGCCTGTTTCGCCAGCTGGAGCAGGGAGGCTAGCGCCGCCGGATTTAGCAAATGCTTCGAGTAATCCAGATGGAGTCCCGCCGCCGATGCGGTAAATGTTTCTGCGCGGTTGCCATCGGCACTGAACAGGCCTTCCAGTGACGCAGATTTGAGCAGCGCTGCGTGAGCAGCCAGCTCGGTGTATGCTGGCAGGCCGGGAAGGAGGGTGCGGTCAGTCATTGTTGGGTTTCGCCTGGAAGTGTTCGAGCGTCCAGTATAGGAAGTGCAATATGCTGGCGCAAACTCAAGGTGTCGTGTGCGGCAGTAAAATCGCGCAAAGGTACTCAGTGCTCGCGATTGATGGCCAGCTCGGTTAAGCGTTCCAGTGCGGTGCGGGCGTCGCTGGCGGGCAGATGCGTCAAATTCTCCAGCGCCAGATCGTGGAAGTGTCGCGCGCGCGAACGGGTGAACTCGAGGCCACCACAGCGTTTCACCGCAGCGGTGATCTGTTCGATCTGATCTGTGCTTTTGGCGATAATTGCCTGTCGCACGATGGCTTGTTCAGCGCTGTTCCCCTCGCGCAGCGTATGTATCAGCGGCAGTGTGACCTTGCCTTCCATGAGATCATCCCCGACATTTTTGCCCATCGTTGCGGGATCGCCGTCGTAGTCCAGGGCGTCGTCGATCATTTGAAATGCGATGCCCAGATTGAGGCCAAATTCGCGCAGCGCATTGCGGGTCTGCTCATCCTGGCCGGACAGGGAGGCCGCGCCATAGCAGGCCGCCGCGAACAGTATGGCGGTTTTACGCGTGATGACATCCAGGTATTGCGCTTCGCTTGTGCTGGGGTCGCCGGCGCGTGTCAGTTGCAGGACCTCGCCCTCGGCGATGGTATTGGTGGTCTCTGCCATATGGGCAAGGATATCCATGTCGCCCAAACGGACCATCAGCTGAAAAGCGCGCGTGTACAGGAAGTCGCCCACCAGTACCGAGGGCGCATTGCCAAACTCCGCATTGGCAGTGGGGCGCCCGCGGCGCAGTGTGGAGATGTCGACTACATCGTCGTGCAGCAGCGTGGCGGTGTGGATAAACTCGATAATCGCAGCAAAAGTGATATGTGATGTCTCGCAGCGGCCCAGGGCGGCTGCGCTGAGCAGTACCAGCAGGGGGCGTAAGCGTTTGCCTCCTGCGTCAACAATGTAGTGCCCGACGTTCTCCACCATGTCGACGTTCGAGTGGAGTTGGTCGATGATCAGCTGGTTGACCAGCTCAAATTCTTGAGCGACGGTGGCGCGTATTTGTTGCATAGGAGGCAGAGGAATGAAAAGTGCCCGCGCATGCTAGGGTGCGACCACCGGCGTGTCAAGTTGTGCCGCTCCGAAGGTGTTCGTGGCGAGCAGTTGCAAGCCATTGTTTTAATAATAAATTAGGCCTTGCTCCGCTATGCCGATTTGCGTAAAATCCCCCGCCTCCGGACCATGCTGCGAGCAATCGTGGTGGTCGCGGGTAAACTCAACTGTTTGTGCCTGACTCTGCCCCCTTGATTTACAAGGGTTTTTTGCGATTGCGAGCAGGCTAATTGAACGGAGCACACTATGTACGCAGTAATTGAAAGCGGTGGTAAGCAACACCGTGTCGTCGAGGGTGAAACCCTCAAGCTGGAAAAAATCGAAGTAGCTCCAGGCGAGACTATCGAATTCGACAAAGTCCTGATGGTGGGTGGCGATACATTGAAAATCGGCACGCCCTTGATAGAAGGCGGTGTAGTCACTGCTGAAGTCATTGCACAGGGCCGTCACAAGAAGATCAAAATCATTAAATTCAACCGCCGTAAGCACTATCGTAGAGAGACTGGCCATCGTCAGTGGTTTACCGAAGTGAAGATAACCGGTATTAAGGCTTAAGAGAGGGCTTGAACAATGGCACACAAGAAAGCTGGTGGTAGTACCCGGAACGGACGCGATTCAACAGCCAAGCGGTTGGGCGTCAAGTGCTTCGGTGGAGAAGCCGTTATTGCAGGAAACATTATCGTACGTCAGCGTGGCACACGCTTTCACCCGGGCGACAATGTTGGGATCGGCAAGGATCACACCTTGTTTGCAAAGGCTGACGGCAAGGTCCAATTTATTGTCCGCGGGCCGAAAAACCGCAAGTTTGTACAGGTGGTGAGCGCCTGAGTCGGCGGCATCAGCCAGAAGATCCAAGGCCTCGTCAATTGACGGGGCTTTTTTTTATGTTCAGGATATCCCTGCCCTCTCATTCTCCCTCGGACAGCACATTGAATCCGCATATCTCAGCGCATTCGCTTGAGCGCTTGTTAATGATTCAGACTCGGTTCTGCGGTACTTTAACAAAGTTGAGTGGTGACTGAAGGAGGCGTCTCTTTAAGTCACTGTGACAAACTAATGACGAAGCGAGAACTCGCCCAAGTCAGGTGTAAAAATGAAATTCGTAGATGAAGTAAGTATCAACGTATACGCAGGAAGGGGCGGCAACGGTTGCCTGAGCTTCCGGCGTGAGAAGTACATCGAGCGAGGTGGTCCCGACGGGGGTGACGGTGGCGATGGCGGTAGCGTCATCGTAGTAGCTGATGAGGCCGTGAACACGCTCGTGGATTATCGCTTCTCGCGTAATCATCGCGCCGAAAGTGGTGAGAAAGGACGCAGCCGCAACTGCACCGGCAGGAGTGCGGATGATCTGATCTTGCGGGTGCCTGTGGGCACGACCATCATCGATGAGGATCTCGGAGAGGTGTTGGGCGACCTGTCAGTTTCAGGGCAGCAGCAAATAGTGGCCCAGGGCGGCTTTCACGGCCTCGGCAATACGCGCTATAAATCCAGTACTAACCGCGCGCCACGCCAGACCTCACCCGGTAGTGAGGGAGAAGTTCGCAGCCTGAAATTTGAGCTCAAAGTGTTGGCGGATGTGGGTCTGTTGGGTCTGCCCAATGCCGGTAAGTCGACGCTGATACGCGCGGTGTCTTCCGCCAACCCCAAGGTGGCTGATTATCCCTTTACCACTCTTGTACCCAATCTTGGGGTGGTGAGTGTGGAGGCGCATCGCAGTTTCGTGATGGCGGATATTCCCGGGCTGATCGAGGGTGCCTCGGATGGCGCCGGGCTGGGCATTCGTTTTCTCAAACACCTGACACGCAATCGCATCCTCCTGCACCTGGTAGATATGGCGCCTTACGATGGCGTTGAACCCGCCGACGCTGCACTGAGTATTGTGCGTGAGCTGGAGCGTTTCAGCCCGACGCTGGCGCAGCGAGAGCGCTGGCTGGTATTGAACAAGAGCGATTTGCTGGATGCCGACACGCTAGAGCAACGCCGCAGTGCAGTGCTGGATGCGCTGGACTGGAAGGGCCCTGTGTACACTATTTCGGCGATCAGGGCAGAGGGCACAGCGGCCATGTGTGGTGATTTGATGACTCACCTGGATGAGTGCCGCGCCCGGGAGGCGGCAGATCCCGAGTTGCTGGCGGC
>JBBKWY010000088.1:0-70457 GCA_037969215.1 Halioglobus sp.
AGCGAAATAGCGGGCTGTCCGGTGATATTGAACGGTGCAACAAAGGGGATAATTTGCGATGAGCGAAGCAATCCCACCAGCGGATTGTTCGCATCGTGGAATTGGCCCAGAGGTGGTGGAGGCTCGGGCACGGTGGGTGTCAGTAGCAGGTCGAAACCCTCATCTGACCAAAATTTTGCCATCTCACGTGAGCCGCTCTGGAAGTGTTCAATGGCAGCGAGGTAGTCGAGCCCGGTCGCCGATCGACCCGGTTCGGCAATGATCCAGGTGCCCGGTTCAACATCCGCTTCGGTCACCGGACGACCAATCATTGCGGCGATTCTATCGAGTTCGGCCGCAGTCCACACACCGTAGGCGATCATAAAATGCGCCAGGGTTGTCTCGAAAAAATCAGGTGTCTTCCACACAGCGGGCCGGGCTTCCTCTACATGATGACCCAATGCCTGCAGGTGTCGTACGGTCTCAGTGACCGCGAAGGCGCACTCGGGCGCAGTGACGCAGGACGGGTCGCTCGCGACAGTGGTGAATCCAATACGCAGGCGCCGCCCCGGTGATAGCAGCTCGTCTGGATAGGGGCGCAGCGGTGGCGGGGCGGTATAGGGATCCCCCGGCATCGCTCCCTGAACGGCCTGCAAAATCGCCGCGCAGTCACGCACCGTGCGGGTTAGTGCCATGCGTGCGACCAGACCACCCCAGGCTTCTCCCGCCTCGGGGCCAAGTGAATGACGGCCCCGTGTGGGCTTCAGCCCGACCAGTCCGCACGCTGCTGCCGGTATACGAATCGAGCCGCCGCCATCACCGGCATGGGCCATGGGTACGAAGCCTGCGGCCACCGATGCCGCGGAGCCACCACTGGATCCGCCGGTGGAGTGCGCAAGGTTCCAGGGATTGCGCGTAGGCCCCTTGGCCAATGGCTCTGTGGTTGGCATCAAGCCCAGCTCGGGGGTATTGGTACGCCCCAGAATCACCAGCCCGGCCTGGCGAAACTTGCCGGTGAGATAGCTGTCGACAGGCGCCACATAGCCGGCCTCAGCCAACGCCCGGTTGCCGGCGTGGTAGGGGTCGCCGGCAGAGAAGCCATCGAGATCTTTCAACAGGAACGGTACGCCGCGAAAAGGGCCGTCGGGCAAGCTGGCTTTCGCCTCTTCTCTGGCCTGCTCAAAGCGCGGGTGAATAACCGCGTTAAGTGCAGCATTTCCTTGTTCGATGCGGGCGATCGCCGCGTCCACCAACTCGAGTGCGGAGACCTCGCCGTTTCGAACGAGGGCGGCCTGTGCCGTGGCGTCGAGCGCAGCGAATTCATCAATTGGCGGATTGTTAGCGTTCATAGGCCGATCCCTCTCACAGTGGCGGAAGTTTACTGAAGGTCACCGCAGCCTAAAGTGCCCCGGCGTTTCAATCAAGCGGCTGATAGATGTGTGCGGGGGGCGGGCTGGGGCAACGCTTATCCGGCGGCGATAATATTGGGGTTGCCCGCTGCACTGCTCGGGCCCTCTTTATTGCGGATTGCATCGGCGATACGAAACAGCGGCACTTTCAACATATCCACCAATTCGTCACTGGCCTGCGTCTGCTGCAGTGCTTTGTCCATACACAGCAACCACTGGTCACGTTCTTCGGGCCCAATGTGGTAGGGCTCGTGCGGCGTGGTCATGCAGACCGTGCCGTACTTATCGGCGTAGCGGGGCGGGCCGCCCATCCAACCTGTGAGATAGTCCGCCAGCTTGTCTTTCATCGGGGACAAGTCGCTGGCATGCATCGCGCGCAGGCCTGCTGCCTCGGGCAGTGTATCCATGATGTCATAAAAGGTATGACACAATCGTCGAATACCGTCTTCACCCAGTATCTGGTAAGGAGTCTGTGGAGTGTCACCCATGCCGATCTGTCCTCGCTTATACAAATGTGTCGCTGCGCTATCGCGGGCTATTATAGTGGGCAGCTGCCACAGATTGTAAGCGTTGGTACAACTGCGATACGCTGGCCCACCACAGAGCATTAGCGGGCCAGGGTGAGCACATGGATAACAACGACAGTACCTTTTCCTTCAGCGGGCGCCTGCGCAGTGGTGTGCACGCGATGGAGGGTATTCTTGAAATGCTCAAAAGCCAGCACAATGCTTGGGTGCATCTGGTTGCGACACTTGGCGTGCTAACGGCGGGCTACGTATTTGGTGTGGACACTACACAGTGGTGTTTTCTAATTTTGGTTATCATGGCCGTGTGGGTGGCCGAAGCGCTCAATACGGCTTTCGAACTCCTGTGCGATGTGGCGTCCCCCGAATTTCACCCTCTGGTCAAAAAATCCAAGGATGTTGCGGCGGGCGCTGTGCTGCTAAGCGCAGTGGGTGCCGCTGCGGTTGGTGCAATAATATTTCTACCCTATTTACTCGCTTATTGGTGAGGGGGCGGCGACAGCCCGTATCTGCTTTGCCTGAGTAAACAGGGGTGCCTGAGGGCATTTCCTCTGCTAGAATCTGCCTCTTTTCGACACTGCGAGCGCTGTTGTCGATCTCTGGGTTATCCCACAAGCGAATACAGGACAAACACTATGAGTCTTGCCGACAAGGTACTGGCTGTTAACGACGATTTACCCATTCGCAGCGATGCCCCTGTGCACAGCGGCAAGGTCCGCTCTGTCTATTGGTTGACGGTGGATGACAGTGCGCGATTGGTCGCTGAACGCGGCTATGATGTAGCGCCGGATGCGCCGCTGGCCATTATGGTGATTTCAGATCGTATTTCCGCATTCGATTGCATCTGGCATGCGGAGGGTGGCATGCGTGGCGTGCCCGGCAAGGGAGCCGCGCTGAACGCGATTTCCAATCACTGGTTCCATCTGTTTCGGGAGCGAGGTTTGGCTGACAGCCATATCCTGGAAATCCCCCACCCGCTGGTCTGGATCGTACAGAAGGCGAGACCAGTGATGATTGAGGCGATTGCCCGGCAATATATTACCGGCTCCATGTGGCGCTCGTACGCTAAAGGGGAGCGTGAGTTTTGTGGCATCAAGATACCCGACGGGCTGCAGCGTGATCAGAAGCTCCCCGAACTGCTGATCACCCCCTCAAGCAAGGGTATTCTGGAAGGTATTCCCGGTGTCCCCGCGGTAGACGATGTCAATATCACCCGTGCAGATATCGAGAACAACTATGCTGCCTTTAACTTTCGCAGTGTGGACGATATTGGGCGCTATGAGACTTTGCTGCGTGAGGGCTTCGACGTCATCAGTGGTGAATTAGCCGCGCTGGATCAGGTCTTTGTGGATACCAAATTCGAGTTTGGTTATGTCGCAGATAAGGCGGGCAACGACAAACTGATCTATATGGATGAAGTGGGCACCCCCGATTCTTCGCGGATCTGGGACGGCGCAGCGCTGCGCGATGGCAGGATAGTGGAGAATTCCAAGGAGGACTTTCGTCAGCTGTTGCTCCAGCATTTTCCCGACCCGGACATACTGCTCAACAAAGCGCGTATGCCCGAACGTCAGGCGCTGGCCCGTGACAATGCACTGCCCACCGAGGTGTTGATGGCGATATCAAAAACCTATATAGGTATCGCGGAAAAAATTATCGGCAGCAGCCTGCAGCTGGCGGATAATCCCAAGGCGGAAATTATCGATGTGCTGCGCAATGAGTTTGCACTCATTGATTGATCCCGCGCTTGCTCTCTGATCCCTGGTTCTACCTCGTCAGCATTCCCGCGGTGTTGCTGTACGGTATCGCCAAGGGTGGGTTCGGCGGGGCACTTGCCGTTATATCGGTGCCGATGATGGCGCTGGTGATGCCGCCGACACAGGCGGCTGCCATTCTCCTGCCTATTCTGGTGGTGATGGATATGCTGGTGGTGAAGACTTACTGGGGTGTCTTTGATCGACGGGCGCTTGTTTTACTGGTGCCGGGTGCTCTCATCGGGGTCGCCATAGGCTACTTGTCCGCGGATGCGATGAACGAGCACTACATGCGGATTTTGATTGGTGTGCTGTCTCTGGTTTTCGGGATACAGACATTGTTTGGTCTCAAGGGGCTGTCGAGCGAGAATCACCATGTTGTCAGTGGTGGCTTGTTTGGAACGCTGGCGGGCTTTACCAGTTTCAGTATTCACGCAGGCGGCCCGCCGCTCACCATGTACCTTATGCCCAAGAAGTTGTCTCCGGTACTCTTCGCGGGCACTGCAGGGCTGTTCTTTGCAGTCGTCAATATGGTCAAGTTGCCGCCGTATTTTATGCTGGGCCAATTCACTGGCACCAACCTGCTGTATTCGCTGGTGTTGGTGCCACTTGCGCCGCTGGGTGTGAAGTTTGGGCACTATCTGGTGAAGCGTTCCACGCCAACGTTTTATTATCAGGTGGTGAGTTATTGTCTGGTGCTGATAGGTGCAAAATTACTCTGGGATGGCGCCAGTGCCTTGTACAGATAGTCGCGGGCTGCACGCCGGCCCATGAGGGAGACAGGTATGAACAGTATCGTGTTTGAAAAGCGCGGCCAGCAGGCCTGGATCACGCTGAATCGGCCCGCCGCCAGGAATATGATCAACGGTGACATGTTTGTGGAGCTGGCAGACGCCTGGCAAGAAGTGCGCGAGGATGACGCAATTCGGGTAGCGGTGCTCACCGCTGCGGGCGATCAGGATTTTTGTTGTGGCGGTGATTTGTCCGAGGTTATCCCCCTGTGGACCGGCGCGAAGCAAGCCCAGACCCCAGCCGAAGAACGCCTGATGGCTGATCCGATGATCGTAGACCAGATCATGCTCAAGGGTGAACCACTCTACAAGCCGGTGATTGCCGCGATCAATGGGCGCGCGCTGGGTGGTGGTACGGAGTTGTTGCAGGCAAGCGACATCCGGATCGCCGCCGATCACGCAACGTTTGCGCTGCCCGAGCCCAAAGTCGGGGTAGTGCCGGGCGCCGGATCAATGGTGCGGCTGGCGCGTCAATTGCCCTGGGCTCACGCAATGAAAATCTTGCTGGGCGGTGAGCCGATCAGCGCACAGGAAGCGTTGGCGATGGGCCTTGTTTCCGAGGTGGTGCCACTGGCAGAACTGCAGGCGCGAGCAGAACACTACGCACAGAATATCTGTCGCCAGGCGCCGCTGGCCCTGCAAGCCATCAAACGAACGGCATTGGAAACCCACACGCTGCCCTGGGCAGATGCCTTCAAATTTGAGATGGAGCAGGCCGGTAGGGTTATGATGAGTAAAGATGCGCGGGAGGGCCCCCGGGCGTTCAAGGAGAAGCGGCAGCCGATTTTTCGCGGCGAATAGTTTTCCCGCGTAGTTGCCAGTGTAATAGCGGCTCCCATAGGAGCTGTCGATCAAGGAGACCGACATGAATATTGTAAAACTGACAGACAACGTCGCAGTATCTGCACAGATCACGCCGGAAGATGTCGCAGAGATTGCCGCAGCCGGTTTCAAGGTGTTGATCAATAATCGCCCCGATGGCGAGGAGCTTGATCAACCCACCAGCGCCGCTATGGCTGCTGCAGCGCAGGCGGCAGGTATGGAGTACCACCATATGCCGGTCACTGCGTCTGGTTTTCCCGGTCCGGACTTCGACGCGATGAGTGACCTGCTGGACGATCCCGCTCGCCCGGTATTGGCGTTCTGTCGCAGCGGAACTCGCTGCGCCAATATGTGGGTTGCAGGATGTGATGAAGCAGTGCGGGAGCACGCCATGACCGCAGCAGGGCAGCGCGGTTATGATCTTGGCATGGCGGTCAAGTTTCTCGGCCGTTAAGCGTCAGCTCAATCAATTGTCGACACGCACCCTGTTTTGCGATGGAAAAAACTATGTCTGAGAGACCCGAAGTTAGAGCGGCCAGCACGGTGGTGTTGTTGCGCGACACGCCCAATGGCATGCAAACCTTGATGTTAAAGCGCAATAAGGCGCTCATTTTTGCCGGTGGTGCCTGGGTGTTTCCCGGTGGCGCACTCGATCCTGAAGATATGGACGCGGGCAACGGTGATGTCCTTGCGGCTTCGCGTATAGCGGCCGCGCGAGAAGCGCAAGAGGAGTCCGGTTTATCCCCACAGTTGGACGATATGGTTTTGCTGAGCCATTGGACGACGCCCATCGGTGAGCCCAGACGGTTTTCCACCTGGATCTACGCCGCGCCATTGGCCGCTGATATTGACGTTGTGATCGACGGCAGTGAGATACATGACCACCGATGGCTGGGTGTGCGTGAAGCGGCTGAAGAACACGAGGCCGGACGGCTGACTATGTTGCCGCCGACCTATATTACCTTGCAGTGCCTGTCGCATTATGACAATTTGGCACAGATGATAGCGGCAGAACGGCACTCTGTGGCACCCGAAGTGTTTCCTGTGTTCGCCAGCGATGGCGATCAAGTACTGGTGATGTTTCGCGGTGATGCCGGTTATGACAGCGGGAATGGCAGCCAACCGGGGGCGCGACATCGCGCGGTACTGGACGGTGAATGCTGGCAATACCGGTATCAGGATGTCGACCCTGAATTTCCGCCGCTGATAGCACCACTGCCGTGACGAACTCTTCAGCCTCACCGGTCGAGCCGCTGTGGGATGTCCCGACACGGGTTTTCCACTGGTTGATCGTGTGTTGCCTGCCGCTGTCCTGGTGGAGTGCACACGAGGAGCGCTACGACCTGCACCAATGGACCGGCTATACCGTGCTGGTGCTGGTGACCACGCGTATTCTGTGGGGCTTCATCGGCAGCCGCCACTCACGCTTTGCCGATTTCCTGGTTGGGCCGGGTGGTGTGCTTGCCTATCTGGGAGGACGCCATCCTAAATCCGCGGGGCATAACCCGCTGGGCGGCTGGTCGGTTGTCCTGTTGTTGTCGCTATTGCTGCTGCAGGCGATTAGCGGACTGTTTAATAGCGATGATGTTTTGTTCTCCGGCCCTCTGTACTACTGGGCCAACAGTGATTTTCGCGACAGCATGGGCGTGGTCCATGATGTCGCATTCAACGCCCTGTTGGCACTGGTCTGCCTGCATATTCTTGCGGTGCTTTATCACCAGTTCCGGTTGAAAGAAAAACTCGTGCAGGCCATGGTGCGGGGCGCTGCAGTGGGGCGAGAAGGTACACAGCGCCCCGTGCCGTGGTGGTGGGCAGCGCTTATCCTGGCGCTACTCGCACTCGCGTTGTGGTGGGGGCTGGAACAGGCACCTAAACCGTCTTTTGTATTTTGAACCCCCTGATGATTTCAATAGAACTTCCGGCCAATAATTTGAGATCAAAGCTTGCCGATAACGCGGTTGCGTCCCGCACTGTACTTTTTTTCCTTTTCATATTTGTTTGTACGATAGCGAGCGTTTCAGCAATTGCCGCTCCCTATCCTCTGGCCGGTTTGTCGACACAATGGGTGCAGCCGGATGGCACGGTGCTGTCGCTCAAAATGTTTGGCGACGAGTTTTACGCCCGTACGACGACGGCCGAGGGCTACACTGTGCTGTTCAGCGAAGCTGACAATACCTACTATTATGCAGAGGCTGAAATAGCGGGCAGATCGCTGACAAAGTCAGCGGTAAAGGCGTCCCAGCGCCCTCCGCCGGGATTGCAGAAACACCTGGAACAGCCCCCGGCAGTCGTCTCAGCAATTCGCGCAGCAAACGTTAACAAGTTTGCGCCGGACCGCGCTGCCAGATGGGAACAGCGAAAAGCGGCGGTGGTACGTCAGCGCTCCAGTACCCCATCAACAGCGCCGTCCTCTGCAATACCTTCGGTCTCACCAGTGCCTGCGGTTGAGCCTGTGGCCGTGCTGAATTCGCTGGCGGTTAGCGGTGCCAGCGTTGGCCTGATGATTCTCGTGCAGTTTCCCGACGACCCCGCCACACAGGCTGTGGACCCCACCAATTTTCCCACCACACAGTTCAAGATGGAGCGGTATAGCAACGAGATAGGGTACACAGACGATGGCAATACCGGGTCAATCCGTGAGTATTATGCTGATCAGTCGGCGGGCGCCTTTGATTTTACCCAGGTCGTCTCTGCGGTGGTCACGCTGCCTCACCCCAGGAACTATTACAATTACGCCAATTATCCTGCCAACACGGTCTTTTATGGTGCTGGCACTGCGGGGAGGATGCTGGTTGCCGACGCCGTTGCGCAATTGGTGTTGGCCGGCTTCGATTTCTCCACGCTGACGCTGGACGCATACAATCGTGTGCTTGCTACGAGCTTGATGTTCGCGGGAAACCTGTCGGGCGTCTGGTCGCAGGGATTGTGGCCGCATTCCTGGCTGCTGGGCTCCTACATTGATGTTGGGACGCCCGGTAACCCGCGCAAGATTTATCAGTACCAGGCCACCAACGTCGCCAATGCCGCTCCGGTGATAGGCACGATGTGCCATGAACTGGGGCATATGGTGCTGGATTATCCCGATTTTTATGACACGGATTCCTCCGACGGCGCCTCAGAGGGTGTCGGCGAGCATAGCCTGATGGGGTCGGGAAACTACCTCAACGGCGGCAAAACGCCAGCCCCTATTGATCTCTACCTCAAGGATTTTTCAGGCTGGGCATCGATTGAAGATCTCGCGCTGAACGTTCCCGCGCAGCGCTCGCTGACCGCTGGGGGTTATGGCTATCGAATTCGTAAACCCGGCAGTAGCACCGAGTATTTTCTGATTGAAAATCGCAGTGATGACGACCGGTGGGCGAACTATTCGCCGGACAAGGGCATTGCTGTTTGGCACGTGGATGAGAGCGTCACCACTGATAATATGCGCCAGCAAATGACTGCGTCCAAGCACTATGAACTGTCACTGGAACAGGCCGATGGCCTGTTTGACCTGGAGTCGAATCGAGACAGAGGAGATGCTCAGGACCTGTTCGACACTTTCCGGGTGTTCAGTGACAGCACCGCGCCAAACGCCAATTGGTGGGACGGCACAGCATCGGGCGTCAGCATGCAGGTACTGAATCCCTCGGGCGCGCCGACAATGTATCTCGAATTCTTCAGCGATCAGGTACAGCTGCCCATCGCCAACGCACTTGATACCACGGGCCTGGTGTGGAGCGAGAATGGACTGACCTTTGCACCGGGCAGCTGGTTCGGCGAGTTGTCCGGCACAGCATACGATGGCGTAGATGACGCCACCCATTATCCCATTGCGAATGCACAGGAGGCCTCGGTATCTACCGAAGTCACCGGTCCGGGTAGTCTCACGTTCTGGTGGAAAATCTCCTCGGAGCTCAATGCTGATTATCTCAGTTTCTATCGGGACAGCGTGCAGCATCCGACTGCACCGCAAATTTCAGGTGAGATGGACTGGCAGCAGCGCACGGTGCCTATCCCCAATGGTCCGCATACGCTGCGCTGGACCTATGCCAAAAACGCGTCGGGTTCAGCCGGTGCGGATGCGGCTTGGCTGGATCAAGTTGTGTTTACGCCGGGGGCAGTGGATTCTGATGGCGATGGACTCACCGATGATGAAGAGGGCGTGCTCGGCACCAATCCCGACAGTGTCGACAGTGATGATGATGGCCTGGTGGATGGGGCCGGTGGGTTGGTGTTATTGTCGTTCTACCCCGGCGGTATTGATGGCAACGGTGATGGCTTTGTCGATGGTGAGGTAGATTTCGGTACGGACCCCAATGCGTCCAATATTGGTGATCTGGCGCCGCGAGGAAGTCCCGACAACGTCATTAATGTCGGCGATCTGGTCATCCTGACACGCTTCGTGAACGGGCTCAGCCAACCCAGCGCAGTTGAAAGGCAGCTCGGTGATATCGACCGCGATGGCGATCTCGATATTGGTGATCTACTGTTGCTGCAATCGGTATTGACACAATGAGCACAGGTTTTACACGACGCTATCGTCCCGGCTTGCAGATGCTGCTCGGTTGCGTTCGCGCTAGTTACAAATATAATCAGAGTGATAAAGCAGATTAAAAATCCAGATTGCCAAAAGGTGATCTAACGGTTACTCCGCACGACAAGGAAATAGATATGGTCACCCGCATGAGTTTTACCCAGCTGTTGTCTGTCTGCGTGGTTTTATTTTGGCTCGGCGGCTGCGTACAAACCAAGACCATCCCCGGCTATGCGCGAGCGGGGGACCACGTCACCATTGGTCTGGGTGGCATAGTGCGTAACGCGGGGGGCGAGGCGGCGCTCAAACCCGCTGACCTCACGATTACGTTGACCGATGCCAACGGTCAGCAATTTACTCTCGAGAGCCGTTACCTTTTCAAGACCTATGCCGACTATAGCGCTAAGTTGAACACCTTCACCTTTGATGGCACCAATGCGCTGGTCGGGCTGAATGGGATGGTGCCCTACGATGGGGGTTGGATGGTAGTGGTCCCGTTGACCTATCCCGCTCAGTATGGCTCGCCCCTGCCATTGGCGGTGGGCCCTGCAACGATATCCGTTACGTCTCCCAAGTTGTTGAATACGGCTAGTGCGGCCGAGGCGGACCTCAGTGCAATACCGGTAGAGATTATCGTGGGTACCTCGCCAGAGGATACCGACTATGTGCGGCAGTTCGTCGGCTATCTCCCGACGGGTACCAGTTTTGTGGTCAGTCCCGGGGACCTCTCAGGTATCGATGCGGTGGGCGGTGCTTTCTTTACTATTAACTATAACGACGACTCGTTTTTCACAAACGGCCTTGAACCGGTGGTGGTACCGTCCAATCACAATCCGTATGTGCAGTTGAACTATAATGTGGTGTCCAACGGTGATGGCACGGGCTCGATATTAGTCACCTTACTCAACCCGGCTGGCTTCAAGACGTTGGCGACCGCAGCGCCCAATTCTTCATACCTGTCGGATCTTTCAGTCAGGCTGAACTATTTCTCTACGGGCACGGCGGCTGCGGCCAAGGCCAATTTTAGTATCGATTCGTTTAACAGCTACTATGTCGGCATGAATGGTGCTGTTCTTCCCGGTGTTACGCCGGTACTAACTCACGCTGTAGACTTGTAGTTGCGGCGACAACGGCTCGATGTAACCGTGGATTAATAAAGATGATTACAGGTAGTTGCCTCTGTGGTGCGGTGACATTCGGCGTCACGCAATTCAGTTCCGCGATCTTCGAGTGCCACTGTTCAAAATGCCGCAAGGCCTTCGGGGGTGCATCCAGCGCCGCCGCTCTTGTGGCTATCGACAAGTTCTCCTGGCTGCAGGGAGAGGAGGGCGTGCGGGAGTTTCAATGCAAGACTGGTTTTACGCGCTGCTTCTGTGCTGATTGCGGCTCTATCGTGCCGCAATTCCTCTCTGAACATCAGTTGCAGTGGATTCCCGTCGGCCTGCTGGATTCTGATCCGGGTATCCGGTTGAAACACCATATCCATGTGGATTCCAAGGCGGCCTGGGACATTCTGGATGGCGAGACGCGGCAACTCGGTGAGGGGTTTGGTTCGTAGCGGAAGGGGGCTGACTCCGGTTTAGCCGGCGAGCGACAGTGGAGATACCCCGCTTGCTCAAGGGGAAAAGCTATTCGCCACGGGATATCTCCACTGCCACTCGCCTCCTGTCTCAGCGTAATTCTGAAAGACACTATCGATGTGCTTATCAGGGTCTTGCTGCAACAGAGTTACTGTCGCGGTATACCCTCTTCGCTCAAAAAGCTTACTTAATATTCAGGGTACACCGCGCAATGAATGTCTAGTACAAATAGTCCTTCGACTTGTAATCGTCATGACACGCTTTGCAGGCTTTCCCGGTAGCGGCCACTGCCGCAGCGATCGCCTTGTGATCAGTGCCCTGGTTGGCAACTACTTGCAGTGCGTTCACTGCAGCCGTCAAATCATCCATCTTGGCCTCAAAATCAGCCTTGTTTTCCCAGATGTCTGGCTTGGCCCGTGTCGTGCCTTTATCTGTGCCATCCGCGAAGCCGCGCATCACATCCAGTGTGACCAGTGCTGCCAGCTGGTCGGCGTAGCTAGCCATCTGGTCTTCCTGCCAGGGCATATCACCTTTCACCATCGCCCCCATGGGCCCGAAGTTGGCGGCCATCATCGCAAACCATGACTGCCGGTAGGACTGCGCGGGCTCCTTGTCGTCGTAGTGAGAGATGGCGAGGGGCGAGATTGCCAGTCCCGCGAGGATAACCACGGCCAGAAGTGTGTTGCGCTGAGGATGTTGCATGCTGAGTTCCTTGTCGTAGATGGGTGTCGCCTGCGCGAATGCAGCCTGCTGACAGTGTATTGACCGCGTTGCAGGCCTGACAAGGAAAATTTTGCCCGCATTCGAGGTCAGCTCGGGCGTTTTGCGACCAATTTCTTAAACTTGTGGCCTCTTAACACTCTGACTATGCGGCATTGCGCGACGATTGCGCTAACATGGCGCCAGAACTCAGGGAGTCAGAGCAATGGCAGTAAAACAGCAGTGGGATTACAGTTTCGATGTGGTCGTGGTCGGGTCCGGCAATGGCGGGATGACGGCGGCATTGTGTAACTACGAGATGGGTGCCAAGGATGTCGTGGTTATCGAAAAATCCAATCTCTACGGTGGCACCAGTTCGATCTCGGGCGGTGGTGTGTGGATACCCTGTAATCGCTATGCCAAGGCCGCCGGTGCCGAGGATTCGATCGAGGATGCCAGGACATACCTGCGACAACTGATCACCGAGGAGGAGGTGCCGGACTACCAACTGGACGCCTACCTTGAGAATGGTCCCAAGATGGTGGATTTTCTGCATCAGCGCACGCGCATGCGCTACGAGACGCTGGAGCACTACCCCGATTATTACACCAATCTCGAGGGCGCCATGGAGGGCCACCGTTCGATGGAGCCGGAAACCTTCAACGCCGACGAGCTGGGCGAGGAGTGGCGACACTTGCGCCGTACCCACCCCATGATGCATCTGGGGGGACTCATCGGCTTCACCCAGGTGGAGGCCGGACTGCTGATTGGCCAACAGCCCGGCTGGTGGAAGACCGCACTGAAGCTGGTCGTGGATTATCTGCTTGATATCCCCTGGCGTCTCAAAGACAAGTTTCACCGCCGATTGGCCACGGGCTGCGCCGGCGTCGCGCGCTTGCGCGCCTCGATGCAAGACCGGGATATTCCCCTGTGGCTGAATACGTCCATGACCAAAGTTGTCGATGTGAACGGTAAGGTTGTTGGCGTGGAAGTGATACGCGACGGTAAGCCGCTGCGTATCCAGGCGCGCAAGGCTGTGGTATTGGCGGCGGGCGGTTTCGAACACAATCAGGAAATGCGCGAGCAGTACTTACCGCAACCGACAGATCACCGCTGGAGCGCTGGCACCCGGGATAACACCGGTGACGCGATTCGCGAGGGCATTCGTCTGGGTGCAAAAATGCACCGTATGAATGAGGCCTGGTGGTGCAATACGATTTCCGTGCCGGGTGAGGACATTCCCCGTCTGGCCATTATGGAAAAATCCTACCCCGGTTCCATCATGGTGAATCCGGCGGGACAGCGTTTCAGTAATGAATCCCAGAACTATATGGCCTTTCAGCAGGAGACGTTTGCCAAGCACACGGAGGAAAATCCACTCAATCCCAGCTGGCAGATCTTCGACGCGAACTTCCGCGCCACCTATTTTGTCGGCCCGCTGTACAACAGCAAGTTCATGCCGGATTGGGCGCTGCCCAAGCGGTACGAGGAAGAGGGTTTCTTTGCCAAGGCGGATACGATTGCCGAGCTGGCGCGCAAGATTGATGTGGATGCGGCCGGGCTGGAAGAGACGGTGCAAAAAATGAACGAGTACGCACGCAATGGCAGCGACCCGGATTGCCACCGTGGTGAGTCGGCCTACGATCGCTACTATGGCGATCCGCGCGTCACGCCCAACCCATGTCTGGGGCCTATCGACAAGCCGCCGTATTACGCGATGAAGGTTGATCCGGGTGACTTTGGCACTCAGGGCGGTATGGTGATCAATGCCGATGCGCAGGTTTTGCATGAGGACGGCTCTGTGATCAAGGGGCTGTACGCGATTGGGAACTGCAGTGCGCCGACGTTGCCTTGTTATCCTGGGCCGGGGTCTACCCTTGGACCGGCTATGACGTTTGCTTATCAGGCGGCTAAGTCGATTACGGGTTATAAGGATTAGGTACTTCGTTTTTTGTATCGAGTAGTCGCGCCGGTGCCTCTGGGGCGGGGCTACCCGGCAACGGGCGTAAGCCTGCAGCGCTTTTCGGGCTGCTGCGGAACTCGACCAAAATTGCTGCACAATTTTTGGGACTCAAACAGTCCTCGCAGAAAGCCCCCGAAAAGCGCTGCAGGCTTAAGCACGCCCTATATGCCGGGTAGCCCCGCCCCAGAGGCACCTCCAGTATTTCTCTCAATTTTGGATGCAAAACTCGAGTCTAATGCGAACTAGAGGCGCGCAATAGCAATTCTGGTATGTACTTGTATAGATTAGTAGCTAGCCACATTTTTTGATTAGGTACCTCATGGGTCGTCATAAAACTCTCGCTTGGATAGATATTGATTTATACATCCTTCTTATCGTCCTAGAATAAACAGCTCAATACCGGGGGACACAGGAATGACCACCACACCACTCACACACGAGCAGCTGGAAGCTTACTGGATGCCCTACACCGGGAACCGGCAGTTCAAGCGCGATCCGCGCATGATCGTCGCCGCTGAGGGTGTTCATTTCATCGATGATAAAGGGCGCAAGATTCTCGATGGGCTGTCCGGGTTGTGGTGTTGCGGCGCGGGGCACAATCGGCGTGAAATTACCGACGCGGTGTACGCGCAGATGCAGGTGCTGGACTATGCGCCCGCGTTTCAGTTTGGCCACCCTGGCGCATTTGAACTTGCCAACACGATCAAGTCGCTGACCCCTGAAGGGCTGGATTACGTGTTCTTTACCAACTCGGGCTCGGAGTGTGTGGACACTGCGATGAAAATGGCGCGGGCCTACTGGCGCCAGCAGGGTGTATCTGGCAAGACGCGATTTATTGGGCGTGGGCGGGGCTATCACGGCGTTAATTTCGGCGGCATCTCTGTGGGTGGTATTAGCGCGAACCGCAAGCTTTTTGGGCAGGGCATTGAAGCGGATCATCTGTCGCACACGCTGCTGCCGGGAAATGTATTCAGTCGGGGTATGCCGGAACAAGGCGTTGAGTTGGCGGACGAGCTGACTGAGATGATCGCGCTGCACGATGCCTCCACTATCGCCGCTGTCATTGTTGAACCGGTGGTCGGTTCCGGCGGGGTGATTCCGCCGCCGGTGGGATATTTGCAGCGACTGCGCGAGATTTGTACAGCAAACAATATTCTGTTGATTTTCGACGAAGTGATCACCGGTCTGGGGCGTTGCGGTGGCGTGACTGCGGCTGAGGTATTTGGCGTGGTGCCGGATATCCTGACGCTGGCCAAGCAGTTGACCAACGGTGCTGTGCCGATGGGCGCGGTGGTCGCCAGCGCAGACATATACCAGACGTTTATGGACCAGGGTGGCCCGGACTACATGCTTGAGTTTCCCCACGGCTATACGTACTCGGGCCATCCGGTGGCCTGTGCGGCGGCCAATGCCGCGCTGGCACTGTTGCAGCGCGAGGAACTACCGCAGCGCGTGGCGACTATGGCGCCGTATTTTGAAGATGCCCTGCATCAACTCAAGGGCGCGCCGCATGTGAGCGATATCCGCAACTTCGGTTTCGCGGGAGCGGTGCAATTGGAGGCCTATCCCAACGAACCTGCGCGACGGCCGTTTGACGTCGCTATGCGCATGTGGGAGAAAGGTTTCTACGTGCGCTATGGCGGTGACGTGATCTCGCTGGGTCTGCCGTTTGTAATCGAGAAGGCGCAAATCGACAGTTTGCTTGGTGCCCTCAGTGAGACTCTGGTTGACCTGGGCTGACGCGTTAGCGCTTTTCTATGCTGCTCTGGCCGTTTCGCTGCCCACCTTTGCCTGGGTGGTGCTGGGTGTACTGCTCAAGTGGCTGGGGGTTCTGCCGCAATCCCTGACTGAGAAATTGTCGCGCTTTGCGTTTATGTTCGGCTTGCCGCTGATGTTGTTTGCCGGCGCCGCGCAGGTCGACTATTCGGGGCTGGGCAGCGCGCTTTACCTGCTGGCAGGCGTACTGGCAACGCTGTTAACCGTTGTGCTGAGCAGTTATTACTCGCGTTGGCGCGGTCACCCGCGAGAACTGCGCGGCATCTTTGTACAGTCCGCCTTTCGCTCTAACCTTGCCATCGTTGGTGTGGCGCTGACGTTTTCGGCTTACGGTGAACGGGGGCCGGTAATGGCTGCGCTGCCGATTGCGCTGATGACTGTGTTGTACAATATTCTCGCTGTATGGGTACTCAACACCACGCTGGGTGCCAACACGACCATGCGTAGTGTGCTGCTGGGCATCGTGCGCAACCCGCTGATCATCGGTATCAGCGCCGGTGTGTGTCTGTCCGTCTCCGGTTTGCCCGTGCCGGCAGTACTGCGTCCGATTGGGTCTGGTCTGTCTACATTCTTCCTGCCGATGGTGTTGGTGTGTATTGGTGCTTCCATGAACTTTTCGCGCTTGTACAAGGCGAGCACGCTGACCTGGGAATCGACTGTGTGGCGTTTGTGTGTCGCGCCACTGCTGGGAATTCTTTTGGCCTGGATGATAGGCGTGCGTGATGAGCAACTGGGTGTAATGTTTCTGTTGCTGGCGGCCCCTGTGGCAGCTTCCAGCCATGTGATGGTGGTGGCTGCGCGCGGCGATGGCACGCTGGCCGCGAATATTGTTGTGCTGACAACTCTGCTGTCGATGGGCACAATTACAGTGGGTTTCTTTTTGCTGTCGATGCTGTCATTGGTCGGTCAGACGAGCTGAAACGCAGCTGACTTTATGCGTTCAGTGACTGCAGGAGGTGCTTCAGCGAATGGTGTACTTCTCCATTCACATTGAGCATGGTCGACAGTTCTATCCCGGCGACTTTATCGCTTGACGCCATACTGCTCACCGTCCCGTTTGACTCCCGATAGTGGTTCTCGTTGTCGTTGAGTTGCGTGGTCAGTCGCTCTCGGGTGGCCGGTGAATCGACTTCTTCATGTGCCAGGGTGAGATAGTGGCTGTAGACCCGCTTCATGAAACTGAGATGGCGCTTGTACCAAGCTATAATTTCGGGTTGTTTGCTATGCCGCAAGCTGGCCAGATTTTCCCGGATGTCATTGAGCGTTTTACTGCTGTAGACCAGTGCGCGAGCTTCTCGCGTCTGCCGTTCGAGCAGTGAAGCCTGAGCGGAATTGAGCGGCTGTTTCTGTAAATCAAACGAAAAGCTTAACAGCTCTGACTCCTGTTGCTTGATGCCTCTGTAGCGCTGATCCATGCCCTCGTGCTCACTGGCACACGAGGCCAGATCGTGTTGCAGGTCGCCGCCGAGCTGCAACTGCTCTGGTCGCAGTTGAAAGGCGTGCAGGCTTAACACCACGGCATTCAGGCGCATGTTCGATAGCACACGTTTAGTCGCGAGCAGTGCAGCATCTGGAACGGCAACCGGCTGGTCGGTCAGCGACGGGTCGGCATGATCTGGCTTTACAAACATCCCGCCTATCCAGTGCGAAAAAGGCTTGAGCAACGGCAAAAAAACCAATAGCCCAAGAAGATTGAACAGGCTGTGAAACGCCACCAGGCTGTAGAGGGGATCAGACAGCGCGAGCGCCGTCATCAGGACCGGCAAAAGGGGTAGCAGGAAAAAGAACGCGGCGAGATCGACCACAGCGTTGAACAGGAATTGTGCCAGTGCAAGTTGTCGCTTGATGTAATGCCCACCGATACTTCCCAGCGCGGTCGTACTGGTCGTGCCGAGATCGGCGCCGATCACCAGTGCTGCCGCCGCACTCAGGTCGAACAAGCCCGTGTGCAGAGCAGTGAGCGTGATCATCATGGTTGCGGAGCTGGACTGAATTAGCGCTGCGATACCCATGCCAACCAGAAAATATAGCCACAAACCCTGCCCCCTGAAAACCGCAAGATCCCAATGCTGTGGCAATCCCGCCACAGCCTCCTTCATGATATCCAGGCCGAACACGATCAGTCCCAGTCCAAACAGCGCAATGCCGGGTCCGCGCAACCCGCTGAAACGCGTTGACGTCAGCTGCATCAGTCCACCGGCAGCCATTAAGGGCAGAGCAAGCATCTGCAGCGACAATTTGAAGCCGATTGTGGCGACCATCCATCCGGTTACCGTGGTGCCAAGGTTGGAACCCAGTATCACGCCTATAGCGTTATACAGCGGCAGAGTGCCGGCGCTGGCGAAGGCCAGGACGAGTAGGCTGACCAGAGAGCTACTTTGCAATATAGCTGTGGCCAGCACGCCTGTAGCCGCGCTACTGACCGGCGACGATGTGGAGCGTGAGAACCAGCGTTTAAAGGTATCGTAGCCCAGCGAACGAATTCCGCTTTCCAACTGGCTCATGCCAAACAGGAAGAGGGCCAGACCGATAATGATTGCGGCGGGAATGGCAAGGTCTAGTGTGTGTTGTGGCATATGGTCCAGTCTACAGTTTGCCTGGAGCATAATACAGTTGCATGGTCCGCACTCAGCCCAGCTCGATGCGCTGCAGATTGAAAAGGCCGGAGTTCGCGGCGGACATGCCTGAGCGTTGCAGTGATCTGGAAATGCACACTATTGAGCGCGCGGGACACTGGGTCAATCGCGAGCAGACTGCAGCGTTTAATGGCTACCTGATTCCCTGGTTGAAAAATTACTTCGGTTGAAGAGTGGCCTCATTGGATCAGAAGGCATTGAACTTGTTGCCCGCGGGATCGCGAAAGAAGCCAGCGTAGGAGTTATCGATATGCTGTCCGTGTAATCTCTCATCAGACGCTGGGCACAATTTCCCTAATTTTCTTTCTGTTGCCGATGCTCTCACTGGTGGGGCAAACTACCTGAAATCACTACCGGTTCCATATTTTCTGTAACCTCAAGCATGCCCCTGTCGACTATGAAGTCCAGAATCACTTTCAAGCCCTGCTGCTTTTTCAGGTTAGTGAATACATAGGGCGAATTGGGGCGCATTCGCCGAGTATCACTTTCCATCACGGAGAGGTCTGCGCCGACATAGGGCGCCAGATCAATCTTATTGATTACCAGCAAATCGGATTTGGTGATCCCCGGACCGCCTTTGCGCGGTATTTTTTCGCCCTCGGCGACATCAATGACATAGATCGTCAGATCGGCTAGCTCTGGACTGAAGGTGGCGCTCAAATTATCGCCGCCGCTTTCAATGAACACCACGTCCAGATTCTCGTGACGTTGCATCAGCTCGTCCACGGCCGCCAGGTTCATGGACGCGTCTTCGCGAATCGCTGTATGGGGGCAGCCACCTGTCTCGACGCCAATAATACGATCTGCCGCCAGCGCCTCGGCCCGAGTGAGGATGATCGCATCCTCCTGGGTGTAGATGTCATTGGTGACGACTGCGATATTGTAGGTATCGCGCATCGCTTTACAGACGAGTTCCAGTAAAGCGGTTTTACCGGAGCCTACCGGTCCGCCGACGCCAATGCGCAGGGGAGAGTGTTTTGTATTCATACGATGCGTCCAGTTATGTCTGCTTCACTCAGGAGCGAAACAGGCGGGTGTATTGCGTTTCGTGTCTACTGCTTGCTATCGCTTGCGCCGGGGTTGAACTTCCCAATTCGTTATCTTTCACGGCTTGGGCAACGGCCAGCACGGACGGTATTTTCGTCGCCAGCTTTAACACCAGCTGCTGACCTTGAGTCTGACCCAGCGGGATCAATTTGACACCCGCCATCACCGTACTCTCCAGCCAGCTCCAAGTGTAGCCACTGCAGGTTTTACAGGCGGGTATCTCCCAATGCGTGGCGGCCAGTGCCATACCGGCCAACTGGCTGCTGGCGAATGCGCATTCCAGACCAGCGGGAATGCCTACCTCGAGTTCGGGCAACAGCTTCAACAGCGCCGCGCCCCGTTGTCGTTCCTCCTTGCGCAGCTCCATCGTTTCCCTGTTCGCCAGCAGATAGCTGCACCAGTGCTTGATTCCGTCCCAATCGGCGTTGACGCACGCCCGATGTAATCGAAGCAGGATTGGCAGATCCAGAGTGGCGATGCTCTGCTCAAGGAGACTGTCCAGCCAGCCTTCAAATGTGCTCTTGTCGTGCACCCAATGCGCTTCCACTGCCCATTCAAGTCCCTGCGAGTAAGTAAAGCCGCCGATGGGCAGGGCAGGACTGATAAGCTGGTAGAGGCGCAGATCTCGGAGCACAGTTATAGTTTTTCCTGTCGCTGGGGCACTCTTGCTTTGCTTAGGAGTCGCACTGTAATCACCAGCGCTGCCACGCCCAGCACACCAAATGTTATGACGTGGTCGGGACTGCTCATGTAGTGGTACAGGCTGACACCCGCACTCCCACTGTCGTGTGCATACGCCAGTGAAGAAGTGGTAAACGCCGCGCCTGTGCTGATAAGTGCAAAATGTCTTGTGTTCATGGTGGGCTCCTGTTGTAGGCCGTAAATGAGTCGAAGCAGTGATTAATGTTCGTGCTGCTTGGCGGTATCTTGATTGTGGTTATGACCATGGCTGCCACTTTTGTACGCCCCGGATTCGGGCTCAAAAGGTGCGAGTTCCGTTTCTACCGAGAGTCCGAGACCTCGCACCATATCGTCCAGCACATGATCGTGTTGATAGCGCACCCACGTTGCGGCTATCTGCAACGGAACATGACGGTTTCCCAAGTGGTAACACACTCTGGCCAGCGCATGTGCGTTGTCGCTGTGCACGGTAGAGACCGTCTCGTTGGCCGCCTGTACCTGTATCACCAGTCCCTCGGTGCTTTCTAACAGGTCTCCATCGCGCAACACTTCACCGCGCGGGAGAAACAGGCCGGCCTCGCGCCCATCATCAAGTGTGACTTTCAGTCGACTCTTGATGCGCTGGTCTATCGGCAAGCTCAGCGTCGCAGTGTGGTTTGAAGCGCTGCGTAGTCGTTGTTCAATACGAATCATCGGGGTGTTCCCTAGAACAGAAAGTAGCGCTGGGTGAGTGGTAGCTCTATCGCAGGTTCACAGACAAGGAGTTCGCCGTCCGCGCGTACCTCATAGGTCTGGGAATCCACTTCAATGTGGGGTAGGTAGCTGTTGCGTACCATACTCTTCTTATTGATCGTCCGGCAGTCGCTGACCTTGCCGATCAGGCTTTGTAAACCAAGCTGTCCAGCCACTCCATTCTGGATGGCGGCTTGTGACATAAATATCATGGAGGTACTGTGACAGGCTTTCCCCATCGCGCCGAACATAGGGCGATAGTGGACTGGCTGTGGTGTGGGTATGGAGGCGTTCGGATCTCCCATGGGCGCCGCTGCAATAAGGCCGCCCTTGATGATGATCGCCGGCTTGGCGGCAAAAAATGCCGGTTTCCACAACACCAGATCGGCCAGTTTTCCAACTTCGATGGAACCGACCTCGTGGGAGATGCCGTGCGCAATCGCGGGATTGATAGTGTACTTGGCGATGTAGCGCTTGATGCGCTCATTGTCATTGGCGCTACTGTCCTCTGCCAGCGAGCCGCGCTGTACTTTCATCTTGTGCGCTGTCTGCCAGGTTCGAATGATCACTTCACCCACGCGGCCCATGGCCTGTGAGTCGGAGGCAATCATCGAGAAGGCACCAAGGTCATGCAATATGTCTTCTGCCGCTATGGTCTCCCGACGAATACGCGATTCGGCGAACGCGACGTCTTCGGCAATGTTGGGGTCGAGGTGATGGCAGACCATCAACATGTCCAGATGCTCATCTACAGTGTTGATGGTGTAGGGGCGAGTGGGGTTCGTAGAGGAGGGTAAGATGTTCAGCTCGCCCGCTGCTTTGATGATGTCCGGGGCGTGCCCACCTCCGGCTCCCTCCGTGTGGTAGGTGTGGATGGTTCTGCCTGCAATCGCGGCGAGTGTGGCCTCGACAAAACCGGACTCGTTTAGCGTATCGGTATGTATTGCGACCTGCACATCGGTCTCATCGGCCACGGACAAACACTGGTCAATAGCCGCGGGCGTGGTGCCCCAGTCCTCGTGAAGTTTCAGGCCTATCGCACCCGCGGCGATCTGTTCGCGCAAGGGTTCAGGTTGGCTGGCGTTGCCCTTGCCGAGAAAGCCCAGGTTCATCGGTGCACTATCGCCTGCCTCTAGCATGCGGTGAATATTCCACGGGCCGGGCGTGCAGGTAGTGGCGTTGGTCCCTGTGGCGGGCCCGGTGCCACCGCCGAGCATGGTGGTTACGCCAGACATGAGTGCTTCATCGATTTGTTGCGGACAGATGAAATGAATGTGCGAGTCTATGCCACCGGCAGTCAGCATCATTCCTTCGCCGGCTAAAACCTCGGAACCCGGCCCGAGGATGATATTGACTCCGGGCTGGGTGTCGGGATTTCCTGCTTTGCCGATGCCGGAAATCCGCCCGTTCTTTACGCCGACGTCTGCTTTCACAATTCCCCAGTGGTCGATGATCAGTGCATTGGTAATCACCAGGTCGGCAGTTTCGATGCTGGGCCTTTGGCTTTGCCCCATCCCGTCTCGTATGACTTTACCACCGCCAAACTTCACCTCGTCTCCGTAGATGGTGTAGTCCTGCTCCACCTCGAGCCAGAGTTCTGTATCGGCCAGGCGCAGTTTGTCACCGGTAGTGGGCCCGAACATTTCAGCGTAGGCTTGTCTGGATATTTTCACCACTGTCTCAATCTCCTACAACTTGCCCATGATTTTGCCCTGGAACCCATAAACTTCGCGTGCGCCTGCATACTCTACCAACTCCACGGTACGCTCTTGACCGGGCTCAAAACGAACAGCGGTACCCGAAGCGATATTGAGTCGATAACCCCTGGTTTGTTCACGCGCAAACGTGAGTGCCTCATTTACTTCATAGAAATGATAGTGTGAGCCTATCTGAATAGGGCGGTCGCCGGTATTGGCTACTTTCAATGTCAGTGTTTTACGTCCTGCGTTCAATTCGATATCGCCGATGGCTACTCGCAACTCCCCTGGTATCATAACTGTCTCCTAGACAATGGGATCGTGGACGGTGACCAACTTGGTGCCGTCCGGGAAGGTTGCCTCGACCTGCACATCATGAATCATCTCCGCGATACCTGGCATTACGTCAGCGGCACCGAGCAGTGTTCGCCCGTAGTCCATAAGCTCTGCGACTGTGCGTCCGTCGCGCGCGCCTTCCAGAATTGCGCCACTGATAAAGGCGACGGCCTCTGGATAATTCAGTTTCAGTCCACGGTCCTTGCGCCGCTCTGCAACCAGAGCGGCTGTAAACAGCAGTAATTTGTCTTTTTCCCTGGGTGTCAATTCCATAGTATTTCCGGTTGATTACGTTGACCAGATACGGGGTATGCAGGGGGCAGCGCCCAACCACTGCTGTCTCAGTTCAGTCCACAAGCACGTAAACAGTTGCTGTAATGGCTCGGTCTGTTGTCCCAGAGCCCTTACTACCAGCACGTCGTCTACGAGCGTCAATCCAATGGGGTGCGGATACTCCTGCGCGGTACTTTCTTGCAATATCTGTTCCATTCTCTCTCTGTGGGCCTCATTACAGGGAGCGGCAATAAAGCTCCCCTGCATCGCCAGTCCTCTCATGCCTGTACTTGCGGTCAGTGCCTGCTTGTTAGCGATACTCAAGCGCTCTACCAGTCGCAACTCGCCGCCGATTGACACCGATGTGGAACTGCGCATGTTGCCGCTGGAAAATATTTCCAAGTTGGCGGGACGCCCCAGACAGTTGATCTCCCAGCCTATATATTTTCCGCCGGGCTCGATATTGATGCTGGTGGATAACTGGACATTGGCGCCGGAGAAGAAAATGTTCTGCTGCGGTAACCACTCTACCGCAGCGCCAGGTGCCACACGAATACTCTGTGACACGTGGGCGGTATCTTGCGCATGCGAGCGATAAAACTTGGTTGCACCGGGAGTGGTTAACAGGCAGTGAGCGCCGGTCTCGGTCGCTATATCAATCGTCAATGAATCGCCACCGACTACCCCGCCAGGTGGGTGAAGAATGTAACTGTGGCAAGTGCCACCCTCGGGATAAAAAGGACGCTGTAAGGTAAGAGGGCCGAGTTGTCGTTTGGAGGTCAGGCGGGTTTTTGATGCGCGCAATTCGTAGCGCAGTTCGAGGAGTGCTTCCCAACCGTGTCTAGCAGTGACTGCTGTATTCATTCATTGCCGACCGGATAATTCGAAAGTGTGTGTAGTGATCGATGTAAAGGCGGGTCTAGAGTAGCAGGGGCAAAATCATGCGTCAGCAATTATTTTCTATCGTGATTTGAGGACTCCAGAGAATGTCATAAAAGTGTCTTTATGGTGCGCTTGTGATGACAGCGCGCATGAATGAAGTGCATTTTCTCTTCAAAAAAAATATTTTTCGACGAGGACAAATTGACTAAAGCCGCGAACGGCGCGGATATGGAGGCACTATTCATGCTTTGGCATATTACTTGCAAACCGATTGTGCGAAGCGATGGCTATCATCGATAGGGATGACTTGCACGGGGGGTTCGTGCTCACTTAGGGGAAACACAGTTTATGATTTACACAAAACAGGTGGGGCGCTTGATGGCGTTAGCGGCATTGACGATGTCGCCAATGGCAATTGCCGGTAAGAAACTGGAGATTGATGATACCAAGTGGATCAGCATAGGTGTGGGTACGCGCGGTAGCTTTATCTCTCAGGAGGATTCAGCTCCCAATGGCAGTGATCGCAATAATGATTTTAACCTCGACAGTGCGAGAGTCTATTTGAATGGCCAGATTACGGAGGTCATCAAGTTTGAACTGAACACAGAATGTACATTCTGTGGTTCAGATATGGAAAACTACGATATTCTAGACGCCATCGCCAAGTTTGAATTTATGCCGGAGTTCAATATTTGGGCAGGCAGGTTGCTGGTCCCAGCTGATCGGGCGGAGATGAGTGGACCGTATTACGCCAATACCTTCGCGTTTAACAGGACACCATTTTATCCCTCGGATTACAGTGTCGAGTTTGGCAACGGTGGCGCCGGGGTGTACGGCCGTGATAATGGTCTGAATATTTGGGGCGCACTGGGTGCTGAAAAGCGATTCACCTATGTTGTCGGTGGCTTCAACGGCCTTCAGGGTGGCGCGAACCAGAGTGATGATCTACTGGTTGGTGCACGTTTGAGCTACAACTTTCTCAACGTAGAAAGTAATCCGGGCTACTACACCAGCAGCACCTACTACGGTACGGCAGGTGATATTCTCACTCTGGGAGCGGCGGTACAGTCACAGAAGGACGGTGCAGGTACCGAGGCTGACCCCGCAGACTTTACTGGTTGGAGCATAGACCTCTTATCTGAGACTGTTTTTGAAGGCTACGGCGTCCTTACTTTTGAAGCAGAGTACAAGGATTTCGATACCGACCTGAATGCTATCGCACTGGCTGATCCTGATTGCTTCTGTCTGTTCAGCGGTGAGGCGGGTATGGCAACACTGTTATTCATGTTCCCGCAGAAGATCGGCATAGGCAAACTCCAGCCCTATATCGGCTATACCAAAAACGATCCTGATTACAGCGAGGATCGCGACAACTACGAAGTAGGTGTCAACTACATCATTGACGGACAAAACGCGCGCGTCTCTGTGTACTACGACTATGGCGATATTGCTACCAAGGGGCTGAACTACACGGCCAGTGCAAGCGGTAACAATGTCAATTCCATCAGCGTTGGCGTGCAGCTGCAATTCTAGAATATTCTCTATTTTCTCAAAGGATACGTTATATGAAACTACTCAAAAAAATCAAAAATGTGGCAATGGGTACGGCTTTAGCCGGAACCTGCTTGCTAAGTGCCAACGCAGCCGTTGCCGAAGATGTTATCAAAGTGGGTGTCCTGCATTCGCTCTCCGGCACGATGGCCATTAGTGAGACAACACTGAAGGATACCGTTTTGATGATGGTTGAGGAGCAGAATGCAGCTGGTGGACTGCTGGGTAAAAAACTGGAAGCTGTAGTCGTCGATCCGGCGTCTAACTGGCCGCTGTTTGCCGAAAAGGCGCGGGAGCTAATCTCAAAGGATAAGGTCGATGTCATCTTTGGCTGCTGGACGTCGGTTTCGCGCAAATCAGTGCTGCCCGTTATTGAAGAGTTAAACGGCTTGCTGTTTTACCCCGTTCAGTACGAAGGCGAAGAGTCTTCCAAGAACGTATTTTACACGGGTGCGGCACCGAACCAGCAGGCGATTCCTGCAGTTGACTACCTGATGGAAGATCTGGAAGTTGAACGTTGGGTACTGGCGGGAACCGATTATGTTTACCCGCGTACTACCAATAAAATTCTCGAAGCCTATCTCAAATCGAAGGGCGTCAAGGAGGAGGACATCATGATCAGCTATACGCCGTTCGGTCACTCCGATTGGCAGAGCATAGTTTCCGAGATCAAAACTTTCGGTAGCACTGGCAAGAAAACCGGGGTGGTTTCTACCATTAATGGCGATGCCAATATTCCGTTCTACAAGGAGTTGGGTAACCAGGGTATTTCATCCGAGGACATCCCGGTTGTGGCGTTTTCAGTAGGGGAAGAGGAGCTGTCTGGCATGGATACCTCTGCTCTAGTGGGTCACCTTGCGGCGTGGAACTACTTTGAAAGCGTGGAATCTCCAGAAAATGAAGCGTTTATTGCTGAGTGGCATACCTTTACTGGCGATGACAAGCGCGTGACTAACGATCCGATGGAAGCGACTTATATCGGTTTCAAAATGTGGGTTGAAGCCGTGAAGAAAGCGGGCACCACCGACACAGACGCGGTGGAACAGGCGATGATCGGACTGACGGTCAAAAACCTGACTGGCGGCATGGCAGTCATGGGTAAAAACCATCACTTGTCCAAACCAGTACTGATTGGGGAAATTCAGGAAGATGGACAGTTCCTGGTCGTTTCAGAGACAGACGGCACAATTGCCGGAGATGCCTGGTCAGACTTTCTTCCAGTGAGTATGGATACGATTGCTGATTGGACCCCTCCCATTTCGTGCGGTAATTACAACACCGTCACTAAAACCTGTTCAGGGCAAAATTTCTAAGTCGCGTCCAGCGCTTCCACAGACCTAAACCCCCGGTCGCATGACCGGGGTGTTTTTGCTCACTATGAAGGTTTAATTCTACAGGGGTTTCATTTTGTATCGCCTGATATTTGTACTGGTATTTGGATGCCTGATAGGCTCCGGGGTTAGCGCTGACGATGATAGTCTTGGCCTCGAGTTGGGTGTTCTGGCACAGACTAAACTCTCGAAAATGCCAGCCCAGATAGACGTGCTCGTCGCTCTCGACGACAAGCGCGTTGTTCCTGTATTACAGGCTATGCTTGACGGCCGCCTGTATCGTAGCAAGCACGACGACAAGCTGTTTATCGGTGTGCCGGGAGACGATAAGTCTCTTGCCATCACTGATCCTTTGGGGATCATTGAAAGTTCCGTAGTACCGGCCAGTGGGTTCCGTCGCGTCGCTGTGAACAATCGCATGCGGGGACAGTTACGACTGGCGATCGCTCAGCTCAATCTCGGCTCCGACGATGAACAAAAACGATTCGAGGCCGTGCAGGAATTGCTCGGGGATATCACTCCAGAGGTGATCGCATTGCTCGATCAGATCCAGAAAACCGAATCCAGTGAACGCGTGTTATCGGTAGTCGCCGATGCGCAGGCTCTCGCCGCGCTGCAACAAGATGATGCGCAGATTCGACTTAAAGCCGTGGACCAGCTCAATGGGAATCTGCACCCCGTGGTGCTGAATGCACTGCAGTCTCTTGTCGCTGTCGATGCCGATGGGGTTTCGCTTGAAAGCGATCCACTTGTGCTGATGAGTGCTCAAAAATCAATTGAGCGATATGAACAAAAGGCGGAGCTTTACTCAAATGTGGAGACAGTCTTCTTCGGGCTCAGTCTCGGGTCGGTCCTGCTACTTAGTGCGATAGGGCTCGCCATCACCTTTGGGGTAATGGGTGTGATCAATATGGCGCACGGAGAACTTATTATGCTGGGAGCCTACACTACTTATGTGGTGCAGTTGCTGATGCCCAACCAGCTAGAGTACTCACTGCTGGTGGCGGTACCGGTGGCGTTTATCGTATCCGGCCTTGTAGGTATAGCGATAGAACGCGGTGTTATTCGTTTTTTGTATGGCCGTCCATTGGAAACTTTGCTCGCGACCTTTGGTGTCAGTCTCATATTGCAGCAGGCGGTTCGGACTATTTTTAGCCCGCTCAATCGCTCAGTATCGACGCCTGAATGGATGAGTGGCGCACTGGAAATCAATCCACTGCTGTCGTTAACGTATAACCGGCTTTACATACTTGCGTTTTCATTGATCGTTTTTTTTCTGCTGCTCGCTCTGTTGAAAAGGACATCACTGGGGCTGCAGTTCCGGGCAGTTGCTCAGAATCGCGCTATGGCGCGCGCGATGGGTATTCGCAGTGCCTGGGTTGATGCTATGACGTTCGGACTGGGTTCGGGGGTTGCCGGTATCGCGGGTGTGGCACTCAGCCAATTAACCAACGTGGGGCCCAATCTTGGGCAGGCCTATATTATTGACTCTTTTATGGTGGTGGTGTTTGGCGGCGTGGGCAATCTTTGGGGTACGTTGGTCAGTGCCTTTAGTTTGGGTATGGCTAACAAGTTCATCGAACCGGTTGCCGGAGCGGTGTTGGCGAAAATTCTCGTGCTTATATTCATTATCCTGTTTATACAACGTTACCCGCGCGGGTTGTTTCCCCAGCAGGGCAGGTCGGTGGATTGAATGACAATGGAGAATAGAGTTAACAGGAATCCGATTTTTCTGTCCTATGCGGACGACCGCTGGGGCAATGCGATGTTGCTGGTGCTACTGGTCCTGTGCATCGTGGTCGCTGTCTGCAACCTCATGGTACCGGAGGGTTCAGCACTGCATATTCCCACCTACCTCGTGACGCTGGTTGGAAAATATTTGGCATTTGCACTCCTGGCATTGTCGGTGGATCTGATCTGGGGCTATGCCGGGATACTCAGTCTTGGCCAGGGTGCCTTTTTTGCCCTGGGTGGCTACGCGATGGGTATGTACCTGATGCGCCAGATCGGCGACCGCGGGGTATACGGCAACCCCGAATTGCCGGACTTTATGGTTTTCCTGAACTGGCACGAGCTACCCTGGTACTGGTATGGTTTCGATCAGTTCTGGTTCGCGCTGCTGATGGTGGTGATGGTGCCGGGGATACTGGCGTATGTGTTCGGTTGGCTGGCTTTTCGCTCACGCGTGACTGGCGTCTACCTGTCTATCATTACGCAGGCGCTAACATACGCTTTGTTACTGGCTTTCTTCCGTAACGAAATGGGGTTTGGCGGCAACAACGGCTTGACGGACTTCAAAGATATCCTGGGTTTCAACCTGCAGGATGATGGTACACGGGTTACCTTGTTTGTCTGTTCTGCTATCGCACTGGCACTTGGGTACATCCTGTGTCGATGGGTTACCCGGTCCAAATTTGGTCGAGTGCTGGTGGCGGTGCGGGATGCAGAGAATCGCACCCGGTTTGTCGGCTACAAAGTTGAATCGTACAAGCTGGCCGTGTTTGTACTGTCCGCCTGTATCGCGGGGATTGCTGGTGCGCTGTACGTGCCGCAAGTGGGCATTATCAACCCCGGGGAATTCTCGCCGCTAAATTCTATCGAACTGGTTATCTGGGTCGCTGTCGGAGGCCGCGGCACACTCTATGGCGCGGTGGTTGGTGCTTTGTTGGTTAACTATCTCAAGACCTACTTTACCGGTGTATTGCCAGAAGTGTGGCTGTTCTTCCTCGGTGCTCTTTTTGTCCTGGCGACGATGTTTTTGCCCAAGGGCATTGTTGGAATATTGAAACGCAAGCGAGGTAAATCCTGATGCCAGCGCTGGATAATATGAAAGATGCTTTTCGGCAGGATCGTGTCTGGGAATACCTGGCGCCGGAGCGACAGGTACTCGTCGATGGCAGCAGCAACCTGATATTGTACGTTGAAGATGTCACCGTCAGTTTCGATGGATTTAAAGCGCTAAACGCTTTGAATCTCTATATCAACCGAGGGGAGCTGCGCTGCATTATTGGCGCCAATGGCGCTGGCAAGTCGACCATGATGGATGTTATTACGGGCAAGCTCAGGCCGGATGAGGGTACGGTATATTTTGGCCGGAATATCAATCTACTCAAACTCACTGAACCTGAAATTGCCATCTGTGGTGTTGGTAGAAAATTTCAGAAACCCACGGTCTTTGAATTTCATACGGTGTTTCACAATCTCGAATTGGCAATGCGCAGCGACAAGCGTGTTCTATCCACCCTGTTCGCCACATTGAACGGAGAGCAACAGGATCGTATACAGGAAGTGCTGGCGATCATTGGTTTGACTGATTTGCAGCACACTGAGGCCGGGTCATTGTCTCACGGCCAGAAGCAGTGGTTGGAAATTGGTGTGTTACTCATCCAGGACCCACAGTTGTTGCTGGTCGATGAGCCGGTAGCGGGAATGACACCACAGGAGACGGAGCGAACAGCCGAGCTGCTGACCTCGCTTGCAGGCGAGCGTTCTGTCGTGGTGGTTGAGCACGACATGGAGTTTATTCGATCCATTGCAAAAACTGTAACGGTTCTGCACCAGGGTTCGGTGCTTGCTGAAGGTACTATGAAACAGGTCCAGGACAATGCGCAGGTCCGCGAAGTTTATCTGGGGGAGGAGTAGTGTTAAGTATTTCCGGGGTAAACCAGTTTTACGGGCAATCACACATCCTGTGGGACTTACAGCTTGAGTTTGAACCAGCTAGTTGCACCTGCATTATGGGTCGTAACGGTGTCGGCAAAACAACGCTATTGAAGTGCATCATGGGTTTGTTGCCGGTGCAGTCGGGCAGTATGATATTTGACGGAGTCGAATTGGCGGGTTTGAGCGCAGAAAGTCGTGCGCGGATTGGTATCGGTTACGTGCCGCAAGGGCGCGAGATCTTTCCGCAGTTGACTGTTGCGGAGAATTTGCGCATCGGTCTCGGCGCGAGGAGTGATGGACTCAAAACAGTGCCGGAAGAAATATTCGAATTATTTCCTGTTTTAAAAGAAATGCTACACCGCAGGGGCGGAGACCTCTCCGGCGGACAGCAGCAGCAACTTGCGATTGGAAGGGCGCTTGCGATTGATCCGCGGATACTTATTCTCGATGAGCCGAACGAAGGCATACAGCCTAATATTGTTCGCCAAATAGGCGATGTCATTACCCATCTCGTGGAGGATAAAAAACTCACGGTGGTTATTGTGGAGCAGAAGTTGGGCTTCGCCCGTCGTGTGGGCCAATATTTCCATCTGATGGAAAAAGGCAGAGTAGTGGCAGCAGGCGCCATAGATGAACTGGATGATAAGCTGGTCAGTAAGCACCTGTCAGTCTAGTTGCTCAGTAGCACCACACCCTGTTCGGGCAATTCAACTAAACCGTGGCCTCATTGAAGCAGAAAGCATTGAGCTTGTTGCCATCGGGATCGCGAAAGTAGCCTGCGTAGAAGTTGTCGATACGCTGTCCGGGTGCCCCCTCATCGGATGCTCCCAGCGCCATGGCGGTGTCGTAAAAGGCCTGCACCTGCTCCTCGTTGTCCATCTGCATTGCAACCATCACACCATTGCCGACGGTAGCGGCACTCTCGTCAAAGGGTGGCGTGACTCCGACCGCGGCCTCCGCCAGCGATTTCCCCCAGATAATCAGCTTGCCGTCATCCCAGATGCGGCTAAAGCTGATGGAGCCCATTAGCGCATCGTAGAAAGTGCAGGCTCTCTCGAGGTTGTTAGTGCCCAGGGTGATATAGCCGACTCGCATAGTGATCTCCAGATAATGCTATTCAGTACAGAAGCTATACCTTAGCCCAAATATTCGTGCTGACAAGCAAATCCGCCGCTCAGGCTGGCTCGGCCTATCATCACCCATCACCCATCGGCCTACGCGCGCGATCAGCGATTAAGGCCTTCCTCGAACAGCGTAATGGCGTGATCAAAAAACTGCTCCAGACCACTCTTCAAGGATGCGGACAACTGGATACGTTTTGCTCTGCCATCCTGCGGGTCTGGTATTTCTTCTACCAGTCCTTTCTCGATCGCGTGATCCAGATACTTTTTAGCTGTTTGGACACCCAGATGACGCATAAACATCACGGCTTCCTGTTTCCTTACAGGTGTGTCACTGAGCCACAGACCGGTAAACAGATCTGAGTAGTTGATGTCATAAAAGTCCTTGTCTTGTAGAAAAGCCACCCACGCAGCATCCATTTTGTTGAGTGTCAGGACAAAGTTATGCCTTTTGCGCTGTGTCGCCATCATCAGGTCTCCCTTTATTGTCGCTGTGGCCTCGTCGAGGGCAAATTATAAAGACACTCTAATGTTTAATATACATCTAAATATATATGTAAAAATAATAGTAATAATATATGTTATTTGGTAAGTTTGTAGGCGGTCACAACAGCGTCAAGCGCACTCAACCCCACTGCACTGGTGATAATCATGAGTTCTTCCAGTAAGTTTGAATACACCATCGAACAGCCCCTGCCTGATTGTATTCCCAGCAAAATGTTGGCATCTACACAGGATGTCTTTACTGATCGGGGCATATTCGAACAAGAGTTGGCAACGATATTTGACTCGGACTGGGTAATGATGGGACGTGCTGGTTCTATTCCTGAGCCCGGCGATTATTTTACTGCCGCACTGGGTGAACGCCCGATTATTTTGGTGCGGCAGAAAGACTTGAGCATCAAGGCGATGGCGAATTACTGTCTGCATCGCTATACCCAACTACTCAAGGGCAGTGGTACTACCAAGCATATTGTCTGTCCCTACCACTACTGGTCCTATGCCCTGGATGGCCAGTTAGAAGGCGTTACCAACCGTCAGGGATTTTGTCCCGAAGATATCGCGGATGAGAAACTGGAGTCGCTGGCCTGCGAGGTATTTATGGGGTATATCTTCGTCTCTCTAAAAAGTGACCTCGAGCCCGTTGCCACTCGTCTGGCCGGGCTGCACGATGTACTGGCGAACTTCGGTCTGGAGCGCTACGAAGATCATTATGTCGAGCATCAGGACATCTGGAATGCCAATTGGAAACTGATTATTCACAACTTTATTGAAAGCTATCACGTCACCTACACCCACAAAAAATCCATTGGCCCAACGAACCCAACCAAAGCCGCTGAATACGGGCCGATAGGCGAGCCGTACTACACCGTACACAGTAATTCCTATGCGCCTGACCATTTCCCAGACATTTTTAACCAGCGGTTAGATGCACGTGAGAAAGGGCGGTTTTATGTGATGGGTGTTTTTCCGAATGGACTGATTGCGATAGATCCCAATTTTGTCTGGTGGTTGGCGCTGGAACCGTTGGCGGCGAACAAGACCAATTCTCGCTGGGGTGTGTCATTTCTGCCGGAGACATTGAAGGGTGCCGCTGATCCTGAAAAGTTCATTCAGGACACTGTGAACTTGTTGGTCACTGCCACATCTGAAGATAAGGAAATGGTAGAGCGAATGCAAAGCGGTTCCCGGTTTGGCTCGGCAAAAGCCGGAATATTACATGCACCGTTGGAAATTCATATCAAGGAGTTTGACGACTATGTTCGCCGTCAGATGGGAGGTGAGTAGATGAGCACGGCTATCGACCTGAGAGGAAAAATCGCGCTGGTCACCGGTGGCGTCAACGGCATCGGACAGGCCATTGCCAAAGCCCTTATCGATGCCGGCGCAGATGTTCTTGTGTTCGATATCGTGCTGCCGGGTGAGGCCACATCGCTGCTCGTCTATGCCGAACAACAGCATCGAAGTATCACCTACTGCCAGGTCGATACCAGCGACGGCAATGCCGTGCGAGGTGCGCTCGCAGACTACTGCCAGGCGAACAATGCCAGCACCATCGACATACTGGTAAACAACACGGGTGTCAGTCTGGTGAAGCCATTCCTCGAATTGGCTGAGGAGGATTGGGACAGGGTGTTTAACACTAATGTTAAATCCGTGTTCCACTGCTGTCAGGCGGTACTGCCGCTGATGCTGGAGAATGCGCAGGGTTGCATTATCAACATAGCATCGGAGTTGGCGTATTTGGGACGTGCACAGTTTGCACCCTATACCGCCTCCAAGGGCGCGATTCTCTCCTTGACCCGCTCGTTGGCCAGAGAATTCGCGCCGACGATCAGGGTCAATGGTATCGCACCCGGTCCCTGTAACACCGATATGTTGCGCGCGGAAATCGACACGCCTGAACAATGGGAGAAGGAGATTGACTTGCCAATGGGTAGAGTCTCCTCACCACAGGAAATCGCTATGACGGCGGTATTTCTGGCATCTGACTTTGCCAGCTATTACTGCGGCGAGACATTAAGCCCCAACGGTGGCTCGTTGATGCGCTAGTGTGCGGGAACCAATTTATGGCGCGGGTATTTTTGATGTTGGATAAAGCAAACTCAGAGAAACGATGATGATAAGAACAGATCAGCTGACATGGACCGAATACGTTGAAAACCTGAAAGCGGCCCCTGTGGTTTTCTTACCTGTTGGCGCGCATGAGCAACATGGCCCACATTTGCCGATGGGAACCGATGCCATTCTCGCGACAAAGATGGCCGAGGCGATTGCGACCAATTTGAACGGTCTGGTGTTGCCGACCATGAGCTATGGCTATAAATCTCAAGCCAGGTCGGGCGGCGGGCAGACCTTTCCCGGTACCATCAGCCTGGACGGTCGTACTCTGACGGCGATGACGCAAGATATAGTTCGCGAGCTTGCTCGCCATGGGGTTAGCCGTCTGGTGGTGCTCGATGGGCATTTTGAGAATCAGTGGTTTCTAACCGAGGGTATAGAACTTGCCCAGAGAGAGCTCAAAGCCAGTGGTAACAGTATGCACATAGTGCGCACGGAGTACTGGGATTTTTGCCCACAGGACGTTTTGGATACAGTATTTGACGGCACATTTCCCGGCTATGATCTAGAGCATGCGGCCCTGATAGAAACGTCCATGATGCTGTACTGGCAGCCAGATTTAGTCAGGGTTGATGCGATCCCACAAGATGACCTGGCGCACTTTGAAAAATTTGACAGTTACCCGCAGGATGGCAGAGGTGTTCCGGCATCAGGTGTGCTGGCGCCTGCCAGGGGTGCCAGTGCCGCCAAGGGCCAACTGATTGTGGAGAATACCGTTGTCGCTATTACAGAGGCCTTAAAAACGCATTTCTACGGGGCAGTTTAATACACTTTTCGCTGTGATTTCGGCGCACATGGAAGCGCTGTTCAAGTAAATCAGGGTTTCCCCGAAACATCACTATTCATTTAATACCCCGGAAAGCTTCTCTTGTAAGCGAAGCAACTCGCCGAGTGCATTTTCCGTCAGCGGATCTGTGTCAAAAATTGCCGCATGTAGCGGTGCCAGTGTGATGTAGCCCAACAGCATGCTGTGAAATGCCATCACTGACGTCGTTGTAAAGCCAGGTGATCCAGAGATTATCTCCTCGCGGGTAAGGCTAAAGAAGGGCCGATACCATCGCTCTACGAGTAGGGCGAGATCCTCACCTCCAGACAGCGTAGCGAGCGCGACTATGCGCGAAATGTTGGGGTTGGCAATGTGCAGTTTTATGATCTGTAACTGACTGCCGCGCAGATCACTTGCATCGTTCAACAGCGTCAAAAACGGCGCGAACAAGCGCTGTAGGACTTCCTCGAACAGCGCCCGTTTGCTGGCAAAGTGCTTATAAAGCGCCGGCCCTTGTACGCCCACTTGATCAGCTACATTTTTAATGGTTGTCGCCTGATACCCCTGCTTTGCAAACAGTGATTCTGCTGCGTCGAGAATCAGATCCCGAGTGTTGTGTTGCGTTTCATCGATGGCCATTGACTGAACTCCTGTTTGCGGGTAGGTTAATGGTTATTAACCGATAACTCAATACAGGATGATCTGAATGAACGCGACAGTCCCAAGTGCCGGCCTTGCTATGGCACGCTCCATCGAATCGCTCGCGCTGCAGGAAGCGGGTCCCTCCGAAAAAAACCGTACGCTCACGGAGCCATTGGTCAAGGCGTTGTGGGATACCGGGCTGATGCAGTTTATGAATCCGACGGTGGCGGGTGGCCACGAACCCGGCTTCGCTGAGCTGATCGAAACGTGGATTGAAATGGCGCGCCAGGATGGCTCATTGGGCTGGATCGGCATCGCGAACATCCCATCGTCCAGTTTCGCCGCAGCCTATTTGCCGGATGAGGGTTTTGAGGCGGTTTTTACCGCCAACAATAACCGGGTAACGATGGGCGGACAGTTCTTTCCAAACGGTACTGGCGATAAAGTCGACGGCGGGTACAAGGTCACCGGTGCATGGCAGTTCGGCAGCGGCACGGGACACTCGGAATACGTCTGTGCGGGCTTTCTGCCGATGGATAATGGCCAGATGGTCATGCTCGACGAAGCGATGCCCCTGATGATGGTGGCGGTCGTCCCGCGAGAGCAGGTCACCTTCACCGACGGTTGGCATGTGCAGGGGCTCAAGGGCTCCGGGAGTTATGATTACAATTTGCAGGAGGTATTTGTACCGGCCAGCCATACGTATCCACTGATGACACGGGACCCGCTGCGCGGTGGCTCTATCTATCGATTCGGCGTGATGCCGCTGACAGGGTGTGGTCATGCGGCGTGGGCCCTGGGGGTCGCGCGCAGTGCGATTGACGATGTGCGTGATCTGGCGATTTCCAAGACGCGTATGGGCGAGTCGAGCTCTCTGGCGCACCGCCCCACCTTTCAGCGGAATCTCGCGCACCATGAAGCCATGTGGCGCGCCGCCCATCGGCTGGTTGTGGATACATTCACCGAATTTGAATCGCAGGTAGAAGCGGGTGCCGAGGTGACGCCACAGATGCGTTGCGATATGCGCCTCGCTGCCACATATACCACAGAAGCCTGCCGCGAAATCGTGCAGTGGGCGCATCTGGCCGCAGGCACGACGTCTGTGCGCGAAGGCAACCGCCTCGAGCGCGCCTTCAGGGATATGTATACGGGTACTCAGCATGCTTTCATTAGTGAAAACACCTATATCGAAGCCGGTAAAGTGTTGCTCGGACTGAGTGACGACAGCACTGCGCTATAGCGCAGTGCTGCCCGGCACGCTCTACCCGACACATAGGAACGCAGGAAGTATCTGATGAATGACTTTGATAATAAAATAGCGGTTATCACGGGCGGCGCCAGCGGTATGGGGCGGGCCTTGGGCGAGGCAGCCAACGCAGGCCTTGAAGATGTTCGTCTGGGTCGCAATCCTGCCTTTGCACCGCCCATCAACCTGTAATGCCATAGCGATACTTACTTCGGAGTTCTTTCTAATGTCAGGCACAACACAGCTCGAATTTTCCATACCCGACGATGATGAACTGATCGCAAGGTCGCTGGAAGATGCCAGTATTCCGACCTTGATGATGAGCATGGTGCACATGAGTGGCGATGCCAGTCTGCTGGATGGTGCCCTGCGTCCGGCAGGTGCTTATATCAATGAATACCAGGGCTATATGTCAGAAGAGGATAAGGCCGCTGTACGGGTAAAAGCGCTGGAGGTGATCAAGGCGTTTCGAGATGGTGGCTGTCAATTGCCACCTCCGCCTACACCAGAGACCATCCATCGCATGATGAATTTTCTGGTGGCCAGCGAGGTGCCTGAGGATTACGTGCCTATGATGCTGGAAGAAATGGAGCTGGATGGTCTGGATCCTCGCAGTGATGCCTGGGGAAAAGAAGTTCCTGTAGCGCGGCGCGAGCAACACAAGGTACTGGTTATCGGTGGTGGCATGTCCGGCGTATTGGCGGCCTATCGTTTGCAGGAGGCGCGAATCCCGTTCGTGGTGATCGAGAAGAATGCCTCGGTGGGTGGCACCTGGTTTGAAAATCGTTACCCCGGTGCGCGTGTCGATGTCAGCAATCACCTGTACAGCTATTCCTTCGAGCCCGCGCATCACTGGAGCCAGTATTTTTCCCAGCAGAAAGAGCTGCAGGAATATTTTGAAGGTGTCGTGAACCACCATCAACTGGACGAGCATTTCCGTTTCAATACCGAAGTGACCGCTGCGGTTTTCGATGAAAAGACGCAGTTGTGGACGGTCGATACGGTGGACAGAGACGGTGTTCGCGAGCAGTACGTCGCCAATAGTGTTATCAGTGCAGTAGGACAGCTAAATCGCCCCATCCTGCCTGATATTCCCGGCGTAGAGTCCTTTGCCGGCCAGTGGTGTCACACTGCGGCCTGGGATCCCGCTATCGATTGCGCGGGTAAAAAAGTGGTGGTAGTGGGCTCTGGCGCAAGTGCCTTTCAGTTAGTCCCGACAATAGCGGGTCAGGTAGAACAGCTGACCGTTTTCCAGCGTTCTGCCCCCTGGATGTTCGAAAACCCCATTTATCACGATGACGTGCTCGAAGGGAAGAAGTGGTGTTTGCAGTACTTGCCGTTTTACACACGCTGGTTCCGTTTTCTGATTTTTTGGCCAGCCTGCGACGGTGCCTACGACACCGTATTCGTCGATCCTGAGTGGCCACATCAGGAGCGCTCTATTAACGAGATGAATGAGTTTGTGTACCAGATGTTTTCTGATTACATCAAGGGCCAGGTGGGCGATGATGAGGAGCTGCTAAAAAAAGTGATTCCCGATTATGCGCCCCTTGGTAAGCGCACTTTGCAGGACAACGGCAGCTGGCTCTCGGCGCTGAAGCGGGAAAATGTCGATCTGGTGACGCAGGGTGTCGCCAGTGTCAGTAAAGGTGGTGTCTACGCCGAGGATGGCACATTCTATCCAGCCGACATCATTTTGTATGCGACGGGTTTTGAAACGGATCGGTTTCTGTGGCCCATGGAGATCAAGGGCAGGGGGGGGCAGGTGTTGTCCGAGCAGTGGGGTACTGAGCCCTCTGCCTATCTCGGAATAACCGTACCTAACTTTCCAAACTTCTACTGTATGTACGGGCCGGGAACCAACCTGGCGTTTGGTGGCAGCTTGATTTTTAATGGCGAATGCCAGATTCGCTATATCATGGAATGCCTCAAGACACTGATGCAGACAGAGGAAACCTGTATCGAGTGCAAGGATGAAGTGCACGCCGATTACCAGCGGCGGTTTCGGGAAGTGCACGCCAGGCTGATCTGGGAACACGACTCCATTAAGCACAGTTTTTATCAGAACGCAGAGGGTAAAGTCACCCTGTTGTGGCCCTGGAAAATTCTCGATATGTGGCGTTGGACCAAGGACGTGAACAGCGATGATTATCGCTTGTACTCCTGATTTTTTCAGTGCGGGAGCCAGCGATGTCACAGGACACACGCTGGTGATAGATGACGCCTACACCACCGCTGACAGTCCACGGGAGCGTGACACTGCCAGAGCTGGTGTAGCGCCGCTTGCTAGCGCCCCAGAATAGAGCGCGCCACCAGTTCCTTCATGATTTCGGAGGTGCCACCGTAGATACGCTGAATTCTCGCATCGGTATAGAAGCGCGAGATCGGGTACTCAATGGTATAGCCGTAACCGCCAAACATCTGCAGGCATTGGTCAATGGTTTTGCACTGCATTTCAGTACTGGCGTATTTCAGTATCGCCGCGTCTTCTGCCGATAAGTTGTCCTGGGCATAGGCGTTCGCGCACTTTTCATAAAAGGCGCGGTTAACGGCGATTTCAATTTTCACCTCGGCGAGGGTAAAACGGGTGTTCTGAAAACTGGCGACCGTCTGGCCGAACGCCTTGCGCTCCAGCACGTAATCTACCGTGATATCCAACGCCCCTTCGGCGGCGGCGACTGCCTGGGCGGCAATGCCGAGGCGCTCGCGCGGTAGCTCGGTCATCATAATGACAAAGCCTTTGTTCAATTCACCCAACAGCGCAGAGGCGGGCAGACGGACATCCTGAAAGAACAACTCGGCGGTATCTGAGGTGTGCTGACCCATCTTCTCAATCTTCTTGCCGCGTGCGAAGCCGGGCAGTGTCGTATCGACAATGAACAGGGAGGTGCCCTTGGCACCTTTGCCCGGATCAGTAATGGCCGCCACAATAACGAGGTCAGCGTGCATGCCGTTGGTAATAAAGATTTTGGAGCCGTTGAGTATCCACTCCTCGCCATCCTTGACCGCGTTGGTGCGAATGCTCTGCACATCTGAGCCCGCGCCGGGTTCGGTCATGGCCAGTGCGCCGACTGCTTCCCCGGTCACCATTTTGGGCAGCCATTGCGCTTTTTGTTCTTCGGTGCCGAAATGCTCGATGTAGGGTGCCACGATATTACTGTGGATTCCGTAGCCGGACGCGATGCCGCCGAAGCCCATGCGTGACATCTCTTCAATGATAGCAAAGGTGATCTGTGGGGTAGTGCCGGCAGCGCCGAATTCTTCCGGCATGTCCGGGCATAGCAAGCCTGCCTGTCCGAGGGTATTCCACAGTTCCCGGGGCACCATGTGCTGGGTTTCCCACTCTTCGATGTTCGGGGAAATTTCCTGCTCAAGTGCGCGCCGCGTCATATCGCGAAACAAGGTCAATTCTTCATTGTCCATGGTATTGGGTCTCTGAGAGGGGGATAGGAACCTGCGATTTTGCGGGATTCTTTTGCGGGAAACAACGCCGGCAGACAACTTAATGTAAAAACCCGCTCGACCAAGGGCTACAGCACTGGTCAGTGGCCGTCAGAGTGCTTACACTTACGCCCCTGCACAGTTAACTCGGAGAATAATGATGCGCGACTACAAACAGTTTTATATCAATGGCCAGTGGGTTGATCCGGCCACGCCCAACGATTGTGACGTTATCAACCCGGCGACAGAGGAAGTTTGCGGCAGGATCTCGCTGGGATCTGAAGCCGACGTCAACAAGGCGGTTGAGGCTGCCAGAGTCGCTTTTGAGAGCTATAGTCGCACCAGCCGCCAGGAGCGCATTGAGCTGTTGGAATCGTGTATCGAAACCTACAAGAAGCGCTACATGGATATCGCCAACGCCATCCGCGAGGAGATGGGTGCACCGCAGAGTCTGGCGAGCACCGCCCAGGCATACACCGGCCAGGGTCACCTGGAAGAGGCGCTGAAGGTATTGAGAACCTTTGACTTTGAAGAAGAACTGGGGCAGCACCGTCTGTTCAAAGAACCTATCGGTGTCTGTGGCCTGATTACACCCTGGAACTGGCCGATTAACCAGATTTCCTGCAAGGTAGCGCCAGCACTCGCAGTGGGCTGTACGATGGTCCTCAAGCCCAGTGAAGTGGCACCCCTGTCAGCCTATATTTTTGCCCAGGTGATGGATGAAGCAGGCGTGCCCGCCGGCGTTTTCAATCTGATAAATGGCGATGGCCCCACGGTGGGAACCGCGCTGTCGAAGCACCCGGACGTCAGTATGATGTCTTTCACCGGCTCTACCCGCGCCGGTTCATTGGTAGCTCAGAACGCTGCACCTACCGTAAAGCGTGTCACTCAGGAACTCGGCGGCAAGTCGCCCAATATAGTGCTGGATGACGCCGACCTTGAGGCGGCGGTTACGCGCGGTGTCATGCATATGTATACCAATACAGGGCAGTCCTGTAACGCGCCTTCACGCATGTTGATACCGGCAGCCAAACTGGCCGCGGCTGAGGCTATCGCTGCAAAAGTGACCGAATCGGTCGTTGTTGGCGACCCTGAAGCCGAAACTACGACGATGGGGCCGGTGGTGTCCGAAGTGCAGTTCAACAAAATCCAGGGCTTGATCCAGAAGGGTATCGATGAGGGCGCCAAAGTGGTCACAGGCGGCACAGGTCGACCCGACGGGCTCAGTAAAGGTTACTTCATTCGCCCCACGGTTTTTTCCGAGGCCAATAACGAAATGACTATCGCACGGGAAGAGATTTTCGGGCCGGTACTCACGATGATTCCCTATGAGACTGAGGAAGAGGCAATCCGCATCGCCAATGACACGCCCTACGGTTTGGCGGGCTATGTGCAAAGCGGCGATATCGACCACGCGCGCCAGGTGGCCTCTAAAATTCGTGCGGGTAACGTCTCCATTAACGGCTCTGCCGCTGGTTTCGATGTGCCCTTTGGCGGATTTAAACAGTCCGGTAATGGTCGGGAGTGGGGCAGTCACGGCTTTACCGATTTCCTGGAAATCAAGGCAGTGCAGGGCTTCAGTAAGTAACTATGGGTAACTTTGTACTCGCCATCGATCAGGGCACGACGGGTAGTACCGTCGCCCTGATGGATTCCTCAGGCAAACTGTGTGCGAGTGTCAATTACGAGTTTCCCCAGATTTACCCCCAGCCCGGTTGGGTTGAACACCGCCCGGAGGATATCTGGGCCTCGGTGGGGAAGGGGATTCGCGCCATACTGCGCAAAAAAATATGCAAGCCCACTGAGATAGCCTGTATTGGCATCACCAACCAGCGCGAAACAGCGCTGCTCTGGGATAACCGTACCGGAGCGCCGCTCAACAATGCCATTGTCTGGCAGTGCCGGCGCACCACACAATTTTGTGAATCGCTGCGGGCCGCGGGGCATGAGAAAGCAGTGCGGCGCAAATCGGGGTTGGTACTCGATCCCTATTTTACGGCCAGCAAATACCGGTGGTTGCTAAAAAATACGCCGGGTATCGCCCGTGCATTGAAGAACAAACACGTCGCAGCGGGAACGATCGACAGTTTTCTTATCTGGCGATTGACCGGTGGAGCCGCTCATGTGACCGATGTGTCCAACGCCTCACGCACCTCGCTGATGAGCCTGAAAAGTCGTCGCTGGGATCAGCAGTTGCTGGATCTGTTTGAGGTGCCCAGGGATATTCTGCCAGCTATCGTCCCCTCCAGTGCCATTCTTGGCCATACGCAGGGCGTGCCGGGCTTGCCCGACGGTATACCGATTTCCGGTGTGGCGGGTGACCAACAAGCGGCGCTGTTCGGGCAGGCATGTTTTGCCGTTGGCGACGCCAAGTGCACTTTTGGTACCGGCTCATTCATTCTGATGAACACCGGCTCGGAAGTATTGCATTCCAATGCTGGCCTATTGACGACCGTGGCCTGGCAGCTGGGTGAAAAAGGCAAAACGGTGTACGCCCTGGAGGGCGGAGCCTTCGTCTGTGGTGCCGCCGTGCAATGGCTGCGCGATGGCCTACAGATGATCAAACGGGCTCCCGACATCGAGAAACTGGCGATGCAGGTAGCGGATCACGGTGGTGTCGAATTCGTGCCGGCATTAACCGGATTGGGTGCCCCCCATTGGGCCCCCGATGCGCGCGGCACCATCACGGGCCTGACGCGCGGGACAGAGCGAGGGCATATTGCACGTGCCACGCTCGATGCGATCGCACTACAGAATGCTGACATCCTCAGAGCCATGGAAAGCGACCTCGGCAAGCGTATGCGGCCCCTGTGTGTGGACGGCGGGGCGGCAGCCAACAATCTGCTGATGCAGATACAGGCAGATGTACTGGGCAGGCGGTTGATTCGTCCCCAGGTTATCGAAACCACGGTGGCTGGCGCCTGCTATCTGGCGGGGCTTGGCGTCGGCCTGTGGCAGAGCCCGGCCGAACTGAAGCACATCTGGAAGGCTGAGCGCGAGTTTGCGGTGAAAATGACGACAGTGGCGCGCCGCAAACGGCAAGCCTCCTGGAACCTCGCCTTGCATCGCACGCTGCTGTAGTGATTTCACGCTGCTATCATGGCTGAGGTCATTCCCTTCCGTAAACAGTCCCTGAAAGATAAACACAAAGGTAATACCTTGTGTCGGCACGGTCATCACAAGTGGGCAGTGGATAAAGAGAAACAATTCGATGTGAAAGCAGGCAAGCTGGTGACGGCATACAGCTGCATTCGCTGCGGGAAGAAGAAAGTGATGTCGCATTGATGCGCATACACCTGGTAGCGCGGGCTTGGCCTGCTCAGGGTGTTTTCCAGGCACTCGTTGCAGGCGAAAGTGTGGCAACGGACGGACTCATTGCGGTGCAATTTAAGGATGGCTACCATGCGGTGGATAGCTTTTGGCGAATAAACGCTAACTAAATACATCAGAAGGACAGGTTATGGTGCGCTTCATTTAGGGGAGCTCCAATCACGCCCTGTTCAATAGTGAGGAGTCCTGGCATTGAATATAGTCATTAGAATGATTGCTTTGTCCTTGATCATTTTTCTAGGGTCAGGATGTGCGACCGAGGTTGTACGGATAAAAGTCCCTGAACCCAATTTTCCATCGGTATCTTCAGGCTATGTAAAAATAGTATCCGTTCAAGATTTGAGAAAGTTTGAAAAATCACCTGGAAAAGCGTCTAGCCCCTCTATCGAAGACGACCGGATTGGCGATAAATCTAAAACCGATAAATCGATTGGTCGCATGCGGCACGGTCTATTTCATAAAGCATTGTGGAACCACACACTTCCAGTTGACGAGGACATTTACAGCGTATGTCGAAAAATTGTCACTAGTAGTCTGAATAGTGCGGGGTATCTGGTCGTGACATCGGAGAGTGAAAGTTATGCAGATGCGGTGCCGGTATCCATCGATATTTTACAATTTTGGGCGTGGATGCAACCAAAATTTAATCTGGAACTGCATTTCGATGGGGAGCTTAAAGTCATCGCACAAAATGGCGACAAGCACCTTGATGTTACGGGGCAGGGGACTGATTTTTTTAGCACCGGTTTTGCTGATACTGCTGCCTGGGAAAAACTGGTCGATGAAGGCGTAAAGAATCTACAACTGGACCTGACTGAAAAGTTGATAGAAAACTTGGCGCAAAGCCAGTGACGTAGCAGTGTTGCGATAGCATGCACATATTTCATTCAGCGGGTTCTACGAGCCTGGAATTGGAATAGCGTCGATCGCGCGTAATGCCCTATAGCTTGTGGCAGTGCAGCATTGCCTCTAGTGATCGGTTTGGGTGCGGCTATAAATATCGGGGAGCATCAATGGCTACGATAGAGAAGGGATCCATCATTCGCCCGAATGACAAGCATACAGCTTATTAGAGAACGGAGAGATTAGGTGAATTTGGAAGACAAAAGTGAATACTGGTCAGAGACGTTCAAGGATATGGATTTCTCCGAGTCAGAAATTGCATCGAAGGAGTTCGATGGCTGCACCTTTGATAAGTGCGATTTTAGTGACGCGATATTTAAGCGTTGTAATTTTGTCGATTGCGAATTTATTGGTTGCAACTTGAGTAACGTCAAAATTGAGTTCAGTAAATTTTCCGATGTATGTTTTCGAGACTCAAAGCTAATCGGTATTAACTGGACTACCGCTACCTGGCCAGGGATGATATTTACTGCGCCAATCAAGTTTTACAAATCCATACTTAACGATTGTTCGTTCTATGGGCTTTCCCTGCAAGATTTTGTAATGGAAGAATGCAAGGCACACAATGTTGACCTGCGCGAAGGAGATTTTAGCAATTCAAATTTCACTTACACAGATCTGACAGGGTGCTTTTTCGCCAATACAAATTTGTCAGGAGCGGATTTTTCAGAGGCGACTAATTACGACATAGACATCTATCAAAATCGAATTGAAAAGGCCAAGTTCAGTCGATTTGAGGCGGTCAGGCTTCTAGACAGCCTTGAGATTGAACTCGTTGACTGAACAAAGAGTAGCGAACATTGGGTCTTTGGCGCTTGAAAAAGGCGGGGTTATTGAGGACTGCAACGTCGGCTATCGAGTGGTCGGAAAACTGAGCGCAAACAGGAGCAATGTACTTGTCGCCCCGACCTGGTTTGGCGGCACTAGTCAGGGAATGATTGAGCTCGGGGTGCTGCAATCGGGCATGTATGCCGATCCCGATCACTACCATGTTGTTGCTATTGATGCGCTTGGCAACGGTGTGTCCAGCTCTCCCTCCCAGAATCCCGATAATACGATGCCCGAAATAACCATCCGGGATATGGTCAATAGCCAGTACAAACTGCTGACTGGAGTGTTGGGATTTGACCATGTAAATAGCCTGCTCGGTATTTCAATGGGCGGAATGCAGGTCTATGAATGGATAACGGCTTACCCTGATTTTGCGGACAACGCAGTGGTGGTCATTGCTACGCCAAAACCCAGTGCTGCCGATATCTACCTTTGGAATTACTGGCGCGAGCTTGCGATGGCTTTGTGTGAACTGCCCAATGGCGAGCGCCTGGCTAACAGAATGATGGCGCAAGCAGAAGGATTGGCTGTTTTCACTCCGGCATTTATTAACGCCAGCTGTGCTGATGGCGACCCCGCGGTGCTGAGAGAGCAGGCCTTCAGCGATCACGCGCCACTGAATACCTACAACGAGATTTCCCAGTTGCAGGCGATGCTCAGCCATGACATAAGTCGCAACGATGACGGCAATCTGGCGCAGGCTGCGTCAAGAATCAGGGCGCGGCTGTTAACGGTTACTTCGCGGCAGGATCTGACCTTAAGTCCTGACCGGCCAGCCCAGTTTGCGCGGGACACACAAACGCAACATGTCCAACTCGAGGGACCAATGGGACATTTTGCGGTATTTGATGAGCAGCAATTGCCTATTGCACTGCACGCCATTCACGATTTTTTACGTATGGGTAGACTGTAAAACGTTTGATAGCAGTACTGCTTGAGAACTGGGCCGCCTGCGTGAGTAGTCGAAGGGCCGGTTAAGTATTGCTCTCCCACATCACAGTGCTCTTTTCCTTTATTGCTGCCTCCAGCAATTCAATCAGCGGCAGGGCGCGCTGAGAAATTCCCACGCTCGCCGCATCGTCCTCGTTTTCTGCTGCCAGTTTGGGCGTCGAAGATGATGGCGTGGCCTTAATGGCAGCCTTTAGTCGCTCCAATGCCGCCTCAACGTCTTCCGCATAGAGCGCACTCGGTATTGTGTCGCCACGGCCCATCATGGTGAGCAGCTGAAGTGCTACATCGCCGAACATTGTTACATCCCCATGGGCCGGGCTGGAAAAGGTGACTAGCATATGCACTTCCTCGGATTCAAATTAGCGGTTGGACAGGCGACCCCGTATCGGCATCAGACAGAATCACTCTCTCATATTTCGTCGGTGGGTTATACAGGGGCTTCCACAGTATATTGGCACGGAGTTGTCGAATAATGCTGGGACAGCCCGCTGATTATTTGTCACAATGCCCCCCTATACTGTCCCCTGAGAGGAAATATCCTTGCGATTGCTATTATTGCTGGCGTTTTGCCTGACTGCGGTTCCGGGGCTGGCGACGTCGCCGGACTCTCGCGTTTTCCAGTTTACTTACGAAATTCAGGAACAGGATTTTCCCGCGGGTGAGGCGGTCGATATCTATATACCAATGCCGGCACAGTACGCTGGTCAGAAGATACGGCTGGAGACCTTGCAGTCTTCAGTGCCTGGTGAAAGCGGTGTCGAACAAGCTAACGGCAGTACCTACTATCACTTGCATCGCCCTGCAACGAGCAATATACCGCTAAGCGCGACCCTTTCCTGGACCGTATCGCGCGATGCCGTTATGGCGACTGCAGAAGAACTGTCTAAGGAGCAACAGGCACAGTATCTGGCGCCCAACGCACTGGTGCCTGTTGGCCACGAGATTCTCCAGCCGATACTGGATGAGATCCACGCAATGCGTAAAGATGATTCACCCGCGGCGACGGCACGGGCCATTTATGACTGGGTAGTCGACAACGTAGAGTACAAGAAGGTCGGCACCGGCTGGGGTAACGGGGATACGTTCTGGGCGTGTAACGAGCGCTATGGGAACTGTACGGATTTTCACTCGCTGTTTATTGCATTGGCGCGCTCCGAGGGAATTCCGGCTCGCTTTGAGATGGGCTTTCCCATTCCCCAGGATCGGGTAGCAGGGGAGATTGGTGGCTATCATTGCTGGGTGCAATTTTACTTGCCCGAGCGTGGATGGGTGCCGATTGACGCATCTGAAGCGGCTAAACACCCCGAATTGCGGGAAGCCCTGTACGGAGGCTATCCGGCGGATCGCATACATTTTAGTACGGGGCGTGACCTGGTGCTGACGCCCGCAAGTGCCGCGGCGCCGTTGAATTACTTTATTTATCCCTACGTGGAGGTCGGCGGCAAGCCCTGGTCTGGGAAACTCGCTACGCGCTTTTCTTTTGCGGACGTTACGTCACCCTGAACGGCGAGATTCCTCACCACACAGGCATTCCGCTTATCCACGGGTGGATGTAGACGACGACGGCCACTGTGATCGCTGTTATTAGCAGGGTCACTACCTCTGTCCCCCAGGCGGGTGGCGCAGTCTTGATCCACACGCCCTCTCGCTTGCTGATCATGATAATCTCAATCAGTGCCCACAGCATCATGCCCCCGAACAGGACGGTGGAGCGATTATCACCGTTTAGCAGTAGATGACTGAATCCCCACAGCGCAACACCTGTAAGTTGCGGGTGTCGAACGAGTCGGCGCAGTCGTGAGTTGCGTGTGCTGACTACCATCAGCAAAAACGCGATGGCCAACAAGCCTAGTGCAAGTTTATGCAAACTGACAGGCGGCTGGTACAACATGCTCGGTTCTACGCTACGCCAGCCGAGGATCATCAGCGCAAACGAGGCCAACAGCAGCAGTGTAAATATGCCTTTGTAGCCGTTTTCTCCCAGCCTCGTAACGGCGTTGGTCTTGAGTGAGGGTGCAAGGGCCGGGATAAAGTGAACGAAGGCGAAGAGCAAGATACCAAGCGTGAGTAGAGCCATTGCTACAATCCTCAAATTGGGGTTGGTAAGAATCATAACAGCCCGATATCGAAAATCCACGCGACTTTGCGCTCAGTGCTTCAGTGCCGGACTCTCGGCAGCGTTGAGTATCGCCGTTGATTTGCGTTTTTGACCCGTCGAGGTCAGCGTATTTCGTAGCCTCCGAGCCGCTGCTCCGTTAATATTGGCAGATGACAACCGACCCAATCAGCGATCTCCCCATAGCCGAGGTTCTCGAGCAACTCAAAGCTCGGATGGCGGATGGCAACGAGGTGGTATTACAGGCTCCTCCCGGGGCGGGTAAAACCACGATTGTACCGCTCGCGCTGCTCGACCAGGAGTGGTTGGGGGAGCGTAAGATCCTGTTGCTCGAGCCGCGCCGTATGGCAGCGCGTGCCGCAGCAGCGCGCATGGCGCAGTTGCTGGGTGAGGCTGTGGGCGAGACGGTGGGATACCGGATCCGTATGGACAGCTGTGTCAGTCAGCGCACGCGCATAGAAGTGATTACCGAGGGCATCCTCACCCACCAGTTGCAGCAAGATCCGGGGCTGGAAGACATCGGCCTTGTGATCTTCGATGAATTCCATGAACGCAACCTCGACTCTGACTTGTGCCTTGCCCTGGCTCAGCATGGTCGGGAATTGTTCCGTGAGGGGCCGGCGTTGAAGCTGTTGGTGATGTCGGCGACACTCGATGGCGAGGCCGTTTCCAAGCTGTTGGGCGACGCGCCGCTGGTCACCTCCAGTGGACGGCAGTATCCGGTTGAAACCCGCTACGGCGAGCCTTACCAGTTGCGCAACTCCATTGTCGAGCCCACCGTCAATACGGTGCTGCGTGCGTTGAATGAGCAAACCGGTAGTATCCTGGTTTTTCTGCCTGGCCAGCGCGAAATAAGCGCAGTAGCGCGCAATCTGTCTGATGCGCTGAAGGTTCTGGGCGATGATGCAGTGCAGATTGCCCCCCTCTACGGCGGCTTGTCACTGGAGCGGCAACAACTGGCCCTGCAGCCGGCACCTGAGGGCAAGCGAAAAGTGGTGCTGTCTACAAACGTTGCCGAAACCAGCCTGACCATAGAAGGCATTACCGTGGTGGTGGATTCCGGCCTGGTGCGGGAGGCTATTTTCGATCCACCGACGGGATTGACGCGGCTGGCTACCCGCCGCATCTCCCGCGCGTCTGCCGAGCAGCGCCAGGGCCGGGCGGGAAGGCAAGCCCCCGGTTATTGTTATCGACTGTGGACAGAGCAACAGCAGGGGCGACTGGTGGCGAATGTGACACCAGAGATACTGCAATCTGACCTCGCACCCATGGCACTGCAAATGCTGTCGTGGGGCATTGAAGACTTCGGTGAATTGCGCTGGTTGGACCGGCCGCCTGCGGCCTCGTACTCGCAGGCTATTTCAATTCTGGAAGGCTGTGGGGCCGCGTTCAGGAATAATTCCGGCAAGTTTCAACTCACGCCGCACGGCGTACGGCTGGCGCAGATGCCACTGCATCCCCGGCTGGCGCATATGCTGCTGGTCGGCTGTGATATTCACGCTGCTGAAACCGCCTGTTTACTGGCGGCCATACTGTCTGAACGTTATCCCCTGGGCGCACGCGGCGTAAACATCGAGACCACTGTCGCCGTGTTGATGGGGAGTGGACGCTGTCCGCCGGAGTTGCAGGGGTGGTTCAAGCGCGTTTGGCAACAGGCGCGTCGTTACGCGCGTATCGCCAGCAAATTACATAAGCCGCGCAAGTTCGCGATCAGTGTCGCACAGGAGGATGTGCTCGGGGTGTTACTCGCCAGTGCCTATCCTGATCGCATCGCGAGGTTGAGAGCGGACAGTGGTGGCTGTCAATACCAACTCAGTAATGGTCGCAGTGCGGTACTGCCACAGGACGATGGTTTGGCCCGTACCGAGTGGTTGGCAGTGGTCGAACTGGGTGGTCAGGTAGGGGAGCCTGTGGATCGGATTTACAGCGCCAGTACACTCAATCCTAAAGCATTTTCTGATGTGCTCTCCCCACTCGTACGCGAAATAGAACATGTGGAGTGGGACTATCGAAAAGAGCGATTCGTGGCCGAATGTCGCGGACTGATAGGCAGTATCCTGTATTCGACGGCACCACTGGCGGATATTCCGGAACAGGCCAGAGAGGAGGCGCTGTTGGGCGTCGTGCGCAAGAAGGGTATAGCCATACTGCCCTGGACCAAAAATCTGCTGCAGTGGCGGGCGAGGATTATGTTGCTGCATCGGGCCGCCACCGAGGGCGACACTAACCCCTGGCCGGATCTGTCGGACCACGCCCTGTTGAATACGTTGGAGTCGTGGCTGTTACCTTACCTGGGTCCGGTGCGACGCCTCGAGGATTTCCAGAATCTGGACCTCAAGAGCGTATTGCGTGGGCTGCTGCCCTGGCCATTGCCGCTGGACCTGGAACGCATGGCGCCCGAGCTGTGGGCGGTGCCGTCCGGCTCCAATGTGGCAATCGATTATTCACAGGAACCCCCGGTACTGGCGGTAAAGTTACAAGAGATGTTTGGTTGCGTAGAAACGCCAACGATTGCCGAGGGTCGCGTGCCCCTGTTGCTACATCTGCTATCACCGTCGCAGCAGCCCCTGCAGATTACGCAAGACCTGGCCGGTTTCTGGGCTAACGGTTACCAGGAGGTGAAGCGTGAAATGAAAGGACGTTATCCCAAGCATCCCTGGCCGGATGATCCCTTGCATGCCCTGGCGACCCGACATACCAAAAAGCGTTCGGGGCTTTAATTTAGCTGATTGTGCAGTAAATCCTTGGCCAGTGAATCGCGTACGGCAACGGGCAACTCAAACTTGTCCACTGTGTAGGCCGTGTGGTCGATACCGGCAAAAATGGACTCTCCGGCGTTTGCTGCGGCAATCATCTCGGGCGATAGCTCATAGCGCAGGAAGTGCACGGAAGACGTTTTGGCGTCATTTTCCCTGGGGAGATCCTCGTCAGCAATGGCGTAGACCCGCTCGCAATCGTCCACCTGCAGCCACACCTTGTTCTCAACGCCGATCAGTCGCGCCAGTTGTTGCGCGCGCTCGTCCGGATCCTCGTATTCGATCATGAACGTGGCTTTCCAATTGTGACCATCGGGAATCAGCGGCAGGTAGGCCTCCAGCTCCTCATTGATAGCGTGCGCCTCAAACACCTTTTCAATACGCAGCATTTCCTGAACCTGGTAGCGGACGGTCAGCGCATCCTCGAAGTACAGTCTGGCATGATCACCGAGGGCGACTTGACGCGTTTTTTTATGTGCCATCACCTGTACCCGAAACGTGGGGCGTCTTTCGGAATACTCTTCCAGGGACCAGAGATCAGCGCGTGACAGCTTGGGCATAACAGTCTCCAGGGGCTATAGACCGTAGGCCATACGCAATAGCGTCATGGGGTGCTCGGCCCTGTCAATTTTTTCCGACAGCTCGGCAATGTGGGTGGCCGCCATAGGGCAGTCGCTCATAAAGTGGGCGGGGTCCTGCTGGTCGACCTTACGCACTACCGGCCGCGCGATCTTCACCGATTTATCGCGGGTTTCCCGCTTTACCGCGTACGTGCCATCGTGGCCGGAGCAGCGCTCGTAGGCTATCACTGTAGTGTCGTGCACGAGATTGAGGACATCGCGGGTTTTCAGACCAATATTTTGCACGCGTTGGTGGCAGGCGACCTGATAAGCGATATCGCCCAACGTATTGGGAAACTCCGTGTTCAGGGCGCCGCCCTTGTGCCGCAACCACAGGTACTCAAACGGGTCGAAAAATGCGGCCTGCACTTTCTTTACGTCCGCATCGTCTGGATACAGCAGCGGCAATTCCTGTTTGTACATCAGTACACAGGAGGGCATAGGGGCCGTGAGGTCATAACCCTCGTCGACCAGTTTCGCCAATACCGGAATATTGGTTTCCTTCAAGCGGGCGACTGACTCCAGGTCGCCGAGTTCCAGTTTGGGCATGCCACAGCATTTTTCTTTGGGTACCACGTCGATGTGTATACCGTTGTGCTGAAATACCTTCACAAAATCGACGCCAATCTCAGGGCTGTTGAAGTTGCCGTAACAGGTGGCATACAGCGCCAGCTTGCCGGTGGTATCACCGATAGCGGACGGTGAAACAGGGCGGAGCAGGGGGCCTAGCTGTTTTCTCATGGTCTTACTGTGAAACTTCGGTATGGGCGCGTCCCGGTGTATACCCGTCGCCGACTCCAATACCTTGCGAAACGTGGCGTTGCTGTTGAAGGCATTCACGGTGACATCTATCAGTGGGATAGAGGTCAGGCCGAATACGGTATCCGTACTGGTGAGCACCCGGTCGCGCAGCCTTGCACCGTCTTCCTTGAATTTGACGGCCTTGGCCCGCAGCATGAGGTGCGGAAAATCGACGTTCCACTCGTGAGGCGGAACATAGGGGCACTTGGTCATGTAACACAGGTCGCAGAGATAACACTGATCGACGACCTTGCTATAGTCCGCTTTATCGATGCCGTCCACTTCCAGGGTCGGGGACTCATCCACGAGATCGAACAGGGTTGGGAAGGCATCACACAGGCTGACACAGCGCCGACAGCCGTGGCAGATATCGTAGACCCGCTCCAGTTCCTGTTCCAGATTTGCCCGGTCCCAGTAATCCGCGGATTTCCAGTCGACAGGGTGCCGGGTCGGCGCCTCCAGGTTTCCTTCTCTCACGATACAGCTCCCAGATAGCAAGTGGATTAGCCTGAGGCCGACCCATCAGTGGCGTTAGTCGTTCAGGCTATCCAATGCTTTTTGGAAGCGATTGGCGTGACTGCGTTCGGCTTTGGCCAGTGTTTCCATCCAGTCAGCAATTTCGTCAAAGCCTTCGTCCCGTGCCGTTTTGGCCATCCCCGGGTACATATCGGTGTACTCGTGCGTTTCACCGGCAATGGCCGCTTTCAGATTGTCCGCAGTACCGCCGATCGGCAAGCCGGTAGCGGGGTCTCCGGTTTCCTCGAGATATTCGAGATGGCCGTGTGCGTGCCCGGTTTCGCCTTCAGCCGTGGAGCGAAAGACGGCTGAGACGTCGTTATAGCCTTCTATATCGGCCTTATTGGCGAAGTAGAGGTAGCGGCGGTTGGCCTGGGATTCACCGGCAAACGCATCTTTGAGGTTCTGCTCGGTTTTGCTGTTCTTCAATGACATAGTGCATCTCCTGGGGAGTTCGCTTCAGCACCTGATCAGGTGTCCCATAACATTAGTACAGCTATGTTTGTCTGACCAATCAACGGGGACTAATTAGTTGATTTAATTTGTCTATTGCAGTGAATACAGAGTGCATTCCTGAAGAGAAGAAACCGCTAGTGGTCTAGTGGTGCTTTGCGGCTGCTTAACAGCTTGGAAAAATCATTCAGCACCACAATCAGGCAGGGGACTAAAAACAGGGTGATAAGCGTCCCGAAAAGTACCCCGAAACCCAGAGAGACCGCCATCGGCTTAAACAGTGAGGTAGAGATGGTGTTATCCGCCATCATCGGTACCAGTCCGACAAAAGTGGTGATACTGGTCAGCACAATCGGTCGGAATCGCACGCTGCCCGCGTGCCCGACCACCGATTGAAGATCTGTATCGAGGAGTCGCTGTTTATTGATGTGGTCGACCAGCACCAGGCTGGAATTCACGACCACCCCCGAGAGCGCGACGATGCCGAGCAGCGAGAAAAATACCAGGTCCATACCCAGCAGGAAATGGCCCATGATCGCGCCGACGATACCAAAGGGAATGACGCTCATGATAATGAGTGGCTGAAGATAGGACTGTAGGGGTATAGCGAGCAGGGCATAAATGACCAGCAGGGCCAGGGTGGCGCTGCTGAGTAGTGCGCCCATGGATTCGCTGCGCTCTTCAGCCTCACCTGACAGCCCGAAAGTGATACCGGGGTAGCGACTCTGGATATCGGGCAGCACGTCCTGCTGGATGGCACTGATGATAGATTCCGGTGTGGCGATGGTGCGATCCACGTCACCGGTGACGGTGACCACACGCCGGCCATCGACACGGCGTATCGTGGTGTAACCCCTGGCGAGCGTGGCACTGGCGACACTGCTAAACGGCACTTCTACGCCATCCGGTGTGCGTATCCGCATATTCTCCAGGTCACCCAGTGAGCGACGCTCTTCCTCGGGGTAGCGCACCATCACGCGGATATCGTCTTTGCCGCGCTGGATGCGCTGGGCTTCGTAGCCATAAAAGGCCTGCCTGACTTGCTGGCCGAGGTCGGTGAGCGTCAGTCCCAGATTGCGCGCTCCCGGCAGCAGTTCGAGTTGTACCTCCTGTTTGCCACCGCGAAAGGAGTCGCTAACATCCATCACGCCATTGTAGCTTTGCAGGGCCAGGCGCAGTTCCGCCGCCGCGTCGCGCATATCATCAAAGTTTTTGCCGTAAAGCTCGAGTGATACGGCTTTGCCGAAACCAAAGGATTCCGAGGTGAAACCGAGCTCGATGGCATCGGGAATACTGCCGGTGAGCTCGCGCCAGCGATTGGCGTAGGTGCTGGTGGAGATGCCGGAATAGTTGCGCGGTAAATTGAGCTCGATGCCGATTTCCGCGAGATTGCTGGCCGCGACTGTACTGCTGATGCTGCCCTTGGGGATGAAAGAGCCAATGCTACTGATCACGTGCGCGATTTTGCTACTCTCACCCTCAGCCAGATCGCGATCAAGTTCCTCGCGCAGTTGCTCTCCCGCCGCTTCGATACGCGCCACGGCACGCGCCGTACTCTCGATGGGGGTTCCCTCTGGCATGGTGAGAGTGGCGTAAAGATGCGTGCCTTCAACGGGTGGGAAAAACTGGAATTGCATCCGGCCACTGGCAAACAGCGACAGCGTTAGCGCCAGTATCACAACGCCAAGGGCGATCGTCAGGTAACGCCACTCCAGCGCCCGGTCTACCGCCGGTTGATAGTATTCGGTGGCGAGGGTTGTCAGCGAGCCGGAAATGCGCTCCTGCAGTATCATCCATCGGGTTGCCAGCCAATTTTTGCTGGATGTGCGTTTCACCGAGCGGTGTGCCAGGTGGGAGGGCAGGATCAATTGCGATTCAATCAGGCTGAAGACGAGTGCCGCAATAACCGTGTAGGCCAGCGGTTTATAGAAGCCGCCCATCGGGCCCGGGATACTGAGGATAGGGATGAATGTGGCCATCGTCGTTAGCACCCCGAACACAACGGGCAGCGATACATCCTGCGCGCCGATGCGGGCCGCTTCCAGGGGCGGACTGCCACTTTGCTCGAGCGCGTGAACGCGTTCACCCACCACAATCGCGTCGTCCACCAGTATGCCCAACACGAGTATGAAGCCCATTACCGAGACCGTGCTGATCGACAGGCCTACCAATGGGAATATCGCGATCGTTCCCAGCAGCGCCACCGGCACACCGGCTGCGACCCACAGTGCCAGTCGAAAGCGCAGGAAGAGTGTGAGCACCAGCAGTACCATCAGTAGCCCACTGCGGGCGTTGCTCGACAGCGCGTCGAGGCGATCGACCAGATCCTGTGACTCATCCTGCCAGATGGTGATGGCGATGCCCTCCGGCACCTCGGAGCGGGCCTGCTCAAGGTAGGCCTTGACGCGGTCGGCGATCTGCACGATATCCTCTTCGCCGACTCTGGAGACCTTCAGTGATACCGCCGGATTACCATCAAAGCGCGCCTGCAGGTCACTCTCTTCGAAGCCGTCGATGACGGTGGCAATCTCTCCCAGGGTGATGCTGGTGCCGTCGACGTCCGTCACCACAACGATGTCTTCAAATTCCTTGCCGCGATAGGCCTGCCCCGTAGTGCGCAGCAGGATTTCTCCACCTTCTGCCTTGATCGATCCCCCCGGAATGTCGAGTGAGGAGCGCTGAATCGCCTGGCCGATTTCCGCGAGGGTCAGTCCATGTCGCCTGAGTGTCTGTTCGGAGACTTCTACAGAGATCTCATAGGGGCGGGAAAATTCCAGCGCTACTTTTGAGACGCCGGGCAAAGCGGCGAGATCATCGCGCATTCGCTGACCGATAAATTTGAGTGTGCGTTCATCCGCCGGGCCGGACACCGCGATCTCGAACACCGTGGCAATAAGACTGACCTCGGCGGTAATGGCCTGCTCGGTCTCGGCCGGAAAGGCGTCAATGGCGTCGACCTTGCTCTTAATATCACTGGTGACCTTGGCTTTGTTCACGCCCGCCACCAGTTCCACGCTGACGGAGCAGTATCCTTCCGACGCCTGAGAGGTCACCTTGTCGATACCCTCTGTACCTTCTATTGCTTCCTCCACCCGAATGCACACAGCGGACTCTACTTCCTCGGGGGCCGCACCCAGGTAGGGGACGCGAATCTGTACGGCGTCGACTTCAAGTGTGGGAAATTCTTCCTGGTGGATCAGCGGTAGCGCCAACAGACCGCCGGCGACAAGGATCATCATCAGCAAGTTGGCCGCTACCGAATTGTGCACAAACCACGCGATAATTTTATGCATGTGCTTGTCTACTTACTCGATGATGGGCTTGACGAGCATGCCATCGACAACGGTTTGCATGGGTGAAATGCACACCAGCTCGCCGTCCTTGACACCAGAGCTGACCAGGATGTCGTCATGTTCCAGACGCAGCAGTGAGACCTGGCGAAAATGCAGGCGGTTCTGGGCATCAACGATCAGTACTTCGTTGTCGTCGCGCATTGCGGAACGGGGCAGCCGCATGACCTGCTCGACTTTGCGTCCGCGAATATCTGCCTGTACAAACATGCCCACGGGTAGCAGCGGACTTTCTTCCCCAACCTCCATGCGCATCCGCGCCACGCCGTAGACCATGCGTGACTGCTCGTCGATTTGTGCTTCCAGTCGCACCAATTCTCCCTCCCATAGCAGGCGGGTAGTGCCGAAATCTGCCGCTACTGTGACAGGTGGGCGCAGCGGGGCGGGGAGTTGTCCTCGCGTGGACAAAGGGAGTCCGAGGTAGCCCAGCTGATCGGCGGAAATCGGCAGCCTCACTTCGACATAATCCGTCGCGTAGATGGTGCCGATAGCCTGCCCGCGAGTGACAAACTGCCCAATATCGACTTGTTCGTTGCGCACCAGGCCGTCAAACGGTGCTAGCAGTTGTGTGCGGGAGAGATCGCGACGCGCTTGCTCGAGGCTCGCTCTGGCGTCAATGTGGTTGGCTTCTTTTACCTGGGTGGCCTGGCGTGCATCATCCAGCTGCTGTTCGCTGGCCAACTTCTGTTTGTTCAGGCTGGCCAGACGTTTTAGTTCATCGCTGGCATGCTTGTATTCAGACTGCGAACGCATCAGTGCCGCTTCGCTGCGTGCCACCAGTGTTAGATAGTCGGCGTCGTCGATACGCAACAGGACATCGCCTTGCTGGAACCCGCCACCATTGACCAGTGAGGGCGATATCCAGACAACGCGACCTGTGACCTCCGGGATCAACTCGCTTTGAATGCGTGGTTGCACTGTCCCCTGTGAGTTGATGCTGAGGTACTCGTCCGCAGCCTGTACCCGGACTACCCGCACTGCGGGGACGATATGCTCGTAGGGTTCAGGCACGATCTCCGGTGCGTTCACGGCGATCAGAAACGCCAGAAAGAGACCCGCTGCCAATAGCAGGAGAGGGTAGATGACTTTCTTGTTCATAAGAATTTTACCGCGAGTGGTCCTTTCGCCCGATCGTGTATACGAGCTGTCTGGTTGCTGGCTGGCTAGCTTCCAGAGTTTGCGCGTATCAGTGCCACTGCCGCTGCCTGCTCGTCTTCACTCATCGCAACTCGGGTAATGTACTTCACGATACCCTTGGCATCGGTGATGAAGAGACCACTGCCGGTCTCGCCTAAATCCCACGCGGTCACGCCTGTGCCTTTATCATCAATAACCATGGTGGCATCCGGGTGCACGCGCTTATTTTTTTTCAGTTCAGAAATCACAAAACCCGTAGTGCCCCACATGGCTGCATCCATGTTGAGTACCGTGGTGACCTGTATGGCGCCCGGTTCAAAGCTTTTTTGCAGCAGATCGGTGAAGGATTCGAAGATCTTACTGTCGCTCATGGTGGCGCCAAAATACTGGAACACCTGCACTTTGCCCAGGTTCGCATTGGAGCCCCAGGGGACAAACGCGAAATCGTCGCCGGACATTGTCAGCTCGCCGCGCTCACTGATGTCCAATAATGGCAGGGGGGAATCCACGGTGGGCGCGGCGGCGAAAACACTGCTGCAGAAAACTGTCAGCATAAAGCTGGATAGCAAGCGCGAAATAGTCATGATGATTCTCCTGTGAATTATTGTTGGTGTGTTATAAAAAAACGTTGCTAGCGTCGCGATGTGCGCTTGCGCCTGCCGGGTACCTTTACCACTCCGTTGTGCTGGGTAGCGAAGGGACGTGTTCCCGGTGCCACTACAGGATGGTGCTTCGCGGGTTGTCGCGCCGGCACCAGCTGATTACTACCATTGCCGATCAGATCGGCGCGGCCCATCTTCTTTAATGCCTGGCGCAACTCTGGCCAGTTTTCTGGATCGTGGTAGCGCAGAAAGGCCTTGTGCAGGCGGCGCTGTGGCAAGCCTTTCACGGTCGGCATGTCGTCACTTTTATGAGTGACGCGCTTCAGCGGGTTTTTGCCACTGTGGTACATGGCGGTGGCGGTGGCCATGGGCGACGGATAGAACGTCTGCACCTGATCGGCGCGGTACTTGTTGCTCTTGAGCCACATCGCCAGATGCATCATGTCTTTATCTGAGGTGCCCGGGTGCGCGGCGATGAAATAGGGTATCAGGTACTGCTTCTTACCGGCGGCGAGCGAGTATTTTTCGAACATTGCTTTAAATTTTTCGTAGGAGCCAATGCCCGGCTTCATCATTTTCGACAGTGGGCCATCCTCGGTATGCTCCGGCGCAATTTTGAGATAGCCGCCAACGTGGTGGGTGACCAGTTCCTCGACATACTCGGGGCTCTGTACCGCCAGGTCATAGCGCAAGCCGGACGCGATCAGCACCTTCTTCACACCCTGCACACCGCGGGCACGGCGGTAGAGATTGACCAGCGGTTTCTGGTCAGTGTTCAAATTTTTGCAAATTCCGGGGAAGACACAGCTGAGCTTGCGGCACTTTGCTTCGATTTCCTTGCTGTTGCAGGCGAGGCGCCACATATTGGCGGTGGGCCCTCCCAGGTCTGAGATGACGCCGGTAAACGCGGGTGAGGTGTCGCGGATCTGCTCGATCTCGCGGATGATGGAATCCTCAGAGCGATTTTGAATGATGCGGCCCTCATGCTCAGTAATCGAGCAAAAGGTACAGCCGCCAAAACAGCCGCGCATGATGTTCACAGAGTGGCGAATCATCTCATACGCGACGATACGCGCATCGCCATACACACTGTGCGGCAAGCGCGTGTAGGGCAGCTCGAATACCATGTCCAGTTCGTCGGTTTCCAGCGGGATGGGCGGCGCATTGAGCCACAGTTCTCGATCACCGTGCGCCTGTACCAGCGGCCTGGCGTTGTGTGGGTTGGTCTCCTTGTGCAGCACGCGCGAGGCGTGTGCATACAGGGCGGGATCGCTGCGCACCTGCTCGAAGGCAGGTATACGAATGACGGCCTGTGTGTCCTGGTCGGCCATGCTGCCGACTAGTCGCACTGGCTCTACTACCTCTGGTTCACTACCTTTGGTCGCACACGCTGCGCTGGTCGTATCGATATAGGGGTTGACGGGTTCAGTAACAGGGCCAACCACATCAATGCTGGTGGAGTCGACAATGCGCCAGCCATCCGGCACGCGCTTGCGCACGAAGGCGGTACCGCGTAGATCGCGAATATTGCGGATGGATTCTCCGGCAGCGAGGCGATGAGCCAGTGCCACGATGGCGCGTTCTGCGTTGCCATAAAGTAGCAGGTCAGCACTGCTATCCAGCAATATAGAGCGCCGAACTTTGTCGCTCCAGTAGTCATAGTGGGCGATGCGGCGCAGGCTGGCCTCAATACTGCCAATGACCAGTGGCACCTGCCGGTAGGCCTCACGCAAACGCTGGCTGTAGACAATTACAGCCCGGTCGGGTCGCTTGTCACCGGTATTGCCCGGGGTGTAGGCGTCGTCATTGCGCCGTTTTTTATCGGCGGTATAGCGGTTGATCATGGAATCCATGTTGCCCGCCGCCACGCCAAAGAACAGATTGGGAGCGCCCAGCGCCTCAAAATCGGCGGTGGAGGTCCAGTCTGGCTGGGCGATAATGCCCACTCGGAAGCCCTGTGCCTCCAACAAACGGCCGATTACCGCCATACCAAAGCTGGGGTGATCGACGTAGGCGTCGCCGGTGACAATAATAATATCGCAGCTGTCCCAGCCCAGCGCATCCATCTCGGCGCGGGACATAGGGAGTTCCGGGGCGGGGCCGTAGCACTCGGCCCAGAACTTGCGGTAAGAAAACAGAGGTGTTGCCATGAAAATCGCGTCTTGGAAAAAACGCGGGGATTATAGCACGCGCCTGCCTCGGTGACAGGCGGCTTATTACCGCCTTCTAGAAATCCCAGCGCACGGTGGCGCCCCAGGTAGGCGGCTCTTTGTAATACGCGATGAAGCGTCCGGGCTGTGCCACCGCGTCGGCAATGGTCGAGGTGGCCTTGGCGTCGAACACATTGCGACCCCAGAAGGTGAGTGTGGTGTCCCAGGGCTCGTAGATCAGGCCGGCGCGCACGTTGACCACATCGTAGGAGCCGTCCAGCTTCTCAGGGTCATTGTTCACGTCCGTCATGCGCTCGTCATTCCAGATATACTCACCGTGGACGAAGCCGTCAATGCTGTCGGTGACGCGAAACTGCTGGTTGGCGGTTAATGCTACGACATTTTCGGGGTTGCCCGAGACCATGCCGCCGCTGCGGTCGCAGGAGCCCGTAGGTACCTGGACGGGTGCGCCGGTGGCCGGATCAATGACAGCATTGCCAGTGGCCGGGTCGATTTCCGGTCCATAATTAGTATTGGGGTCGGGCTCACTTAATTGCCAAGGTGTGCCGGTCTGGCAGGGGCCGTTTTCGAAATCAGAGTATTCCGCGTGGTTGTAGGCGTATCCGAGCGTGATGGTGGTGTTGTCCGTGGGGAGCCAGAGCAAATCGATCTCGCCGCCATAGGTCTCTGCTGTGCCGGCATTACCCAGCTCGAAACCGCCACCCTGGAAGGAAATGGTCTGCAGATCATCGGTATCGGTTTTATGCAGAGCGACATTCAGGCGCAGTGCCTGATCCGGGAACTCAGCCTTCATGCCTATCTCAAACGATTCGGCCGTTTCGGGTTTAAAGGCCGTTTTGGCGCCCTCGCGCACACGGTCTGTGTTGATGCCGCCGGCTTTATAGCCGGTGCCATAGGAGGCATAAAACATCGTCATATCATTCATAAACCAACTGAGCTTTAAGGTGCCGGTAAACTTACTGTCATTCAAGTCCTGGTCGATATCCGGTCTGGGTGCTAACTCAGTCAAACCGAAGAATCCGAACGGTACTGGATCGTTGGGATTTTCGGTGAAAACATTCGTCATGTCCTTGTTTTCATCCGTCCAGCGCAAGCCGGCTGTCATCACCCATTGATCGGTGAAGTGGTAATCAGCCTGACCAAAAATGGCGTAGCTATCATGTTTTTGATCTGCAACATTGGTCGCCGAACTGCCATCAGGCAGTGCCGCCGGGGGCAGGGTGATTCCCAGAAAGGCGCCGGCCAGGACATACGCATCCTCGCCGATAATGGTGTCTGTGGTGGAGTCCAGTGTTTGGTGGAAATAGTACAGTCCGCCGACATAGTTGAGCTTGTCATCAAGCGCATCACCACTGACACGAATTTCCTGTGAGTACTGCTCCTGTGTCAGATCGGTAACTCGCTCCAGGGCGTCGATATCGTAAAAATCCGCATCGATCTCGTCATAGGCTTCATGCTTGCGGTAGGCCGAGATACTGGTGACCAGGAAATAATCGGTTTGCCAGTCGGCTTGCAAGGAAATACCTTCGTCCGTGTTTTGTGACTTGGGTTTGAAGCTGGTGCTGACCTTGTAGTCATAAAAGTCACTGCCATTGAGAACCGTGCCACCCAGTTGATCCCGAACAGTCAGGTCGGTGCCGGGCTTGGCGGGCGGGGCCGGGTTCTGCGCGTAGAAATTATTTTCCCAGTTCCCGACAGCACAGCAGATCTCATCGACTTCAGAGTGATCGCCGATAAGTCGAAAGGTGAGATCCTCATTGGGTAGATAGAGCGCTTGAAAACGAAGGCCCCAGCGGTTTCTATCGTTGATGGCATTGTCTTCCTGGACATTATTTCCCACGACATCGATAGTCCCGTCGCGATCCATATTAAACCCTGTCATGCGGACAGCAAGTTTATCGTCAATTAAGGTAAAGGACTTGGCACCATTGATGTTCAACAGGCCGTAGTCGCCGGCCCCGCCCTCAAGGTAGCCCGACTCCTCAAAGTCGGGGGCGACAGTGTTCATAAGAATCGCGCCGGCGGGCGTGTTGCGGCCGAACAGCGTGCCCTGGGGTCCGCGAAGCACTTCCACAGATGCAATGTCGACCATATTGTTGATCATCGAGCCCTGGCGCGAGCGGTAGACGCCATCGACATACAAGCCTACCGACGGCTCCAGGCCGAAATTCTGTGAACTGGTAAAGATGCCCCTGATGCCGAATGTCGTCTGGGAAGACGACTGGGTCTGTTCAACGCTCAGGCTGGGTGCAATAGTTGATAGCTCGAACATGTCTTGCACGCCCGATTCGCGCAACATTTCACCGCTGAATGCGGTCACCGCAACCGGCACATCCTGCAGGTTTTGCGAACGCTTTTGCGCGGTAACCACGACCTCTTCGAGGGCGCCTTCGGCCAGCAGTGTGGTCGGCGTGCCGGCTAAAGCTGTCGCGCCGATAGCAATGGCCAGGGAGTGTCGTCGCAGTTGTTTCATGATAGGAGCCTCGTTAATGTTATTTTTAGTTTTGGTGCCGTCAGGGGACTGGCCATCCGTCGAATTTTATCTTAGGTGAGCCCACGTAAAATAGCGCCGCAATAATCCCATTTTTCACGTTACGGTGGTGCATGCCCTGGTTTGGGCAGTGGTGAGCCGCAGTTGCGGCAGTAGTGGGCGCTGGGATCGCGCTCCACAGAGGCGCAGTTACTGCAGTTTCGCGAATTGCGCGTCTCGCTATGGCGATTAGCCTGTTGCGCGGCTGTCAGTTCAGCAGTGATGATGCCCGTGGGCACCGCGATCACTGCATAGCCGATCAGCATGCCTGCAGCAGCTATAATTTGCCCGATGACAGAGTGCGGCACTACGTCGCCATAACCTACGGTGGTGATGGTCACGATGGCCCAGTAGATACTGACGGGGATGTTATTGAACCCGTTCTGCCCCCCCTCGGCGACATACACCAGGCAGCCAAAAATCGTTGTCAAAATCAACATAAACGCGAAAAAGACAAAGACCTTGCGCGCCGAGCGGCGCAGGGCTCCCGCGAGGAAGTTTGCTTCCGACAGCAGGGTAAGTAGTCGCAGCACGCGAAAAATACGTAGAATGCGCAGCAGCCGTATTATCAGTAGGGGTGCTGTCTGGGGGACAAACAATGAAAGATAGGTGGGCAACAGGGCGAGTAGGTCCACAACCCCGTAGAGGCTAAGAACATAGCCCTTGCGGTTTGGCGCACACCAAATCCTTATCAGGTACTCGACAGTAAACAATATCGTGAATACCCATTCCAGCTTCAGGTAAAAATTGCCGTATTCAACGTCCAGCTTGTGGACTGAGTCCAGCATGATGACGGCAACGCTAGCGAGGATCACCACGATCAGGATGATATCAAACCATTTTCCGGCCGGGGTCTCCGTACCAAAGATGACGTCGTAGATTTTTTTCTGGAGCGGCGTTTGTAGTCGCTTTGACATCGGGTATTTTTACCGGGGGCTGGCCACTGAGCGGAGCGGCCACTATATTAAACGTCGCGCACTTTGTACAACACCAGCACAACAGAAGAATTGGAGGAAGCCATGTCCCTGCCTCTCTATCAGGTAGATGCCTTTGCCGAGGATGTCTTTACCGGTAATCCTGCAGCGGTAATGCCACTACCCGCATGGCTGGATGACAATCTACTGCAGGCTATCGCGATGGAAAATAATCTGTCGGAAACGGCCTACCTGGTCAAAGCCGATGCAGGCTACGACTTGCGCTGGTTTACACCAAAGGTGGAAGTCGATCTTTGCGGGCACGCCACGCTAGCGGCAGCCCACGTGTTATTTGAGCACCTGAGCTACGCCGGTGATGAAATCGTCTTCCACACGCGCAGCGGCGATCTGAGGGTGCGCCGCTCGGGCGCCCGCATGACGCTGGATTTCCCCGCCGCTGACCTAGTCTCAACAGAGGTTGATCTTGCCGTGTGCAATGCATTGGGAGCCACGGCCAGCGAGGCGCTGGCCCCGCGTGGGGGTTCCGGTGCGCTGCTTTACGTCTACGAGTTTCAGGAAGATATTCAAAATCTGGCGCCAGACTTCGCGGCCTTGCTGTCTGCCAGCCAGCGCAGTGTTATGGTTTCTGCGCCGGGCGATGACTGCGACGTTGTCTCACGATTTTTTGGCCCCGGCGTCGGTATCAATGAAGACCCCGTCACGGGTTCAGCGCACTGCAGTCTGGTGCCGTACTGGGCGGGGCGCTTACATAAAAACCAACTGCAGTGTCGGCAAATCTCCGCAAGAGGCGGCAACCTGGACTGCGAACTCAAGGATGGTCGCGTTTTTATGACCGGCTCCGCCGTGACATTTATGCAGGGGTTTGTAGAAGGTGTTTAAGATTCACCTCAGTGATCTCCATCCCACACCCCACAGCCGGCGACAAAGCTAAAGCTGCGCCACCACATCCACCATGGCGGCTGTCAACGTCGCCACATCCTCACTGCCCATCACGTAGGGTGGCATCGCATACACCAGCTTGCCAAAAGGACGCACCCAAACCCCGCGCTCCACAAACATCGGCTGCACCACCCGCAAGTCTGCCGCTTCGTGTAACTCAATTACACCAATCGCACCCAGCGTGCGAACATCGGCGACATTGGGTAACTCACGCGCCGGTGCAAGGCCGGCAGTCAGTTCCTCATGCAGTCGCGCGATGGTGCGCTGCCAGGGCTGCGACAACAGCAGCCTGATACTGGCAATGGCCGTCGCACAAGCCAGCGGGTTGGCCATAAACGTCGGGCCGTGCATAAAGGCCCCGGCGTCGCTGTCGCTGATACCACTGCTGATGCGCGTAGTGCAAAGCGTGGCCGCGAGTGTCATGTATCCACCGGTGAGCGCTTTGCCCAGGCACAGAATGTCCGGCACGACGTCGGCGTGTTCAAGCGCAAACAGCTTGCCCGTGCGACCGAAGCCGGTGGCGATTTCGTCGAAGATCAGCAATACATCGTGTTCGTCACACAGCACGCGCAGCCTGGCTAGATACTGCGGTGAATAAAAACGCATACCGCCCGCGCCCTGGACTACCGGTTCCACGATAACGGCGGCAAGCTCCTCGCTATGCTGGGATACCAGCGTTTTCATCGCGTGAAAATCACTGTCTTCACAGGGGGCATCAAAGCCGCAGGCGGGCGCAGGTGCGAACAGTTGCTGTGACAATGTGGTGCCGAATAAATGATGCATGCCGGTTACCGGGTCACACAGTGACATCGCGCCGAAGGTATCGCCGTGATAACCGTTGCGCAGAGACAGCAGTTTTTGCTTGGCCGGCTTGCCGACGCTGTACCAGTACTGGATCGCCATTTTCATCGCGACCTCCACGGCGACGGAGCCGGAGTCGCTGAAAAAGACACGGTCCAGCGCTGGCGGGGTGAGCTCCACCAGCAGTTGTGCCAATTGCACGGCGGGCTCATGCGTCAGCCCGCCAAACATGACGTGGGACATCAGGTGCAATTGTGATTCCACGGCCCGGTTGAGCGTCGGGTGGTTGTAGCCGTGAATGGCGCACCACCAGGAGGCCATGCCGTCGATCAGTTCTCTACCGTCGGCCAGCGTCAGGCGCACGCCGCTGGCGCTGGCGACAGGGTAGACTTCGGCGCCGCCAGTAGCGGGCGCATAGGGGTGCCAGATGGCGGCGCGGTCGGCGCGTTGAATGTCCTCCCATGACGCATGACTCATAATTGCGCCAGTACGCTGCTTACGCTGGCAAGTACGTTGGAAAGCATGATGGGCTGTGCGTCGACGGTGGGGTGTAGACCATCGGCCTGTATCATTGTGGGGTTGCCGGCGACGCCCTCCAGCAGAAACGGCGCCAGCACACTGTCGGTCTCCTGCGCCACATCGCGGAAGCTTTCACGAAAGCCGCTGGTGTAGCGCGCGCCGTAGTTTGGTGGAATCTCCATTGGAAAGAGTATGACCCGGGCACCGCTGGCCTGTGCCATGGTCACCAGCGCGGTCAGGTTCTTGCGCAGCGTCAGTAGTGGATAACCGCGCAGGCCATCGTTAGCCCCCAGTTCGATGATCACAACACTGGGTTTGTGCGTTTCCAGCAGTGCCGGGAGGCGACGCAGGCCGCCGGCTGTCGTTTCACCGCTGATACTGGCGTTGACGATGCCGAACTGCGGATACTCGGCCTGCAGATCGCTCCCAAGTTGCGCAACCCAGCCCTGATCAAGAGACATACCATAGGCCGCACTGATACTATCTCCCAACACCAGAATTTTCTGTTCGCTGGCATTCGCGTTTGCCGTGAGAGCCAGTATCAGGCATCCAAAAATGAGTGAATTGCGTATAACGCGGTAAAGGGCATGCTGCATGATCAAATGTGACAATCTCCAAAAGCGGGTTCCCATGGCGGGCACCGAGCTTGAGATACTGAAAGGGATTACGCTGGAAATCAAGTCGGGAGAATCCGTCGCCATCATCGGCGCCTCCGGTTCCGGCAAATCAACGCTGCTCGGCCTGCTCGCGGGTCTGGATGAGGCGACAGCGGGTAGTGTGAATATAGATGGCACTGACCTGGGCGCGCTGGATGAGGATGACCGGGCGCGTTTTCGGGGCCAGCATATTGGCTTTGTGTTCCAGTCGTTCCAGTTGCTGCCGGCACTCACTGCGCTGGAAAATGTGATGCTACCCCTGGAATTGCAAGGCCAAACCAAGGTTGAAGAACAGGCGCAGCACTATCTGCAGCGCGTTGGACTCAAGGCCAGAACGGATCACTATCCCCTGCAATTGTCCGGGGGAGAGCAGCAGCGGGTCGCACTGGCGCGGGCGTTTGCGTCCAAGCCCGCCATTTTGTTTGCCGATGAGCCAACCGGCAACCTGGATACCACTACCGGAGAGCACATCATCGACCTCCTGTTTGAACTCAATCGGGAGGAGGGGACCACGCTGGTGCTGGTGACGCATGATCAGGTCCTCGCGGATCGCTGCCAGCGGCGCTTGCGCCTGGATGCTGGCGAATTGGTGCGGGAGTAAAGCCGGGTGTCGATGACGGCTACTAAAATGCTGGCGCGCGATTGGCGCGGGGGTGAGCTGGGTGTGCTGGTGATGGCCCTCGTGCTCGCGGTGGGTGTGGTTTCCGGTATCAGCGCGTTTACGTCGCGTCTGCAAAATGCGCTGGAGCAGGAGAGTCACCGTTTTCTGGCCGCTGATCTGGTTGTCACCAGTGGTCGCGAGTTGCCGGTGGACTGGTTGTTGGCGGCTGAAAAGAAGGGTTTGCAGCACGCCGTGACCCTGCAGTTTCCCTCCATGGTGTACGTGGGTGAGGACACCATGTCGCTGGCGTCGATCAAGGCGGTGACTGACACTTATCCACTGCGTGGCGAAATAACCTACAGCACCGAGCCTTTTGGTGCAGTGCTGGCGGGCGGGACGGGACCTCGCCGCGGTGAGGTCTGGCTCGATTCGCGACTGTTTGCGTTGCTGGATGTGGCGGTAGGCGATGAGGTCACTATCGGTGACGCGAATTTTGTGGCGACCGCCGCAGCGCGCACAGAGCCCGATCAGGCGGCGTCCTTTTACGGCTATGGTCCCCGTGTGCTAATGCACTATGACGATATTCCCGCAACCGGTGTGGTGCAGCCAGGCAGTCGTGTCGAGTATCGGCAATTGTACGCCGGCGGTGCCGCTGCGCTCACCGCGTTTAACCAGTGGCTGGAGCCACAGCTGCAGGAGGGACAGCGCGCCGTTACCGTGGACGAGGGGCAACCCCGTATCGGTAGTGCGCTGGATCGCGCCGAAAGTTTTTTACTGTTGGCGGGCAGTTTGGCGGTGGTGCTGGCAGGCGTTGCCGTGGCATTGGCGGCGCGACGATTCAGCGAGCGCCACCACGATTACGTGGCCATCATCAAAAGCCTGGGGGCAACGTCCGGCACGGTCAATCGACTCTACGGTAGCAGCTTGCTGTTGCTCGGTGGTATCGCCACTATTTTGGGATGCCTGATGGGCTGGGGTATACAGGCACTGTTTTTCTACCTGTTTGCGGATCAATTGCCGGTGCAGCCAGGATCCAGCGGCATTCGCCCTTATGCGATTGGTGCAGTGACCTCGCTAACGTGTCTGCTGTGTTTTGCCTGGCCGCCTCTGCGTCGTCTTGGGCAGGCCAGCCCGCTGCGTGTGCTGCGGCGTGATTTACCCATGGAGAATCGGCAGGCAATCAACGATTACGTATTGGGTTTAGTGGCGGTGACCCTGTTGATGTGGTGGTACAGCCAGGACTGGAAACTCACCCTGGCCGTGCTGGCGGGCCTTGGCGTGACAGTAGGCCTCGGGTTTTGCCTCGCGCTCACGCTACTGCGAGGCGGGCGTCTGGTGGGGATGAGTGCTGGCAGTATCTGGCGCCTGGCCCTGGCGGGACTACAGCGGCGGGGGCGAGCAAATGCGTTGCAGGTAGTGATTTTTGCAATGGCGATCATGATGCTGCTGGTGTTGCTGCTGGTGCGCACCTCACTTATTGACGAGTGGCAGGCACAGTTGCCCAGCGATGCGCCCAATCATTTCATGATCAATATCGGTCCTGAAGACCTGCAGTCGATTGAGCAGGTATTGCGGGCGGAGGACATCACCAGCGAACCGTTTTTCCCGATGATTCGCGGGCGAATTATGTCGGTCGAGGGTGAGGAGTTACCCAGTACCGACGACGTGCAGGAGGGGCGCCGCCAACGGGAAATTAATTTCACCTGGTCCGATACACTGCCCCACGAGAATCGGTTAGTGGCCGGGGAATGGTGGGCGCCGGGTACCGATGAGCCGCTGGTTTCCCTGGAAGCAGATTTTGCAGATCGCATGGGCCTTGAAGTGGGCGATACTGTCGGCTTCCTGGTCGGTTCACAGGCGCTGGAGGCTCGGGTGGCGAGTATTCGCGAGTTGCAGTGGCAGTCCATGCGACCCAATTTCTATCTGGTGTTTCCACCGCGCGTGCTGGCGGATTATCCCGCAACGTTCATGACCAGCTTTCATCTCGATGCGGCCGATAAAGGCTTTCTCAACCGCTTTATACGCCAGTTCCCGACGGTGACCGTGATCGAGATGGACATCGTCGTGGAACAGATTCGCACGATCATCAATCAGGTATCGGCCGCGATTAATCTGGTGCTGGTAGTGATTCTCGCCGCGGGAGGCCTGGTACTGGTTGCCGGTGTGCAAGCCAGTGTCGATGCGCGAGTGCACGAAAGCGCGATACTGCGGGCGTTAGGCGCGCCGAGACGGTTGATTCTCGGAGGGCTGTTGATAGAGTTTGCCACTCTGGGTTTATTTGCGGGGTTGCTCGCCACACTGGCGGCCGAGTTGTCGGTGTTCATTCTGCAAACAATGGTGATGGATATGGATTACACACCGACACCCTGGATATGGCCTATCGGGATCTTCAGTGGCGCGTTGGTGATTGGGGCGCTTGGGGTGTTTAGTTGTCGGCGGGTGGTGTCTACGCCGCCTGT
>JBBKWY010000089.1:0-8484 GCA_037969215.1 Halioglobus sp.
ATACCCGACGAGCGGGTGTGGCACGAGGTAACGGGGATTTACTTTCCCAGTCCGCAGGCCTTACTTGATCTGCTGCAAGATGCGGGCTACCAGCAGGCCCTGCAGAACGAATACAACGCCACGCTAGGCCTGCATTCGTTTTTGATCACGCCTCTGGTGGATGAACTGCCGGCCACTGAGCCGGACCAGGAGGCGTTCTATATGGCTAACCTGAACCAACACCGTGAGCGGGCATTGTATGCGGACGGAACGGACCATGGCCTGACCGGCAGAGAGGCCGATGCCCTGTATACCGATCGTATGCTTGCCGAGGTATTGCCGACTATTGGTGCCTACCCGGTGCTGGCGGGAGAATACGGCCACCTCTTACTGGGGACAGACCCCGACTGGGACACCTTTGCCCTGGTGCGCTACCCCAGTTTGCCGGAGTTTATCGGCATGGTCTCCAGTCCCATTTTCCAGGAACTGGTGGTCAACAAGGGCGCGGGGCTGGCCCGTACTTCGGCAATGATGACATCGTTCGACGCCTTATAAAGGTTTAACATGCCACGAGTTCAGCGCCCTTTTGGAGGGGCCAGCGGTATGACTACCGCACAGAATTAACTTGATTATCGGGTGAGCCGCCCCAATACTTTCTCGTCTGTAGACACTCTTTGTAGACACCATGTCGATCCCTTCACTCTATGCACGATGTGACAAGCGCCCGCTAGCGTCGGTGCTTGTGCTGTTCTTTGCGCTTGTGGGGATGCTGGTAACAGGCGCCAACCTACATGCAGGCTCACTGGCTAACGACTACAAATTCAATAAAAATGACCCCGCCCCTATTCTCCTGGCGGCAAGTGGCAGCAGCTTTGCGCTCGTCGTTGAGGATAAAAAAGGCAATCATACGTTTGATACCCCTGCGGCTCAGGGATTTTCGGACATCAAACCTGATTGGCGCTTGGCTGGCCTGGTAACGTCAGCAGACACCTCGGCTCTGCCACCGCCCGATGGTTTTCATCTCCGACCGCCGCTTCGAGCACCGCCTCTCTAGTAGTCCCTTTCACGTCCAAGCACCCATTTTGCATTTCATCTGTTTGAAAGGACTACTCATGTCATTTTTTAATACACGGGCGGTGATTTACTCGCTGCTCATACTGATTGGTTTGGCCAGTACCGTACCAAACTTTCTCCCTGAGCGGACGCAAGCAAGCCTGCCGACCTGGTTTGCGCAGAACACATTAAAGCTGGGGCTAGACCTTCAGGGGGGTTCACACCTGCTGATGACAGCAGATACCGCCCCGTTGCTGGACAGTGCGATGGCGCGCATCTCGGATCAGTTTTTGTCGCAATTAAAAGAGCACCACATAGCGTACGACAAACCCATAGCGGAGGGTGGCTGTTGGCAGATCCGCTTGCATGATCCGTCACAACTGACACAGGCCAGAGCGCTTGCGATAGAACATGACAGAGCATCCGATGGGCTGCAAATGTTCAGAATCTCGAGCGATGAAGGCACCCTCAGCTTGTCACTCACCCCGGACTATGTAGCCGACATCACCCGCGACGCCCTTGATCGCAGCCTCGAGGTCGTCCGCCGACGCCTTAATGAAACGGGTTTGATTGAGCCCAGTATTACCCGACAGGGGGATGATGGCGTACTGATTCAAATGCCGGGGGTTACTGATCCGGCGTACATCCGTCAACTGCTTGGCACGACGGCTCAGATGTCGTTTCACTGGGTCGCAACGACGCCCACGTCACACTCGTCACCCTCGTCGCTATCTACAATAACCTTGCCAGGCACTACCGAAAAACAATCCTACAAACTGGAAAAGCAGGTGGCGATGGAAGGTGAGCATATAAGCGATGCCCGCTTGGGCTTCAGCCCCACTACCGGCGAACCGGTGGTCACCTTTTCACTTGACGATATTGGCACCAAAGTGTTTGGCGAGATCACGCAACACAACATCGGGCGACCGCTGGCGATTGTGCTCGACAATACGGTCATTACTGCACCCGTCATACGCAGCACTATCGCCACGGGCAGTGGCGAAATCTCCGGCAATTTCACCACTGTAGAAGCGCGTGATCTTGCCCTGTTACTGCGCGCAGGCGCGCTGCCTGCGCCCCTGACAGTCGCCGAGGAGCGTACCGTCGGGCCAGACCTTGGCAGTGATGCCATTCAAATGGGTTTGTATACCGGGCTTTTTGGCGCGGCGTTGGTGCTGCTGTTTATGACGCTGGTTTATAGAACATGGGGGTTAATCGCCTGCTCCAGTCTGACCATAAATATTGCGTTGATCTTTGGCATATTGAGTGCATTCAACGCGACACTAACGCTTCCCGGGATAGCCGGCATTATCCTCACGATTGGTATGGCGGTTGATGCCAACATCCTGATTAACGAGCGTATTCGCGAGGAGTCAGCGCGAGGAAAACGTGCCATGGCGGCGATTAACGCGGGGTTTGATAAAGCGTACGCCACCATTATTGACGCCAACGTTACCACCCTTATCGCTGTCGGCCTGCTGTTTCTGTTTGGCAACGGTCCTGTGCGCGGCTTTGCGGTGACCATTGGTATCGGCCTGGTGACCTCCATGTTCACGGCTATCTCGGTTACGCGTGGACTGATCAAATGGCAGGTGAGAAACAGGGCCAAGGAAGTGCTCCATTTCCCAGGGTTTACCCTGCTGGATCGCATTAGCAAGCGCAACATCAACTTTCTGGGCGGGAGACATATCGGGCTGGCGCTATCCGCAATACTGTCCCTGGGCTCAGTGGGTTTGTTTTTTGGTGTCGGCCTGAATTATGGTGTCGACTTTACCGGCGGAACCCTGGTTGAAGTGAACGCAGAGCATCTCACCGTGCAGGATATGCGCAGCAATCTGCTGAGCCATGATTTTGAGCGAGCGAGTATTCAGGAATTTGGCGATAAAGGGCATTTTCTGGTGCGGCTGCCCGTGAACGCTGGCGACGAGTTGGTAAACGCCAATGAGATCGATGCGTTAAAGAAATCCGTTCTCAGCGAAGATCCCACTGCTACTTTTCCAAAAGTGGACATGGTCGGCCCCAAAATCAGCAGCGGTTTTGCCGATGCATCCATTCTTGCAGTACTGTTGGCTGCCGGCGGAATGCTGACGTATCTGTGGATACGATACGAGTCCCATTTCGCGATGGCTGCAATCATCACCAATGGTCTGGATATTACCAAGACCATTGGTTTTTTCGCGCTAACCGGGCTGGAGTTCAACCTGACCGCCGTGGCTGCCCTACTCGCGCTCATTGGCTATTCAATCAACGACAAGGTGGTGGTATTTGACCGCATCCGTGAAGGGCTTCGAGCAGACCCCAATGCACCGCTGATCAGCGTTCTGAATGAGAGTATCTCTGCAACGCTGACGCGAACACTGTTTACCTCCGCAACGACGCTATTGGCGTTGCTGCCAATGGCGGTGGCCGGAGGCGAGGCCGTGTCCAGTTTTGCCAAACCCATGATATTCGGGATTATAGTGGGAACCAGCTCGTCAATTTTTATCGCTTCTCCGATCCTCTACTATTTGGGTATCCGGCGAGAACGCAAGGGGTTGATGCAGCTAAAGCCCACCCGAGAGGAAGTCAGTGAATCTCTGGCGCTAATTCCCTGATGCATTGATCAAGGCGCGCTGGAGCATACTTGCTCACGTCTTTGCGAGGCCTACCCGGGCCTCCTTCATAGTCCGAAACCAGTTGGATGTGCTTCTTGTTCACAACAAGGCCTTCACCACTATGGATTCCGTGGAGAAGCAGGTAGCCATAGGCGGACTCATGGACTGGCTTTGCACAACGCGCTACCAATAACCGCAATTCGACCCGAGCCAGGAGCAAAATCACTCCAGCTCATATGTGAACCGATTCTGTACAGCCTTCACCCGCTGTGCTTTCCCATCGACGACTCTGGGGAAATATTGAAATTTTCTCGCGGCTTCAATAGAGACATCTTCAAAAAAGTATTCCGGATCGGCGTCAACTATTCGAACATTAGACACTGAACCATCCACCTCAATGTCATATTCGGTGGTCGCCCAACCCACAATACCGAGTGACTGAGCAATGACGGGGTATATCGGTGCAAACTTTAATAGTGGCTGATGCTCAATCCGTTTGTACTGTTCATTCGTCCACGTTTCACGCCAGGGCTTGCCTGATTCGTAGGCAGCCAAAACTCGCCTTTGCTCACGCTCGTCTTGATCTTTGTCATCATCCAGTGATATTGCTTCGCTCTGAATTTCAACGCTCTTATCAAAAGCACCTGTCTCTGCATACGCTGCCGCCAGGATTCCCAGATTGCTACTGCTTCGTTTCTGAGAGACAGCGCCCTGTATGATCTCAATCGCTCTCTCGCCATCTCTGAGATCACTATCAGGGACTGTAGACAGGTGCCAGGCGAGCATTGGCGCTGCGTTTCCATGTTTGTGCGCTAATGCCTTTTCGTACCACGCTATTGCTTTCGCATCGTCTCTTGGGAAACGGATGCCCTTACTATAAAGGTCTCCCAAAAACATTTCGGCACCCGAATCTCCTTTGTCGGCGGCCGCCACGATCAAACCGAGCCCTCTATCAGGATCACTCTCTCCGTCGATGCCCGCAAAAAGAGACAGTCCCAACTTAAACTGAGCTGCCGCGTTTCCCGCGTCTGCGGCTTTCAACAGCCAGGCATTGGCGAAGACTGGCTTGGAATCTCCGCTATGCGCAACCCAGTCTGCCTGACTGGTCTCATACATCGAAACTGCGTCACCGCGATTTGCTTTCGCTAGTTGCCACTGGACTCGCAACCTTGCGTCAAACTCTCTATCTCGTCCTGAATCTGTGGATGCATACAGTACAAACTCACTCCCGTCATATTCGACTATAGTGAAGGTGGTATTTTCGCCCAGCTCGTCTGCAAAATGTGTCCTGATATCTTCCACGTCTTCAAGTGCCGCCCGACGTATCTCCAGAAAGTCGTCATCATTAAGCCAGTAGGAAAAAACCTGCGTTTGGGTAAAACCATTGCCATCACTTCGTATGTCAAAATCAGCATCGCTGTAGAACATAATAATTTTTTCGTCAGCGGGAACTATGCCCTTGCGCTGCATAAACTTGAGATCGTGTTTCCAGACCCCATTCCCATCTATGACTTTACTGCTAGCCACGAGGTTTGTCTCACCGCCATACATAAGCGCCGCAACGGGTATGAAAAACACAGCCAATAGGTAATGGCGAAGCTTCCATCGAGAGTTCTGAGAAAATACTGCGCTGTCTGGCTGATCTATGTGGTTGATGTAGTTAGCCAGCGGCAAGATGGCCAAAGGGCTTAACAGTGTTAGTAGCGAACCGACATACTCTACATTGCCAAGAAAAGAAGATAGGAAATACATAATCGCTAACAAGATAGCGAGCGCTTTGTGCGGTAACACATGCGGGTGAGTACTTGTAGCGTGTTCGTGTACTAGTCTTCGATATAAGGGGTAGTACCAGAACTGCGAGAAAATTGCGCGAGCAATAGGCATGATCGAACTTTTTTCTCTAGCCTTCAGATACGCCCAATTTCGATAAAACCAGTAGCTGGTGTAGACGCCAAACGTGACTACCGAGAACATCCAAAGCTTGAATAGAGAAACCGGATAGAAAATGGCGCTGTCACCATTGTCCTTGCGTCGAGCATCCAATCGCCAGCTCACTAAGGCAAAGATCAGCGCCAGGATATAGCCGACAGAAAAGTAGAGAAACAGGGCTGACCTGAAATCGCCGTCATCACTGTCACTTGAGGCTACCAATGTAGGATCTATATATTCAAAGATGCTATAGCTGGTGTATTCCCACAGTTTGTCGCGCGCATCCAGATAGCGTTGCACGCCATCGACCGGCACATGATCAACCTTCACTTTTATGTGATATTTGAGCAGTAAGGTATCTTCGTTTTTATCAAATTTGGCGCTGTATTCGAACAGAAAGAACTCATTGTTCTCCACGAACTTTTCATTATCGAACTGCCAATCACCCTTATCGAATTTTATCTCGATGGTCTGCCAGACATTATCGGGAAAGGTCAGGCTGTAGGGAGAGTTTCTGTTAAGTTGCTCAGGTTTGGCGATTTCATTCGCGATCAAGTTGGCATAAAATTCTGCGGTAGACTTATTGTTACTTTCGTCGACCTCCCAGAAATCCTCTATGTCAAACTCTTCAAATAGTACCAACTTCCCACTGCCTGGCTCTGAATCTATTCGTATTTTCCCGGTTCTTTCAATTCCCGGATAGTAAGCCTGGTAAAAATCAGTGAAACTCACTTCTATGGTAGTAAGACCATTGGTTGCAATTTGATTTCGTATTTGTTCAGCTCTAACGCCATAGTATGCACTTTTGCTGCTGTATTTCGCACTACTGCCACTACCCTTAGTCAGGTCAAATACATCGTGAACAACGAGTTTTGATTCAGAGGAATCAATATCCATCGCTGTGAGCTTGTCTGACTCAGGTCTCACCACCAGCGCGTAGCCATAATCTGCCTGAGATATTTCGTCAATGCTTCCATACTGGTAATTGCGCGTTGGATCAAACCAGAATGATTTACTACCTGGCTCAACCAACACGATGACATGATCAAACACTTTTACACTGGGAGGGAGTTGACCAAGCCGTTTGGTATCCTCAGTGTTTACAAGCGCGGGATAGGCCTTGATACCCAATTCATCCAGAATCGCGATATAGAGGACTGCCTTGTCTTTACAATCGCCGTATCTTCTTTGCAGGGTTTCGTAAGCAGGGCTGGGACGATGGGAATTCACCCCGGTCTCAATACCCATGTAACGAATGTTCTTTTGTACATAAACAAGTGCCTCCACAACTTGTTCCGCTTTATCTTGTGTCGATTCCCGTATTGCATTCGCTATCGACTTCACACCCTCCCTGTCTGCCAGGGCCTCTTGGTACATAGGAACGGCCCAACTCACCACATCGGACCAGCTCCCGGATTCGCTGAAAATGATGACGCCGAAGGGTGAATACCAGCCGGGAATTTCGCTATTAGTGACCAAGGGCTCCGAATTGTGTGCTTCGAACGCATATTCAACAGCATCCTGCAAACCGTTTTCGGTAACGATGATGTCCGTATTCAAGGCGGTCATATAAAGTGGCGTCTGTTTTTGCCATAACAAACGAAAGTACTGCTGCTGTAAGGGTACGCCCCATTGTGTGGGTACGAAAAATGAGAAAATGCCCTCGTAGATGGGGTTGCTGCCCTCAATGGTATAGCTATAGTCTATGATGTCGCCAACGCGTACATCATCCAGAATCACACTGGCGGTGAGTCGCCCGTTGTAGATCAGCTCCTCAAGCTCATTCTCCCGTTGCAATAGTTTGAAAGCCGCCGAATCCAGCTTATCAAAAACGCGGTCTCCCCGAATTATGCGAAGCTTGTGGAACGTCAGTGACTGGTAAACAGGATCAAACTGCACCTGTATCTGCGAGCTGTATTCCAGGCCTTTTTGATTGACGACTATTTCAGTGTAGTGCTGAAAATATTTCGACGGTTCTTTAGCACTGACTAGTACTTGCTGATCCGACAGCAGATAGTGAACGCCATTGTCTATGTCTTCCTCTGGTATCACACCCGGTAGCACATCACTTCTTTCTATGACCCAATCTTCTGCTGGGCCGATCGGCACTTCCCGGGACGGAGCGGCATACAGTTCGAAACTGCACAATGAGACAACTACAAGTAAGCAACGAAGATAGATCTGCATTATATGTTTTAATACAGCGATGAGTGCCGGAGCAGAAATCGCCCTATTTTCCCCCAATTTCTTAGTGCTATTATTGTCGTAATGAATCTATCGTAGAGCTCAGAGAGCACGCCCATACAGGCATGATCGAAGCTAATAGCGTGATCATATCAGGCTGATTCAATTTGACCCAACAAGCGTGAGGTCGCAATGCCCAATATCTGAGCGACGATAACGGGTTTTTGGCCACACTGCGCGCTAGAGCACGCTTGCTCACCTCTCTTTGAGGTCTAACCAATGTCCCGTTAGAATCGACCGATATTTCCAAAATGAGAACGGCAACTATGTACCAGCGTATTATTCTGGCGGCCCTGCTATTGCAGGCAGGCATTATCACGGCGGCAGCTGCGACACCGAGCGGTGACTTCCGGAACAAGCAGTATGAGGTGAGCGTCGAGCGCAATGTGGTGTATGGGCAGGGTGACATCGGCGGTCCCGAACAGGTGCGCAGCCGCCCGCTTCTGCTGGACAGTTATCAACCTGTGGGCGCTGGCGACACACCGGCACCCACGCTGATCCTTGCTTTTGGCGGCGCGTTTCATCGCGGCTCGCGTGCACCGCAATCCTATGTTGAAGACGGGGCACAAAACACACCGGTAGCCGAATACTGCTACGAGTTTGCGCGGCGCGGCTTCAACTGTTTCGCAATCGACTATCGCCTGGTGCCCGAATATCCCGTCATCGTCACGCCACTGGACGATCC
>JBBKWY010000090.1:0-8131 GCA_037969215.1 Halioglobus sp.
AACGCAGGATCCCGTTGGGCGCGTGCCTGAATGGTGTCCTTAAAATCTTTTGTCAGAGCCATCGTTATACCTCTTGCCGTTTTCGGCGTTTGTAGTCGCGCCAATGCCCTTTTGCAGCCGAAATATCCGCGTCCTGGCGTTTCTTGGTGCCGCCCGCGAGCAATAACACCAACCGGTCGCCCTCCTTGCCGAAGTAAATCCGGTATCCCGGACCAAAATCAATCCGGTATTCATAGACGCCGGCACCAACTCCTTTAACATTAGAGAGGTTACCCTGCTCCATCCGATGGATTGCTGTCGCCACCTTGACCGCCGCAGCAACGTTCAGGCGATCGAACCATTTGGCATATGGACTGCTGCCCTCGGCATCAAGGTATTCTCTGACCTCTATCATGGAATCCATATGGTAGCATATATGTTACCTTTGTCAGCGCCCAAATAGTCATCCATTTTCGCCCACGGAGGAATTGTCGTCCCCATGGTCTCGCATTCGTCCCTGCAAAGCCTGGCGTAAAAACTGTCTGGCCGCGTTCTGTTTACCTGCATTGTCGTTTACCTCGACGAGTAGCCGAATCTGCTCACTGACTTCGTCAGCCTTATTCAATCGGGTGGCAGCGTCCATCGCCTGGTCATACGCCTCCACCACATCGATGCTGGTCACCTCGTAACCCCACCCTCCACTAAACCAACGCAGCGCCGCCATGGCGGTACCGAGAGCAAATGCCGTTGCCGAGTCAAGATAGTCCCTGGCCGCCCTGGTCAGCGTTTTCGGATCACAGGGACTCTGATTGGCCAGTTCCAGTGCCAGATCAAATAGCTTGAGCTCCTTTGCGATCGCAAACCACTTCCCCTCTTCTCCCGGCGTGGTCTTGATTAGATCAGCAAGCATTTCTTCCGGCTCCATCATCGGATAGCGCTTCGCCACAGCACGATACCGCGCGAGATACGAATTGCCCTGGGCCGCGCTTAACCCATAGCGCCGATAAGCCTGGTCCTGGAGGCCGGAGGAAATCAGGATTTCTTCGCAGACTTGGTCAATCGCCGAATCAGGTTGGTTGAGCCTTCTCGATGCCTCGGCGTATTTCAGGGCTTCAGACTTCTTGCCCATCGCCAGCATTGCTTCAACACCGTAGCGGCGATAATGCCAGAAGGGTTTGCGGTCCAGCGCCAGCAGGTCAAGCAGACCCTGGTGACGTCCGGCCACCAACAGACAGGACAGACAGGCCGTTGCGCCATGAAAATAGTTACCCGGATTCGGGTCAGTCCAGCACGACTTCAGCGTTGGCATCAATTCCTTTGCCCACTGATTGGCTATTTCCAACGATCCACATAGCTCGCCCCAGCGGTCACCCACCGGGCCAAGGTAATCGACGCCATCATCTTCCATGGCCTGCCATACCCGTTCGAGCCATTTGTCGCGCGTTTTGGCCTGAGCCGGCGCATTGATGATTAAGGGAATCAGGTCATAAAGTGTTTTGTTCACTGCGGAACCCAAGGCACCGCTGGAACTGTCCACATGCTCCATGGCAGGCCAAAGCTTTTCTATCTGGCGAACCGCGCCTTCTGCGGCGAGAACAGGCTCCTTCTTCGCAACCTTTTTGATTTCGGAAACAGCTTCGCGAAGTCGTTGGCAAGCTAACCTGGAGGATTTCCAGCGATAGGCTCCAGCACGGAAGCGTGCGGGAAAGATCCATTTCTGTTTCGAGGATCTCGTCATGCCCTCACCCACTACGTTGTGCGACCGAATTCAACTCCCTTCCTGTCGAGAAGTTTCAAAAAAACACAGGATGCCCTGACTCAGGTTAGGAACCGCGGTGTTGCACAGTGAGTGGAAGCAGGACGGTAATGGCGCCTGCGATACTCATTGAAATCTTATTGCGCACGTATTTCATATAGCCTCCATATTCATTCGTCGAGCCTTTCCAGTGGCCTGCATACTGCGGAACTGACCTGGTTCCTTTTCACGAATTGCATCTACTTTTGCAGTCCATGAAATCAAGCTGCCGCACACCAGGATATGACGAGTGGCCAGAAAGGAGACTAATGCCACACGTTAGTAACTAGGGAATGTCAATTAGATTGCCGAAAAATGACTTTTTTGTCATGAGGGCTTCTCACTATCTAGTGTAGGACGTCGTAGATATAACTGTTCATCAGGATAGCCGGGTGCTTTTTTCAAAGTTACGGTATCTAAAGGATCGAGAATAGGCCGATGTTTCTTTTGAACGAAACAATTCCATATATACGCCTAAAGGAATCAGTCCGAACTCTTGTCTAGATTGAGACAAAAGACTTGGTCAGATTAACTGCAATTGCCCCCCTCACGCACGTATGCGTATGGCCGTTTAGAAGGTTACGCAATTGTAATTCTGGCGTAATCCTCGTGACATGTCTAAATTGCTACCCTTGGACCATCTTCACTCAGATAAGCGGAAAGCCTAATTGATTTACTATTTCCTAATCAGTCTTGGGTCAGGAATGTTAAAACGCAACAATGGATTACAGGAGAATTGAAATGAGCACGAAGAATATTTTTTCTACATTGTTTGTTCTTGCCGTGGTTTCTGGATCAGTAGGGGTCTTAGCTGACAAACCACTTGCACACGATCATCAAAAGTCAAAAGGCACGATGGTAAGCTCGGCTCAGAAAAATGATGACGCCAGCGAAAACTGCACTTCAATTGGAGCGGAGGAAACTGCAGACGGCGGGCAGAGTACTACTACCAACTCGAAGGACTCGATGGACTCGAAGGACTCGAAGATAAAATGCGAACCCAAAAAGCCGAGTGATCAGAATCATGACCATGGAAAGATGAAAAACCAGCTCTGAAAGTTGCCCACACCCTGGCATTTGCACTGTTTTATTGTGATCGCACTGAAGAAGCTCTGGAGATAGAACGAAAGTATATTGAGGACATGCCAGAAATAGACAGTGGGCATTTCTACAGATCCATCTTTGCCTCCTGGCTGGGCCACCACAAAGAAGCTGTCGCGGCGGCAAGGCGCGGCGTGGCAATTTCTTTTAAGGATCCAAACGCTCTGTCTATCCTGAGCTACGCCCTTGCCAGGGACGGGCAAAAAGTCAAAGCTCGGCAACTGGCCGACCGGGCGCGAGCCGCTACTGGCCTGCGTCCAGCCCCACTCTTTCTCGCGGCCAGCTACGTGGCATTAGGGGAGGAGGCAATCGCGCTAGCGCTGCTACAGGAGGCGCGGGACATCAAGTCGCCGTGGTTCGCTCAAGCTGCCTATGACCCGCGGCTGGAGTCCTTGCGAGGCACACCGGAATTTCGAGCGCTGTTCGATATCAGCTGATTATCACACTGCCTTCTTTGCTATACAGGGTGGTCTCCTGAACTGCTGACGGATCGACCTTGCACCCGCAGTTCGGGCAGAGGTTTGCGTGGCGGGGAAGCTCGGCGTTGCATCCCGCGCAGAGTATCGCATCAGCCGTCATGGGCAGTAGTCATCATGCTGTTATACGACCAGCGGGGCTTTGATTATGCATTGATCGTCCCCCCCAGCAGGCGAATCGTGCAGCAAGACGCATCCAGCCCTGTCTGCAGTCCGCCCTCTATCCAGCCACCTTCCCAGGACGCGCCCTCGCCCGCAAGGAAAAAGCCGTCTTTGCTACCCCCCTTCACGCTGCTGCGTGCCTGATTGAACAGCGCATTGTGGTCCTGGTACTGTCCCGCGTAATCCAACCGGAAAGCGCCATGGTAGCCAGCCTCCTGTTGCCAGGAGATGACGCGGAAGTCTGACAGTTTCTGCTTGCGGAAGGCCGGGCCGTAGAGTTCGCCAAGCACCTTTTTACACATGCTGCGCAGCTCGCGCCTGGACAGCGCCATGAGTTTGTTGGAATCGTCTCCCCAGGTGTATGAGAGCAGCAGGGCCCCGCCCTTGGCATTCGCGCCGTAATCCATAAAGTAGGTCGCCCTTGTCGGACGGTCGGTGAGTGTCACAACCGGGAGCTTTTCGTCCAGCCAGAATTTCGTCCTGGAGCTGCACATGATCTTGGTCGAACTCGTGTAGTGAAGGCGGCGCAGCGCGCCCCAGACATCGGTGGACAGCAGCGCATCCTCGATGTGGATGCCCAGCTGCGCCGCGCGCGTGGTGCAGGTCAGGATCGTGGCGGCGAATGTCTCGCAATGGCCTGCCGCATCCTCGATCTCCACCCCCTTCCTGCTTGCGGTGGGGCGGATGGCGACAACACCTGGCCTCAGGCGTTCCTTGCGCTGCATTTTCTTAAGGCTGGTCACGCCACCCGGCGTGGTGACCTGCTGCCGCCAGAAAGTACTGGTGAGCGACTCCAGCCCTAGCCCGTAGTCATTCCCCAGAATTTGCTCGTCGCTTATCCACATGCCGAAGAAGGCGCGAAACATCTCGAGTGCCGACGCCTGAAGTTGAGCGGAAAGTCCGCCGGTGCCAAGGCCAAGAATGCCCAGTAAATTCAACTCATCATAACTCCAGGTTCCGGTGCTGGTGAGCGCGCTGAGGAGGCTCGAGTTCTCGAACTGCTTTACGGCCTTGTCCCATATATCGCTTTTTTCGAGGGGACTGGCGTTGCGCCAGCCACTTGCACCCGGTACTGCGTGACTCAGGAAGGCACCAAACTTTGCGCGGACATTGGCAATGGCCGGCGGCGGCTTCGTACCTTTGTCCCAGCGATACTGCTTATTTTCCCACCACAGCATCGTATCGACGGTGCCCGGGTTGGGAAAAGTGACGGCTTTGATCTTGAACGTTTTCTTATAGAAAGCGAAGACTTGTTGTTCCGTGGGTACCCGCATTGCGCCTAATTCGAGGACGCTGGCGGGATCACGCTTTACGGGGTGCGAATAGATGCGTCCGCCGATCCGGTCTGATGCTTCGTAGATGACCGGCTCCAGGCCAACCTTCATCAACTCGTAGGCCGCGCATAGCCCTGCCGCGCCTGCGCCTATGATCGCAACGCGAGTACCAAGCGCCCGCTTCGGCACCGTACCGATTACGCCGCTTGCCAGCAGCTTCTGGTAGTCGTAGGGATTGAACGGTAGATTGCGAACATCATGCGTGGCGGATGTCAGGAATTCCGGGTTGCTGATCTTCCCGGTACTTTTGAACTCTTTCTGCTGCTGCTTCGGAAGTTGCGTAAGGGCCCTATCACCTCCTGCTGTGCAGCCCGGCGAGCGGGAGTTCGCTGCGCACATTTTCCGGTGCCAAGTCCGACGCTCCTGTCAGACTGACCATGCTCCTTGAAGTATGGCACAGCTTAATCGGGCCGAACAATTATCTGAGGCGCGGGCTCAAAGAGCGCGAAAACATCGCCATTCTTAATGCCATGAAAAATACCATACTAAAAATTCCCTCCAAAAAAGTTCATTTTCCCCTCAAATACACAAACACTGAACATTTCATTCGAACACTATTTGAAGAGGAGATGCAGGTTGATGAGAGTCGCGATGGCCTCTTCCTCAGTACCGAACGCATGAACGTGGAAACCCTTTGCCAGCATTGAACTGTTTATCGGATAGTCGATTGAAGTGCCTGATCAGTTTGCGCAACAAGGTTCTCGCCGCACGCCCAATTAGTGGCGATTCAGCACGTTGACTCCGCATGCACTCCCAAGAGTAGCGCCTTGGGTTCCCCCCGAGCCTTATACGACGCATAAATCAAGTAGGGAAATCCAAACATTCCGCCCATTGCAATACTTAGAAAACCTAACACATACGCTTTGCCGTTGCCTCCCTCACGCCAAACGACCCATGTTGCGAGCAAGAACAAGTGAATCAGGAGGTCGGTGTCAAACTGGCTTCGCCATCCAAGTGCAAGCAAATCAGCCAATGCCACTGCCGGCCAATTCAGCCCGCTCGTAGATATTGCGGCGATTGTGACTGCGTATATCAACAGGGTCGAGACGACCAGAAAAACTCTCAAAGTAGTCATAATTTTTCCTTGGGTAAGGGCACTATTTTGCGTCGCCTTTATTTCGATGCTACTGACTGTTTTCAGGGCCTCTTTGCATGGACGGGACCGCGAGTGGCGCTTCAGGCAGGTGAATCGGTGGTGACCTGAATTGCCACTTCGCCCTTTTGCAGCAGCCGAATGTCGCGGTATGAACAACGCCCGGTCTGGCGTTGGAAGAGGCTGTTTGAGATTAGCCAGACACGGGTGACGCGGTCAGCCGCGGCGCCCAGCGCATTGATGCAATCCTGATAGACATTGCGGCGTTCGCTGTGCCATTCGCCCAGTCCCGCTTGACCGCTGCGGATAACGATATGGGTTTCACGGTGCTTCCAGGTGGGCAATGGGCAACGGTAAATGGTTTCCGGCGAGAGTTCGGCGCTCCAGTACCATGTGATGTCTTGGCCATTGTCGAATTCGACGGCGATGCTCAGGTAGTCATGGGTTGGCAGGCTGTCCTCAGCGATTGCCGAGGGCAATTCATCCACGCACCAATCCCAAGCCAACTCAGTGTCGGGGGTGAGTTCCAAGGGCGTGTCCCGGCGCAGAATGCCCACGTCCTTGTGGGTGTGGCAGTGAATAGTGCCGGGGGCTTGGTCATTGGTCTGATAAACCTCTGCCCGACCCAGCAACCAAAGATAGTGCCAGCCGGCCGGTTGGGATTCTTCACCGGCCCGCGGGTCTGCCAGACGCTCAATTTCATCATGCACAATCGCCGGCGTGGTGTTGCTCTGCGCCAGATTGGCCAGTTCATCAGCCGGCCGGCGTTGCGGGCGCCAGTGGAGGAGCTGCACGGCCATACCGCCCGATGCCTTGCGATAATCGGCGGGGTCGGTGCCGAGCTCCCCCGTCGGCGTACCCCATTCACCGGGGAAATAGCTTGCCAAGTACAAGCGTCCCGTCTCCTTGGCCGTGAAGCTGTGGCTGTCGCGTGTGCCAGCAAAGACTTCGCCCTGCTCGCCGACACGGCCCCAGAGCTGAAAGCGCGGCTCAACCCAGATATCCAGAGCGCGCGAAAGATAGACGCGCCCGCAGGCTAACCAGGTGACCGATTCTGAGGCCTGCAAGTCCAGGCCGGTGTCGAACCAGGGCGGTACGTTCGCCGGAATGTCAACGCAAGGCGAGCCCATCAAAGCTTCCGAACTTTGTTCCTGCAGCCAAGCCCTGCACTGATCGGCAAACGCCTGGCGATCGGGCTCGGCCTCGATTTGACCGCGGAGCCTGCGCGCCACAGCGCGTGTAGCCAGACGCGAAAGCAGGTTGAGTTGATGAAGAATGCTCATGAGTTCATTTGTCCTGTGTTCGCGAAAAGAGTGTGCGAAGCCTCCCTTTGCCTTGAGTGGCGACTTCTGGAATCGCGATAAAACCGTAGCACACCCACTTGGCCTGAAGCGCGCTGAAATTGAGCCTGGGGTTGAAAGTAACTATGGTCATCACATACATAGAGTTCATCATTGGTCCGACATGCGCGTTGCGCAAAAGCTCAGTTCGATCAGGAACCAGGTTTTCGCGCCCGAGCGCTCCGCTTCAGGCGGCCACGCGCGGCGGCATCTCGCGCGCGCCGACAGCGGTTCCACTCGCCCCCAGGAATTTCAATTCGCCGTCACCGACGGGGTCTTCCAGCAACATCTTTTTGTCGTGACCATAGTCGTGGAGTACCTTCCACGGTTGTTGCGTGCCCTGGCGCAGCAACCGATGCCCGCCGCGGCGAATGTAGCCAGAACCCAGCGAATCCATGATTGACCCGTCCTCGCATTGAACGTCCTGACCTGCCTCCGGCATTGCTACTGCGTAGCCTTGCTCGTCCATATGATTGATGAGTCGACACAGGTAACGCGCTGCAATATCAACCTTCATCGTCCATGGGTAGTTCACGTAGCCAAAAATTGTGGCGAAGTTGGGCAGGCGCTCGGCGAGTACGGCCTTGTACATCATCAGTTCGCTTATCGATCGGGTCTGGCCGTCGACGTGGAGCTCTGCGCCGCCGAGCATCTGCAGCTCCAGGCCGGTGGCCGTGACGATGATATCGGCGTCCAGGTGCCTGCCGCTCTTGAGCTTGATACCCGTCGCATCGAAACTCTCGATATAGTCGGTAACCACCGAAGCCTGGCCCTTGTTCATGGCCTTGAACAAGTCATTCCCGGGTATCGCGCACATCCGTTCGTCCCAGGGATTGTAGTTGGGTGTGAAG
>JBBKWY010000091.1:0-40129 GCA_037969215.1 Halioglobus sp.
CGCGCTATCTGGGATTGCTGGGAAGGCAATAGCAAGCTCGATTTTCGCGGTGAGTTCTATACTCACACCATCATGAACCAGAATTTCAATCCCGGCCCGCACCCCTGCGGTCTGCCCAAGATCTACCTCGCGGGATTTGGTGAAAAAATGGTGCAGGTGTGTGGTGAAGTGGGCGACGGCTTTCTCGTGCACCCGCTGAATACCCGTAAGTTTCTATTGGAATACTCGCTGCCAGCGCTGCAAAAAGGTCTGGATATCGCCGGGCGATCGCGCGCTAGCTACGATGTATCGGTGCAGTGTCTCACGGCTATCGGGGAGACCAGGGAACAGCTGGCGCAATCCAAAGCGATGGTGCGCCATATGATCGGTTTTTATGGCTCCACACCGGCCTACCGCCCGGCGCTGGATGCAGAGGGTCTGGGCGATTTACAGCCCGAGCTCAACCGGCTGTCCAAAGAGGGTGACTGGGCGGCGATGTCCGCACTGGTGACCGATGAAGTGCTGGATACGTTCGCCATTTGTGGCACGCCCGACGAAGTGGCGCGCAAGCTGCTGGACCGCTATGGTGACATTGCCCAGCGCATCAGCCCGGTCGGATATACCGCCGACAAGGCGGTCGCCAAGGCCATGGCGGTCGCAATGAAAAAAGTGCTGGCGTAGACCGCAGTAGCGATCGGTATCAGTAAGCCATTGGGCCATCCATTTTCGTGACAGTGCAAGAGAGTCGTAGCAATGACAAGAGCCGTTGATGTGTGCGTGGGTATTTACGGGATGGATGGCATATGCGGCGGCATGCGGGAGGCAATTCAGGCGATAAAGCTGGCCGAGGATTGCGGTATAGACCAGGTCAGCATTACCGATCACGTTGTGATGGGCAGTAACACCGATAAATATCCCTACGGTGAATTTCCCTCACCACCGGAAACTCCCTGGTATGAACCGCATACGGTTTTGTCGGCAATCGCTGGCACTACCCAGCGCATTAAACTGTCCGCCGGCGTAATTATCAGTCCATTGCGGTCTGCGGTATTGTTCGCCAAGCAGATGGCAACACTGGATGTCATCTCCGGTGGTCGTGTGCAGATGGGGGTAGGTACAGGCTGGCAGCGCGAGGAGTTTGAGGCCTCGGGTATGGATTACGACAACCGCTACCAGATTCTTGAAGATCAGATGCGCGCTTGTCGGGCACTGTGGACACAGGAATCGGTGACCCTTGATCTAGAGACGGTCAAACTGGACAACATTTACTGCCATCCACATCCGCAGCAGCCGCGACTCCCCATTTGGTTCGGGCTCAAGCCACTGGCCAAAAATGCGCGGCGGATTGCCGAGTTGGGTGACGGTTGGATTCCTATCGTGCAAGATCCCGATGAAATCGCGCGCGGAATCGAGATCCTGCACAAAGCGTTTGTGGACGTCGGGCGTCAACCAGAAGAGCTGGCCGTGCGCGCGATGCCCAGTGTTGTCTTTACCGCCGGAGGTCTACCGGATCTGGAGGCCACACTGTCGGGTGTCCAGGCTTATATAGATGCGGGCGCCACCTGCCTTGAGTTTCTGCCTTTGTATTTTGCGCAGCAAAGTGAGCAGCTGGAAGACGTTTTTCGCGCCATTGCCAGTGTGAAGTGAACCGGTTTATCCAGCCGCAATCACACTGGCGTCGCCAGTGAGGGCTGACCACGCGGCATCACGCCTGACGATTCGCCAGCCTTCCGGTCGACGCTCCCAGCGGTCGATGTATTCGCCATTCGTGTCGAACACTGGCCCGCCGATCGCGCCCACCGCCTGATGGCGTGCTTGCACATAGGCGCGGCTGACAGCTTGATCGCCTTCTACATCAACGAGAACACTACCGATCAAGTGCTGTGTACCGCCACAGATGTCGAGAAACCGGGTCATATTGGCACGCAGTGCCGCCATTCCCTGCTGTTCGCCATCTGCGCCGTAATCAAAGCTCAGGTCGTCTGCAAATACGTCAGGCAGATGGTCCCAACTTTTGCTATCGAGGATGCGCGCAAACAGAGATAAGCTGCGGGTGATCTCGCGCTCATCCAGTAGGACCTGTACCTGCTGGATTGTTCCAGACGCTTCGTGCTCGGTCATTCGACTCCCCCCCCCCTAAACTATTGTGTCGTTGGAAACCTGCACGCGCCGCTGGCCTAGGATTTAAAGGTGCCGCGCAAATTGGTCTTGGCCAGCTCCAGTACCTCGTCCCCGCGCCCGCTCATGATCGCCTTGAGCATAAATAGACTGAAGCCCTTGGCCTGTGCCATTTCGATCTTCGGGGGCATCGCCAGCTCTTGTGTGGCCGTAGTGACGTCCAGGATGACCGGCCCGTCGTGTGCGAGCATCTCTTTTACCGCGTCCTCCAGCTTGTCAGGGTCTTCCACCCGGATGCCGCGTATGCCGATTGCCTCAGCCATCGCGGCGAAATTGGGGTTGTCGAGATGGGTGTTCACATCGAGATAGCCCGCAGCCTTCATCTCCATGGCGACGAAGCCGAGCACGCCATTGTTGAACACCACCAACTTGACCGGTAGATCGAGTTGTCTGAGCGACAGCACGTCGCCCATCAGCATGGTAAATCCCCCATCGCCCGACATCGAGATCACCTGGCGGCCCGGAAACGACGCCTGCGCGCCCAGCGCTTGCGGCATGGCGTTCGCCATTGACCCGTGATTAAACGAGCCGAGCAGACGGCGTTTGCCGTTCATCTTGAGATAGCGCGCAGCCCAGACCGTGGGTGTGCCGACGTCGGCGGTAAAGATCGCATCATCCGACGCGTGCTCACTGAGCAGTCGCGCGAGATGCTGGGGATGGATGCGGGAACCACCCGGCGCTGGGTGGGCGAGTTCATCCAGCCCTTTACGTGCGCTCTCGTAATGCTTCTTCGCACGCTCCAGGAATGTGCGGTTCTGCTTTCTCTGCAGCAATGGTTGGACGGCATTTATGGCTGAGCGAAGGTCGCCTACGAGACCCAGGTCGACATGCCGGCGGCGGCCGATGGCCTCGGGATTGATGTCGATCTGAATGACCTTGGCCTTTTCCGGATAGAAAGCGCGGTAGGGAAAGTCGGTACCCAGCATTACGAGCGTGTCGCAGTTCTCCATCGCGTGATACCCGGAGGAAAAGCCGATCAGCCCCGTCATTCCAACATCAAAGGGGTTGTCCCATTCTATATGTTCTTTCCCGCGCAGTGCGTGCACCACCGGCGCAGCGAGCGTGTCGGCCAGCGCCACCACCTCGTCATGTGCGCCGGCGGTGCCGCTGCCACACAGCAGGGTGACGGCCTCTGATCCATTCAGCAGATCGGCCAGTCGTTGGATATCCGCAGCCGCGAAGGCGGTGGCAGGTGGCGCAGTTACCACGATCGGGGCGGGCGCCTCAGGCACCAGCTGCAGCGACACATCCCCCGGCAAGACTATGACGGCCACGCCGCGTCGACTGATTGCGGTGCGTATGGCGGTTTCAAGCACGCGCGGTAATTGCGCCGGGTTGGTGACGAGTTCAACGTAGTGACTGCATTCACGGAATAGCTCTTGCGGATGGGTCTCCTGAAAATAGTGCAGCCCGATCTCGGAAGAGGGTATGTGCGATGCAATAGCGAGCACCGGCACCTGGTTGCGCTGGCAGTCGTACAGCCCGTTGATCAAATGCAGATTGCCTGGCCCGCAGCTACCCGCACACACGGCGAGTTTGCCCGTTACCGCCGCTTCGCTGCCTGCAGCAAAAGCGCCAACTTCCTCGTGCCGCACATGCATCCAACGAATCTTCCCTGATCGGAGCAGGCTGTCATTGATGCCATTCAGGCTGTCACCGGTGACCCCCCAGATTCGTTCGACACCGGTTTGCACCAGCGTATCAACGAGGTAATCAGCACCACTAATTTTGGACATTATTCTCTTCTTCTACTAGAGCCAGTACACGAACACGAACAGCAGCAGCCACACAACATCGACGAAATGCCAGTACCAGGCCACGCCCTCCAGGGCAAAGTGATCTCCGGAGTGGCTGAAATGGCCCTTGAGCGCGCGACCCAGCATGGTGCTGATCATGATGACGCCCACCAGTACGTGGAAGCCGTGAAATCCGGTCAACAGGTAGAACACGCTGCCGTAGATACCGGCGTTGAGGGTGAGGTTGTTGCGCTCGTAGTCGTCGATATACTCGTGGGCCTGCAGGCCGAGAAAGGCGAGGCCCAACAGTATAGTGACCAACAGACCTACCTTGAGAATGCCACTGTGGCCCTGCGCCATCGCGCGGTGCGCAAATGTCAGGGTCACGCTGCTGGTGAGCAGTAGCAGTGTGTTGGCCAGCGGCACGCCCCAGGGACTGCCGAGATTAGTGGCGCCCAGAAACTGACCGTTGTCAGGGTTAGTCAGCAGGGGCCACTCCGCGTTGAAATCTGGCCAGAGCATGACGCTGGTGATCGGGTGAACCTCGCCACCCAGCATGGGTATTCCCCACAATCGGATGAAAAAATAGCCGCCGAAAAAGCCGGCGAAAAACACCACCTCAGATAGGATCAGCAGTTTCATTCCGGAGCGAAAGGAACGCCCCACCTGTTCATTGTAAACGCCGGACAGGTTCTCGCTGATGACATTGCCAAACCAGCCGAACAGCACAACAACGAGCAGCGCCACACCACACATCCAGACCCAGGGGCCGCTGGGTAGCTCATGTAACCAGCGGCCAATGCCCGCAAAAAAGGTAAACAGTGCTACGCAACAGAGAATCGGCCAGTGCGATGAAGCCGGGATATAGTATTTATCAGTAGGCGTGGGTTCGCTCACGTGCGGCCTCCCGGGTTGCTCTCAGCCGCCTCGTTGCGTTGTTGCGACGAGGCTGTCTCCTGCTTTAGTTCGAACAGGGAATAGGACAGGGTGAGTGTGGAATATTTTTTTGGCAGCGCAGAATCAATCAAAAAAACAACAGGCATCTTGATGGATTCTCCGGGCGCCAGTGTTTGTTGTTCGAAACAGAAACATTGGGTCTTGATCAGGTATTCCGTGCCCAAAATCGGGGTAATACTGGGTATCGCCTGCACCGTCATCGTGTTTGCGGTATTGTTTTTAGCAAAAAAATTGACCATGTAAGTCTCGCTGGTGGTGACTTCCAGCGATTTGACCAACGGGTAGAAACTCCAGTTCAACTGTTCGGTATTGGTGGTGACAAACTCGATCGCCAGGGTGTGAGGCGCGATCGTGGTGCTTGCGATTGACGCGTTCGCCGCGCGGATCTTGCCGATGCCCAGAGCGTCGCACATCAGATCGTACAGCGGCACCAATGCGAAAGAGAACCCGAACATCAGCACTGATGCCACCACCAGTTTAATCAGCAGTGGCCGCCGCGCGGGTCTGTCTGGTGCAAGTGCCATCGCTTAATTGATCCTCGGCGGCGTCTGGAAACTGTGGTGTGGTGGCGGTGAGCTGAGCGTCCACTCCAGTCCCTCGGCACCTTCCCAAACCCTGTCGCTAGCGAGATCGCCCCGATGCCGCGAGATGATCAGATTGTAGACGAAAATGAGCTGGCTGAAGCCGAAGACGAAAGCCCCGACGGACGATACGAAATTAAAATCAGCAAACTGTAAGGCGTAGTCGGGAATACGGCGAGGCATGCCCGCCAGGCCCAGGAAGTGCTGGGGAAAAAACAGTACGTTGACCGATATCGTCGACAGCCAGAAATGCCATTTCCCCAGTCGTTCGTTGTACATGCGCCCCCAGAACTTGGGGTACCAGTAGTAGGTGCCGGCAATAAAGGCAAACGTCAGACCGTTCACCAGCACATAGTGAAAGTGCGCGACCACAAAGTAGGAGTCGTGGTATTGGAAGTCGGCCGGCACCACCGCGAGCATTACACCGGTGCATCCGGCAAACGTAAACATGAAGACGAAGGCAATGGCGAACAACATGGGTGTCTCGAAGCTGAGCGACCCGCGGAACATGGTGGTGATCCAGTTGAAAACCTTCATGCCTGTCGGCACGGCAATCAACATGGTGGCCAGCATAAAGTACAACTGTGCACCATAGGGTATGCCGCTGGTGAACATATGGTGTGCCCAGACAATGTAGGACAGAAGGCCGATCAGTACTGTAGCCGCTACCATAGTGCGGTAGCCAAACAAGGGTTTACGACTGAATGTGGGGATAATCTGCGTAATAATCCCGAAGGCTGGCAGTGCGAGTACATACACCTCGGGATGACCGAAAAACCAGAAGATGTGCTGAAACAATAACGGGTCGCCACCGCCAGCGGCATCGAAAAAGGAGGTGCCGAAGTTGCGGTCAAACAACATCATGGTCACAGCACCCGCCAGCACCGGCATGATACCGATCAGCAAGAAAGCAGTAACCAGCCAGGTCCAGACAAAGATTGGCAGCTTCATCCAGGTCATGCCAGGCGCGCGCATCGTTGCTATGGTGGTGATGATATTGATTGAGCCCATGATCGAGGATATGCCGAGCATGTGAACGGCGAAAATCATGTAGTCGGTGCTCGGTGGGCCATAGGTGGTGGACAGGGGGGCGTACATGGTCCAGCCGAAATTGGGCGCACCGCCGTCCATGAACAGGGTGCTGAGCAGCATGATAGTTGCCGCAGGAAGCAACCAGAAGCTCATATTGTTCATGCGCGGCAGGGCCATATCCGGCGCGCCTATCATCATGGGTATCAGCCAGTTGGCGAAGCCCACCGCGACCGGCATAATAAAGCCAAACAGCATGATCAGGCCGTGCATGGTGGTCAGGGTGTTGAAGAAATTAGGCTCTACGAACTGTAAGCCGGGCACAAACAATTCCGCACGGATGCACAGCGCCAGACTGCCGCCGACAAACAGATTCAGCAGCGCAGTACACAGGTACAGCGTGCCGATGTCCTTGTGGTTGGTGGCCGTGGTCCAGCGTACTATAAACGCGATCACGCGCTTGGGGACGCTCTGTTGGACCGCTGCTGCGGTCACTCCGTTAGCCATGAATCCTATTCCTCAAAACGTCCGATTTTGCTGTGCTCATTGTCTGCGCGCCTGTATTTGGGAGGGTTGCACCAGATCGCCGGTGTCGTGCTCCCAGGCGTTGCGCTCGTAGGTAATAATTGCGGCCAGTTCTTCGTCATCCAGTTGCGGTGCGAAGGCTTGCATTGCGGTATTCGGTACGCCGTTCATTACCACATCAATATGCCGGTTAATATCGGAGCCCGTGGTGATCGAGCTGTCTCGCAGCGACGGGAACGTGGGTGGCATACCGCTGCCATCATATTTGTGACAGGCACCGCAGTGTTGGTCATACAGCGCCGCGCCGCGTTTCATCGCTACGGGGAGTGTCCAGTTGTGGTCGGACGCCACGGGTGGCTTGGCGCTGACGCGCTCTGCTATCCACTTGTCGAAATCTTTCGGTGTTACGGCTTTCACCACAATGGGCATGAAGCCGTGGTTGACACCGCACAACTCCGCGCATTGGCCGCGATAAATTCCCGGCTCCTGAATGCGGGCCCAGGACTCGTACATGTAGCCCGGTACAGCATCGCGCTTGATCCCCAATTCAGGCACCCACCAGGAGTGAATTACATCGTTGGACGTCACTACAAAGCGTACTTTTCGGTCGGTCGGTAGCACCAGTGGTTCATCCACCTCCAGCAGGTACCATTCATCCTTGTCATCAACGCCGACGACCTCTGCCATGGGGGTGGCAAGCAGGCTGAAAAAGCCAACGCCGTAATCCAGGTATTCGTACTGCCATTTCCACTGATGCCCGGTAATTTTGATGGTCAGGTCGGCAGCGTCGTAATCGTCCATCTCTATCAATACCCGGATGGACGGAATGGCGATCGCGGTGATGATAATCAGGGGTACCACCGTCCACACAATTTCCAGCAGGTTGTTCTGTGAAAAGGTGGCCGCGACCGCCCCCTTCGACTTGCGGTGCCTGATCAGCGAGTAAATGATGATTCCGTAGACCACAGCCATGATGGCGACAACGATCCAGATCACATACATGTGCAGACCGTAAATACTTTGGCTAACCGACGTCACCCCGCGTGGCATATTAATTTGAGCAGCCACCACCAGGGCAGGGCTGAGCAGCAAGCATGCCATCAACAAGCGAAACAGGCCTACCATAGTGAATAATCCTTGTTGGGCTCGGCCTGCTCGGCCATGTATTTAACCGCTGAGATCACTTCCTCGCCGGTGCAGGTGGTGCACCCGCCTTTCGCGGGCATGCCATTGAAACCCTGCAGCGTGTTGTGCAACAACACGTCGAAATTCTTGTCCAGGAGCACCGCCCACTGTTGTCGGTCTCCCAGCACAGGGGCGCCGAGTTTACCCTTGTCGTGGCAGGTGGCACAGGATTCCTTGTACACCGTCTTGCCGGTTGCAGCATTCGTGGCCTGGGCGCGCGGCAGCTTCACCTTGTCGGTGTAAATTCGCCACTGTGAGGCTGTCAGCGCTTTTTTGATGATGTAGTCCACCGCCGCCTCAACATCGTCAGTGTCGCAGGTCACACAGGCGCCGCGCGCCGGCATATTGTTGTAGCCCTGAACAGCGTGTCGATAGAGCGCCGACAATGGCCTTGCCTGCAGGCGACGCCACCAATTGTCACTGTCCTTGATGCGGGGCGCGCCCGCCTGACCGCCGACATGGCACACTTTGCAGGCATTCCAGAAGACCTGCTCACCCCGTTTCAGTCGCGGCTGGCTCGCCTTGATGTCGGCCGCGTCGTACGGTTGCTTGCTCACGACAGATTTGAGGTACTCCGCAACCGCCAGCGCATCCGCGTCGGTCATGTGTCGCAGGCTATTGTGGTTGACGTCCGCCATCGGGCCGCGGACATCGCCGGCTTTGTTAATCAACTGGCCATCAGCAAACACATCGGAAACCTGATAGCGTTTGGCCGTCTCCAGTCCGCGCTTGGTAATGTCTGGCGCCCAGTACCCCTCAATCAGTTGACCGGTCAGGTAGTACTTCTCCTTGGAGGCGCCCAATAAGTTCATCGGCGTGTGGCACATGCTGCAGTGGCCCAGTCCCTCGACAATATAGGCACCGCGATTCCAGGCGTCGGATTTGGATGTGTCGGGCACAAAGTCACCGCGATCGGGATAGAAGAACAGGATTTTCCAGCCATACTGCGCCAGACGCACATCCGCAGGGAACGGCAGAGTGTTGCCCTTGTTCTGGAGGTTGACCGCGGGGATCGCCTGCAAGTATGCCCACAGGTCCTTGAGGTCCGATTCCTTTATTCGATTGAAATAAACATAGGGGAAGGCGGGAAAAGAGTTCGACCCATCGGCGCGAATACCTTCCTTCATTACATGGATGAAATCCGCTTCACTCCATTTCCCCAGGCCTGTTTCGGTGTCCGGCGTGATATTGGGCGTGTAGAACGTGCCAAATGGGGTCGGAATTGGCAACCCTCCGGCAAAAGCCTGACCACCACCAGTGGTCGTGTGGCACGCCAGGCAATCACCGAGTTGCGCCAGGTACTCCCCACGACGCACGGCTTGCGCCTGCGCACCGCTACCGTAATCAACCTTGGGATACGTGGGATAAGTAGTGATGAACTCGAGTTTGGTCGAAATGGGGTGGAACGCGTGGCTGACTGGTGCTGCCAGCAGCGTACAAAAAACGAGCAGTGTCAGTAGTGGAAGGCATTCCCGTTTCAAGGCTTCTGCCCCATTGAATTTAATTAGACGTGAACCCTACAAGAATTCCTGTAGTCATTGCAAGCGATGGGCTCACTGGCGCGCGGGGTTTAGTGCTCCGGACCACGCGGGATTCACGCTGGCGGAGTGGGCACTATCATCAGCTACGGCGATCATCGTATGAACGGTGTCCCTTCTTTCTTGCGGACATTATCCCAGTCCACCCTGAACGGAGGGTGGCGATTGGCAAAGATGATGGACCGCGCTATGCTAAACAAAAAAGGACAATGATGCTGTGCGCCTGCGGGTGCGCTTTCTCAATTACGAATGACAGGAGTTACCATGACTATCGAATTACCCCCATTACCTTACTCAAGAGACGCTTTGGTTCCACACATTTCCAGTGAAACCCTGGATTACCACTATGGCAAACACCATCAGGGTTATGTGGATAAATTGAACAAAGCAATTTCCGGCACTGAATTCGAGGGCAAACCACTCGAGGAGATAGTCAAGACGGCCGAAGGCGGAAGATTCAATAACGCGGCACAGGTATGGAACCACACGTTTTACTGGAACTCACTCAGCCCTGAAGGTGGAGGTCCCGCTAACGGTGAAGTCGCAACCGCCATTGATTCCTCGTTCGGTTCGTTTGAAGAGTTCAAGTCGCAATTTACAAAATCGGCAAGCGGAAACTTTGGCTCCGGATGGACCTGGTTGGTCAAAAATAAAGAGGGCAGCCTCGCGATTCTCAATACAAGTAACGCGAGAACGCCGTTGACGGATAGTGAACTCACCCCACTGCTGACTGTGGATGTGTGGGAACACGCTTACTATATCGATTACCGCAACAAACGTCCGAAGTATCTGGAAGCATTCTGGGCACTGGTTAACTGGGATTTCGCTAACGAGAATCTGAGTCGATAGAACGACAACGCAACACAACGCGATAGCTATCGCGGATTAACTTTAATACAGCCATCGATAATTCAAATAATTCACGATGGTGACTTCCCGGCAGTACTGTTTGACAGGGTTGGCGTTTGCTCTGATGCAGGTGAAAGATCAGGATTAGCGTCACGGTGTCCCACGCGACCTCCCGCATTAATGTGTAACGCGCAGCAGAGCTCTCTGATCAGGTTCTTCCAAAAGCTCGGTTAGACGTTATTTAATAGTTTCAGCTATAATGTCCCGCGCGGCCTGAAACCAGCTCAGGCTGCATTACTAGCGATTAGCATTTCGCCGATAAAAATAATATTCAGCTTGGGGATAGTGACTGTGCCTAACTCAATCACAAAAGTCGCGCTTTGCGTTGCGTTAACAACGCCTTCATTGGCACCGTACGCGAATGCGGACAATGATCGAGCGCTGGAGGAAGTGATTGTCACTGCCGAAAAACGAAGTGAGAACGTACAGGATGTGCCGATATCAATCGCCGTAGTCAGTGGCGATGAGATTAGCGCCCTGAACCTGTTTGATTTTGTCGAAACGGCACAGCTCACTCCGGGTATTTCACTCAACAGCGGTCTGCAAGCCGCCGCGATCAGGCTGCGCGGCGTGGGCCCGGGATATTTTGCGTTGGGTCAACCGCAGAGCGTGACTGTGTTCGTCGATCAGGTAGCGCAAGCTCAGATTGGCGCGGTGTTTACCACCATGGTAGATATCGAACGACTCGAATTATTGCGCGGTCCCCAGGGAACTCTTTACGGCCAGAACGCTCCGGGTGGTGCATACAATATCACCACGCGGGCGCCTGATTTCGAGGGCTACAACGGCTATATCGACGGGAGCTACTCCCAGTGGGATAACACCGGCGAGGGTCGGGTAGACACCCGGGGCGCCGTGAATATTCCTTTGATTGAGGATACGTTGGCCCTGAGGCTGGCAGGCGTCTATGCCGACTCAGACGGTTATATTGACATGGAAAACGCGGCCGCGTCAGAGCACGCGTCCGGCGGTCAGGATGTTCAGGCCTGGCGCTCGCGCCTGCTGTGGCTGGTTGACGAGAATTTGGACGTCAATTGGACGGTGAACTACCAGGACATCCACCAGTATCAGGAGCCCTTTAACTACGATGGCCTGTTGCCGGGTACCGGAGGCAGTAATGCGGCACCCGCCATCTACAATAAATTCAAGGAGCGCAGAAGCTTCGGTGATTTTCGCAGCGAGGTCACGGGTGATATCAAGGATACCAACGTGCACTTGCGCTGGGGTGATGGGACTTCCCAGGTCGACGGGATCGCCTTCTACCAGAGCTACGATAGTCAGTCGAATGACAATCGGGAACCCTATCCGGGTGGCCTTGGCGTTTTCAGGATTGGTCTGGACACGGATCTCACTACGTTCGAGTTGCGCTACTCCGGCGAGAGCGAAAAAATCAGCTATCTGACCGGCCTGTACTACCTGTATTCAAAAGCTATCAGCGATACCCAGGTGACTCTCAGCGGCATCGATGTGACGCAAGCTGCCAAAGGCACGACTGAAGGCTACGCAGCTTATGCCAATGGCACAATGCACCTTAATCCCAAGTGGGATCTGTCGCTGGGTGCACGCTATGACTACAACAAGTCCACCCTGGATTCGAGCGTGGGCTTTCTGGATTTCGCCGGCGCGATCGATGATTCGGTGGATTTCGATCATGTGTCGTGGAGCGTCAAGCTGCAGTATTACATCAGGGATGATCTCAACGCCTATCTTGCAGTAGATAATGCTTACAAGCAGGGCGGGTTTAACACTCTGACGACCGCGGTATTGGGGTTTGAAGATATTTTTCCGGATCAAGTTGCCGCTGCGAAGGAGGTTGTTCCTATCGGGGAGGAGGTGTCGACGGCCTATGAGATAGGGTTGAAGGGCACTGTACTCGATGACACGCTGCGCTTCGCTGTCGACATCTTCTATCAGGAATTCCACGACCACCAGCTCACCCAGCCCAACAACGTGGCTGCGCTCGCGCCGCTGGAGGGATTGTTCGAGGGATCAGTGGTCAATGCCGACAAGGTGTTGACCAAAGGTATAGAATTCGAATTGACCTACCTGTTGGGTGAGCACTGGGATATCGATCTCAGCGGCGCCTATTTCGATGCCACCATAGAGGACTGGTCGAACCGTTTCTGCGAGGGGGGCGAAGAGCAAGCCCCCGACCAGTTGTATTGCCCCAAAAGTGGTGGCGATCCACTGAACTCGTTGCCGCAGTGGAATATCAATACACAAGTGGGATACCAGCGACCTCTGGCGGGTGCCTGGGAGCTGTACTCCCGAATCAACTGGACGTGGCACTCCAAGGCGAACTACACCGTCAATACCAATGAGTTCAGTACTGATAAAAACCTTTTCGGGCTCAACCTCGGTTTTCGTGAGATCGACCTCGGTCTGGATATCCGGCTCTGGGGCAAAAACCTCACCAATGAAGACTTCAATGTTGATCCTGCGGTGAAAGCCAACGGCGACCCCGGGCAGCCAGCGGCCTGGGAGGGACTCTATTGGCCGGGACGCGAATATGGCGTGACGGTGAGCTATAACTTCTGATAGCGCGCGATGCGGGCCCGATTGCAGGTCTTCTGTCTGCTAGAGGTTAGTCTTTCGTCGCCTCGGGTCTCGGTATGCGGGTAACGACCGTTGTCAGGTCCGCCCCCTTTACCGGTACATACGCGCGCAACAATGCGTAGAACGGCTTCCCTGTTGGTATAGCGTTGGTGCCTGTGCCCGAAGGGTTCAGTTCAAGGGTGTAGGTGCCGTCGGTATTGGGCGTGGAAGAAAAAGTGGTGCGGTCATAGCGCCCCTGGGTATTGGGGATTAAAGCCTTGTCGTCAGTGCCGTAAAGCGTGATCGAATAATAGCCTTTATCATGCACTATGCCGGCCGGCACCGTCATTTTGTAACTGTCCTCGCCGTTGAGTGGCGCGCCGCTATCGTCGGCAAAAATAATGTTGTAGCGCACGGAATCCGTTGGTGTTCCCAGCTGTCCGAAGTTGACCGCGCGAGCCTGCACCAGAGGATCAACATCGCCAGATTTTTTGCCAAACGCGATATCGGGGTTCATCACCACATCGGTGCGCTGAATTTCGGCCAGAGCGGCTTCCTCTACGGCGGGTGAAAACGTCTCGACAGCGCGGTGCATGTCACCGTTGCCTCCCGTCATGACGATTGCCGTGCTGAGCTCGCGCACCTCGTCCATGTTGTCGACCACCACCATGCGGGTGAAGGCGAGACCTTGATCTGTTTCGAGTTCAACCACGGTAAAATCGCCCTCCGGGATAGTCTGGCCCGGTCGGATAATAATGATCGGCTGTTGCGGGTTGACGATAACCGCAGGAATATTGTGTTTCATATCGAATATGGACACCGAAAAAAAACGGTCATAGGACGGGGTATTAATAATGGCCGGTCCGTTGGATACGCTGAACCAGTTATAACCGTAGTCGACTGTTGCCTGCGGTGTTACCACAGTGGTATCGCTGGGGTCCACCAGGCCGCTGAAGGCGAAAGTGCCCGGCGGGTTGTTTTTGAGCCATGCATTCATCATGCGGCTCTGTTCCTGGTTGGGGAATTCTTTTATGTAATCTTCGACAGTGTCTGCTGCCCAAACACTGCAACTCATTACTATCGTGGCCATACACACGCCCAAAATTCTTACTGCTTTTTTTGCCAGGATAATTTTCATAGTGGGTTCCCGCATTTCTGCTTTTGTCACGTTTGATGGCGCTAGAAGCCAGGGCGCAGCACATGCACTGTGCCTTGGTGCTCATGCTGCGGATGCCAATAGCACTCTTTTGAGCGCAGTTGCTTAGCGCAAGTGCATTGAAAAGCCTACATTCTCCCGGTCGAGATAATTGACCAGGTTCGCCAGTGCTGCTGTGTCACCCGCCGCGTCCGGTGCTGGCTCACCCGCCAGAACTCCCTGCAATTGCGCCACACTAAGCCTGACAGTGGGTATTCCTGCCGCTGCCGGCCCGGGGCTGATTTCCAGAATACTGTTGCGCAATTCCACGGTATAGCTATCGCCGGAATCGGTAAACTCAAAGCCGAGCACTATACCTGTGTCCCCGGCTTTATCCGCGTCCACCTGGTAGCGCCAGCTCTCCAGCAGCTGAGCGCCGGTAAGATTGCTCTGGGTCTTGGCCATGCCGATTTTCATCAGGGTTGCCGGGTCGAATTTGCCGTCCAGCTCGTTGGCGCCATTGAGATACCAGGCCCGGGCTATAGTGTTGATCTCCTGGTAACCGCGTTGTCGCAGGCTGGCAGCTTTCAGGTGCCGGGCATCCCAGTCGTCATTATCAATGCGTACCAACAGTTGCGTCAGCTCGGCCGCAAATTGTCCATCGCCATCCTCAAAGGCCTGCTTGGCAACCGCCATCACTTTGTCGCGGCCGCCCATCATATCCACATAGCGGCGCGCCTTGGTCACCGGCGCGGTGGGTGACAGATCTGTCGCATCACCGCCAAACCAGCTGACCCAGCCCGTATAGATCTCAGGTGCGATAATAGCGGGTGTGCCATACATGGGACGGGTGAACGGTTCTATATCGAGGTAGGGTGGCAGGGCCTTGAACTGCTGCTGTAACTCAGTCGGGGTATACCCCTTGTTAATGTAGCGAATGCCCTGATCCCACAGGTACTGAATCGCGTCGCGGCTGATGGTCACATAACGCTGGATATCCTCTCGCCCCTCTATCGGCATGATATGAGAGCCCAGCAGCCATTGGGGTTTTATCTGCCGCACTTTATCCAGCGCGCTCATATAGTTTTCAGGGAGTCTGGGCTTGGAGCCCCTGATCGAGTGGATATTGGCCAGCGCGTAAAAAAATTCATCGCCGATCAGGACCATGTCAAAATCCGGCAGGTAAAGGCCGAATTCAGAGATCGCCTCGCCACCGGTGTAGAAAACATTGATGCGCACTCCGGCAATCACCAGCTCGGTATCTTCGCTAAAGGTGTCAGTGGGAGGAATGTAGCCCGCTTCGCCGCCCAGTACCCGAGGTGAACAGCAACCGTGATAATGCTTCTCTTCCGGCGGTAGCAGGTCCGGCCCGTAGTAGAAAACGCCCATGATCTGACGCGGCAGGATAGCGCCGAACTCGTTGGCCACTTCCTCTTCAAAGTTATCCCAGGCATAGATCTTTACACTGCCGTCCGCGACCTGCTCGGGAGTGACCAGTGCCGAGGTGCCGTTGTAGTGATCTGTATGGTGGTGCGAGTAGAAAATTGCCACGATGGGTTTGTCCGAGATTTTGCGAATCTCTTCGGCAATAAACGCCCCTGCTTCGATATTGACGCTGGTGTCATAGACGATCAACCCATCATCACCCTCGATGACGGTGCTGTTGCCGATCCAGCCGCCGGGGACGTGTATCGTCCAGACCGGGTACTTTCCCGCTTTGTAGGTGCCGGCCTTTTCGGTGAATAATTTTTGGTGTTCCAGGAAATAAGGGGGCCAGCTGCGCTCGACTTGATAGGGGTTTTGCGGCACTTCCGGGGCGGTGGTTGCTGCCAGTGCGGCGCTGCATGCCATCAGCAGCACGGCGGCAATCTTTGCGGTCAGGATGGGTGCTCTAGCGGGGCGACGCATGGGCGATCTCCTCATTCAGGTTTTACAGTCTGCGAAAAACAGTTTGGCCAGATCATTGAGAATGTCGGCACGCTCCCACTGCAAAAAATGCCCGGCGTCGGGTATGGTCAGCGGCCCAACGCGATTGGGGAAGGCAATTTCACAGCGTTTGGTGAAGTCTGGATTGACGACATGGTCGTCCGGTCCGTACAGAACCAGGGTGGGGACATCGACGGTTTGCAATAAGAGTGGTATTTCCGCCATAGCGCGTTCGAATGCCAGCTGATAGGGCGCCCAGCTGGCCGCCAGCCGTGCGGCATCGGCAAATGGCTCGGTCATGAAGGCGTAGTCATCTTCGCTGAAACTGTAGGGCGAGGCCCACAGTCGGTGTTCATAAAAATCGCGCACATAACGCTGGCGCCTGGCAGGTGTGTCCAGCTCTTCCAGTAGCACGCGCCAGTCCCGTCCCTGCCGGGTGCGATAGTCTCCCGAAGGGTGATCGTCGAGGGGATCAATTGGCATGCCGCGCTCTTCATACCACCCGGCTTGTTCGACAATAATCGGCGGTATGGAATTGAAGAAGATTAATTTGTCGACAAAACCCGTGAAGCGGTTGGCGAGTTCACAACTTACTGCGCCACCCACATCGCCTGCAATGACGCCACAGGACGAATGTCCCAAAACCTGATTGACCAGCGTGTGGCAGTCGCGCGCGTAATAGACGAGATCATATTCATCCTTGGCCGAAAGATCGGACTCACCGTAGCCGCGCAGGTCGGGCACAATGACCTCAAAACCCGCCTGTACCAGCGGTTGAATATTGCGCCACCAAATGCGCTTGGTTTCTGGATAGCCGTGTAACAGAAGTAGCGGATAACCCCCTATACCTTCGCGAATAAACGCAAGCGTCAAGCCCGGCTCGACCTCGGCGCGATGGACGGTGAAAGCGTCCCTGGCCGGCGTGTCAGGTTGCGGCGCTCGATGCGCCAGTGAATACGGTTTAGCCATAAGTATTCCTGCGTGAAAGGCAGATCGATCAGGTCACTGTGTGGTGCGCAGATTCAGGCCCAATATTGCTTCCAGGTCAGCAACGGTCTTTTCACCGTTGCCATCCACCAGTATCGAGCGAATGTTGAGAGCACTTGCGGCGATGATATTGCCTTCAAAGTCGTCGAGAAACAGGACCTCATCGGCGCTGAATCCGCCTATCTCCAAGGCCTTCTCAAAAATCGCCGGGTTGGGCTTGCGCATGCCAACTTCACTGCTGTCGACAACAAAATCAAATAGCTCGTCCACCGGCAACATGGCGCGCCAACCCTCCCTGAATTCCACCACATTGTTAGTGATAATGCCGGTAGCCAAGCCCGCTGCGCGGATTTTGCGCACATACTCGACCAGCTCATGGCGCAGGCCGCCACCGTTTTCAGCCATGGCCATAAAGACTTCCCAGATATCAACGTTCAGGCCCTGTGCCTGTCCCAGTATCAGGATATCGTCGCGGGCCTGTTCCAGCGTAATTTCGCCGCGCTCCACCTGGTGCCAGGGGTGATCGCCATCGATGCCGTAGCCGCCGAAGACAATATCCGTAACCTGCTCGTCGGATGCGCCGATTTTTTCGGCATATGCGCTAAAAGCATGGAAAGGAGAGTCAGTGAATACGCCGCCAAAATCAAATATCACGGCTTTCAGCTCTGTTGTCATCTGGATCCTCTCTGAACAATAGTTTTACAGTCGATGGCGACAAAATGAATTTTCTGGATATAGGAGATAGCATCCAGTTTAATCGTCTTCACTACGCGACACTGTAGCTTGTCGGCCTGCCATCGTGAACCAAATGTTGTAAAAATCGAAGACAATGTGTCGTTTCAACCCGTATGCTGTATCCGTTATTTTTTGCTTGATCAAGGCAGTAGCGGAGAGGGATTATGAAATCAAAAATACTCAAGAGGACTGTGCAGTCGCTGCTGGTAATCTGTTGTATAGCCGCGATTTGGATACTTACCCGGCCTGGAATGAGTGAAGTTGGAATTCCGTATGCGCCACCCGCACCGAGTGACTCCCCGCTAACAGTGACCTGGTTGGGCATCTCCACACTGCTAATCGATGACGGCGAAACCCAGATTATGACAGACGGCTTTGTGTCGCGTCCGTCATTCCTGGATTTACTCTTGAGGCGGCCTATCATTACTGATACTGCGGCCGTTGAGCGGGTGATCGGCGAGCATAAGATCAATCGGCTGGCGGCAATCATGCCCGTGCATTCGCACTATGATCACGCCATGGATACTGCGGACTTTGCGCGACTCGCCAACGCCGATGTCCTCGGCTCTGTATCAACCGCTAATATCGCGCGAAGCTCAGCTCTCGACGAATCCCGCATCGTGACGATTAAGCCGGGGGAGACCTACTCCTATGGCTTGTTTCGCATTACCTTCTATGAATCTCGCCATGCGCCCCTGCCAAGCAATTCCGGTATAGACGGAGTCGTCGCCGCGCCGTTCACATTGCCGGCGCCGTATACAGCCTTTCAGGAGGGAGAGAGTTATGCCATTCATATTGAGCATCCACAGGGCTCTATTGTGGTAGTGGGTAGCGCCGGGTTTGTGCCAGGCGCGTTGGAAGGTGTGCGGGCCGACGCGGTGTTTCTCGGCACAGGCGGGTTGATAACGCTCGATTCAGAATATTTGTCCGAGTATATTGACGAAACAGTGCTCGCTGTCCAGGCTGAGAACGTGGTGATTATTCATCACGACGATCTTTTGGGAGAATTCGGCAGCGTGGAGCAGAGCAAGCTACTTCCCTCCTTCGACAAAACCAGTGCGCTGGAACTGCAGCAGTTAGTCCTGCCTGCACATCTGATGCAGCCTGCCTTTGGTGTTCCTATTGCGATTCAGGCCTCGAGGGTGCCCGCGCCGTAAACGCACTGCTCCAAGCCGGGCCGCGCGAGGGTTAATTACAGCACCTCATCGAAGAAATTCAACATCGACTGCCAGGAACGGCGGTCTGCGGCGGCATTGTAGACGGCACCAAAGGCCGGGTCGTTGGCGTCCGGTCGAGTGAATGCGTGTACCGTGTGGCTGTAGGCGTGCAGCTGCCAATCGACCTTTTTCGCATTCATTTCTGTTTTGAAGGACGCCACACTTGCAGGTGGTACCAGCGGGTCATCCTCGCCGTGCAACACCAGGATACTGGTGTCCAGGTGCTTGGGGTTCTCCAGCGTGTTGCCATCCAGCGAGCCGTGGAATGACACCACGCCTTTGAGGTCAGCGCCGCTGCGGGCAAGGTCGAGCACCGCCATGCCGCCGAAGCAATAGCCCATCGCACCAATGCGTGACACATCTGCGCCGGGTATGGTGCTGGCGGCGCTAAATGCGCCCTGCATTCGCGCCAGAAGCAGCGCACGACTCTCCAGGTAGGGGCTAAGGGTAGGCATCAACTCCGCGATATCGGTGATCACCTTACCGCCGCCGTGCACGTCGATGGCAAAGGCGATGTAACCCGCTGCGGCGAGCTTTCGCGATTTGTCCCGCACTTCATCATTCAATCCGTCCCAGGCATGGCATACCAGTACGATTGGAAGCGGGCCGCCCGCATTGGCGGGTGTGTAGTACTCTCCCCGGCACAGGGCGTCGCCTGCGCGGTATTCCAGTATAGTCATGGTGCTTGTCATAGCGGGTTTCCTGTTTGCCAGTCATCAGTTTTTAAATGAGTTTAACACCCGCAGATTGGATGGGTGCGGGTGACGGCACACTTTTTGCTATAAAACCATGCTTACATCACGGCGCGCTCTGATGCACTATTACGGGGCACACTTATTACTTAAAAATGGGAGAACCAATGAGCGCTAAAATTCAGGTTACCGAACCTCTGGTGATTCTGCATGGCGACGAAATGGCACAGGTTGCCTTCGAACGCATTCTCGATCAGTTTGTCAGAAAGCGGCTGGATATCGAACTGGTGGAAATCAACCTCTCGGCCGAGAACCGTCTCATCAGCAACGGACAAGCGGTTCTCGATGCGATAGCGGCACTGAAAAAGTACGGTGTGGGGATAAAAAATGCGGGTATGACGGTAAACCGTCAGCAGTTGGATGAATTGCTGGTCAAGCATCCCACCATAGTGGAGTCGGCACTGGATAAATTGGCCACCAAGTCGCCCAATGGATCGATCCGCAAGGGCATCGGCGGCAATATTACCCGCGAGGATATTGAATTTCGCAATCTGGAGGTCATTCAGCCCGAGTGGATAGGGCGCGATATCGAAGTGATGACAATGGAGAGCGGCGGTATCAAACACAGCCACAGCGAGCTGTCCAAGGTCACCGGTGTGATCAAACTTATGTTTGTGGGCAGCAGCGGCGAGCCGGTGGAATTACATCGGCGCCGCGTCAACAAAGGGGATCCGTGGTTACTCGCCACCAACAGTATTGAGGAAGTGAAAGCGTGGGCGCATGCGTTTTTCCAGCGTGCCATCGATGAAGACAGGGATGCCTATCTCGGCCTGAAGGACACGGTAATTCCCGGTTACGATGGGGTTATGCGGGCCGCCATAGAGGAGGTGTATGAGCAAAGCTACCGGGAACCGCTAAAACAGGCCGGGCTGAGCTATCACTATGAGCTGATCGACGCTCAGGCCGCTCGCATAGTGTCCAACCCCCCGGACCGGGCCCTGTGGGGCGTGCCGGATAACACCACGGGAAGAAAACTGTTCAAACTGGTTGGCAAGTTGAAAATCTACGGCATACCCAGCCGCAAGCACCATGTTTCGCTATCTCGCATGAGCGCCGGTGGTGGCGACCAGTATGGCAGTTTCAATATGCCCGCAGTGGAAGATGGTATTCTCAAGGTCGTCGTTGATGGCGAGGAGAAGCACGCGCGCGAAGTCAATAAGAGTGATCCCATCCTGCTGATGTCCAATGACAATGAGGCGATTACCGATTGGGTTAGTCAAGTGTTTCGCGACGCATCGAAGAAGGACAAGGAGGTGTATTTCGGGCTCAAGCGTGAATACATGGAGTACGACGAGGTCTTTAGCACCGCTATCACCAATGTGCGCCATACACTGGCCAAATCCGGAACGCGTCCGCCGTCATTCATGATTATGCGGCCCTCCAGCCAGTTGAAAAAAATGATTACCGACCCCCCCAGAAACGCCTTGTACCCGGCGCAAAACCTGGACGGCGATATTTTCTCCGACATCTCGGCGGCACTGGGCGGCAGTCTGGCTACTGCCAGCTCTATCATTGAGAGTAAAGACGGCACAATGCTGTATGAGGCACCACACGGTACTGCCCACGACCTCTATCTGAAATACCTGGAGAGTGAGGGTGAGGTGGCTATCTTCAATTCCTCAGCGCTGATCTACGCGCTGGCCAATGCTCTGGAGACATTGGCACTGCGTGAAAACAATGCTGCCCTGATCGGCTATTCAAGCGGCCTCAAGGAGGCGCTGATCGAGACCGTGGCGCAGGGAAAAATTACCGGCGACCTGAAGGGCAAAACGACCGATCCCAGCGCAGAAACCATACTCGATATGTACGGCTTTCTGGATGCGATAGAGAGCAATATTGATGCGGCAGTTGTATGACAAAAATCGGTAGGCGCCGTTCGCGCAGCGCCCGTGAACTGGATGCGTCTTTTTCAACACTGACTAGCTTTGCGGAGTGGCAGGCGCTTGCTGAAACCTGTGATCTTCAGACGGGAGGTCTTCTGTGGCGTGAGAAGGAAGAATCGCCGCTGTATGACGCCCACAGTATCAGAGCCCGCCTGCAGCGGCTGCGTAAACTGCGCAAGAAAGGCGACGATCAGGGCCTGCTGTTCGCACTCAGCGAGGGCATACACGGGAATATGGCGGGTATGGGTAATCCCAAGCTGTATCGCAAGGCCCGCTCTGGCACGAAATTCCTGATCAATGACTACATCGATGAAATCTGTGCTGCACTAAAATACCTTTCACCGCGTCGCTTCAAAGGAATCTCGTGGGCTGACCGTATTGAGTTCTTCCAGATAGCGAGTCACTGTTATGGCCGCTCGGCATTGATGCTCAGCGGCGGGGGCACACTGGGATTTTTCCATCTCGGTGTATTGAAAGCCCTGATTGAGCAAAAATTGTGTCCGGTAGTGATATCCGGCGCCAGTGCTGGCTCTTTTGTCGCGGCAGCGGTGGGGACTCGCAGTGACGAAGAATTTCTGGCGCTGTTTGAAAACAACTATCTCGCGCGAGTACTCACCGAAACAAGCGGTAAGATGAACGTCGGGGGTGGACGCAACAGTCGGATCGATGTGCGCTGGCTCAAGCGGAAAGTGGCCAAATTGATACCGGACATGACGTTCAGGGAGGCGTATGAAAAGACCGGTCGCAGCATCAACATCTCCATCTCGCCGTCACAGCCGCGCCAGAAATCGCGGCTGCTAAACCATATCGCCTCACCCAATGTCACACTGCGCTCTGCTGTGCTCGCCTCCACGGCATTGCCCGGAATATTCAAGCCAGTGCAGTTACAGGCGCGCGATGCCGATGGCACATTAAAACCCTATCTGCCATCCCGTCGCTGGATCGACGGCTCCTTTTCCCAGGATTTACCCGAAAGACGCCTGGCGCGCATGTATGGCGTCAATCACTTCATCGTGTCGCAGGTCATGCCGGTATTGGGCCGCGAGACTAGAGATACGCCGGGGTTGCGCAAAATTGCCGTTGACGCAACGGTGGCCGCGACGAAACAGTTCGTGCGGGGTTGTCTGGATTTTCTGCAGCGCTACGGCCGGGTGGGACCGCAGATGGGTACTACCTTGAATGCGGCCAATGCGATTCTGGAGCAACAGTTTACCGCCGACATCAATATACTTCCCGGTTATGGTCTATCCAGCCTTGGCAAGCTGCTTAAGATACTGACAGAGGAAGAAATGGAAGCGTTGATCAAGGCCGGAGAGCGAGCCACCTGGCCAAAAGTACCGATCATCGACACCACCACGCGGATTGGCCGAACGCTGGATAACATACTTCACGCCTTTGAAGTCGATCAGGCGCACTGGCTGCGTACGGCGCCGCAAACCGATGCCTCGCTGGAGGCGAGGGTTCATCGCAACCGTAAACCCCTCGTGCGGGCGAAAGCCAAACGCGACAAGCGCGTGGCGACAACCACCGACGGGGAATCGCTAAAAGTCGCTTAGTTTGTCTCTTCTGGTCGCCAGGGCACAGAGTCGGTCTAATGCATTTGCGCACCATTACGGTGCGCCGCGCACCGTAATGTGTCAGCGGCGTCCCTCGTCGCAGAGGGCCAGCCCGCATCGGTCCCGACTTTTCTTGACCTGACGGTTGAGCAATAGCCTGTAATCAGGCTTGGCCTGAATCTTGCTGTATTCGAACGACAGTTTTTTATTTGCTAAAGATCGCAGATGAACGATGGGTTCAACATGCGATTGTTCTGATTATCTGACAGAGGAAAACACATGAGCGCAAATGCATCCCGCTTGCAGGCCATACAAGAAATTACCAACCGCAAACCGGTACTAATAGAAAAGACGGAGTTTCTCGGCGACATCTGGGCTGAGGATGTATTTAGCATGGCCAGGATGGAGTGGGCGCTGTCTAAAACGGCATTCAAGGCGATCAAGAAAACCGTGCAGACCGGAGAGCCTCTGGATCCCGCAACAGCAGACGTGGTAGCGGCGGCAATGAAGGAGTGGGCGGTAGCCAAGGGCGCGAAATTCTTCTCCCATATTTTCTACCCGATGACCAATATCACAGCGGAGAAGCACGACGGCTTCATCATCACTAATTCCGATGGCGGTGCCATTACAGAATTTTCCGGCAGCCTGCTGATAAAGGGCGAACCGGATGGATCCTCTTTTCCCAACGGCAGCCTGCGTATGACCAATGCCGCTCGCGGCTATACCGCCTGGGATCCGACCAGCCCGGCGTACATCATGCACACCGACAACGGCGCTGTCCTGATGATCCCCAGTGTGTTTATGTCCTGGACAGGCGAGGCACTGGATAAGAAAATTCCACTGTTACGCTCGAACAGGGCCATGAATGAAGCGGCACAGAAGGTGCTAAGCCTGATGGGCGAGACCGATATTGCCTCCCTGAATTCCAGTTGTGGCGCTGAGCAGGAATATTTTCTGGTAGATAGCCATTTCGCTAACAGCCGTCCAGATTTGCTGCTGGCTGGTCGCACCCTGTTTGGTGCTCCTCCCGCCAAGGGCCAGGAATTCGACGACCACTATTTCGGTGCCATTCCCGCGCGAGTGCAGGTATTCATGCAGGATTACGAAGACCAGTTGTACAAGCTGGGCATTCCCGCAAAAACGCACCACAACGAAGTGGCACCGGGTCAGTTTGAGATCGCGCCGTATTTTGAAGCGGCTAACGTGGCCGCCGATCATCAGCAATTGATGATGACGCTGATGAAGTCCACCGCCAAAAAACACGGATTCATGTGCCTGCTGCATGAGAAACCTTTCGCCGGTATAAATGGTTCTGGCAAGCACGTTAACTGGTCGGTTGGAAATTCGACGCAGGGGAATCTGTTAGATCCCGGCAGCACACCGCACGAAAACCTGCTGTTCCTGCTTTTTTGCGGCGCCGTCATTCGTGGTGTACACCTGTATGGTCCTCTGCTCAGAGCGGTAATCGCATCGGCTTCCAATGACCACCGTCTGGGAGCCAATGAGGCTCCGCCGGCCATTCTGTCTGTTTACCTTGGTGATCAGCTGGAAAAAGTCTTCATGGATATCAAGGAAGGCAAACTCACCGAAACCGCACAAGGTGGCGAAATGGATCTGGGGCTCTCGCAGATTCTCAATTTCGAACGCGACCCAGGTGATCGCAACCGCACTTCGCCGTTTGCGTTTACCGGCAACCGCTTCGAATTTCGCGCGGTAGGCTCTTCCCAGTCGGTGTCGGGGCCACTGGTGGCTATGAACACTATGCTGGCCGATTCCCTCACCTGGATTGCAGGGAAACTGGAAACAGAGCTTGGTAAAGGTGCCAGCAGGGCCGAGGCCGTGGTGACTACGCTGCAGGAACTGATGAATGATCACAGTAACGTCATCTTCGGCGGTGATGGCTATTCCGCCGAGTGGCATGAGACAGCGGTGAAAGAGCGCGGGTTGAAGAACATACCGACCACAGCGGACGCGCTTCCAGCATTGCGTGAAGCATCTGTAATCGCGCTTTTCGAACGTACCGGAGTACTCAGTCCGGTCGAGCTGGAGAGTCGTTTTCAAGTCTATGCCGAGCAATATGTACTTTCGATTGAAGTGGAAGCAAAACTTGTTATCGATATGGCGAAAACGCTGATTTATCCGGCTGCCATCGAGTACCTGTCAACACTGGCAAGCACCGCGACAAGCCTCTCTGCAATCGGGGTGGAGCTTGATAACTCTGCGGCCAGTACCGTGGCAGAGCACGCAAACGCCATGATGGCGACTGTGGGCAAGTTAAGCGCTGCACTGGCACAACATGACTTTGCCTCAACCGAGGAACATATGCAGTTCTGCGCGAACACGCTTCGCAGCCTTATGGTGGAGGTACGCAGTCATGCGGATGTACTGGAGGCCGAGGTGGCTGACGAGTTGTGGTCACTGCCCAAGTACCAGGAGATGCTGTACATAAAATAGGGCGTAGATATAGCAAATCGCCGGCAGACGCCGGGCCGATAAGGTGTCGCACGGCGATCTGCATTGTTGAACTGATTCAGTGATATCTGCACTCATCGGCAGTGAAATGATGCAGATTAATGAAAGGGGATTTAATGCGAGGAGCGCCGGTCAAAAAGTTGATCAAAGTAGTGGCGTGATCGGCGTTTTGCGTCCACGCTTAGACGATGCGTAAGACCAGTGACATAATTTGGCAGGACGCACAGCATCAGGTGCTATTCGAGATTCTTGACCAAGTGAAGCAACCGCAGGCCGACTGGCAGGTGCTCCGTCGTTTGGAGGACTATGCCGCTCACCACTTTGCGGTTGAGGAAATCTACATGCGCGTGCTGGATTATCCAGGCGCCACCGAGCACATGCAATCGCACGCGCGCTTTCGCAGCGAGATCGCCAAGCTGCTGCAAGTCGAAGAGGCGTTCGATGAGCAATTCGGGGAGATCATCGCCACTTTCCTTACCGAGTGGCTCACCCGGCACGTTTTTGGTGTCGACAAGGAACTGGAGGCGTTCATTTTGAACTCTCCGGTCAAGTAGCACCGCAGTCCTCTGGTTCCCCTGGTACAGTTAATGGCGCCCGGAACGTTTTACCGGCACTACCTAGCCGAAATTGACACTCTTCGCCGTCGCCATCTGGCTGAGTAGTTCTTCGATACGGTCCTGTAAATCATCAGGGTGGTGTTCAAATTTGAGACCCGCCCGATAAACCTCTACTCGTCCGAGTTTTATCGGGTCCTGGCGCACAACACGTGCGCGTAAGGTCAGGCTGCTGGTGCCATCCATCGCGCTGATCACCGTCTGCAGCGACTGGCCGATCTGCAGCGGCTCAGGGACTGTTATCCCCATTCCTCCGGCTGAGATGTCATCCAGCGTCGCCTGTAGTTCCTGTAGGCCATCGAACTCAATGTCCAATCGCTGCGTCAATCTTGCATGGTTGCGTTGCCCCTCGCCGTCTGCTGACTCCGCCAGTAGCTTGAGCAGCTTCTCCAGCGCCATCTCATCCCGTGTGCTGAGGCTGCAGAACCGGGTCGCTACGCCATGGCCCTTACCATCCGGGAGAACCCAGGTTCTGAGTATCTTCGCTTCCATGGAAATGGAGCTGCCCTGGCTGACCGGCACCATAATCTGCAAGGTGTCGCCGTCGTCAATTTTTAGCTGGTCGACGTGGATTGCGGCTCCGCCCCAAGAGATGTTTTCCAGCTTGGCGGCAACCGGCTCTGAGTCGCCTGGCCACAGTACCTTGATGGCAGCGGTGACGTGAATTCGAAGCTGTTTTCTTTTTTCCGCTGGTTGTAAGTTGGGTTCAGCTTCCGTGTCTGGTGTAGCCAAGCGCTCTGCGGCGAGCACCCTGACCATTTCGAGTGTCTCCTCCAACACCTGGTTTCGCTGAGCGATAGCACGTATCTCATCGTCTCCGGTAGCGCTGGAGCGAAGGGACGCCGTCGCCTTGCCGAGTGTCACAAAGCCGTTTTTGGTTCGGTGCTGGATGACGCTGATAGCTAGCAGCTGGAGGCAGTCAAAAAGCTCATCTTGCGTTGCCCCGTCAAAGAGCGTGCGTAAGTTTTCTTGCATGTTTTTCTACACCGTTTATTAGTCTTGTATCGTGGCGATAGGGTGGCGCACTGAATTTACTGGTGCCTAAGGTAGTCAAAGTAAATCACAAATGAAAGCGATGTTGTCTGCTGGCCTGCCCGGTTTCAGCGTGGAGCGCTCTGCGAAAGGGCTCTGGCAAGTCAGTTTAGTCAAATTGGAAAAAGCCGACAGCCTTATCCGCCCAGGCAGGCATACCCTTGGCCAAATTTGGCTCACCGAACCGGGATCTGAAATCGTTCAACTCAATGGTGTAGCTATCCGCCTGATAAAACTGTTGGTCAGTCATGCCGGGTTGCTCTCCCGCCTTGTACCATGTGGCGTACTGGGCGAGGTCACCGGACAAAACATTGTAGTGTGATGAATATGTTTTGACGTTTATGGTCGGCACTGCTGCCGCAGTGTCAAAATCCATCAAGCGAAACCAGCCATCGCCAATGCCGTAAATGCGGCCATCTTGAGTGCGAGCCTGTCCGGCATCGAGACCCGCCTGTCCTCTATCCTGATAATCGGCCAGCACCTGATACACCTTGTGACCGGCGGTATTGTCATCAACACGCATTGACTGGCCGTGCTGATGACCACAAAGCACCAGAAAAATCTGGTCGTTCTGGCTGATGAAATTCGCCCACAGTTCCTCCGCGCTGTTATGGGTTAATGGGTCAACCCGCTTCAGATCTACGATTGGATTTGGCGAGCGTTGACCATGCTCATCCAGATAGTCATGCGTGGTGATAATGGTGGGCAAGCCTGTGTGTGCATTGATGACGGATTGTGCCCACGCCAGGACCTCATCGGAGGGCTGCATTTCCAGCGCGATGTTCAAAAAGCTGTAGCCACCCGCATGGAAAATCTGGGCGCTGTCGGCGCCGTTGTTAAAACTGGCGACATACCAGTCCTTGTTTTTGAATAAGTCAGTTTGCGCGCCAAACACGGTAGTGAAGTTGGTCAGGCCACCGATATGCAACATACCCAAAATATCGGGGTCGTAGCGTTCAATTTTTCCATCGGGAGACAGCAGCTCGGCGATGCGCGAGTAATCGGGTACAAAGGCGCCGTCGCTCCACATCGCGTCGTAGTCGTGATTGCCGGGTGCAACGCCAAACGGTACCCCTGTCTTTGCGAGGATCTTGTAGCCCTCCAGCGCTTTTGGCATTTCATCCGTCGTCGTTTGAGCCGTCACTAAAATTTCACTGGCAAATATCGGATTTTCGATCTTTTGGAAACCGCGATTGACATGGTCTGTGTCCATCTCCAGTGTCTGGTGTTGCCACACATCACCAACAGAAGCCACAAACGCGATGTCGCCGCCTTGACTAACGGTGTTATCGGCGATGTATTGCATTTCCTCGATGAACATCTCTGCTGAGTCCATGGCGAACCCTGCGGCTTTCTGGTGGGTGAAATCCATCATATTCTGGGTGTCAGGGATCACCGCAATGGTGAACTTGCCCTGTTCGGATTGGCATCCGCTAACGAGTGTGCAACCGATCCCGAGAGCGAGTAGGGCTGTGGAAAAAGTGGGGAGTTTCATAAGCGTCATATCCATATGCTTGCGCTGTTGGAGTCTGGCGGCATTCTGATGGAGACGGATGCGCCAATGATGGAGCACATTGTGGGCAAACAGCTGGCGTTGTTTGGTTCGAACGCGAACGTCAGGCGCCGTGGATACGCTTTAGCCCTTGCCCGCTTTGTGCAAGCCTGAAATGCTGGCCAAGGACAGGTTCTCGGTTTTACAGGCAGAGAGCGCGGCCGTGCCGGGCCCGTATGCATAGATAAACTGGCCGAGTTTCAGGGTGTCAATCATGGGTTGGGCGACTGCGGTTCGCACCGCCGGGCATCCCCAGGAGCGGCCCAGCCGCCCCATCTTCACCGCCGCGGCTGGATTGACATAGGGTGCGCCGTGCATGACGATCAAGCGCTCCATGGCCGATTCGTTAAAGCCTCTGCTCAAGCCCTGAAGTCGCAATGAGTAGCCATTGCCGCCCTCGTAGGTTTCATCGGTCAGAAATAGCCCCAGGCTGGTTTGATGACTGCCATTGCGGTTGGAAAAAACGTTGGGGATATCCTCGCCAGACCCTTGTCCGTGCGCAACATATTCTTCAAACAATAACTTTCGATTCTCCAAATCCAGCACCCACAGGCGCTGGTGTCGAGAAGGAATGGTGTAATCGATAATCGCCAGGCGGCTGGCGTCTTGACCAACGCCGTTCTTCTGCGCGCATTTCATCGCGGAAACCGCTTCGGATACAGCCGCAGGATTGATGTCGGGGGCGAGCTGACGTATGAGAGCCGTATCATCGGCAGTCACTCGGGTACTTGCGAGCAAGACGCAGACCAGCAGGAGCAGTAATCGCATGAAAAAAAACCTAATGGGGTGGGATCGATTTGGTTATTTTGTGAGCACTTTACCAAAAGTTGCGCACAATGCAAAGTTAAAATACATAAAGCCGATTAAATTCAACGAGATAGTGCCGAATCCTTAGGCGCGACTCATGAGTGTGGTCAGTTCAGCTGTGGTGATCGTGCCCGGGGCACGCCTGCACTAAAACAGCCCGGAATACGTGCGCAGGGACTTTTCATGACCCATACTGCTTGGAAACCTTAGTGCCGCAAAGATGTACAGTGCAGGGAGAGAGGAGATGGACACCATGAACGGATTCGCCCGCCATCCTTTCAGCAGGAAAATTCTGTTTTTTGCAGTTGTCGCCACGGGGGTACTGGCAGCCTGTGATTCAGACCGGCCAAACACCACAGTGGGTGAGGACACCGGGGCCCGGGCCGTTGATTCAGCGATGGAAGCAACGGCGGCTATCGAGCGCCCTAAAACGCTGGCGGACGTTGAAGAGACGGTTGCTGAAAATCCGCTGAAAACGGCGTACTTCGGTGAAATTCATGTGCACACCTCCTTCTCACTGGATGCGTATATTGCCGGTACACGCCTGACGCCGGATAGTGCTTACCGTTTCGCCAAGGGCGAGACCATGACGGTCAACGGACAACAGCACAACATCGTTAAGCCTCTGGATTTCGCTGCAGTGACCGACCACGCGGAGTACATCGGTGAGATGTATTCCGCTCAGATACAGGGTGCAAAGGGCTATGATAATCCGCAATTGGAGGAGCTGAGAGCCCTTGCGGGCATAGAAAATCAGGAAGCGTGGTTTCTGAAATATGTGGTCGGGCCCGCGCGTTCCGGATCGGGCGGGCATCCCGCCTTCTATGCTGGGGAAGAGACATCCAGGAGTGCCTGGCAGCTTGCCATTCAAGCGGCAATCGATAACTACGAACCGGGCGTTTTCTCTACCCTGGTGGGTTTCGAGTGGAACGCCGCACCCGAGGGCGGGAATATGCATCGCAACATATTGTTTCGGGATATGGATGTTCCAGAACTTCCGTTTACAGCCATCGACAGCAGTAACGAGGAAAAGCTGTGGGACTGGATGGAACAACAGGAAGCTGAGGGCCGCCGCCTGATCGCCATACCGCACAATTCCAATGCCAGTAAGGGCGCCATGTTCAAACCAGCGGATAATAGTGGCAACCCGATTGACGCGGTGTATGCCGAGCGCCGCAGTCACTTTGAACGCCTGATCGAGGTTATGCAGATCAAGGGTAACTCGGAGGCGCACCGCAAGTTCTGGCCGGCGGATGAATTTGCCGATTTTGAGAATGCCGATAGCATCCAGAATTACAGCGACCGCACATTCCAGCGCGATGATTTTGTCCGGGACGCACTTGTGCAGGGGTTGAGCTACGACCGGGTGATCGGTCAGAACCCCTACAAGCTGGGATTCGTAGGCGGCACGGACAGCCATAACGGTACACCCGGGGACGTGGTGGAGGATAATTACAACGGCAGCCACGGCGCGGCCGACGGCAGCCTGCAACGCCGCCGTGACAAGGACATCGCGGGATGGCTGATGGCCAAAGACTCCAACCCCGGTGCTGTCACGGGCGTGTGGGCCAGCAGAAATACCCGCAGTGAAATCTGGGATGCGCTGCATGCGCGCGAGACCTTCGCCACCTCCGGGACGCGGATAAAACCCCGTTTTTTTGGTGGAGTGGGACTGAAGGCAGACAATCCGGTGGCTCTGGTCAGGCAGGGGTATGACGAGGGGGTGCCTATGGGGGGGGAACTTACCGGCTTGACGTCATCGCCAACTTTTACGGTACATGCGCTAAAGGATCCGGACGGGGCCAATCTGGATCGTATACAAATCATCAAAGGCTGGATTGATGTCGCCAGTAATCCACAGGAAAAAATTGTCGATGTGGCCTGGTCAGACGACCGCGAGCCGGATCTCTTCGGGGCGCTGCCGCCGGTGGGAAATACGGTTGACCTCAGCGATGCCAGTTACACCAATTCGATAGGCAGTGCCGAGTTGATGGGTAGTTGGATCGATTACGATTTTGACCCGAGATTGCCCGCAGTCTACTACGTCAGGGTGCTGGAGATTCCCACCCCGCGCTGGACCACTTATGATGCAGTGAGGAATAACGTGCCTCTGCTGGAGGGCGTCCCCGCCACTATCCAGGAGAGGGCCTGGACATCGCCTATCTGGTATACCCCTTAACTGCCTCAGTGATGTGTTGCGGATATCATGCAGACTACCGAGACCTTTTTCCCAAAGTTATAGCGAGCATCGCCCCTTTGCTTTGCGCCTGGAGCGTTACCAGCATTTAAGGTCGGCAGAACCACTGTGGTCGCGCTCACCTTTGCTGTTCACGCTCAAAGTGCCGCAGCCATCTTTCGTCTGTTCGCCTCGAGGTTCGGCCCGCAGGACGTAACACCTGCTGTAGTCAGCTTCTTCTTCATTTTCACTGCATGCTTGAACACTCAGGGTGTAATAGCCCTCGGAGCTGATAGTGCGCTCCAGGTTGAGGCCTTCAGGCGTTTCGATGTCATTGGTATATCGACTGTTCTGCGCGTAAAAACGCTCCTGCCGCGATACCAGCTCCATCAAATCCCGCATCCCATCGGCACGATGGGATTTTCTCATGCTCTCCTGGTAGCCCGGTGTGGCAACCAGCAGCAGCACGCCGATTATGACCAGCACGATCATGACTTCAATCAGCGAAAAGCCGCCACTGGCTACCTTGGGCCGATTCATTGGTGTGTGCCTGCGCATCTTGCTCGTATTATTTGACAAGGTCTGTCCAACTCATTCGGCCGGGTTCGTAGGCAGGCCCTTCGGTGAGTGCGCCATCGCCACCATCGCCCTGTAGTCCGGCGCCCGTGCCACCGCCGTTGACTTGATTGGGGGTCGGATCGGCGGGTCCGGTGTTGCCAGATATGACACCCTGAACTTTCCTGCGTGTGTAGTCTTTGCTTATGTCGAGTATGGACTTCAGCGTTGTCCACTTGCCATTACAACTTGATCCCGAGACATCGCAACCTTCAATTGTGAGTGCCGCTACGGCAGCTGCAAGCGTATCGGAATTGATATCGTATCCCAACGCCTCCAGTGTCGCCGAGATAGGGTCGTTGCTCAGCTCAAATTCCTTGGCAACTTCCCAGCCGGAATCCCCGTAGCATGGCCTGCCCAAGCCAGCGAGGTCGGCGAGGTCGCCGAAGTGCCAGAACAGGGTAGATTCCCAAATACGCTGAGTGCTGGGTTTGACGACTAACCCCCCGACCGTTTGGTATAGGTCGTCGTCGTAATCAATGGTTGTAGCCAGACTGTCGCCATCTTTCGTTATCACGAAGGGCTTGAGATCAGTGGGTTGCTGGATATCCACCATAGCAATAGCGGGATTGACCGGATTGGTTGTGAAGTAACTCTTTCTCACCAGTTGCATGGTCAACGCGCCGTCGCGCCGTCGTCCATTGACGAGCTGATAATTGGCATTTGCACCGATGCAACTAGGTTGAGTAGGGTGCAGCCCGCCGTCTATAATTGCGCGGTCGTCGAAAAGGTAGCTGATGGCGCCTATCCCTTTCCCTTTATTGTCCTTGATCTTGTTCTTGATCTCGCGCCAGGTGAATACCAGTGAAGCGCCATCCGCATCCAATGGGACAGTACCTGGTATGGTTGGGTCCCACTTCTTCAGGGCATCATGAATCTTCTTTTGATAATCAAATGCGTTCCACCTCTTGTCCCCGATTTGCAGAGTGGCGAGTGGCGACAAGTCCGCATTCGCAAGCAACACGATGAACTTCTCCGCTTCGCCAATGTCGCTGGCAGTCGTTTTGGGGTTTCCGGGAGAGCCGGTTTTGTCGGAGTCGACAAAGTCGATATCGACCTGATCAAGTACGCTCGTTGCCACATCAGTCCCATTGGCGTAATAGAGATTGAAAAAATCGACGTAAACCAGTTGCCTCAATGTGTCATAGGCTTCGGTATTCGCGGTGGGGTCGCTGTAGAGCGCAGTGTTACCACGGTAGGTTTGCACATCGATATGCCCACCGAGAAAGCCGTTTGGACAGAGCTCTGATGCTGTGCAGGGCACGTCAGGAGTAATGGGTGGCTGCAGATAGTTGATAAACAGGGTGTCCTCCCCACTGCCGAGATACGCAATCGTGACCTGGGACATGATGCCATTGTCCTGGCGCCATAGCATGGGCACATGCCATTCCTCGATATCGCCCCCGGAATTGTTGTCATACAGGTCGGCGGTAGTCAATTTCCTGTCTACATTGAGATCGTAGATGGGCGCGGCAGGCGGATTGGGGCCGCCATCGGTGAGTAGCGCCTCTATCAACCAGTTTTCACCTAGCTGATCTTTGAAGGGGCGGTGGACCGTGGCCTTTACGCGGCCGGCCCGCACCTGTATCGGTTGTAGCACCCGGTAGCCGTCCGCAGGAAAATCAACTTTCCAGCCGTGGTGTTTTTCCCAGTCGGGATCACCGGCGTCTTCATTGTAGATAGCAATGGTTTGCGTGGCTGGGCTGCCTTCGGTGTCCTCTCCGTCGTCGTAGGCGGTGTAGTCATAGGTCTTGGGGCCGTCCCAGGTTTGCGTCAACAGGAGCTGATTGGCCGCAGTGGGAGGTGTATTGCCCGTATCCCAAATGCCGTAAAGGGACTGCACCGAAGTGTCACTGATGTCCGCAGCGGAAAACAGCCGGCCGGTGGCAAAATACAGCATGTAACCGTTTGAAGGGTGGACGGTGATCTGCGGTGCCTGAATAATGGATTGGTCATCTGCAGCGGGGTGCAGAGGACGACCATAAGCCACTTTCCAGCCACCGACATTGGTTGCTGACAGGTCAAATTTCCACAGATTGCCGTCGATATCTCCGGCATAGGCATAATCGGCCTTGCCGTCTCGGTCCGTGTCCAGCAGGCTGGGTGAGGACAAGCCATTGGGGCTGCTTGCCGTGCCTGAACTCGTAGAAATTTTGCTGACCACCATTGAGTCCAGATTGACGAGGTACAGCATGGCTACGCCGTTCGCGCTGTTGTAGCCGTTGCCGATGATGACGTACCACTTGCCGTCGTTCAGTTTGGCGATCACTGGCCGACTAAAGGAGTCGCCCAGATCGCTGTCTGCGCTGGCGTTGAACTCAAACAACACTTTCTTGTTGGTGCCGGTATTGGCGCTTTCGTTGGACAAGTCCGGATTGGTGATATCCAGACCGAAAAAGCCTTTGCCGCCTGCGCCTAGCGAGCCGACCAGCAAGGTGTGCCATTTGCTACCGAAATACGCATCGCGTACGCTCATTTCGCCGTCGACAAAATACCTGTGCTTGTAGAAGCGCTTTGTCAGAGTGCCCAATGTGCTCATCAACATCGACGGCACATAGGCGTACACCTCGTCGCCGTTGGTAGCGTCGAATACATGTAGCATGCCATCATTGGCGCCGACGTAGACTCTGGGCGCGCGGTCGATTTTATCTGCTGCCCATGTCGCGTAGTCGTTTTCAGTGCGATTGTCGTTGGGTGCGCCGACATACACTGGCTTGGAGTGAATAATGTCGCCGAGTATAGAGGTGCGCTTGCGAAGTTGCGTGGCATTGGGATACTCATTGCTTCGATCGCCGCGCACAAAATCCAGGATATCGGAGGCGCCATCCTCGGCCGCAGGATCGAGCAGCGCTTTATTGGCTGCGCCGATACCGTTGTCGGTGAAGCGAAACGGTACTTGCGAGCTGCCATTCCAGCTGATGATTTTGCGATCGGATGTCCAGTATGTGTCTGCGGTCTTCTCCGAGAATTGGACCAGTGCAGACCAGTTTTCCCCGGTGTCGGTAGGGGAGAATCCGCTAAAGTCGACACTGGTGCTCAAGTAACCGTCTTTAGTGACCGTGTACTCAATGAGATCCCCTTGCCAGGTTCCGTTTTCAAACCATGGCCGGTAGCCCTTGGTACTGCCGTCGCGCAAATCGGCGTTCGACAGCACGATGGGCGCTATAGATCCCAGTGGTTGTTCAATCGGTTGATAGAGGCGCGGTGCGCTCCAGCCCGGCAAAGACACTGCGGTGGCCAAGACCGCCAGGCACCCGAGTGTTACTGGTTTTGAGAAGGTCATCGCTACGTTCTCCTGGTGCCGTTTACGGCGCCATTGGGTTGTACAACTTGGTATAAATCGATTCAATAATCCGCACCGCTTTTCCCTCAGTATCGCTGCGGGTAGTGATGCGATAGGCGGTTACTCTGTCGCCGGGTATCGGAGTATCACCGCCATCATTGAGGGCGCTGCCGGGCAGTACGATCTCGCCCTGGTACTCCACCACGAACGCATCGCGTGCACTGAGTTCCGGGACATCAGCCTTGACCAGACTGACGCTATCGGCATCTGCCCAAACCGTGTCCGATACGTCCAGCGTATCGCCGATATTCCCCGCCAGATAATGGCCTTTCGCGGTGTCATCAAATGCGCCGACGGTATTCTCAGTGTATCTTTCCGCCGCTGTTAGCGCTCGCTCTGCGCTGCGCAACGCGACTTCTTCTCGCTGCATCATACCTGCCATGGCGACTTCCAGCCGTGCACTGTTCATGGCCGAGATACCTATAATCGTCATGATCAGGAGCAGTATAAGACTCACGATCAGGGCGGCACCGCGCTGGTCGACTCGTGATCTGCTTGTCTGGCGTTGACTTCTAAGCATGTTGTTCAATTTCTCAAGTGCGTGGTCGTGGTAAAAACCTGGCGCCTGAAATCCTTGTCTTCGGGTATGTATGAAGCATCACCGAGTTCAAACGTTCGCCTGATGTCGAACCCCGTTTCAGGGCACTCCGCCCTGACCAGTACACTGATTTCCACCGCATCGATGCGCGGCCACTCGGCACTTTCCAAAGGCACGTCATCGGCGTCGAAATAGCGATTCCCCACCAGATACCGTAACTGCAGGTTTTCTACGCCCGCCAGTAGTTCTTCTGTTTTGGGGTGGCCGCTATCATCGATGGCCGCGCGAAACAGGGCGGGTATCGCCCGGCCCTGACAGGTGCGTTTGGTGAGAGCTACAAAATACGTGTGTGCGGCGAGGTTGAAATCGCGAGCGCTGGGATCATTTAGTGCGTTCTCGGCAGCGCTAAAGTCAGCTTCATTGAACAGAATCAGTCTGCGTTGATCCACGATCGCGCGCAGATAGGGTCTGCCTTCAACCATGTCTACGACATCAACGGGCGGGGTAGGGGTATACCTCAAAGTGAGCACATCCCCTTGCAGCCATTTATCCTCATCCTCATCCCCGTCCGTAATGCAGTCATACGCGATGGAGCTGCCATCTTCGGGTGCGTTAATGCCGAAGATGGGTTGATTCACCATGGTCGCCCAGTCGGTGGTGTCTGCTACACAGTTGTCGGTGGAGGTGGACACGCCGAGCGTGCCGGCTCTGGAGGGGGTTGGGTCCAGACTGCCGACATAGCCTCCCAGATAACCCGCCCGACGGATATCGGCAGCGAGCAACTGGATCGCCGTGCGCCCGGTGTCTGCGATTCTCGCCAGATCACCGGTGGCGGTGGCATTTTTAGAGTTGGTGACGACCAGTTGTGACAGCCCGGCCATCAACAGGCTGAGTATCACGACGGTGACCAGCAGCTCCATCATGGTCAGGCCGCGTTCGCGAAATGCTGCACGGGGAGTTGTGTTGTAAGTGGGGGAGGTCATGGGCAGGCCTCACTGCTCAAGCAGCCCAGGTTGAGGGCGTAGCAATCCAGGTCATTCGCGCCCTGCACGGCCTGTGGATCGAGGGCGGTACACACTTTACCCGTGTCGCCGTCAAGGTCATCGTCCCAGCGCACGATAATAATGTACTCACTCTCACTGACGGTGGGGTATTGGACTGTATTGATGAGTACCTCGCCACTGGCCGCAGGTAAGGAGCCGGGTACTTTCCTTGTTTCACTCTCATCTTCATCCTCATCTAAAGGGACAACCTCTTCCCCAAGAAGTTGAGCCTGCCAGTGCCATACGTCATAGGCCGCGAGTTCAACAGAGGTGCAAGCTGCGCTGCCGCAATCGGGGCTGGGTTTTGTCGTCGGACTATCGTGTGTATAGGCGCCGGCGAGCACCTGGTCCTGATTGGCCAGCATACGATCCGCCATATCGCCCGCGAGCAGCGCGGCTTTGGAAAAATTCTGCGCGCTCTGCAATTGCTTGTAGGTCGATGTCTGTAGCCCGAGGATGCCCATCACGCCAATCGCCAGCACCACCAGCGATATCATCACCTCCAGTAGCGTAAAGCCGAGCGCTGGGGGCCGGGTACCGCGCGCTACTAGGCGAGAGTTATTCATTCGCTCGAACATCCGTCTTCTGTTACGTCTTCGTCTTTCAGGATACTCGCCTTACCGAGAATGGATACGATAAGCACGCGGGCAGAAATGCCGTGATTGGAATTGTTGCAGATGAACAGCTCACGAGTCGCGCTCAGGTCAGTGAGGCCATTGCCCCGATACGTGACACTGTGTTCCAGAGTGCCTGTGCCTGTGCGGTTACTGCGTGCGGTAATTTTTTCCGCCAGTGGTGGGTGGACCTGTATGATTTCCTCGCCAGTGTCGAGATCGCGATTGCCATTTTCGTCAACAAAGGTAAGCCACCCGTCTTCCCATCGGCCAGTTTCGGCGCAGTCCAGGTCATCGGAGTCCGCAGCATTGTTGCTTACGCACACTTTCACCGGAAAATTGCGTCCAATAGCCTGCGCTTTGGCAGCCATGAACGTGCTCAGCAGGTCGGTGGCAGCGGCCGACATCTGGCTGTTCTGTACCTGGGTGCGAAACATGGGGATGGCTACAACCAATAGCGTACTCGCAATTGCGAGCACTGCCATCAGTTCAATCAGGGTATAGCCTGTTGCATGCTTTTTGCGCACTGCCATTCATTCTGCCCCGGCCCACATATGGAACTCTTGCGTTTGTTGCACACCCGGATTTTTATATAGCGAAGACGCAGCGATGCTTTACCGCGCGCAGTCTTCGGGTGCGAACCTGTTTGGCAGTATAGTATAGGGCCTCAGGGAGGCATAGTAGCAGGCGACTGTGTGTGATGCAGGTCGCATTTCGCTGCGAATCACTCCGAAAACGGCCTATTATCTCGACTTTTCGCCGCCCGCGAAGTTGACAAGTGCCTCCCGGAAAAAGTATTACGTCCGACTCAGCAGGCGGGGATTAGAGCTCACGCACGCGAATATTGCGATACCACACCGGGTCCCCGTGGTCCTGCAACGCTATGTAGCCGGATTCGGCTTTTCCGTAACCGGGCATGTCAGCAAACTTGCTGGCCGCCACTAGCGCATCCCACTGCTCGGTGCCGCGCTCAATGCTGACGACCTTCACGCCGTTCAGCCAGTGCTCGATATGGTTGTCTTTCACCCGGATCAGTACATCATTCCACTCACCGGGCGGGCGCACGGTTTCCGGGTCGGCCGCGATCAGGTCGTAGAGGTCGGCGGAACGGTGGGTGTGGATTTTCCCGTCTTTGTGGACGTCATTGTCCAGTACCTGCATTTCGAGGCCAGTGCGCCAGGAGACACTTTCAGTTTCATCTTGTATGAAATAAAAAATACCGCTGTTGCCGCCGGGAGAGATTTTCCACTGCAGACTGAGTTCGAAATCGCGAAACTTCTCGCGGTAGTAGATCAGGTCCCCGCTGGCACCACCAAAAACGGCGCTTTTGATCATTTCCCACGCCGGGAACAGGCCGTCCTGGACCAGCGTCAGCGCGCCGTCCTCTACAGTCCATTTTTGCACGGCGGTTTCGTCGCCACCGACGTTGCGCCAACCCGTCAGGGTTTCGCCATCAAACAGGTCGCGCCAGCCGTCAGAGACGGGTGCTGCTGGCCTTGCGGCGGCCGTTACCCCGTCCGGGATCTTGTTGAGTGTGTACCAGGCCTCGGCCGTCCACAGCTCCTCGCCGCTTTCGGATCGCAGGCGGTCTGCAAGACGCAGGTAAACCACATGCCCTGCTTTCAGGCCCGGGATTCGCAGGCGTATGCTGCGACGATCCGGTGCGACTTCCACCTGTGAGATGTTAAGCGTTGTTTCGTCGTACTTGGGGCCACCGTACTGTTCATTGGGGTAGTAGAACCACTGCTTTGCGATCACGTCGGCGGCCGACAGCTCCAGTCCTTCAGCCAATGGCTGTGTCAGCTCGATTACGAAGCCGTCATTCTGTGCCTTCACGCTGAGCATCTCGAACGCGTTGTTGCCCACCCAGCTCAGGCGCTCCAGCCCGTACCACGCTTTGCCGTACTCGCCCCAGTTGGGCGGGTTGCCCACTTCACCCAGATAGATAGCGCCATCCGGGCCGCGCTCCAGGCGATTGAT
>JBBKWY010000092.1:0-24995 GCA_037969215.1 Halioglobus sp.
GCCGTAAATAAAAATGTGCGCAGCGAGCTGCAGTTCGCCAGGATGCACAGCAGGAGGTTATATGGCCCTTAAGCAACTTCCGAAGACGCAGCAGAAAGAATTCAAAAGTACCGGGAAGATCAGTAGCCCGGAATTCCTGGCCTCCGCCACGCATGACGTGCGCGATCTACCGTTCAATCCCTACGACTACAAGAAGCTGCTTTCGAGCGGCATAATCGGTACAGTGCCGAAGCAGGCGCTTGGTACTCGCGTCGCGATCATAGGCGCAGGTGCGGCAGGGCTCTGCGCTGCCTACGAGTTGATGAAGGTTGGCCTGGAACCGGTCATCTATGAAGCATCAGACCGGATCGGCGGGCGAATATATTCCCACCCCGTAAAGCGTGATCCCTCCAGCGTCCTCGAATTGGGCGCCATGCGGGTACCCACGCAACAAGAAGTCTTCGCCTTCTATAAGAAGGCTTTCAAGATCAATGCCGTCACTTTTCCCAACCCGGGCACCGTCGATACTATGCTGTGGTGGGAGAATAAACAGTACCGCTGGGACGAAGGCACTCAGCCGCCGCCGGCCATTGCCAAGGTCCGCGCAAAATTTGGTGCCTTCCTGAATGACGCAGTACAGGGCGCAAATAGCTCGGGAAGCGCCAGCCCCCTCGAACAGAGCGATGTATGGGACAACCTTGTAAAGCAGTTCGAAAACTCGAACCTTCTTAGCGCGCTCACCAGCACCGGAACCTGGAGCTATGAGGAGCTGAATATACTGGGCATTCTTGGCCTTGGCACCGGCGGTCTTTCCGCTCAGCTCCAGGTATCGGCACTCGAGATGTTTCGCGCCTTCTTCGGCTTGTGGATAAGCGACGAGCAAATCCTGGGGAATGACTACGGGGTGGGACTGGAGTCGCTCACCAATACTTTCTGGCGCCACGAGGTCACCACGCCTGGCGGCGTGACCAGTCTCAAGAAAATGCAGGGCAAGGAATGCCTGAGGCCGGGTGTTGTCGCCATCCGCTCCACCGCAAGCAGGAAGGGGGTGGAGGTAGAGGACGCGGACGGCACTTGCGAGACATTCGCCGCCACTATCCTGACCTGCACCACGCGCGCGGCGGAGCTGGGAATCCACATCGAGGATTCGCTGCTGTCCACCGATGTCTGGGGCGCGCTGCGCCGCCTTCACTATACGAGTTCGACCAAGATCATGTGCAGCTCCAGGACGAAATTCTGGCTGGACGAAAAACTCCCGGTTGTGACACTCACCGACCGTCCGACCAGAGCGACCTACTTTATGGATTACGGCGAAGACGCCAAGGGCGGTGCCCTGCTGCTCTCCTACACCTGGGGAGACGATTCCAACAAACTCATGGGGCTGTCCAAGCGCGAGCTGCGCAATATGTGTAAAAACGTGCTTGGCGAACTCTACGGGCCGGCCTTCAGCAAGCAGAAACTGTCAGACTTCCGCGTCATCTCCTGGCAACAGGAGGCTGGCTACAATGGTGCTTTCCGGTTGGATCACGCGGGACAGTACCAGGACCATAATGCGCTGTTCAATCAGGCTCGCGGGAGCGTAAAGGGGGGTAGCAAAGATGGCCTGTTCCTTGCGGGAGAGGGAGCGTCCTGGGAAGGTGGCTGGATCGAGGGCGGACTGCAGACTGGGCTGGACGCGTCTTGCTGCACGATTCGCCTGCTGGGGGGGACGATCAATGCATGATCAAAGTCCCGCTGGTCTCATAACAGGATGATGACTACTATCCATGACGACTGATTCGATACTCTGCACGGGATGCAACGCTGAGCTTCCCCGCCAGGCAAACTTCTGCCCGAACTGCGGGTGCAAGGTCGATCCGTCAGCGGCAACACCTCCGCCGCAGAAGATTTCCGGGCCTGAGCAGATCCTCGACTCGACAGCCAGGGGCGAGCGTCGCCAGATCACCGTGATGTTCTGCGACCTGGTCGGCTCCACCGCACTATTGGATCGATTGGATCCGGAGGATGACCGGGAAACGCTGCGTCAGTATCACGCTCACGCCGAGACGGTGATCGAGTCCTTCGGGGGCGTCGTCGCGCAGTATCGCGGCGATGGCGTGCAGGTTTATTTCGGCGCCTTGCAGGCCAACGAAGATGATGCGGAGCGCGCGATTCTGGCTGCATTGACGATACTTGAGGGTATCCCGCAGACCAATGAGCGCCTCGCGCAATCCATCCCCTCACTGGCCTCGAATCCAATCCGCGTTCGCATAGGCGTGCACACTGGGCCCGTTGTAGTGGATGCGGCGCATGTCGGTGATCGTCAGGACCGGCTCGCCTGGGGTGTGACCATCAACGTCGCCAAGCGTCTCGAAGCGTTGGCACCCGAGGGTACTTGCGTCATCAGCAACGCAACGCGCCAACTTGTGGAAGGTCTGTTCGAGCTAAAATCCCTGGGCCTGAAGACGCTCAAGGGCTTCGACCAGCCGATCGAGGTGCACCGGGTCCTGTCACCCATCAGCCCCCATCATCGTCGCCGCGACGCCACCGGTCACCGCTTACCCACCTTCACCGGCCGTCGGGCTGAGCGGGACCGCCTGCTCTCCCTGTGGGCAGAATCAATCGGTGGGCGCGGTCATGCGCTGCGTGTCACCGGCGAGCCCGGGATGGGCAAGTCCCGGCTGGTGGAGAGTCTGAAAGTGGCGCTGAGGGAGCCCTATGAGTGGGTCGAGATTCATTGCTCTGCCTACCACAAGTTGAGTCCATTCTTCCCGGTGATTGAAGCAATACGCCATGCGCTCAAGTTCCGCGCGGGAGACAGCGCCGAAGATCAGCTGAGCGCACTCGATGGAGCAATCGCGCACATAGCCGCGGCGGGAGACGAGAAAGAGACTCGCAGCCTGATGGCAGCACTGCTGGCGATCCCGCTACCGGCGGGGTCACCCACCTCAGCCGGTGACTCTGAGTTGCTGCGCAAGAAAACCATGCGGGTTATCTGCCAATGGCTGCAGACACTCTCACTACAGCGGCCCATTGTTTTGCTGGTTGAGGATCTCCAATGGATCGACGCGTCGACGCTGGAATTGCTTGAGCTACTGGTTGCGGGCATCTCGCAGGCGCGTATTCTGGCCATCATTACCCATCGCAGCAACTTCACGCCTAGCTCGTCCTGCTGGGTGGATCTGCCAGAGCTGCGCCTTGCTGCGCTGAGCCCGGCGGACATCGCGACTCTCGTACGCGACGTCAGGGGCGCAGAGGATTTGTCCGAATCTGTACTGGAAGGCATCGTCGCTCACAGCGACGGCGTACCGCTGTATGCCGAGGAGTTTGCGCGCAGTGTATTGGAAACGGGTGATGATGCCGAAGACGCCGACACGGAAGTGCAGATTCCCGCCACGCTGCAAGACTCTCTCACCGCGCGCCTGGATCGCCTGGGGGATGCGAGAGGTTTGGCACAGCAGGCCGCAGTACTAGGACGCCGTTTCAGGCTTGATCATCTGGCTGCGCTGTCACCGCTCGGGAGCGAGGCACTGACGCACAGTCTCGAAAAACTGGTCGCGGCCCAATTGCTGCAGCCGGTCGAGGGGGCAGAGCACAAAAGCTTCTTCTTCAAACACGCGCTGATTCAGCAAGCGGCTTACGACTCACTGCTCAGGCGCAAGCGTCGGGAACTGCACACCCGGATTGTCCGAGTGCTGGAAGAGCAATTTCCCGGGGGCCTCCAGGATACGCCGGAGGTGGCGGCACGCCACTGTGAGGCTGGCGGTCTGCACGACGAAGCACTCGGCTACTGGCGCAAAGCCGCGTTCCATGCCCGCCTGCGCATGGCGCAAACCGAGGAAATTGACCACCTCAAGCGCGCAATCTCGATTTTGCGGGAGCACGTTCCCGAGAGCAGGGAGCGTGACGAACAAGAACTGGAACTGCTGATCGCGCTGACCGAACAGCTACTGAGCTCCTCCGGGATTGCGTCTACCGAGGTGGAACAGCAATCAATGAGGTCCAGGGAGCTCTGCGAGAAGCTCGACTCACCGGATAAACTGTTCATCTCCCTGCTCGTCCGAGCGCTGGTGGATATGGGCCGCGGGAGAAATCGCGCGGCATTGCAGCTGTCCCGGGAGCTGGTAAATATCGCCTCTCGTATCGGCTCGCTGGATGTCAAAGCCCAGGTTGCCCTGCCGCTGGGTGGTACCCTGGGCATGATGGGTGACCCCGCCGCTGCACTCCGGGAACTGGAGTCGGGCGCTGCCGCTGCAGAGGAAGCTATCCGGCAGGGTATGGACCCTCACATTATGAATGGGGTGCGTATTACGTGCATGACCTGGGCGGCCGATAACCTCTGGTTGATGGGTTTTCCGGATCGCGCACTCGAGGTCAGTAACCAGGCCCTCGCGGCGTCGCACTCAGACGACATCGCACCCCCCATCCGCGCTCAGGGCCTGGTAGGCGCGTCCACGATTGCTGTGCTGCGCGGAGAGTTCGAGAAGGCAGCGGAGTATGCGGCTCAACTCACTGCCCTCTCAGAGCAACATGACCTGCCCTTTGGTGTCGCACACGGCGCGATAAGCCGGGGTTGGGTGGAGACGCGGCGGGGTAATGCGCCCGAAGGCATCCGCGCAATGCAGCAGGGGCTGGCCCGCCTGGCGGAGGTAGGGACCGGTATGAAGCGCACCTATTATTTGTGTCTGCTGGCCGAAGCGAGCCTGAATGCAGGCATGCTGAACGACTGCGAGGCAGCGCTGCGGGAAGCCTCTGACTACGCGGCCGAGTATGAACAGGTCTTTTATCTCGCGGAGATTCAGCGTCTGCGCGGCGGGCTGGCTCACGCACAGGGTCACGAAGAACAGGCTAATCAGTATTATGAGCAAGCCATAGAGACCGCGGAGCGGCAAGGTGCAAAGATGTTGCAGCAGCGGATTGCGACTCATTATCCTTGTCTATCAACTTGATTCGCTTATGTAGTGCATGCCCTTGCATTTCTCGCTTTTGGTCTATACTCAGTGAGTCTTGAGCGTAGCACAAGGGCGTGCAGCGCCTGTCGACAGTGAGGACGAACACTCAAACAGGAGAGCAAAGACATGGCAGAAATAAAAGCAATGGCGGGTATTGGGAAGCTTTCCCCGGAAGGCGTGAATCAGATCGCGGATGGCTTTCGTGCCGACGTACTGAGTGAAAGTGCGATGGCTGACCTCAAGAAACAGTTGGGCACCAAATTGCAGCCGCTTTTCGATCTGGATGACGGCGAGGTGAAGATGCTGGATGCACTGCCGCCTGAGAGCATTGAAACACTATTTCACATTTGCACCCGCGCTGTCACATCAGGGGGCAAGGTCGAATACGAGCGCTCCGAGACTGGCGGGCCGAAGATGCAAATCGGCTATACCGAGCATATCGATCACAAGCCAGTGGGCGGCGGTCCGCCAAAGTCGGTTGGCCATGCGAAGATCATCTGCTTCAAGTAGAGGTGCGGGCGAATTCGCGCCGTTAAGCTGGCGCTACCCGCAACCGCTCCAGGAAGCGGCTAAACCTCTCTATGGCGTCGATCAGTTGGTTGCGGTCGGGAAGAAACACTAGCCTGAAGTGCTGTTTGTCGATCCAGTTGAAGGCTGAGCCCTGCACCAGCAGCAAATGTTCTTCCTTGAGCAACTGCAACACCAGCTCCTGGTCATCCGCTATCGGGTACATTTCTGGATCCAGCTTCGGGAACAGGTACATCGCCGCTTTCGGCATGACACAGCTCACACCAGGAATCGCAGTGATGAGTTTATGGGCGAGGTCGCGCTGCTCCTTGAGTCTCCCGCCGGGTAAAATCAGGTCGTTGATACTCTGATATCCACCCAGCGCCGTTTGCACCGCGAGCATCGCCGGCACATTGGCACACAGGCGCATTGAGGCGAGCATCTCCAGCCCCTCGATGTAGCTGCTGGCTCGCGCCTTGGCGCCGCTAAGCATCATCCAGCCCGAGCGGAACCCCGACATGCGATAGGTCTTGGACAGGCCATTAAAGGTAACGCACAAAACGTCAGTGGCCAGCCTGGCCAGGGGAATATGCTGTGCGTCGTCGTAGAGAATGCGATCGTAAATCTCATCGGCAAAGATCACCAGCTTGTGCTGCCTCGCAATCTCGACAATTTTCTTCAGGGTTGCTTCACTGTAAACGGCCCCGGTGGGATTGTTGGGGTTGATCACCACAATGCCACGGGTGTTGGCCGTAATCTTGCTCTGGATATCGTCGAGATCCGGTTGCCAATCATTGTCTTCATCACAGCGGTAGTGCACTGGCTTGCCCCCGCTAAGGGAAACAGCCGCGGTCCACAGGGGGTAATCCGGTGAGGGGATGAGCATTTCATCCCCGATGTTCAGTAGCGCCTGCATGGCCATTACGATCAGTTCGCTGACACCGTTGCCCAGGATAATGTCCTCAACATCGACCCCCATGACACCCTCGATCTGGTAGCGCTGCATGATTGCCTTGCGCGCCGCAAATAGCCCCTTTGAATGGCAGTAGCCCTGACCCTCGCGGATATTGGAGATTACATCGCGAATAATCTCGTCCGGGGCATCGAACCCGAAAGCCCCTGGATTGCCAATATTCAGCTTGACGATTTTGTGGCCCTCGTCCTCCAGTCGATTGGCATAATCGAGCACCGGGCCGCGAATGTCGTAGAGTACGCCATGCAGTTTCTGGGACTTGAGGATTTCGCTCATCGGGTGATCTGCCTCCGGGCAGTGATAGTAGTGGACGAAATTGTATCCGAAAGCGCTGCGAGCGCCATGGTAATTAATGGGGACGCGGTAGCCTGGGGCCTGGGCTCGGATAGCGGGAAAATCGCGTTATCAGCATCCCGCCTTAAACTTGGCTCCAAGTTTAGTCTGCAACATAACCAATAGCCCCACCAAGCTCAACGAAGTAGCCATTGGTGCCACGGCACTCGGAGCGATCGGTCGTCGTAAGATGATCATTCAGTGTCGGACTGTAGCAGCGAAAAAGACTCAACGGCGCAGCTTTGCTAACAACCGTGGAAATGAAACCCATCGATCCATCGAGGATATTGCCTGCCCCTTCACAACCCCGATCATCACTGACAAATGATTCCAGTTTACTGGTCGCCGCCCGACAGCGGAAAATCTCTTTTGAATTGCGAAACGCACGGGCAAAGGTCCGATAGGCAAGCCCTTCAAAATGATAGCCGTTTTCTGGGCCCAGCTCGTTAGCATCTCTCGATGGAAGATGATTCACAAATACGGGATCGTAAAACCTGTAGATCGAAATCTGACCAGCAGGAGCCCGCACCGGCGTATTGCGAGGAGGCGCTAAACAATAATCCTGATTCTCCTGGCAGAGTGCATCGTTGCTGTCGACGCAGAATTCTTCTTCAATCAGCTGGACCGGCCCTACAGAAGTGGGCACATTCTGGTCCGGACGAGTATTCGAGAACCCGCACCAACCATAACCCTCACAGTGCCACTGCTCTTCCGTCAAGATGAAGTCACCACCACAGGTTTTAACTGAATCATAGGCCATGCGTAAAACGGAGTTAACCTCCTGCTCAAAAATCACTGGAACAACCTGACCATCACACAGATTTTTATAACAACTCTGATAAACAATATAGCGATGATTTTGCAAAACCACCCGCCCTCTCCTATCACCCGGCTGAACATCAAAGCAGGTGTTAAGATCATTTATATACACATCATGTGACGTACAGCCCTTTATGAACTGATGCCAATTGCCATCCGGAATGACTTCATCGGGAGCGATCACCAGCCCCTCGGGGTGAAGTTCTTCCTTTATCGTCCCATCGATGGCAATACTTCCCGTAGACCGAATAATTCTCCAGAACCCACCAGTATTTTGTATTACCTCGGGTGGGTCTCCCCAAGGTCTGGAACCGTCGACCGCGACGGTCTTTTTCACTACCAAATCACCATCGGGTATCGTCGTGACGAGACGAAGTGAACCACCGCTATCACGCACAAGCACAGAACGTCGATCATTGGCGCGAACCATCCAGCGCGAAGTGGGTTGTGGTGTTGTGCCGGCCACCGAATTTTCTGTCGTAGTGTCGACTTGGCCAGAGGCCGCCGTTGCCCCTTCAGCGCCAAGACCGATAACGAGGAAGAAAATCAGTGTCGTAATAAGCCCAGCCATGTGCGTCCTCACTTTTTGCTTCTGACAAGTTTAACCCACTCGGATTAGTCAAAAGCGCTGTGCGCCGTTAGTATTGGAAATAACACTACACTTTTTTCCCACATACCGACCATCACTATGCATTATCTGATCAGCGCCATTGTTGAGAAACTGGAGGCCGAACTTGGCACTGCTGTTGCAGCCAGTCAGCAAGCGCACGACAGTGCCACCCATTCTGAAAATATTGCCGCAAACAGATATGACACCCTCGCCGTGGAAGCCGCCTATCTGGCCCATGGACAATCCATGCGTATTGCTGAATTAAAACAATCCATCGGTGTCTACCGGCACTTCCAACGCCCTGCCTTTGACGCCCGCGCCACGATTCAAGTCGGCGCACTGGTCTGCATAGAAGATGATCAAGAACACCAGCGGCGCTTATTGATTGGGCCTGCCGCTGGCGGCTTGAGTATAGATAGTGACCAGGGGCCGGTACAAGTCATCACCCCCACTGCGCCCTTAGGGCAGGCATTAATGGGCAAACGTGTTGGCGATGAGGTGGACTGGCAGTTTAATCAGCGCAACGCGTCCTTCAGTATTGTGGCCCTCGAATAAAAAACGGTTTCAAACGACGCTCCTGCCCCACTTTATCGGGCATGGGTGACGCTAAGTGAGGTGTAGGTCACGAATTCCTGATTCTTCCCCAGTATCAGAGGGTTCTCTGTAGTAGGTTCTGTAGATGGCTACTACGCTCAGGCAGTGTGAGAGATTCCATTTACTTACTATTTCAACTGCTCACCACCGTCGCAGAGTTGCTCTCAAGAACGTTTTGATGACCCGTGAAACGACCGACCAAGGCTGAACGGAGGAACACCACGATGCGCCGCCTGAGAACCAAATCCATTAGCCTGACGCTTGGCCTGTTGGTCTTGAGCGCGACGGTGCACGCTGCGCCGTTCGCCTACATTACCAATGCGGCTGACAACACGGTGTCCGTCATCGACACGGCAACCAACACCGTAGTGGACACCATCGTGGTGGGAACTGGTCCCTTTGGCGTTGCGGTGCACCCGGACGGCCACACCGTGTATACGGCGAATCTGTATGACAACAGCGTCTCCGTCATCGACACCGCAAGCAACACCGTGCTGACCACTGTAGCCGTGGGGAATTGGCCTTTCGGTCTCGCTTTGCTCCCGGACGGCAGCGCACTGTATTTAGCGAACTTCCTCGACTCCAACCTCTCGGTCATCGACACGGCGACCAACACCGTGGTGGACACTGTGGCGGCCGGGAGTAACGCCCGCGGCGTTGCCGTACATCCGAACGGCAGCGCTGTCTATGTGACCAACACCAGCGGCAACTCCGTCTCCGTCATCGACCCGACCACCAACACCGTGGTGGCCACCATACCGGTCGGCAGTTTCCCCCGGGGTATCACCGTGCACCCGGATGGCAGTACCGTGTACGTGACGAACAACTCCGACGACACCGTCTCCGTCATAGCCACCTCAGGCGCCACCGCCAGCAACACTGTCGTGGCCACTATCGCGGTGGGGAATGGCCCTATCGGTGTCGCCGTCCATCCCGACGGCGGCAACGTCTACGTGGGAAATCGGGACAGCTCCAACGTCTCCGTCATCGACTCGACCACCAACACCGTTGTGGCCACCATACCGGTCGGGCTTAGTCCGCGGGGCGTCATGGTGCACCCGGATGGGAGCGCCGTCTATGTGTCGAACGCCAGTAGCAACAATGTGTCTATCATAGATCCGACGACCCACACCGTCGTGAAAACGGTAGCGGTAGGACTGACCCCCTTCGCCTTCGGCCAATTCATCGGGCCACTGCCGCTGGTCGATACCGACAGCGACGGTGTTCCTGACACGCTGGATAACTGCCCGCTGATTGCCAATCCAGGCCAGGAAGATGGTGACAATAGCGGCAGGGGAGATGCCTGCGACGCGCTCCCGCCGGGGTGCTAGTGGGGAGGGTGTTGATGGAGCGTTGTAGTTGATTTTGAGTAACTGCAGTTAGAGTAACTGCAGTTACAGGCATGCAGCATGCCGTTAGTGGAGCAGTAAATAGACGTTAAAGCTTGCTGCTGGCTTTCTGCGCCGCTTCGGTTGTTTTCTCGCCAACCACTTCAACGTCTTTGCCGACGCCCGCTACCGTATTGCAGCCGCCAACAATGGCCGCACTGACAAGAAGTAAAGCCATGAGTGAGTGTTTGCCCCAGGATTTTTTGGGTTTCATGTGAGTGCCTCAGGTTGAATGAAATGATTAACTTGGAAGTGAAAACTAAGCCCTTCAATGAGTATAGTAGAGCCGTCTCTTAGCTGTCCATCTGAAATGCAGGTCATCTGGCGGCAAACCCCGGGCGGAGCATTGCCCCGGTCGCAGGCTGCGGCTGCGAGACAGCTTCTAGTGAAATATACCAGAGGTTTCTATCAAGCCTGGCGGCGTGCCGTAGCCGATCATCCGGCTCTTGCTCCCTTTGCCGGGCACCCGGAAATCATAGACACCGAAGCCGTTACCCTTTTTCCCGCGATAAGAGCGGCCGTCGGTCGCGTTAATCATTACCGCCCGCCCATCAAGCTTCTCGAAACCCAGAAAAATGGCAACGTGGGTGATTTCCACCAGACGGCCGTCGATTGGATCGTAAGTACCGCTCCAGAACACAAGGTCGCCAGGCTGCAGCTCGGAAAAGCTGGCATCCTCCATATCCTCCGCAGTGTCCGCGACAAGGTGAAGAGTGGAGTTTTCCTTCACCCATAAGAACTGGTCAGAGGAAATCCTCGGTGGATTCAGCCCGGCCTTGCTGAGTACGTAGTAAATGGCACCGGAGCAATCGAAACCACCGTCCTTCGGACCATTCCCGCCATAGAGGTAAGGCATTCCCTCAACCTCCCTACCTGTCTCAAGCGCCGCCTTGATCAGCTTCTGGCGTGACTCGGCCAGCCGGTCGAAACCGTTGAGTTCGGATGTATCGAGCAGCGGCACAGCCTCCACCGCAAACGCGCGGGAAAGAATGAGCAAAAAAGGGAAAATCACTAGCGGCAGCGCGCGTCGTAGTATTCCCGAAGATGGCATGATCAAACTTCCTTTCTTGTTTGGTTTGAGTCAACAGTGAATCACACGGTGTGGTCATGCAGATAAAATGGTCACTCCACTTTGAAATCCGTTTCATCACCATCAAAACTGAACGTCATTGGCAGGGAAACCCAGTGGCTACCGCCCTGGGTAGTGGCACCATTCAGCGCAATCCCCAAGGTATATTTATCTCCTTCAGTGAAACCTGGCCGGCTCTCGGCGTCATTTAACTTACCGCGTATCGTCACGCTCCATTGTCCATCACGGTAGCGCTTGTCGACAGAGATGGATTTTGCCGGTTCCCAGCGGGTCTCGGCGAGTACCAGGCTTTGCTCCACCGTGGATGACTGCAGTTGAATGCGCCACAAATCCGCGTATTCGCCCCGGGCCATCATTTCTTCCAGAGCCTGCGTGTCTTTGATTGATGCGGGCTCGCCCGGGTGCTGCGGCGGCAATCTGGACGCACTCAGGTATTTGCCCGATTGTTGTCCGCGATCCTGACTCATGCCAGGCATGTCGCTGTGACAGGCGGCGAAGCAACCACTATTCCTGACGGTCTCGTTTTCTTGACCACCCCACATCAGGGAGATGGAGGATTCGTCCTTCGGCCCTTGCCACTGGAGCGATATAAGCAGTTGATCACCGTCTATGGTGAACGCGATCTGGATATTTCGAAAGGGCTGTTCCCGGCCAGCTGCCTGCACCTCACCCATAGCCGCTTCTTCACCACGGTGACACTGCTGACAATTCCTGCCCTGGCGCATGGCCTGCGAACCTGGATGTGACTCCCGCAACCAGTCACTGTCTGCGGTGCCCGGGTAGAACAGGGTGACTTCCTTGCGGCTGAAAGCGTCCGGCACCATCGCGGTCACGCTGTCGGCCGCGGCATGCGCGATACCCTGATGGCAATCCAGGCACGTGTGGTCCGCTTGCTGCGTGTTTTGATGAAAGCTGTCGGCGTTATCCGGGGACTCGTAAAAGTTCGCCAACATGCGAGGGTCATGGCACGTCCGGCACCCGGCGGAGTCATTTTGCAGCATTTCGTTCTCGGCGGACTCATGATCGTGAGGGTTGTGACAGGCGCTACAGGGCGGATTGCGATCGATGATCTCCTGCATTCCGTGGATGCCCCGCTTCTGCGCTTTGTGGCAGATGGTGCAGACATCCGCCTGCTGATCCTCAAACATCACCTTATCCTCCCAGGTCAGAAGATCGTGACAGGTGACGCAGGTGAGGTTATTGAACATATGCAGGGAATGCTGCCAGTTGCGGGCTGTATCCTGCTTGTGACAGGCCAGACACTGCGAATCCTGTGCCGCGGGCGATGCGGTCCAGCGCGGGCCAAAACTTACATCCGGAGAAATCTCGGTGGGTGCTGCGGTGTGGTCAGTGCTGGCACCATGGCAGTCTGCACAACCATGCCGCCCCGCCATAGCCTCGTTGTCTCCGGCAAGACCATGGGAGCCGGCCAGCAACGCATGGACTTTCGCATCCGGACCAAAGTCGTGGCAGCCCAGACAGGCAGCGGAATCCGCGGCTGCTCGCTCCCCATTATCCAGCGCGTAGCTGCTGCTGGTTGCAAATAGCAGGACAGTAATAATGATGCAAAGTGTTTTCATTGCCTGGCTTCAGACTCCTCGTCTAAACGGCCTCGATAATGCCCATAATCAGTAAGTTAACCTGGCAGTCCCCTAGAAGCGATTCTTGAACGTCAGACCAATGGCGTAGGCGACATCGTAATCCGAGCGAGCTATATTATTCCGCTGAGAATCCTCAAGTAACAGCTCTCCCTCAAACTTGCTGGACACGAAGGCGCCAAGCTCAGTCTTCTTCCATGCCGTGTACTGTAGACTCACATATACCGGAATATTTTCATCTTTACCGAAGCCATCCGGAATTGCGCCCTTGTCATCCAATACGAACCGGGTTTTCTCCTTGCGAGCCGCCACTGATACTTGCCAATCTTTACTAAGATCATAATTCAACGATAAGCCAGGGCCTGAGGACGCGGCAACGGCACTCCCTGTCGTTAATGACAGATTCTCTGTTATCGACCAGTCGAGAATGATAATTGGAAACAGGCTGGACCCACCGCCGAGTGTATTGCTCCACCCAAATCCGGGCCCAATTGTCAATGTATCAGAGAGTGTCCAACTTATACCCGCCAAGACACGCTCCGATTTTCCATCACCGATACTTGCCCCCTTTTCAGCGCGACTGACAATACCGGGAATAAGAAGGACATCGGTATTCTTTGAGGATTTAAAGCGAATTGGCACGGAAACTCTATACTCGCGCACCGAATCCCAGGGCTCCTCACCATTTATATTAGCTTGCGATGAAAAATCGTAATCGTACTCTCCCAGACCCAATGAAAGTGAAACTGACGTGCGCCTATCCCACGCGTAACCCACGCTGGACTGGACAAAATACCGGTCTAGACTGAAATTACCGGCCGTATCAGACATATCGGTATCAAACTGGTGAACCACACCTCCCTGAATGCCCCAATTCCATGGCCCATTTTCCTGCTCCGCCTTTTGCTCGGCATGTGAGACCTCGGCGTGGAGGAACACCAACACCAACGGGCACAACAACTGGGCGTTCAAATTTCTCATTATAGTACTTACCTGATAGTCACTTTTAATATAAATGCACGTTAACGGCGACGCTGCTTCTGCCCATATCGCTAACGATTGGCATAGCGAAAGCCCTATCGATTAATGGATTGAATCGAAAAGTAACGCACCGTGAAGGGCTGATTATGGCGTAGATCGTAGGTTTTTGCTGTGTGTTTTTACTGTGCTTTTTCCCTGCTGCCGGGTGATTGGCCCCTCCAGCTTTCCAGAAGCCCACGAATTCCAGCGATCCCGACAACCTTATTCAATACCGCTGTTGTCAACGCCGTAAATTTTGATACTCCAGTCTCGTAGCTCTTGTGTCACGTCGGCGGGCAAATGCGTGCCACCAGATCCAGAATAGGAAATTATGGTGATTGTTTTATACTGCTCATAACACTTTTTGGCAGCTGGATGCGCTGCAAATTCAGACATACACTGCTTGAGATAGAGATCTGCCAGGGAATAGAACAAGGTGTCTCGCAACTCATTATCCAGGATCGCCAGCCAATTTAGAATTTCAGGCTCTAATGTTGTTTGCGGATGCGTATTCAAGTACTCGTAAAGAACGCCAGAAACCGTCAGATTTCTAACCAACCCTGGATTAGAGGCGTCAAAATTATCGCCCGACAAGCCTTCTTTCATCTCCCTTTCTACGTATTGCTCAATGGCAGAGTCGTCACTTGTAACAGGATCCGGATATCCCTGTTTTTCTTGTATTTGAAATGACGAAACCCAAGCCTTGATACTATTCGTCAAGTATTCTGGAAGGTTTTTATTGTTGTTGAGATCACCTTCCAGGTCCTTTATGCCCCCATCAAAATCTCTTTTAACTCTCGCGTATATAACGACTTTTCGCTCCAATGACTTTTCAACATCAATAAGCGAAAAATCATTCTCGGGAAAACCCAAAATAACCTCGTTGTAGAGCTCTAAAGCCGAGTTGAAATCTCGACCCATAAATAGTAACTCCGCTTTCTCAAATTCATTCGACGTGCCCTTTAACAGGTCTGCTAACTCCCAATGCCTTGATGCAGACGGTGATTGCGTATGGCAGCTCATACAGATAGGAACCGTGGAACTTAGCTGTGATCTTGCAAAACTCTTATTTCCGACTCGAAAAACTCTCTCCACCTCACTGAAGTGATCTTCAAGTACTTCTCTTGATATTTTGAGAGTGGGGCTATTTAGCTGACTGGCATGCTTGGCATTTTTAACCAGCACGGCAGATTGCTTCAATTTTTCAGAAATATAGCCTTCATTTTCTGGATCCAGAAACCTCTCTTCGCTCACCATATAGGGCATCAGATCTTGCATATTGGAAAATATTTTCTGCATCGTTGGCTGCACCGTAGCAGGCGTTGATTCTTGAGCCGCTACGCCGCCATTGACCAGCAACATTAGAACTATCAAATACTTTTTCAATTAAAACTCCTTGTAGATTTTTTTCATTCAATTGGGCGACATCCTCCTTACCGTTAAGCTGCGCTGCCCCCGTGGGTGGCCAACAAAACGATAAGGAATAGAAAGATACCCGACATGATCACTGTATCGAGAATACCGAGCGTATGATCTTCCTCAATTAATGATGAAAGGGTGTAGAACGTCGGAAAGAGAAATAGCAGCAGTAAAACATGGGGGACTGAAAATTCCAGTGGCAATTCAGGATGACCCGGATCCAGGAAGGACTGATAGATTGCAACACACAACAGCGTATAGGGAAAGACCAGAAACATCACCTGGGTAATTCCACCGAAAGCATTGGCCAGCGCGATCCCGTATTCCTGCTTACGGTGTGACTGCCACAGGATCACATACTCGCTCATGCCGGCAAAAACGGCCAGGATCAGAGCGGTCAGAATCGGGTTGAACTGGAGATCACTGAGCATGAATTCCGCAAACCCGGACACTTGATGACCACCAAAGAAAGCACCGAGAGCGCCAACAAGGAATAGCAAAAAGATTGTAACCAGCCTGGTCGGCCTGATGTTTTCGTAAACCATATCGAGACGCTGTTCTATGTCGTGCTCAGACATATCCAGATTCTCTCTGACCGCTGCCTCTTCCTTGGCATAACTGGTAATCAGCTTGTACAGATAGACGGAAAAAATTGAAAGCAGGATGAAGCTCACAAATATGAGGTCGATAGAGTCGAAGCTGCTCTTAACCTGATTGGAGGCTTTAAAGGTTAACATGACCAAACCGAGTATCAGACCCATCGCACCGCCACCAATAAGGATCTGTGTTCCGGCTTCAGTAATTGGTATCGGCATGAGGAACTTGCCGTGTGTATCCTTGGGCAGGAAGTAGGAGTACAGGCTGAACACCAACGCATTATTGTAGATAGTAATCAACGCAACCACGAATGCCATACTGGGACTAATTGGGATGAGGAACGCGATCACCACCAATTCAGGTATTGTCGAAAGAATCTCGGCGACGGTGCCTGCTGTGTAATGGTTCCAGTGGAAGCGGGCAGCCAACCTTTCAGTGGCGGTTACCAGTACCTCGCAGGCAGCCATCAATATGATCAGCCCACTAATCAGTTGCATACCGGCCAGCAGGGTTAGTGAGGGTTCACTAGTGGTGCGAAGTATATAGCTGTGGCTTGCCATCAGCGCAAACCCGATGAGCAGCCGCTGAAGCCATGGTGGCGCAGCGCGAAACCGATAGATTGTGCCGAGTTTCAATACTGACAGCCGATCGGGATCAATGCCGCGCTTGCGCAGATTTTCTTCGACGAGAGGAACCGCGTCAGGCAGACCCGCTGTAGCGACCTGACTGCTGTCTTTCTGGTTGAGCTTTGTCACCACGAGAAATCCTGAACCTGCAAAATCGTGACTGATAATAGCAGAAGGTTCGCTGTTGCAGCTGTCAGGAGCTGGATCGGTTCAGCATCAAGAATAAGCTAACCGTTGTAACCCTATTTTAGGTGCGAGCCCTTCGGGCGAGACTTCAGCCTCACCCGGTGAGCCAACCACCCGGATTCTGCAGACAGATTGTCGGCAATTCCCGGGGCCAGGCTGGCGCGAGTAAAGTGGGGCTAGCGAACACCACCGCGGGCCATGCCCTCGGATGAAAAGTACTTTCCCGGTAAATCGACAGTGTTACTGTAGGTCCCGGGAACCGGTTTTCCGCTCAGGTTGTAAATATCCTGTGCTATGTCATATGAGCCATAGGCCAGGGAAAAGCTCGTCTTGCGGTCGTACAGGTTCACAACGTAGGCATACTGTACACGCCAGAGTTCACCTCGGCCGTCATACATCTCACTGGAAATGGCAGTCCAGCTGTCTTCATCGATGTAGAGCGTACGCCGACCATACATATGTCGGTTGCCCTCTTTCAGGTGGGCGTCGACGACCCACACACGGCGCTTTTCCCATCGGATTTTCTCTGGGTTAAGAAATTTCTCACCCAGCAAATCTTCGACCTTGTCCTGGAAAATCATGTCGTAGTTCGAGGCCGGAAGAATCACCTCCTTCTTGCCCACCAGCGTCCAGGTGAAGCGCTCCGGGGAACCGTTGTAAACGTATGCGTCATCGTAGGTGGAAGTACCGGCTACACCGGGATTGGGCGTGTCAAAAGACACTGCGGGGGCAAGGCGCACCCGGCGCTGTCCAACCAGGTACTGCCAGGCCTTGCGACCCTTACCCTCGGTATAGTCCGCCGCAGGTTCATGCACGAGTAGAATTTCACCGGCACGTCGTGCAGGCGCATCATAGTTGATGCGCAATTTCCCCCATAGCTCTTCGCCGACCGGCTGATCGGGGTTCTTGAACATGGGGAATATCTGCGCAGAAGAACCTCTGGTGGCCAGCACCGGCTTGCCGTTAGCTGCGACATAGTAGACATCGTAGTTCAGCTTGGAGTCTTCCTGATACCGGATCATGTGGTTCCAGAGCACCTCCAGCCCCGTTTGCGGGATGGGGAACGGCACACCTGGCAGGTTGCCGTCGACTTTCTGGCCATCTTCTACCAGTGTGGTTCCGGTAGCGTTTTTCAGCGAATTGGCATAATACCAATCCGGCTGAATACTCCCCCGGTGAGTGGGATAAACATGAATTTTGAAACCATCGGCCCCGTATTTTTTGAATAGCGCCTGAGTGCCCGCAGTGAGGAACTCAGCGTATTTTTCCCAATTGCTTTCATCGATTGTGTATAACACTTTCTCGTCGGCGTAGGGGTTGATGTAGTTGTCCGAGCCAGCCACAAAGTTGGGAGGAACGGGGATACCCTTCGCATCCCATGGCGGAATACTGCCATCGGCATTGCCCGCCATTTCAGCGCCCACCGGTGTCAGGTCCTTGCCCAGTCGACTGGCCTGATCCGGAGGCACTGCCGCGAGCACTGCCGCAGTTACAAATGAAGAAAGACAGATAGCTGCCAAATTGAATTTCATCGCCATGATTACCGCTCCCAATATTTAAGTCGGTTTACGAGTTATTTTTTTATTATCTATTAACTCACGGCAAGCTATATTGACCAGAATCAATTTATGACAAGTAAGCCACTGAAAGTGGGTTATACGTAAGATCCATCCAGCCCCTCGCCGTACTCAATCATCCAGGCTGCGACCGCTACCATCTCTTGGTCATCATACTCGTCCTTCATCGCAGCGATCACGCCGTCGGCAATCGTGAACACCGAACGGCCCGGCAGTGTCAGCTTCGGCGCTTCCCCGTATTGATAGACCACCTTCCAACTCAGGCTTACCTCAGCACCATCATCTGTCACAAGGGTATGTGGCCCAGCAGTAAGTTCAATCTGTCGCTCAGCACAACGTCGATCCAGGCCATCGACAGACCTTTTGAGTCCGGAAAGAATATCTTTGCGGCCCGCAATTTTGCAGGCCATAGGACCTCCTCGCACTTCATACGTCGCTTCTTCCTTGAAAAACGGCGCCAATCGAGACCAATCATCATCGACGTAAGCCTGCTCAAACGCCGCTGCATAATTCATAAATACCTGCAAAGCCTGTTCCATAGTCGACGCCTTTTGATAAGCCAGGCTACAAGCTTAGCACGTGACAGAGAGCCTGCTCGCAGCCCGGCACCTTACCTCCAGCACGAGGTGGCATCCGCGCGGGAAATGCCGGAACGAAGCGGGCACCCCTCCAGCGGACTCTATCCCCGCGATATCTGTAGTGTTGCGTGATCCATATCGGCTCTGGATCTGGTCACTTCATAGATCGCACTCCAATCCAGATCATGGTAGCCAGACGCGATGGCCTCGATCATTTTCCCTTCGATAATCTTGCCGATATCGAAACTTGTACCGAGCCGCTCTGCAGCACTCAACATCAGCTGTATGTCTTTCAAGCCGCCCGTCATACGAAATCCGCCGTCATCAAATTCCCGGTTCTTAAGTTTTTCCGCATACATGTGTAAAACCGGAAAACCGTAGATTATTTTGAAGAAGCCTTCTACCTGCTCCAACTCCAGTCCGGCTTTTTCACAGCAGGCGTAAACTTCACCCATAAGCTCGATGTTGCAAATAATCGTGTAGTTGAGACAAAGCTTCAGTGTTGCTGCATGTCCTGGCGCCTCCCCCAGAGGGATAGTCATCGAGGTAAACGCCTCAATAACGGGCTTCACTGCCTCAATGTCAGCCGCGCGTCCGGCCACGAGCGCAATCAGCGTGCCGTCGGCCGCGGCATCGGGTCGACCAAGCACAGGGCTCATCACGAAGGACGATCCATGCTGTTCATGGATTCTCCCCAGAGAGTCAGCGAGGGCGGGTGAAATAGTCGTCACGCACACATGGATGGCCCCCGGCTTCATAGCGGAAATGAATCCAGAGTCTCCCTCCAGGCTCTCCAGTATAGACTCGTCATCCATCAGACTAGTGATGACTACGTCTGCCCCCGTGGCCACATCAACCAGAGATGTTGCCGCACGAGCCCCCAGTTCTACCAAGGGCTCCATTTTGGAAGCCGTGCGATTCCATACACTCAAGTTGAAGTTCGCTTTCGCAATATTGCTTGCCATGCCACAACCCATGCTCCCCAAGCCGATAAATGCTACGTTTTTCATAATCAATTCCCGGAGTTGATAGTCAAGTTGCCTAAAGAAACTTGCCACTAAAGGCATGAAATACAAAACAATAACGCGTTATGATTTAAACTGCAACGCGTTACGATAAAATATGCATCAGTCTCCCCGCCCTCTATAATTAGCCGCTCCCGCAGTCACGAGTCCAGGTCAGCACAAATCTTGCGTAGCCGTATCCGTAACTGAGCAAGCGCAGGCAATGCAACGAACGCATAGCTTGGACATCCCGGCCGCATCACTTAAACTCGCCACACTCGGAGCGTGCGCAATATGAATGGATTTCAGCAACCAGCAGGACGATGGCGACAAACACGATGAAGATGACACCCAGACAGGTGGCGCGACGAGAAAAAATACTACAAACAGTTCGCACCCAACTTGTCGAGGATGGATACGGCGAACTGAGCATGCGCAAAATTGCCTCTGCTGCGGGCGTCTCCCCCAGCACACTGTATGAAATTTACGGCAGCAAAGAATCTCTGATTCTTTACTCAGTCGGCAATTCAATCAGTGCTCTAGCACTCGAGGAAGAGCAGTACGCACCCGGCCTGGACCGTTTCTTACACAGACTTGAGTCCGTCGCCTCCTTCTTTGAAGACACGCCCGATACCGGGGAAGCCATGGCGATGCTCTTGTTTCAGAACGCTGGTGACTCGCCGGCCAAGGAGATTTTTCTGGTCAATGCCATTAAAGCCAGAAGTGTTTCCATAGCGGAAATGTGTGAGGAAAAGGAGTTGAATAAAGATCTGGATATAGACTTCTACTCCCGCGCACTGGTCTCTGTCACCTGGGGCACGGTTTTGTACTGGCTTAAAGGCATACTGTCGAAGGAGGATCTTGGCAGAGAACTAATCAAGTGCTCACTGGCCATGCTGTTGCCCGTCGCGACCAGAAAATCGAAAGGCCGGATGCTTGAAATTTTGAATGCCAGCGGACCAATCAGGCGCCCCGACGTAGCTGTCTCCACAGCAGACCGACTGCATGAAACATCAGCACCGGCCCAAAAAAATAAGCCAAAAATAGCGGGCCGTTAAACGCGATTTCCACATGAGCTTCCAGATCGCGCCGGACGTCCTCTCCGGGGAGGTCGTCCGCGCCCGTGGCAAGCCGTTCTGTGGTGTTGGGGGCCGTCAGTTGCAAGGTAATCTCGCGCTCAATGAACGGGAGAAAGATCTGCTCGCTCATCGGATCACGGTCCAGACTGCTCCACTCCACTATGGTCAGCACAGCGAGTACCAAGGCCCATACGATACTGAAGTGGGTCGCGCGATTGATTGTGGGTTGGATCATGGACAGCCTGCGACCGCATCGCCGGTAAGAAACGTGCAGGCAGTATCACGCGACCAGGGCGTGATTACCAGATTCCCGCCGGTGAGGCTCAAGTCGTGATTCACCGTAAGTTCAGCCGCATGGGCTCGGCCACAGAGCAGGACGCCTGCGCTTGCCACCGCTTCAGCTTACTTAATTTTATAATTGACATCGTCAATTGACGATGTCAATATACTGCGATGCCAAAAATCCTTAGCCCCAGCGACGTACTGCAGTTCAGACAACGTCTGTGTGACCTCGCCCTGAAGGCATTTGCAGAGCATGGTGTCGAGGGTATGACCCTCAGGGGGCTGGCAGCGGCAGCAGGCTGTAGCCGCACCACGCCCTACCGGTACTTCAAGAACAAGGCCGACATTTTGGCCGTGGTACGTCAGAACCAGTTTCAACGCATGGCCGACGAGGCAGAAGAGGTGGCGGGCAATATTAGCGCCCCGGACGAAAGACTGATCGCGCTGGCGAGGGCCTACTTGAGATTTGCCCTGGCAACACCCAATGCTTACCGCGTTATGTACGCTGTGAATCAGCAGGATGAGCAGCGCTACCCAGAGCTGGTCCGGCAGATCAATCGCGCACAGCAACCCATGATGACAGCGGTGGCCGAGGCGCTGGAGAGCGGATTAATCAGCGGCGATCCCACCAACACAGTGCACGTACTCTGGGCGGGATTGCACGGCATCATCTCCCTGCACCTGGCCGACAAACTGCATATGGGAAGAGACATCAACGAATTGGCAGAAGTTATGATTCGCTCGCTAAGTCGCGCCGTCGCAAGCGAGCCATCGCCACAACCGGCTACACGCAGGGTCCTGGAGGCCTGATCACTATGTATGAACTTAAAGCCCCATCACTTATGACCCTGGCAGGCGAAAGTTTAACGCTTTTTGAATTACCACGATTGTTTGCGGCCTCACCGGCCCTGGCCAGAGAGAGGCGGGGCAGTGGAGAACCTGTGCTGGTACTGCCGGGTTTGGGCGCCAGTAACTACTCGACGACGCTACTGCGCGGATACCTGTCGTGGCTGGGCTACAACGTGCAGGGATGGAACCAGGGACGCAACCGTGGCAACGTGCCTGACATGCTGCCAAGGGTAGCCGATCAGCTCAGATCGCTGCATGCACGCACCGGCAGCAAGGTGCATGTTGTAGGCTGGAGCCTGGGCGGCGTACTGGCACGAGAAGCGGCCCGGGACTACCCCGACACAGTCCGTCAGGTTGTTACTCTGGGCAGCCCGTTGGTTGGCGGCCCAAAATATACCAGTATGGGCGCGCTCTATAAAAAAAGAGGTGTGAATCTGGATGAAATTGAAGCCACGATTGCAGCGCGCGAAAGCACACCGATTAGCGTACCCGTCACCTCTATTTACTCAAAAAGGGACGGTATTGTGGGCTGGCAGGCCAGCATTGACAGACACACTGCCGACATGGAGCACATCGAAGTAGGCGCGACCCACCTCGGCCTGGGCATATCGCCTGACGTTTTCAGAATTCTCGCTCGCAAGCTCGCCAACGCCTGAAACAGCGCCCGGCTCGACCGAGATCATCCGCGATCTCCAGGGCGAGTTCGGCACCCCCTTCTCTATTGCTTAGCAGCCCCATTGGTATTATATAGACCATCGACATACGAAACAGTGTGCCGTCAAGGACTGAGGCTATGAGGTCACTATTTCTCACAACGCTGGTTTTATTACTGGGTGCATGTGCGTCGCTGGATGATTTCCAGCAAATGAGCCCGGATGAGAGAGCGACGAAAGTGTGTGAAAGCTCCTCGTCCTATGGGGTGCGGTCCAGATCCCTCCGTCAATTGAACGATCAGATAGCCGAAAAAGAGTATGTGCTGGCGCGTGGATACCGGGTATATGAACAGTGCCAGGTCATACCCATTACTGTCCCCGGCAACACTGTCGACTGCAGCAATGTGACGGGAGAAGCGCTTGCGACTTGCCAGAAGCGGAATACGCCGCCCACCACAGTGTGGCGAAATGTGTGTACAGAGATACCCGTGCCGATTGATTACCGCTATGAAAGTAGCGCAGTAGCCGACCTTCAAATGAGCCGGGAAAGTCTCCTCGAGCAACATGAACAATCCACCTACAGCTGTGAAGCCAGGATACGATCATTGTCCGCAGAACGCGCATACTTACTCTATAAGCAAGATCTGGAATACTAGCCGTATAGGTATTGGGAAGCCTGCTCCAACTCGCGTGATCTGCTGTTTTCGCTAGCGATTGCTGATTATCGCGGCGCTCAGTCTGAAGCGCGACCAAATGGATTGGCTAGATCGAGACCGGAACAGCATTACCATTGCAGGATACCTGATGAACATACCCGTGAAACAACACTCTTCTCAGTGGCGATACCTCTGGCTCATCGCCCTCATTAGCCTGCCTGCGCTGGGTTGGTATGGGGTACTGGATCAGTACTCTGCAGAGCGAATCAACTCCTCGATAAGTAGCGCCGGACTGATCTATGGTACCGCCAGGGGCATCAACGCCCTGGTATCCCTGCTACAGGGCACCGAACTCAATGTGCTACTTGTCACATTCAGTATCGGCGAGGTACTCGATCCCGTAAACGATCTGATTGAACGCTTCTCCGACATCGTGCTGCTGGCACTGGGCTCACTTGCCCTGCAGAAAATCCTGTTGGCCGTGGTCTCTGCCACGATGTTCAATATTCTGCTTTCCGCTGCAGCGGTCGGCACTGGCCTCACCCTTTTTTATGGCAGTCCCAAGCTACTGAGCGCCATGCTACGAACCTTCCTCGCCATCACTTTCTTCCGTTTTTCACTGGGACTGGTGGTTTTGGCTAACAGCTGGGTTGATGCGACATTTCTGGATGAAGCCGATCAACAGCGACATGTCGCCATGGAGAAGTTCCAGGGCGAACTCCGTGAGGTCGACACGCTCACCCAAAACAGCCAAGCGCTGACAGCGCAAATAGCAGACGTTCAGCAGTCCATTGCTGACAATGAAAAGATATACCGGGATCGCAAGAACGCGATTACCGGTATCGACAGTCAAATCAAAACTGACATGGAAGCCCTGAATGGACTCATCCGAGAGGCCGGCGGCTTATGCCGGTTTTCGGACGTACTCGGGAGCTGTCCAGATGCCGTACGACAAGCGAAGCTCAAGCTCAAGAACACCGAGAACAAGCGGACAGCCCTGGCCGATGCGTTAGACGTTCTGGACGACGAAATGGATAATCAGCGTGAGGAAATAGCCTGCCTGAAAAAGAAACAACGGGGTGAGAGCTGCAGTTTCCTGGATCGTTTTGCGACCATACCCGACGCCTCCGTGATCCGTCAGAAGCTGGACGCTCTCAATGTCGACATCAGCGATTTCTCCGAAAACATCATCGATCTTCTGGTGTCATTGCTGTTGAAGACCATTGCGATCCCTCTTCTATTTATCACTGCGCTATTGAAGGTCTTGCGAATCAACTGGGCGCGAGTATGACCAAAAGTGGCGCTTGCTGACACCGAGTAGCCAGATTCATCGCGCGGAGCGCGTTCGCGCCCGATAGTGTCGGCTTTGTTTACACTCCGGATTAGCCAAAGCAAGTTAATTCTAAGAATAATGATATTAATCATAGATTTATGGATTCTGGCGCGAGACTTGCTTGGTAGCTCCCAACCGCGGGTGCTGTGATCGCCATCCATCGGAATGACCAACATATTTCGGGGCTGGAGCCCCAAAGGAGTGACGTGAATGAAACTTATAAAAACCACAATGACCCTGCTCGCCGCCTCGCTCGGCGCTGCGATGCTGGCAACACCGGCTGCCGCTGTGCCAATGCCCACGGCGCCTATCGC
>JBBKWY010000093.1:0-15017 GCA_037969215.1 Halioglobus sp.
GGTAACTGGTTGCCTATGGGGGAGGAGACCAACTCCATTAATGTGCGACAAACCTTCCAGGATCGCATCAACGAAAAACCGGCTGAGTTAAAAATCGAGCGCATTGGTGCCGACGATGACCGACCCGAAGCATTTAGCGCGACCAAACTGGAGCGCGGTCTGCAGGGTGCTATTGGCTTTGTAAAAGGCTCAGCAACGCTGTTCGAAAACTGGTCTGAGAGCTTTCTGCCTACAATGAATGAACTACCGCCGGCAGATCAGGCGTACTGCCAACTCATCGGCGGCGATCCCAATATTTTCTATTTTCACAGTGCCTGGCAGCTTGCCGACGATGAGGTGTTTATTATCGACGCGCCTGAAATCCCCGAATGCCAGACCTGGAACTTCCAACTGGACAACTGGTGGATGGAGTCATTGGATTACCGGCATCACACCATTCACGTGAATAAACACACCGCTCACTACAACAGTGATGGTAGCGTGCGCGTGGTGGTGTCCCACGTCGACCCCGGCGTTCCCAACTGGATTGAAACTGCCGGACACAATATGGGTACGATGTGCTGGCGCTGGATAGGTGCGAAACAGCATCCTGAACTGAAGACCCGTGTCGCCAAACTGGTGGATCTGTAATGACAGAACAGACCGTGAATTTCAATCCCGATGAACTGATCGCCGAAGCAAAGAAACAAACCGGCTTTGACGATTTCGGCGACTTGCCGTTTCGCGAGGGCCTGGAAGTACTGCTTGAAACATTTGATCGCAATGTGCAGGATCCCGAGGGGCGCAAACGGTGTCGCGACAGAGCGGTGATGCTGCTCGCAACCCGACTCAAGTGTGAGAATGCGTTCAAAACAATTCCGGAGATTGCCGAGCAGGACATCAAGGCGCCCATTTTTGTTACCGGCTTGCCCCGTTCGGGCACCTCAGCCCTGCTGAACCTGCTGGTTGCGGCGCCAGACAACCGCGGCCTGCTGCAATGGGAAGTGCAGTTCCCCGATCCCTGGCCTGACAGCAAGCCGGGACAGGAAGATCCGCGTTACCCCTACCTGGTCAAGGCGCTAGAGCAAACGCGCAATTCGGAATTTGCCAAGATTCACTACATCGATGCGGACACGCCGGAAGAGTGTGTGCTGTTACACGCGTTTGCGTTTGATGGTGTGCAGCTCGGTTTCGAGATCATGCTCGAACCCTATCGGAGTTGGGTGTTAGAGCGTGATCTGGAACCCATGTACGCCTACCAGAAGCGACTGATGCAAATGCTGAACTGGCGCAATCCCGGTACGCAATGGATGCTGAAAGCCCCGGCGCATATGTGGGGCATCGATGCCATTCTGAAGGTTTTTCCAGACGCCCGTTTTATCTGGTGCCATCGCGACCCGGTCAGTGTCGTACCCAGCATCAACAGTATGAACAAGGTGGTCATGGGCATGTACGCGGGTGATCTCAGTCACCTGGATGCCGCAGAGATTGGCCGCGCCGTGATGGAGTGGTATGCCATGTCGCTGGAGCGGGGCCTGGCGCAACGCGAAAAGCTGCCACCCGAACTGTTTGTGGATTGCTCGCAGCGCGAGTTTGTCGACCAACCGATGGCGATGGTGGAGAAAGTCTATCGCGCTTTCGACCTGCCGCTCAGCGATGAATCCCGAACGGCTATGCAGGCACACGTGGACGCCAACCCAAAGGGTAAGCACGGCAAGCACGAATACAATCTCGCGGAATATGGCCTGACCAAGGAGATGATAGAAGCGCGTTTTGCGTTCTACACCAGCGACGAGCGGTGGCCTATCTCGGATTGATGCCCCCTCAGAGCCAGCGTATCTTCTTAAACAGTGCAATCATCGCTACCGCTACAGCCAGTATGACCCCGAGCACAAAAAAGTAGCCGTTTTCATGGTGAAGCTCGGGCATATTTTCGAAGTTCATGCCGTAGAGACCGGCGATGAACGTGATGGGGACAAAAATTGCCGTAATGATGGTCAGTATCTTCATGGTGTTGTTGAGCTGGTGTGAACTGAGCGAGATATAGCCGTCGACGAGATCACCACACAACTCATAGTATAGGGTGCACAGACTGGAGAGTCGTTCGCAGCGGTCATACAGATCGCGCCGGACATGGTAGGAATCGCCTTCGCCGGTACCGAGAAACGGACATCCATCGTTCATCACGGTCTCGGACATACGTTGATGGTAATTGAAAATACGCCGCAGTTTTCGCAATCGCGTGCGGTAGGCGACCAGTTCCTTCAGCGCCTCGTTGGACTGCTCACCCAGTAACTGGTCTTCCAGATCGCCAATGCGCTCCTCTGCTGCCATCAGCTTTTCCAGATAGCGTCCGGCGGCATAATGGAGCAAGCCCAAAGCCAGCACAGCAGGGGACTGCAGCAGGTTTTCAGCAACGGCACGTTGCAGCATATACTCGACACTCATCGAGTGCCCGCGGTGCAGGGTAATCAGGTAGTTATGCCCCACCCATATAGCCAACTGCTGCGGCACATGGGTAAGGGCATCGTCGAGTTCACTGATCCCGCGGAACAGAATGAAGCTGTTAGAAGTGAAATTCTCCACCTTCGGAGGATGGCGCACTCTGGCGGCATCCTTGATCGCCAGCTCATTGCAATCGAAGCTTAGCAGCAGGGTGCGGATGTCGGGTGTCACCTCATCCTGGATGTCGAGCCAGAGGATGCTATCGGGCTGCTCTCGCCACTGTTGCAACAGCTGTTCGTTACCCTCGGAATAGTGCCCGTCTGTGGATAGTAATAGCGACCTGATCATGTGTTATATTCTCAGAAGTTATCTTGCTGGTAACCGTGGTTTGAATTCGAACATAGATTGCCTCCCTAGCCTAGTTATATGGCAGGTGACACGCAAGGAAATCGTCCAGGGTGAACTGATACTCGCGCCGTTGTGCATCGCGTGGCGCTTTTAGCATGAGAAGGGTAGGGACATGTCAGTAATTCTGGACCTGACGCGCATCGTACAGGCTGCGGCCGAAGCTGACTCGCCCTCGGCTCAGGTATCCGTGATCGTCGACTCCATTCAACAGTACATGGGGCTGGACGTCTGTAGTCTCTACCTCGCGGATGAAAGAGGTGATATGGCACTGCTTGCCAGTCGCGGTCTGGATCCTGTTGCAGTCGGCAGTGTCAGGATACCCGCAGGCAAGGGGTTGGTGGGGCTGGTCGCACAGTCCAGGCATCCAATTAACCTGGCAGATGCGGCGCAGCACCCGGCATTTTATGGCATCAGGGAGACGCAGGAGGAACTGTACAGCAGTTTCTTCGGTGTTCCGATTGTCAGGGCCGGGGTGGTGATCGGCGTACTGGTAGCACAGAGTAGGGAAGCTCGTGTGCTTACTGCAGAAGAGTCTGCAGTGCTGGTGACACTGGGCAGTCAACTGGCGCTGGTTGTAGCGACAGAGTCAATTTGGCAGGAAATCAATAAGAGCAGCGCTCGCACCCTGTCGGGCATAAAAGGCGCACCGGGCATCGGTATTGGGCAGGCCAGGCTGTGTGACAATATTGATTTGTATTCCGTCAACGACGGACAGTGCGAGGATATCGGTGCCACGCTGGCAGAGTGGCATGGCCTGGTCAAAACTGTACTGGCCGACGTCAAACGTGAGCAGGCCGGTTTGGGGGATTTACTGTCACAGGATGTGGCGACCGTATTTGACGCCTACTGCCTGCTCTTGTCTGATCCGGCGTTGGTCAACGGTGTGGCTCAGTTGATAAACGATGGCCACCACCTTCCCGGTGCTCTGAAACGGGTTATCCACCACCACGCCGACGTCTTTCTCGCGATGGACGATCCCTACTTGAGGGCTCGACACGAAGATATCCGGCATCTGGGCAATAAACTCTACAGCGCCTGGCGCGGCTTGCGGACCTCTGGTGAGGAAGAACTCCCCAATACCCAGACTATCCTGGTCGGTGCACAGGTGAGTGTTTCTGATATTGCCCGGGTGCCCATAGAATTTCTCGCCGGTATAGTGTGCTTTCAGGGCTCAAACCTGTCGCATACTGCTGTGCTGGCCAATGCGCTGGGGGTTCCCGCCGTCATGGGGGTAGGGGAGATAAAGGGCATCCATAATCTGGATGCCCTGGTGGTGGACGGCAACGCGGCCCGGATTATTGTGCGGCCCAACGCCACGGTACTCGCCGAGTACGAACAGTTATTGAAAGCCGAGCAGCAGCTAAAAGGCGATCTCCAGGTACTGCGCGATCTGCCTGCACTGACGGTGGATGGCACGACCATTCAACTGTATGCCAACAGTGGCCTGCTAGCGGATATCTCGCCTGGCTTGCAAGCTGGCGCTGAGGGCCTGGGGCTGTACCGTACTGAAATTCCCTTTATGGTCAGCGATACCTTTCCGTCTGAGGATGAGCAGTTGGGCGTCTACCGCCAGATATTAGAGGCGTATGGTACCAAGCCTGTCCATATGCGCGTGCTGGATATTGGCGGCGACAAGCCGCTGCCGTATTTTCCCATCAAGGAGGAAAACCCGGCACTTGGTTGGCGTGGAATACGCTTTTGCCTGGACAACAGTTCGCTGTTCATGAGCCAGGTGCGCGCGATGTTGCGCGCCTCTGAAGGGCGGGAAAATTTGCGCATCATGCTGCCTATGGTGGGCAGCACCTCTGAGCTTGTTGGCTTCCATGCACTGTTGAATGATGCATTGCAGCAGTTGCAGGAGGAGGGGATTAATGTGCGCCGGCCGCCGGTGGGCATCATGGTGGAAGTGCCGGCGGCTATTTCGCAGCTGAGTTCCTGGCGCGAGCAGCTCGACTTCATTTCCATTGGCTCCAATGACCTGAGCCAATATCTGCTAGCACTCGATCGCAACAATCCCAGAGTGGCGGCCTCCTATGACCATGTTCATCCGGCGGTACTGCATGAGATTGCACGGGTGATAGCGATCGCACAAAAAACAGATCTACCACTGAGTGTCTGCGGCGAAATGTCCTCCGACCCAATTGCAGTGGTACTGCTTATCGGTATGGGAGTGCGAACCCTCAGTATGAGCGCGGCGCAACTGCCGAAAATCAAATGGCTGTTACGGCGTATCAGCCTCGACAATGCCAAAGCAATTGTCGAAGAGACGCTGTTACTCAATGATGCCAGGCAGATTCGAAAGTTGGTGGCAGACCGGCTGTATGTGCTGGGAGCCGGGGAAATCCTCTGGTGATAACTGATTGCAAACACGACTGGAGTAAATCCCCATGAGCACTAAAAAGCCTCTCGGCTGGCGGGAGTGGATCGGTTTCCCCGATCTCAATATACCCAGAGTCAAAGCCAAGATTGATACCGGCGCGCGTACCAGCGCGCTGCATGCCTTTATGGTTGAGCCGTTCACCCGAGACGCCCAGCAGTGGGTTCGTTTTGCGATCCACCCGGCGCAGGGCGATACTGAGACAGTGATAGAGTGCGAAGCGCCGGTGAAGGACCAGCGCGTAGTGCGCGACTCTGGTGGACATGAAGAACTGCGCTATGTCATCGAGACTCAAATCGCCATAGGAGAGGATGTGATTCGTTCTGAGGTCACCCTGACAGATCGCGACAGCATGCGGTTTCGAGTGCTGTTGGGACGCACCGCACTGAGAGCCAACTATGTCATCCATCCCGGCAGATCCTATATTCAAGGTAAAGCCGGCACAAAAAATAAGGATCGAATTTAACGTGGTAAAAGAAACACTGCCTGAATTGGTCATCGGAGGCGTCAGTGTCGCCCCCGGCAAACGTACCGTCGTCGAAATCCCGGTGGCACCGATGTATACCCATGACGACCTGTCGATTTCTGTGCAGGTCATTCGTGGCAAACTCCCGGGGCCGACACTGTTCATCAGTGCTGCCATTCACGGCGATGAAATCAACGGCGTCGAAATTATTCGGCGACTGCTGCAGAACAAAGTATTGAAGAATGTGCGCGGAACGATACTGGCCATCCCCATTGTCAATGTTTACGGTTTCCTCAACCACACCCGATACTTGCCCGATGGACGCGACCTCAATCGATCGTTTCCCGGATCAACCAAGGGCTCACTGACGGGACGGGTGGCCCATACCTTCCTCAAAGAGATCGTGCTCAAATCCACACATGGCATCGATTTACATACCGGCTCGCGCCACCGTTCCAATTTTCCACAAATTCGCGCCGACCTGGATAACCCGGCCAGCTTGGCCATGACGGAAGCTTTTGGCGTGCCGCTGGCACTGGATGCAAAGCTGCGCGATGGTTCACTGCGCGGCACCGCGCAGGATGCCGGCATTCCGGTCATCCTCTATGAGGCGGGGGAAGCCTTGAGATTTGAAGAGCTGTACATACGAGCGGGACTCAAAGGTATCATTAATGTGATGCGCAGCATTGGTATGTTGAGTCAATCCAAACGTAGGAAAGAACCTCGACCCCCCGTCATCAGTTACCACACCAGCTGGCTGCGGGCGCCGGAGAGCGGGCTATTGCGCACGCTGGTGCCACTCGGCGCCAAAGTCACCGCAGGGCAGGTCATCGCGATGGTAGCGGACCCATTGGGTTCCAGCGAAGTACCCATGACAGCACCGAATGACGGCATCGTTATCGGACGCACCAATCTGCCACTGGTTTATGAAGGCGACGCAGCCTTTCATATAGCGCATTACGGCAGAAACGTGTCTGCCGTTGAAAAAGGGGTCGAGCAATTCCAGGAAGATCTTCAGCCCGATGCCTATGCAACTGACGATTCCGATGCGAGCAATGCGCCCATCATTTAATCTTGTTACCATTCCAGATCAAAACGTTAAGGTAAAAGTGCAGTGACATTTCCTCTACTGATTCTCGGTTTAATACTTCTGTTGCTTGGCGGTACGGGGCTGGTGCGCGGAGCATCAGGCATTGCCAGCCAACACGGTGTCTCGCCGCTACTGGTCGGCCTCACGGTGGTCGCGTTTGGCACCAGCGCACCCGAGCTGGTGGTAAATATTATCGGCGCAGTTCGCAACGAAACAGAGTTGGCGTTTGGCAATGTGGTGGGGTCGAATCTTGCCAATCTCGGGCTGGTACTGTGTATGGCAGCACTGATCAAGCCGATGAAAATTCAAGGCCAGATCGTGCGCCGCGAGTTGCCATTGCTGTTGCTGGGCACCACTGTGCTTTTGGTTATGACCCTGGATGGAGCGCTGGTGGGCACCGCGGCGCAGATTTCCCGCTCGGATGGCATTATTTTGCTGTTAATTTTCAGTATTTTTCTTTATGTCACAATAAGTGATGTCCTGGCTCAACGCGAAGACCCATTCATTGCAAATGTAAATCAGCACCAGCCCAGGCCCAAGGCGCCTAGCCCGGCGGGCAGCGTGTCCCATACCGACTGGGTGTATGTCGGACTCGGCATCCTCGCGCTTGGTATTGGCGGCCACTTGACCATCTCCCAGGGTTCGAAGTTGGCAGAGTTACTGGGCTTGTCTCCCGTTGTTATCGGCATGTTGGTGGTGGCGATAGGTACCAGTCTGCCAGAGCTGGTCACTTCTATTATCGCAGCCCTCAAGAATGAATCGGACCTGTGTGTGGGAAACGTGATCGGCTCCAATATTTTCAATAGCCTGTTTGTCCTTCCCATCAGTGCAATGATCAGGCCACTGCCCATTCCGGCGGGAGGGATCGTCGATATTCTGATGACGCTGGCGTTCTCGGCAGCCCTGCTGGTAGTATTCTTTTACGGCCGCGCAACCATGAATCGAATGATTGCAGCGGCCCTGTTGGCGTGCTACGTAGGCTATATGAGTCTGCGCGCATTCTCGTAGAATAATGATCGCGCTTCTGTCACTATGCGATAAATGGTGGTGACCTCATCAACCACCTGATTGTACTCGCGCCTCCGTAGTACCACATACCCGTCCAGAGGGATTCAAAATGAAGCTTGCCATTCTGTCATGTTCGCCGAACGCGTACAGCACCCGTCGGCTGAAGGAAGCAGCCTTACAGCGAAATCACGACGTGGATATACTCAATACACTGCGCTTTGCCATCGATCTCGACAGGGGTTCACCGGACCTGTACTACCGCCAAAAGCAATTGAAACACTACGACGCTATCCTGCCGCGCATTGGTGCTTCCATCACCTACTATGGCACCGCAGTCGTTCGTCAGTTTCAGGAGATGGACGTATTTTGTGCCAATACGGCGCACGGTATTACCAATTCCCGGGATAAACTGCGCAGCCTGCAGATTCTCAGTCGACACCACGTGGGGATTCCTCGCACCACCTTTGTGCGCGACCGAAATGACGTACTACCCGCGATAGAGAGGGTAGGGGGCGCGCCAGTCGTCATCAAGTTGATAGAGGGCACACAGGGTATCGGTGTTCTACTGGCGGAATCGGTAAAGACCGCAGAGGGTATTGTCGAATTGCTACAGAGCCAAAAACAGAACGTACTGATCCAGAAGTTCGTGGCTGAAAGCAAAGGCCGTGACATTCGCGCCTTCGTGGTAGGCGATCGCGTGGTGGCGGCGATGCGGAGGGTTGCACAGGGGCAGGAATTTCGCAGCAATGTACACCGGGGCGGCATCGCCGAAGCGGTCGAACTCAGTGAGGAGTACCGCGAGACTGCGGTGCGCTGCACACAGATACTGGGCTTGCAAGTTGCAGGGGTCGATATGCTGGAAGGCAAGGACGGTCCGCAGGTGATGGAAGTCAATTCCTCGCCGGGGCTTGAAGGCATTGAAACCTGTACTGGCCTCGATGTGGCTGGCGCGGTAATTGAATACATTGCAGCCCAGGTAGATTTTCCCGAGATCGACGTCCGCCAGCGGCTCACCGTCAGTAAAGGCTATGGCGTAAGTGAAATTTACGTGCCCGAGGGCTCCAAATTTGTCGGCCAGAAAATCGTAGAAACCGGCCTGGCGGAGAGCGACGTCAATGTCCTTACGCTGTACCGCGGAGCCAAAGTGATTCCCAATCCGCGCGCCGAGCGATTATTGGAAGCGGGAGATAAGTTGCTCTGCTTCGGCAAACTCGAAGCGATGCGCAGCATGATTCCCGCCAGAACCCGTCGCAGACGCCGTCCCGATGTACAGGAACTTGACACCGGTTCGCAGGACAGCTGATCTGTGCATACTGCAAGGACTTTGTTAAATTGCGAATAGGGATCTATAATCACTCAGGTGAGTCGCAGACCAGAGCCTTATGCAAAATCGTTGCTTAACAGTCGTTATGGTTTTTTTGATACTGCTGCAACCGGTCGTTTCCCTGGCGTCCGCCTGTGACATGGTTGGCGCTGGTGTACAAAATACACTGGCGTCCATCCACGGCAGCGATTCCAGCACTGCTTCAGGCCGTGTGGGACAGGATACCGGCCAACCGGCTTGTCATGAAAAGACGACACAGGATCTAACCAAGTCCACTCCCTGCCATTCTTGTGCAGGCGGTCAAAACTGTGCCACAGCTTGTTCTGTCCTATCCTCGACAGTGACGTGTGAGTATCACAGTACTGCGATTACACCGACCGAACCGTATTATCAGAACATCACTCAAGTCATAACATCAGCATCCCCTTCTCAACTTTATCGTCCTCCCAGGCTGAGCTAGTCCTGCGCGGCTCTCATCGCCGCGAACTCTAAAATCCCCTAAATTTTGTTGCCTCTCGGTGCACGCCGTGTGCCCGTGGCAGGCCGCAGTTGATGGAAGACGGTGAAGTATTTTGAAGATTTCAATGTTTGGCAGTGCTGCCAGCCATGGCGCATGTGCGCCGCTGGTTACGCGCTATATATGTGGATTCGTGCTGTTGTTCAGCAGCTTTTCCGTGCTACCCGTATATGCACAGAACGCTTCCGTGCTGCAGTTATCAGATGCGCGCGCACGTGCGATGGGCAACAACCCGGGCCTTGCCATGATGCGGGAGCGCTATGAGGCGCTTACCCATATCGCGCCACAGGTATCGAGCCTGCCCGACCCCGTGCTCAGCTTGAATGCGCTGAACCTGCCCTGGGACAATTTCGATTTGAACCAGGAACCCATGACCCAGCTTCAGGTCGGGATCAGCCAGACATTCCCCTTTCCGGGAAAACTTGCGCTCAACGAGGAGATCGCCGTATTCGAGGCAGAGGCGGCGGCGTACTCAGTCGATGAGATGCGCCTGAATCTCGATATGAACGTCACCGTGACCTGGTGGGAGATCTTCTATCTGGACCGCGCGGTTGAAACAGTAGTGAAGAATCAGGCGGTGTTCCGTCAGTTAGTTGGGGTTGCCAATAAAAAGTACGAAGTAGGGGAGGGACTGCAGCAAGATGTGTTGCTCGCGCAGTTGGAACTCTCCAAACTGCTGGATACCGAGATTCAACTGAAGGCCATAAGAGAGCAGCGCGTCATCAGATTGAATGTCCTGATGGATACCTCGCCCGCTACGCCCGAGAAACTGCCCTCGTCAATGCCGGTTTTTTCGGGGCTGCTCGCACCGCACGCAATCCTGTATCGCAGAGCCGAAGAAGCCCGACCGTTGCTGCAGGGAGAGCAATCTACGATAGAGGCATCGCAATCAAGGCTGGCACTCGCCGAAAAATCCTACTATCCCGATTTCAAAGTGGGACTCGCTTACGGCAACCGGGAGAAAGACCAATTGGGCCAATCCCGGCAGGACTTTGTCTCCATTATGCTCAGCGTAAACATACCGCTATACGCTGGCACCCGGCAATCGCAGTCGGTGAAACAACAGCGGCGCGAACTTGCGCGCTCGCGTTACTCATTACTGGACCAGAAAAATTTGGTGTTTTCCAGTATTGCGACTGCGATCACTGAATACCAACAGGCCAGCGCTCAAATGGTGCTCTACGAGGGTGGCATCGTGCCACAAGCGAGACAAACTGTTGAGTCCATGCTGGCGGGCTATCGCGTGAATCAGGTCGATTTTCTCAGCCTGGCAGGCAGCCAGACCACACTACTCAATTCTGAATTACTGTACTGGAAGTCCTTTTCAGAAGTTCACCAGTCTATTGCACGTCTTACCGCTGCGGTAGGAGAGGATGAAATCTATGAATAAGGCAACTTTACTGACCGGCGCATTCTGCCTCGTATTGGGGACTGGGCTTGGGTATTTCCTTACGACTGAACGCAGTGGTACCGAAGCCAGCGGTGAGGGGGCAAAGCGCGAACCACTGTTTTACAAAAACCCGATGAACCCGGCGGTGACATCGCCCGTGCCAACGACGGATTCCATGGGTATGGACTACATCCCGGTGTACGCACAGGATAACAGTGGCACACAGGAGGGTAGTATCAGTATCAATCCTGTGGTGCAAAACAATATCGGCGTGCGCACTGCCGTCGCAGAGATACGTAGCATCTCTCGCTCGATCCGCGCCGTTGGCCGCGTCGACTACGCCGAAGATAGCGTTGTTAAGCTACACCCCAAAGTGGAGGGCTGGATTAGACATCTTCGTGTCGATAAAACAGGGCAGTCTATTGTTGATGGCGAAATACTGTTGGATATCTACTCGCCCAAACTCGTTGCGAGCCAGCAGGAGTATTTGCTTGCGCTCAATAACGAAACATCGTTACAGCACAGTCCCTTCAAGGATATTCGACAAGGTGCGTCTGCACTGGTGAAAAGCTCTCGAGCAAGACTGACGTTACTGGATGTAGCAGAACAGCAGATCACAGACCTGCAAAAGACACAGGCCGTTCAGGATACTTTGCATATACTCGCCCCCGCGACGGGCATTGTGACGCATATCGGCGCGCGCCAAGGGCAATTTGTCACACCGGCGACAGAGCTGTACCAGATTGTTGATTTGCGCACGGTCTGGATTTATGCGGACATTTACGAGTATGAGTTGCCCTGGGTAAAAGAAGGTGACCCGGTAGAAATGACCCTGAAAAGTCTGCCTGGAAAAGTTTTGCGCGGCCATGTGGCGTATATCTATCCGTACGCCGAATCGACCACGCGAACGACGCAGGTGCGCCTCGTTTTCGACAACGCCGAGCTGATACTGCACCCCGAAACGTTGGTGGATGTGACGATTCATTCTCAGGAATCTGTGGCGCTCGTCGTCCCTACTGAGGCTGTGGTGCGGTCCGGCGACTACAACCAGATCTACGTCATGAAGCAAGCCGGTACGTTCGAACCGCGAAAAGTAACGCTGGGGATAGAGTCAGGCGGAGATGTCGCCGTGCTGGCAGGCGTTGAGGCAGGTGAGCGTGTGGTTGTTTCTGCGCAGTTTTTGATTGATTCCGAATCAAAACTGCATGAAGCGTCGCGCAAAATGCTCGATATGGACGCCGCCCCAATGGAGTCTGACGAGGAGCGCAGCGAATGATCAAGGCCATCATTAGCGCTTCACTCAAGGAACGGTTTCTGGTTCTGCTGGCAGCGCTTATTCTCGCTGTTGTTGGTCTCTTTTCCTATATGAGCAGTCCACTGGATGCGATACCGGATCTATCGGATGTGCAGGTTATCGTGCTGACGAAGTACCCCGGACAAGCTCCCCAGGTGGTGGAGGATCAGGTCACTTATCCGCTAACCACCGCTATGCTCTCCGTGCCAGACACAAAAGTGGTGCGGGGTTATTCGTTCTTTGGGCTCTCCTTTGTCTACATTATTTTTGAAGATGATGTGGACATGTACTGGGCGCGTTCGCGGGTGTTGGAAGCGCTCAATACGGCCAGTAGCCGTCTACCGGCGGGCATTACGCCTACGCTTGGCCCCGATGCGACAGGTGTTGGCTGGATTTACGAATACGCACTGGTAGACCGGTCCGGACAACACGATCTTGCACAGCTGCGCTCCCTGCAGGACTGGTTCCTGCGCTACCCCTTGCAAACGGTTCCGGGTGTTTCCGAAGTGGCCTCCGTTGGCGGTTTCGTGCGGCAATACCAGATTGAAGTCGATCCCAACGCGCTGCTGCGCTACAACATCACCCTGGATACCTTAAAGAATGCGGTCAGGCAATCCAATAACGATGTGGGTGGACGACTGATTGAGCAAGCCGAAACCGAGTACATGGTGAGAGCGCGAGGATATATTGAATCGATAGAGGATATCAACACCATCCCACTCGGCGTAGATGAATCCGGAACGCCTGTCCGGATTCGAGACGTAGCCCATGTGCAAATTGGCCCGGACTTGCGCCGTGGCCTGACCGATCTCGATGGTGAAGGTGAAGTTGCCGGTGGCGTCGTCATCATGCGCTATGGAGAGAATGCCCTGGCGACGATCAAGGCCGTTCGCGCCAAACTGGAGGAGCTCAAGCGCGGATTGCCCGAAGGCGTTGAAATCGTACCGGTATACGATCGCGGCGACCTGATTGAGCGAGCTGCGACCAGCCTTACCACATCACTAATAGAAGAACTGTTGATTGTCAGTTTGGTCGTCATCCTGTTTCTGTTGCATGCACGCTCAGCATTTGTGGCGATCATTACTCTGCCGCTGGGCATCCTGATGGCATTCATTGTGATGCGGGTACAGGGCTTGAACGCGAACATCATGTCTCTGGGGGGCATCGCGATCGCTATTGGAACCATGGTCGATGGTGCGATCGTGATGATAGAGAACGGCCACAAGCAGTTGGCCCAGGCAAGTGCGGATAAGGGGAGGGCGCTCACGGGAGACGAGCACTGGGAGGCTATCGGCCAGGCGTGTCGGCAGGTAGGGCCGGCGCTCTTCTTCTCACTACTTGTGATCACCGTCTCCTTCGTGCCCATTTTCACCTTGCAGTCACAGGAGGGCCGGCTGTTCAGTCCACTGGCCTTTACCAAAACGTACTCGATGGCTGCGGCCGCGATACTGTCCATAACGCTGGTGCCTGTACTGATGGGCTATTTTCTGCGCGGCAAGATCGTATCAGAGAATGCCAACCCAATAAGTCGCATGATGCGCGCGATCCACTCGCCCATATTGGCGCTGTTGATGAAGTACAGAGGTCTGACCATCCTGGTCGCCGTCGTACTATTGGCATTGACGGCTTACCCCTACAGCAAGCTGGGCAGCGAGTTTATGCCGCCGCTGGATGAAGGCGACATTTTGTATATGCCAAGCACCCTGCCGGGAATTTCGATCACCAAGGCGAAGGAACTGCTGCAACAAACGGATCGTATTCTGGCGACATTCCCCGAGGTTCAAACTGTCTTTGGCAAAGTAGGGCGTGCAGATTCGGCTACGGATCCGGCGCCACTCTCTATGATAGAAACCACCGTACGGCTGAAACCAAAAGAACAGTGGCCAGACCCCAGTAAGACCACCCGGGCGCTCATGAGTGAAATGGATAAGGCCATTCAATTTCCTGGCGTAGCCAACGCCTGGACGATGCCAATTAAAACACGTATCGATATGCTTTCAACCGGCATCAAGACACCGGTGGGTATCAAAGTGTCCGGGCCGGACCTGGGCACCTTGCAGTCTATTGCTAAAAGTATCGAACAAACGGTTAAAACCCTTCCGGAAACACTGTCAGCATTTGCCGACAGGGCAGTGGGGGGCTATTACCTGGATATCAATGTGAACCGCGAGTCAGCGGCGCGATATGGCCTGACAGTAGGGCAGGTACAGGACGTGATCATGACGGCGATTGGTGGCATGAACGTGACAGAAATCATTGAGGGGGTTGAGCGCTATCCGCTCAATATTCGATTCCCCAGAGCGCTCAGGTCAGACCGGGAGGCGCTGGACAGAGTGCTCATAGCCACACCCACTGGAGCCCCCATACCGCTGGCAATGGTCGCAGATATTGAATACACACGCGGTCCACCGATGATTAAATCTGAGGATGCTCGGCCTAATGCCTGGATCTACGTGGACATTTCCTCATCAGATATCGGCGGCTACGTGGCACAGGCCAAAGAATTGGTGTCCAGCGAGGTAGTGATACCCGCCGGTTACACTGTGACGTGGTCCGGGCAGTTTGAGCATATGGAACGCGCCTCAGCGCGACTGAAAATAGCGGCTCCGGTGACCTTGTTCGTAATTTTTCTCCTACTGTATCTGCATTTCAGGAGCCCGGTTGAACCACTGATTGTGATGCTATCGATTCCCTTTGGGCTGATCGGCGGTATCTGGCT
>JBBKWY010000094.1:0-21806 GCA_037969215.1 Halioglobus sp.
TAGAGCACTACAGCGACGCCACGCCAGACATCATTGCGGCCGTTATCGAGGAGGCTGGCAAACTGGCGGCTGAAGTCCTCCAGCCGGTCAACAAAATAGGCGACCAACAGGGCTGCCGATACGATCCCGAAAGTCACACGGTGACAACGCCAGACGGCTTCAAGGAGGCCTACCAGCAATTTTCCGCCGGCGGATGGGCTTCGCTGGATGCCCCGACTGAGTTCGGTGGACAGGGTCTGCCACGTACGCTCAAATTCATCGTCGACGAAATGGTCTGCTCGGCCAATATGTCACTTGGCATGTACGCCGGACTCACTCACGGTGCCATCAGCGCACTGCACGCCCACGGTTCAGACGCACTCAAAGCCACCTACCTGGAAAAACTCGTGAGCGGCGAGTGGACCGGTACGATGTGCCTGACAGAACCGCAATGTGGTACTGACCTGGGCCTAATTCGAACCAGTGCCACGCCGCGAGCCGACGGCACCTACAGTATTGAAGGTACCAAGATCTGGATTACCGGCGGCGAGCATGACCTCGCCGATAACATCATTCACCTCGTCTTGGCCAAACTGCCCGGCGCGCCCGACAGCACCAAGGGCATATCCCTGTTTGTCGTACCCAAGGTTTTGCCGGAGGGCGGAGCGCGCAACCCCGTTTTCTGTGGCGGTCTGGAGCACAAAATGGGCATCAAGGGCTCAGCTACCTGTGTCCTCAATTTCGAGGCGGCGCAGGGCTGGTTGGTCGGTGAAGAGCACGACGGCATGCGCGCCATGTTCACGATGATGAACGAGGCGCGCCTGATGGTGGGCATGCAGGGACTGGGTATCGCCGAGATGGCTTTTCAGGAGAGTCTGGCCTTTGCCCGCGAGCGACTCCAGGGCCGCTCACTCACTGGCCCGACGAACCCGGACGGCCCGGCAGACCCCATTATTGCGCATCCCGATGTGCGCCGCATGCTGATGCGCCAGAAGGTACTCAATGAAGGGATGCGGGCACTGGCCCTGTTCACCGGCCACCAGCTCGATCTGTCCATGGCGCATCCTGATGCCGATGTGCGTGAGTCTGCAGACGATATGGTGCAGTTACTCACGCCGGTGGTGAAGGCATTTCTCACCGATGAGGGCTTTAACAACGCCAACCAGGGACTGCAAGTACTCGGAGGTGCCGGTTTTACTACCGACTGGCCGCTGGAACAACTGGTGCGCGATGCGCGAATTGCCAGGATTTATGAGGGAACCAATGGTATCCAGGCACTGGACCTGGTCGGCCGCAAGCTGGGCCTGCGGGGCGGTCGACTCATCGGGGGCCTGCTCACCACCCTCAACACCCATCTGCAGGACTCTGCAGGCACGCCACATCACGCAGCGCTGGCAGCGGCCGTAGCCTCCCTCGAAGAAGCCACTGCGTGGATTATGGGCAGGGGCATGGAAGACGCGGAGGAGGCAGGGGCCGCAGCCGCGCCCTATTTGCGCCTGGTGGCACTGACAGTCATTGCCTACCTCTGGTCAAGAATGGTGATTGTGGCACAGCGTCAACTCGACGCAGACGAGGGCGACAGCGCATTGCTGCAGGGCAAGCTCGTATCTGCCCAATTTTATTTCGACAAGCTGCTTAGCGAAAACACCTGGCTGCTGGCAGATATCACCAGCGGGAAGGAGAGCATCATGGCTCTCACCGATAAGCAATGGGACGCTTGAGGCTATGGCCGTGAACCACGATCACATCAGGCGAATGCTGGGCGAGGCAGGCTCGCCCACGGACCACACACTGCGCGCCAAATCGCTGAACCGCGCGATGAAGGTGACGGTTCCCACTACGTTGACGCCCTACGAGTGGGAGCAGTGGTATGCGCAACATGGCATCCCGGACGCTCATCTTATACCCTCAGAAGAGTCTCCACCCTGGTGGCGCCAACTGCTGCATCTACGCAGCTGAGAGACTCTTTTGTGCCTAACCGAGATTTTTCGCCAAAATATCATTCAGCGTACTACTGGGCCGCATCACCTTTTTAACCATGTCGCGGTGCGCGTGATAGTACCCATCCAACTGCGCCGGCCCGCCCTGCACCGCGCTCAACTCAGCAATAATTTTATCTTCATTGTCGCGCAGGTCTTTTGCCAATGGCGCCAGCTGCGCGGCCAATTCGGTGTCCTCATCCTGCGCCGCCACCGCCTCAGCCCAATACAGGCCCAGGTAGAAGTGACTGCCGCGGTTGTCCAACTCGCCCGTTTTACGCGAGGGCGACTTGTTGTTTTCAAGCAGCTTTCCGGTTGCTGCGTCCAGCGTTTTAGCCAGCAACACGGCGCGCGGATTGGCTTGTTTCACGCCCATATCTTCCAGCGATACCGCCAGGGCCATAAATTCACCCAGGGAATCCCAGCGCAGGTGATTCTCCTCTTCTATCTGCTGCACGTGCTTGGGCGCCGATCCACCCGCGCCCGTTTCATACATACCACCGCCGTTAAGCATGGGTACTATCGATAGCATTTTGGCGGATGTGCCAAGCTCAATGATGGGGAACAAATCAGTGAGGTAATCGCGCAGCACATTACCGGTCACAGAAATAGTATCCAGGCCGCGCCTCATGCGCTCCATAGACAAACGTATGGCCTCATTGTAGGCCATTATTCGAATATCAAGCCCCGCGGTGTCGTGATCCTGTAGATACTGTTCGACCTTAAGCTTGAGTTGCCCGTCGTGCGCGCGTTCGTCGTCCAGCCAGAATACCGCCGGTGTACCCGACTGCCTTGCACGGGTAACCGCCAGCTTGACCCAGTCTCGCACCGCGACATCCTTGGTCTGGCACGCTCGCCAGATATCACCTGCCTCGACCTGGTGCTGCATCAAAACTGTGCCATCGGCATCGACGACCCGCATGGTGCCCGCCGTGGCTATCTCAAATGTTTTGTCATGTGAGCCGTATTCTTCCGCTTTCTTCGCCATCAGGCCCACATTCGGCACACTGCCCAGGGTGGCGGGGTCAAAAGCGCCATTGGTTTTGCAGAAGTTAATAACCTCCTGATAAATACGCGCATACGTGCTTTCCGGCATGACCGCTTTGGTATCTTTAAGCTTGCCATCAGGGCCCCACATTTGACCGGAGCTTCGAATCATAGCCGGCATGGACGCGTCGACAATCACGTCACTCGGCACGTGCAAGTTTGAAATGCCTTTCACCGAATCTACCATGGCCAGCTCAGGTCGCTGTGAGTAGCAGGCTTGGATGTCCTGTTCAATCTCTTCTCGCTGAGAGCGGGGCAAATGGGCAATGTTGTCATAGACACTGCCGAGGCCATCATTGGGTTTGACCCCCAGCTCCTTGAATAGCGCCGCGTACTTGTCGAACACGTCCTTGTAAAACACTTTGACCGCATGTCCGAAGACAATAGGATGCGACACCTTCATCATGGTGGCTTTCACATGCAGCGACCACATGACGCCGGTTTCCCTGGCGTCATTCATACTCTCTTCAAAGAACTGCTCCAGGGCATCACAGCTCATAAACATACTGTCCAGTATTTCGCCTGCCTCGAGTTGTAGCGTTTTCTTTAGTTCCACCGCTCCGTCAGGTGACACAAACTCAATGCGCACAGCAGTGGCGTCACTGGCCGTAATTGACTGCTCACTGGAGAAGAAATCACCCGACCGCATGTAATCAGCATGAGTGCGCGAGGCCTTGCTCCACGCGCCCATGGAATGCGGGTATTTGCGGACAAACGCTTTAACGGCGGCGGGCGCCCGGCGATCAGAGTTCCCCTCACGCAATACCGGGTTTACGGCGCTGCCGAGCACTTTCGAATACCGCTCGGCGGCGCTCTTCTCCTCATCGGTCTGTGGGTTATCCGGAAAACTCGGTAGCGGGTAACCTTGCGCCTGAAGTTCAGCGATGCAGTCTTTCAGCTGTGGTATCGAGGCACTGATATTAGGTAACTTGATGATGTTGGCTGTCGGTTCCTGGGTCAGCGCGCCGAGAAATGCCAGGCCGTCAACAACGCGTTGATCATCGTTGAGCTTGTCCGAGAATGTAGAGAGGATGCGCCCCGCCAGAGATACATCAGTCACTTTCACCTCTATCCCCGCAGCCTGGGTAAATATCCTGACGATCGGCAACAGAGAGCACGTGGCCAGGGCTGGCGCTTCATCTGTCAGTGTGTAGTAAATCGTCGGCTTATCGCCCATGCCATTTCTCCTAATTATTGTTGAAACTATCAAACCGTCAATTGTCGCACAATTCCTCAGGCTTCGAGCGATTTACGAGGAACATCCACAGGATTTTTGTACCAGAGCGCACTTGAAGCGACACTAAAAAACCATTTCCGGCACCTCATCCGGGACCACCAACTCCCCTGCTGTCAGGTTGACGATCTCTTCGATGCTCACCCCCGGAGCGCGCTCACGCAAAATGAACTTGCCGTCTTCTATGTCCAATAACGCGAGGTCTGTCAGTACCCGCTTGATGCAAGCTTTACCGGTGAGTGGCAATGTGCATTGCGACAGCAGCTTGGAATCGCCGGACTTTGAAGCGTGGGTCATGGTGACAATGATATTGTCGGCACCGGCCACCAGATCCATCGCTCCGCCCATGCCCTTGATGAGTTTTCCGGGAATCATGTACGAGGCGATATTGCCCTGACAATCTACCTCAAACGCGCCCAGTACTGTCAGATCGACATGGCCGCCACGTATCATTGCAAAGGATTCCGCCGACGAAAAAATCGACGCGCCGTCGACCATGGTAACGGTTTGCTTGCCGGCATTGATCAAGTCTGCATCCACCTCTTCATCGAGCGGGAATGGCCCCATACCGAGCAGGCCGTTTTCAGACTGCAACATCACCTGCATACCCTCGGGGATGAAATTAGCCGCCAGGGTGGGAATACCAATCCCGAGGTTAACGTAGTAACCGTCCTGAAATTCCTGAGCGACGCGTTGCGCCAGTTGATCGCGAGTCAAAGCCATGTCACTTCTCCTTATGCGCTGCGCACGGTGCGCTTTTCGATATCTTTGGCGAAAGTGCCCTGAATGAGACGGTTAACATAGATGCCCGGAAGGTGAATCTCATCCGGGTCCAACTGCCCTACTTCGACAATCTCCTCCACCTCGACCACAGAGATCTTACCGGCGGTAATCGCCATTGGGTTAAAGTTGCGTGCTGTCTTGCGGAACATCAAATTGCCGTAGCGATCGGCCTTCCAGGCCTTGGCGATGGAGAAATCACCCTGCAAGGCCTCTTCGAGAATATAGTACCGACCATCAAATTCCCTTACCTCCTTGCCCTCGCCTACCGGCGTGCCGTAGCCCGTGGCCGTATAAAATGCGGGAATACCAGCACCACCGGCGCGCATCTTCTCCGCCAGCGTACCCTGTGGTGTAAGCACCACCTCCAGCTCTCCACTCATCATCTGCGCTTCAAACAGCGCATTCTCGCCCACGTAGGACGCAATCATCTTTTTGATCTGCTTGTCTTCCAGTAGCAGGCCCAGCCCCTTGCCGTCGACACCGGCATTATTGGACGCAATCGTCAGGCCTTTGGTGCCTCTGCGCTTGATTTCCTTGATCAGGTTCTCCGGTATCCCACAGAGACCAAAGCCCCCGGCGATAATCGTCATGCCATCTTCAAGACCGTCCAGGGCCTCCTCATAACTATCTACCACCTTGTCAAATCCGGCCACGGTACACTCCTGCTGGTCATTCTGAGAGGGGTAAGAATTGCACAGTGCGGCCACTATCGCCATCAAAAACCACGAAGAGGCCACGAGCTTCCCCAAAACAATTGGAAGCCCGTTTATAGAATACGAAAATAATTCAGCAATCTGTCACTTTGCGTTCATCTTGTCTGTACATACTCATCCCGAGGAAAAGAATTCAGCACGAGATGGACAAAAACAGAGGAGGATTTGACCATGAGCAGCCTACAACCCATTGATGTAAAGAATCTCAGCAGTCGCAAGCTGTGGCAGTTAGTGAGTATTGGAAGCCTTCCACCGGAGCAGCAGCAACTCGCAGAACAGGAGCTCTTGCTGCGCCGGCGCCACCTGGATCAACTGGGCAGCCTGTACCCGTCCAACACCTTTAAACAGCAGCCTCTGGCCTGCTAGTTGTCGCGCCATAGGATCGCGGTGATGGTCGCCTGATCAGATGAGACCGCTAGCAAATTCTGTATATCATAGCCTTCCAGTTGGACATCATTTACGACCACACTGTACATAAGTCGGCGACCCATCAACCCCCAGCACGGGTAGTGCGGCAAACAATTCAGGGAAAAAGCTCTGTTCACTACTGTACTCAAGCATTCGAATAACAGCATTCATGGTGGCAGTGGTTGGGCCGCCGCCACTACCGTCAACAAACAGAAAGTCATCCCCTGCGATACCGACATTCTGGATAAGATTCTCCCGTTCCAGCATCAGGGAATCCTCCATAGTATCTACACCTTCGGCCAGCCCCCACAGCACCAGACTAGCATCGTAGCCAATGTTGTAGCGGACCTTCAGCACGAATTTGGCATACTCAGAAAAAGGTAACGACACCAGTTCAGCGAGCAGGGTGTCACCCGTGTAGGCACCTACAATCCGGGAATTCAGGAGTAAGCTACCGCCTCCTCTATACCGGGGGAGACTGTCAGTAAATTTGACTCGACCGTAAACGCCTGCAACCTAGGCCGGTACTCCACTGCGGCGAGTGCTCCGGGACTCGTCGGATGGATCACCACGTGCACAGCATCGTCATTGACAAAAATTGGCCTGACATCGAACTCGCCCCGAAAACGAAAGGGCTGAAAGAGGCGATCATAATAAACGTCCTTCCAAAACTAATATGTACAGGGAGAGTTGCCGCGACTTTTCCCCTGCGAAGTTCACATAAAAAAACAGCGACTATAAGTCGCTGTTCGCGTTATTCAAAAATTCGAAGCTTGAAGCCTCAATCCAGAAATTCCACTTCACCGGAGTGCAGGTTATACAGACCGCCAACGATGTTGACTTCGCCGGACTCAACCATTTCCGCGACTATCGGGCTTTTCTCGAGGATATTCTGAATCGTCAACTCGACATTTTTTTCCGCTACAAGATGAACGAATTCAGGGTTGGCCGAGGTTTTCTCGCCAGGATAGTCTGACAGGGCTTCTACAGCGGGCTTCACGTTCTCCAACAGTGCTGTGATATTGCCCAGCTGGACATTATCGATAGCCGCCGCTATTGCGCCACAACTCTCATGCCCCAGAACCACAATCAATTTGGCACCTGATACCTTGGTTGCAAACTCGATACTGCCCAGAATGTCGGTGTTCTCGATGTTTGCAGCAACCCTGGCCACAAATATGTCGCCTATTCCCTGGTCGAAAATATCTTCCACGGGAACCCTGGAATCAACACAGGAAAGTATGATTGCCTTGGGTGCTTGCCCGGAAGCCGCATCGCGCACCTGTGACGAGTGATCGCGGGTGGTTAGATTACCCTTTACAAATCGGTCGTTGCCACCGCCGAGCAGCTCAATGACTTGATTTGGCGTGAGCAACGCCTGTTCTTCCACTGTTAACACCCTTTCTGTTCTGGGTACCGGGTTGTCTGCAAAAGCGAGCGAAGACAACATTAGCAGAGCCATGCCCATCGTAGTTTTTTTCATACGTACGTCCTATTTATTTATCAGTTGATACAGGCTTATTTTTGTGCAGTGATTGAGCTGCACTGACACTATATTTCCGGCGCACCTCAAACAAGAGGCTTACCATACATCTGCCATTTATTGGAAATCAAACACTTTTCGCCAATATGCGAACTCAGTTTCCAAATCTCGCATCAACCGAATTAGGCAACGCAATGGTGCTCATGGTGGGGACAGGTTTGCGGCCTTGGCATCATCGCCAAGCCACAGCCCAAGCATACTGCCAAGTGCGTCCAGGCTGACGGGTTTGATCAGCACGTCGTTCATTCCTGCTTCCAGACACCTCGCCCTTGATTCCGACATCGCGTCGGCGGTATAGGCTATAACCACAGTTTTGTGACTCTTCTGCGCGGCCCGCTCTACCCGCCTTATATTGCGCGTCAGTTCAAAGCCATTCATCCCGGGCATATGACAATCGGTAATGACCAGAGAATAGTCGCTAAGACGCAATTTCTCCAAAGCGTCTTTACCATCACTCGAAGCATCAGCTCGATAACCCAGCAGAACCAATTGCCTGCTCAGAACGAGTCGGTTAAATTCGTTATCGTCAACAATAAGTAACCGGGCGGCTTGAGCAGCCTGCAACTGAGTTGTATTTCTGGCACTCAGAAGCGCGGCACTCATCGGTTTCGTCACAGGCAATCGACAGTCCTCGTCGATAACCAGATTCAGGGCCAGCGTTATTACCGTCCCCTCGCCCGGCTCGCTCTGCAAGCCCAAACTACCCTCCAGCATCTCAGCCAGTCGCCGTGAGATTGCCAGCCCCAGACCGGTACCACCAAATTCGCGATCGACATCCTGTTTGACCTGGGAAAAGGGTTGGAACAGATTCACCTGATCTTTATGACTGATACCGATACCGGAGTCTTCTATCTCGATTGTGATGTCTACCCGGCCATCCAGCTCCCCCTGCCACAGAGTTCTCAACTCGATCCCGCCGTTGCGTGTGAATTTGATGGCATTGCCAATCAAGTTAAACAGAATTTGTTTGAGCCTGAGAGGGTCGCAGCGAATGACGTCAGGTATACGATCATCGTAGCGCTGACGCAAATACAGTCCTTTGCTACTCGCGCTGTCGGAGAAAACCGCAAACGTCGATTCAATCACCGCTTTGAGAGAGACAGGCTCAAGACGAATTTCAAGCTTACCGGCTTCAATTTTGGAGAGGTCCAGTACATCATCAATAATGCCGGTCAGTGCAATTATCGACTCGTGCGTCGCGTGCAGCATTCTGGCCTGATCCTCGGGCGAGGGATCGTGACCCAAAAGCTCTATAAAACCTGAAATTGCATTTAGCGGTGTGCGGATCTCATGTGACATATTTGCCAGAAAGGCCGTTTTGGCGCGATTGGCCAGTTCAGCCGAATGCCGCGCAGATTCCAGCTCCCGCTGAACCTGCTTGCGCTCGGAAATATCCTGCAGCGCGCCAACAATTTTGGAAAGCTGACCATCTGCACCATAAACACTGCTATACCGCACCAGTACGTCCCGTTGCATACCTGTGTCTCTGCGCAGGATGCAGAATTCGATGGCGAGGACAGCAGCTTGTGGTCGCGAGTCAATGACTCTGGCGATTGCGTCGCGTATCCGCTGTTGATCTTCCCGATGGCAAAATCGCTCAAGAAACGTCTCTACTGCCATCGCATAGCCACCCTCCGCTTCGGCGGTGGTGCCTAACAGCGCATAGAACTGAGCGTTCCAGGTAAAAATGCCTGCGCTGGGATTCAACTCCCAGGCACCCAAATCGGTTGCATCCATCGCCTGCTCAAGCAAAAGTCGACCTGAGTTCAACTCCGACTCAATGTATTTTCGCTCTGTAATATCGCTGCGAATTACAATGAACTGATGGGGTCTGCCCTCGTCATTGAGGAAAGGAACAATGGTTGTTGCAAGCCAGTGAAAACCCCCGTCCTTGGCCCGATCACAGATTTCACCTTTCCAAACGTCTCCACGGGAAATGGTCTGCCGCAATTCACGAAAAAATTCTTTAGGGTGATACCCCGAATTGACGATCCGATGATTCTTACCGATCAGTTCCTCGGAAGTGTACTGGAAAATTTCACTGAATTTGGTATTGATAAAGGTAATCCTGCCTCTGGCATCAGTGAAGGCTACCAAAAAGTGCTCATCCAGTGCGGCGCGCATATCCGCCAAGCTCAAGTGTGAGGTTTCGATTAACTTGCTTTCATCTGCGAAGCGCAATTTTGTGACGTGCAGACGGTAGGCCAGCCATCCAGCCATGCACGAAACCACGATAAGACTCAATGCCAGAAAAATGGCCATTTACGTCACTTCATCAACCCTGCATCAAAACCATTCATCGCCCAACAGTACTCCCTTTTGCCCGCCGTGAAAAATGCTGTCTTGCAGTCGAACACTCGTTTACCGTGCCGACTACTTACTGTTCCTGGGTACCCATTTTTCGACTATTTCTCGAAACGTTCCAAGTCGTGCCGGTTTGGTCATATATCCATCAAAATCTGATTTTGCATAAACTGAATCCTGGTCGGCCAGCACGTTGGCTGTGATGAGAATAATCGGCAGCCGTTCTGAGGGATTTTCTTCGGCTCTGATGGCAGCACATAACTCGTATCCGTCCATATGGGGCATGTGCAGATCCGTTAACAGCAGCGCATAGTTTCCACCTCTCCAATACTCCAGAGCTTCACGCCCGTTACTGGCAAGCTGCCCTTTGTAGCCCAACATCTCAAGTTGCCGCAGCATCACTTTCTGATTTATTTCATTGTCATCGGCTACCAGCACTATAGGGTGTTCGATACTTATTCCTGTAGCGGGCCCAGCTTTTTCTACACTTTCCTCAGGCTCGCCGAGTGAACGTGTCACCGCTACCAGCCCATTCCGTTGCGGATTGGCAACACCTGCCACATCGCGAAGGAATACTTCCCGGCTCATGGCGTTACCGTCGATACTAATAACACTGGACTCATCTCCAGCGGCATACAAAACGCCACGTTGCACAACGAAAAAGGGTAGACCAGCAACACAGGCATGCTTTCTTCCAAGCACTTCAAAATAGCGTTCCTTGGTGGAAAGCGTGCCCTCCATGTCAATAATCCAAAGCCATTTTCCGACATCACTGTTGCTTTCAGACCAGTGTTCCGCTGCAGCAATATCTGGCACTTGCTCCACGCGTGCGCCACCATAAGTCAGGTAGGCGCAGAGATCCGAAACAGGGCCATCAGTATCTCCCACAAGTAAGCAGGACAAATCCTCTACGCCGGAAGGCTGATATTGCTCGTACGATGAACCCGACTCAAACGCAAAGGGAATTCTCACCCGAAAAACAGAGCCCGCGTCTACTGTACTCTCCACGGTGATATCCCCGCCCATCAACTCCACCAGATTATGGGTAATCACCAGACCAAGACCCGTGCCGCCGAAAATACGGCTGATTGACGAATCCTTCTGCATGAACGGTGTAAACAATCTGGCTTGAGTAGGCTGATCCATCCCAATACCGTTATCCTGGACGGTAAAATCGATAACAACCTGCCCGTCAGATTGCGTATGCGTGACTGCGCGCACAGACACACGTCCTGAATGACGTCCCTCACTGCTAAATTTGATGGCATTGCTAATCAGATTGATAAACACCTGTTGCAAGCGCCGTCTGTCGCCGTGTATCTGGCCAGGAAGATTGGGATCAGCAAACACTGTAAGCAGAACATTATTCTTCAAGGCCATGTTTTTTAGCATCGCACAGGCACTTTCCACGCTCTCTACCGGACTAAAATATCGCATTTCAAGATCTAACTGGCCCGCCTCAATTTTCGAGAACTCAAGAATATCGTCGATGATATGCAACAGTGAAAATGCCGATGTCTGGATCAACTCCACCATCTCGAGCTGGTTTGGATTCAGACTCGTCTCATGCAACACATCAGCCATACCCAGCACACCATTCATTGGCGTGCGAATCTCATGACTCATCCTGGCAAGGAAGTCAGATTTTGCCCGGTTGGCCTTCTCAGCCTCCGCCCGAGCGGTTGACAGCTCAGTATTAACCTCACGCAATCGAAGCTCGGCGTTCCTTCGCTCCGTAATGTCGATGGATATTCCCAGTAAATGGGTTGGCACTCCATTAATGTCTCGCAAACCGACTTTGGAAGTTCGCAAATACAGTGTCTCTCCTTTGCTGTTCAGAATTGGTTCTTCCGAAATATCCAGCACCGCGTTGCTGTCCAGCACGGCCTTATCATTTGCCACAAAGAAATCAGCCTGATCTTTAGTAAAAAGATCGTAATCATTCTTACCTATCAGCTCATCGCGCGAGACTCCCAATAGAACCTCGCCACCCCGATTGAAGCGTGTAAAGCGCAGGTCGTCAGCCTGTTTCATGAATATCATGGCAGGGATACTTTCCAGCACAGAATCGAGCGTGTTCCTGGCTTCTTCCAATGTTGTTTTGGTTTCCTCAGCAGAGGAGATATCGCGGCCAATGAAGAAAAAGACCTTCTCCTCTGCAATCGATTGAACCTCCCAGCTCAGTAATTTCCATATGCCATCCTTACAGAGAAATCGATATTCCATATAAGCATTGTTTGCAATTGCATCAATACTGCCCAACTCCGCCTTAATCCTGTCGAGGTCATCCGGATGCGAAAAATCAAATAGAGACGCGCCTGCGATTTCTACAGCGCTATAGCCCAGATTACGGGTGCAGGCAGGATTGACTTCAACAAACTGCCCCGAAATATCAACAATCGCCAACAGACTGTTGGAGAGGTTCACAAATTTACTGGAAAGAAAGTCCGTGACTCTTTGATTACTCAAGAGAAACCACCTGACTCGACACTGCGTGAAATCACCATATGAAAATCCTTTTTCTTCGAGCACTCGACGCTTTATCTACGAATATCAGGTCGCTCACCTGGCAAGATAGCATAACCCTGACGTTGCAAAACGCCCACTGGTCTTAAGGTGCGGCAACCCCCAGCCAGCTTCTCGGGATATGCTCCTCCACCAATTGGTTGATGCTAATACTGATGAAGTGGTGTTCCGCGGCCACTTCCTCGGCAAAGCGCGATTCCTTGCTGCTGCGCGCGATGACCATTGCCTTCGGGTACTTGCGCCTTATCCACAGGGCAGTGCGCAGATTGTCTTCCTCGCGACCAGTACCGAGGACGAACACACAATTCTCGCCATCCGGCTTCATTTGTATTTCGTCCTGCAGCCGCCGCCAAACATCAGGATGGGATATGTCGCCGTCGTACACTTCGCGGCGATAGCCATGGGTGAACGCCATTTGCTCTTCCGCAACCATCACCCGACGATTTGCATCCTGCTCGATAATAGCGACTGTCGACAACTCCTCAATCGCGTGACGTTGCAGTTCCTCGAGAATGGTCTGACCGAAGCGACCAAATCCGGCGATGACAACGATGTCTTTATCATGTGTTTCCCGAAACTGTCGCAACATCCGCTCTCGCACCAGGCCGCTTGCTGCCAGGTGATAGGTATTGAAGGTGTCACAACTCTGGGCCACGTGGGTGTTTTCCATGGCGCGCATAAATCGCAGGCGAGCGCAGTGAATGACGATACGGGAGCTTATCCCGGGCACCATATTGATCAGAACACTGGCCGCCTCGTAACTGCGCAGGCTGTTGTCAGACAGCAGCAGTATTTTTGACGCTCGCTCTACATGCAATTGCCTGAGAAAAAACTCATGCGTAATATCACCCAACACAACCGTGGCATGTAAGCCCTGTTCAAATTCATCAACGATAGACTGGTCTGGCCGCAGCCGGGAGACCACCACCACGGAAGCATCCGGTCTGTGCCTGCGCAAAACCCGGAGATAGCTCAGTGACAGTTCGCCCGCACCCACAACGATAATATGCCCTTTTAAACGCTGCAGTTTCCAGTGTTGCGGCCCCAATGCCCGCAGCAATGCGTTGAACAGCGTCGAGGCTGCCAGCAACGGCGCGCCAAAATAGGCGGACCATACCAGCGTCCTGCCAAGCAATGAGCCACCGTAGGGTGTGCCCAGATCAACACCGCCCATTACAAACAGGCTGAGACTATAATAAGCCTGTGTCAGTAGATTGGCCGAGCCGATGGCATCGCGTTCGGCCACGGAGACACCTGAAGCAAAACCGACGAGCGCGGCGACGAAGAAAAACACGGCACCAGCCGAGCGCCACGGAAATTTGCGCTTGCGATTCTGTGGTTCGTTCATCGGTCAATCATACCGCACAACACGAGGCGCTATCACCGGTCTCGACCCAGCTCACTTGCCATACTATTCACTGTAACCGTCATACTTCGCGCTCCGGGCTGCCCGAACCATCATGCACAAACAATACACAACCCACACTTAGAAGGGTAGACTGAAGAATTAGCTTGCAGCAAGGTGTCTCATGGGAACTTGTTGCTGCGCCCCCATCGTCTGATAACGCACACGGATACAGCGCGACATCAGAAAGTAAGTGCCGTTGGACCATTTTCTCAAGGAGAGTGAGTACCCCATGTACGAAGATGTAATGACGGTTCTCGCCATCGAGGATAACATGGGCGACGCGGTGCTCTATCGCCAAGCTTTAACTTTAAAGAATAAAGATAGATATCAATTCCATCACGCACTAACGGCGAAAGAAGGGCTCGCACTGTTTGAACAAGTAAAGCCAGACTGTGTACTTCTGGACTATAACCTCCCCGACGGCGACGGCCTGTCAGTTGCAAGTAAAATCTTCCAGGAAGCCGGTAAAGTCGTACCCATAATTATGTTGACGGGGGTCGGAGATGAAGCACTGGTCGTACGCGCGCTCAAGCTCGGCGTACGCGACTATCTTGTCAAAGACATTGACGGGGAGTATGCCAGACTGTTGCCGCTAATAATTGGCGGGGTGATCAGCGAGCATCGGTCCCTGGAGGAGAAGCGTAAACACAAACTCGCCCTGTCCGAATACCAGAATAAATTGCAGGATGTGCAGGATCGGCTAAAAGCCGTTGTGGAAACAACAGCTGACGGTATTTTCATCATTAGTGATCAGGGCATTATCGAGAGTGCCAACCCGGCTTGTGGGGCAATTTTCGGGTATTCAATTGCTGCGATGCTGGGAAAACCTTTTGACGAATTGTTCTCCGACCCTGACGGTGGCAGTGATAGCAGTTTCCTGGAGCGCCACATCCACACGAGTGAGCCAGACACAACCAGAGCTAGCTGGGTAGTAAACGGCGTGCGTCTGGATGGCAGTGTCTTCCCGGCAGACCTGGTCATTAGCTTACTAGAGCTTCAGTCAGGGGTATTTTTTGCAGCCACCGTTCGCGACATTACGCAACGCAAGGAAAACGAACTCGCGCTCATTCGGGCGCGTGAAGAAGCAGAGCAGGCAAATCGGGCGAAGTCCACATTTCTGGCAACTATGAGCCATGAAATCAGAACCCCGCTATTTGGCATCGTGGGTACGCTTGACGTCCTGAAACATACCAACGGTCTTGATCAGAGCCAGAAATCTATGATCAACACGGCTCGAACCTCCGCCACCACGCTGCAGGGAATTATCGACGATATATTGGATTTCTCCAAAATCGAAGCGGGGAAAATGGAATTTGATATCGCGCCCCTCTCGCTCGAGCGAGAGATTGAAAATATTGGCGAGGCTTTGCGGTTCGTTGCCGCCGAGAGTAACGTGGAATTGTTATTGTACGCTGATCCCGCTCTACCCATGGTAAAAGGAGACTCAGTTCGCCTACAGCAAGTCTTCTTTAATCTGATGGGAAATGCGATAAAATTCAGTGGTGTAACGCCACAGCGGGCCGGACACGTGATGCTGAGCGTAGAGATGCGCGCTGAAGACATCGACACGGTGGAAATAATTTGCCAAGTCCGAGACAACGGCATAGGCATGAGCACGGGTGTCCAAGAGCGACTATTTCAATCATTTACCCAAGGTGAAAACTCCATTACTCGAAGGTTCGGCGGTAGCGGGCTGGGACTTGTTATTACCAAACATTTGGTCGAATTAATGTCAGGGCGCCTCAGTGTGCAGAGTGATGAGGGTAAAGGCTCTGTCTTTACAGTGTCGCTGACACTCGAAAAAGCATCTATGGCCGACGAGGCGCGATCGTCTGATCTAACCGGGATTCAGATACTATTGATAAAAACTGACGATGATGCGGCCTGGGTGCTGGAAAGATACTGTAGCCACGCCGGGGCGAAAGTGACAACGGTTACTGTTGATGACGTAAAGGAGCAATTTCGGAATTTGGTCAATCTCTCTGCAGATCTGGTTGTTGTCATCGACACACAAGGTGATGAAGAGGCTTTTAATCCATTGCGAAAGCAATTGCTCCAGCAAGCGGATGGCATCAAATTGCGTTTCGTACTGATTGAGCGCGGTATGCGGCGTTATAGTCGTCGTTATGACGACGCGATAACGCTGGACCTCAACGCAGCCAGTCGATCCTCGCTATTGAATGCTGTTGCCGCCACCGCGGGCAGGGAGTCACACAAAGTGAATCACCAACCTGCCGAAGAACTCATGGATGCTTCAGCAAGACAGACAGTTGCTGAAGCCCGGGCAGCAAACCGTCTGATTTTAGTTGCGGATGACAATGTAATTAACCGCAAGGTCCTGGAGCGGCAGATAGCCATGTTAGGTTATGTAGCCGAGTTTGCAGAGGACGGCGCACAAGCTTTATCGATGTGGCGCCAGTCACCTTATGGGCTATTGATGACCGATTGTCACATGCCCGAGATGGATGGTTATGAACTGACGCGCAGTATCCGCAGGGAAGAAAAGGAAGACGAGCACATACCGATTCTCGCCATTACCGCGGATGCCATGAAACAGACTGTGCGTAACTGCCTTGCCGCCGGGATGCAAGGATGTTTGACCAAACCGATGGGGCTGGAGCATTTGAGAGAGGTGCTTGGCGAATGGCTGCCCGATAACAACGGCGACGCGTATTAGGAAAATAAGATGAACAGTGCAAGAGTTGTTCTGGAGAGCGATGGAGCAGTGTCAGGCGCGTTAGGCGTGCTGTTAGCACATGCTCAGCCAAAAAATACTCGCAGCGTTCTCGCTACACTCGTCCTGTTGCACCCATCACTGCGTGTACAATCCAGCGGACTACAGACGGCATGAGACTATGGCCGAGGCGAGTCAATGCGCCCGAAACCGTAAGTGGAGCGAGCATCCGCCGCTGGCTGATAGCTTTATCAATCGGCTATATAGTACTAATTCTGGCAGTTGTCTGGTTTGCAGACAGCAGTAAACGTCAAGCCACAACGAATATGGCCAGGCTCACCGAACTATCTGAACAGCAACACGCGGTCACTCAACTCATACTTGACGTGTCGGAACTGGAGCGTAGTGCACTGGTATTCAGGTTAACTGCCGATGCGGCAGAAACACCGCGGACCGATCGTTTATACACTCGGATAGTAGAGCGCCAATCGAATTTGCACTCCCGAATTGCCAATGGCCCGGCGCGCGACATCCTCCATCGTTTGGGTCGTCATATTAAAGATTTTAATACGAATTTCACTATTCTCGTGGAGAACCGGCAAGTTGCTCCCACTCTGGAGGACGCCAGTTTTCTGGCGAATAAGAAATACATTGCTGTATTGCTGAGCGAAATGGCCGAGGCTGTCGATCAGATCCAGTTGCTGGCGGATAGACTTGTGGAGCTAGGTGACGCCGATCTTATCGAGGCGCGTGCCGCCGCCGAAAGTCAAATCAAACAGGCACTGCGCAATGATCTGGCCGTCCTTGTCATTGCGGTTATCTTCGCCTTCATCCTGATCTGGGCAATGGCGAGATGGCTAACACGGATGGCCCGAGTCGAGGCCGGTCTGCAAAAAAGTGAAGCGCGCTTTCGCAGCACGTTCGACCAGGCCGCCGTCGGCATTGCTCACATTAGTTTTAGCGGCGAATGGTTGCGTATGAATCAGAAGGTTTGCGACATCCTTGGCTATCCAATGAACGAATTGGCTGCGTTGACCTTTCAGGATGTTACCCACCCGGAAGACCTCCAGAAAGACCTCCAATACGTAGAGCAAATGCTAGCGGGGGAAATCACCACCTATGACATGGAGAAACGGTATTACCGCAAGAGCGGCGACATTGTATGGATCAACCTGACCGTGTCATTGGTCCGTGAAGAGGGTGGCGAAGCTGGATATTTTGTGTCCGTTATAGAGGACATCGACCGAAGAAAAGAGGCTGATGAGCGGTTGAGCCAGGCTTTGACAGAGCTGGCCTATTCCAATCAGGAATTACAGCAATTCGCGTACGTGGCCTCACATGATTTGCAGGAACCCTTACGCATGGTGGTAAGCTTCCTGGGCTTGATTGAGAGCGAATACGCCGACAAACTGGATGACAGCGGTAGAGAGTATATTCACTATGCTGTGGACGGAGGCAGGCGCATGAAAGCCCTCATTCAAGGTCTGTTGGAATATTCACGAATACAGGGCCAGGGCAAGGCAATTGCTTCGGTTGATACTGAAGCCGTATTAGACGATGCGTTGGCCAACCTGAAACTGGCGATCGAGGATGCGGAAGCACAAATCACCCGGGAAGCTCTGCCCACCGTGCATGCGGATGCGGACCAATTACTGCGTTTGTTTCAAAACCTGTTGGGCAACGCCATAAAATTTAAGGGGAGCATGGCACCGCACATCCATATCAGTTGTCGGGAAGCCGGAGAAATGCCGGGCTGTCCGGAGGGCGTGGAAAGTAGCGATCATCTGTTTTGTGTAGAGGATAACGGCCTGGGATTTCAGCGTGATGAGCAGGCGCAGGTTTTTAAAATGTTCAAGAGGCTACATACCCAGACTGAGCATCCGGGCAGTGGGATAGGCCTCGCCATCTGTCAGCGCATTGTGGAACGTCATGGTGGCAAGATCTGGGCGAGTTCCGAACCAGGGAAAGGGGCTAAGTTCTTTTTCACCTTCCCGAACAAGAATGGCTAGTCAATACGTGGATTTTGGCCACATTGGCATTTGAATTTTCCCCTGACAATGGAGGAAGTGAATCATGATTGAAGGCAGATCTATAGAAATTTTGATGGCGGAAGACAGCCCGGGTGACGTTGTCTTAACCAGGAAGGCGCTGGAGAACAGTAAGCTGAGAATCAACCTGCATGCTGTTTCAGATGGCGTTGAGGCTATGAAATTTTTACGGCGAGAAGATGACTACGGTGATGTTCCCACTCCGGATATTGTCTTTCTCGATCTGAATATGCCACGTAAAGATGGCCGCGAGGTTCTCACAGAAATCAAGACGGATGCGACACTCAGACATATCCCTGTGGTGATTCTTACCACTTCAGATTCTGAGCAAGACATCGAGAAATCTTATGAGTTAAACGCAAACTGCTATATCACCAAGCCCGTGGATATGGATCAATTTGTCAAAGTCGTCAGTGCCATAGAGGACTTCTGGTTTACGATTGTGAAGCTGCCGAGGCCCTCCCGCTAAGACCGGACGTTGCATCCGGTCTTGGCAGGCCAACGACTCCGCTTACTGCCCGAGGGTCTGGCGGTCACTCGCCAGGCGCAGCTTCCACGATTCGATCACCTTCGGCCCATGCTCCGTTTTGACCGCATCGGTATTCAGGTGGCTCGTCAGGTAGTACAGGCGCTGAGTATCATCCATCTCCATAGGCCCGACACTGGCATCGGCAAACCGCTCCTGTAAATAGGACGGCGGTATGGACTGATTGTAGAGATTGACCTCAACAGAGCCCAGGTCAGCCATTTGTGCTGGTGTTAGTGTGGCGATGTATTCAATCGTATCGGCACCAGTCAAGGCAGGATCCGTGTAATAGGGATCGGAAGATTCCGTACCCGGTAACAGTGCCAGCTCACGAATGTACGCAGAAGGCGACGCAGTAAAGACCACAGGATCGTAACCCAGGGGTTTTATCCTGTTGTCCTTGAGATTGCTTACTCGCCGCAAGAAGCTGGTGGTGATATTGCCTGCTGAATCGGCGTACACCTCCTGGTAGATCTGCACCTGATCGCCGCTGGTTACCTGCTGGTAGTGAGGCTGGGGCAGACTGCCGGGAAAGGCTCTGGGCTGTTCAGTGTCAAGCACATTGTCCGTTATCCCATTGAGGATTGCGCCCAGCTCGTTAGTACGCCCGGAAGCCCACATCAGATTATTGGCCTTATCGCGAATCAGTACTTCCAGGAATACACGGCGAAAACCAACGCCCGATGGCAGATAGTGCCCTGCCTTGTTTGTGACTTTCACGCGGGCACGAACTTTATTGCCGGACAATGTATCCACGCTGGTGATTTCCAGGCCGGCGGTTTCCGCTTTAGCCATATTCACCATCGAGTTCATACCCGTCACCAACGGCTGAACCAGATCACCCTCTGCGACCCCGTCGATCTGCCGGATACCCAGCACCAGCGGGAACTGTTGGAACATCTGGTTCAAAAATACATTCAACCCGTGCAACTGATGTCGCGCAAATTCGCTGCGCTCAGTTAACGTTATCTCCTCATCGGGCAGGCGCTCAGTAGTGGGTGGGAAATTATTGGATTCTATATTGGCAATTTTGGTGTGCAGTTTTGTGCCCTTGTAATGCGTCGACATATGGCAGGAATTACAGCCTCGAGACTCCTCACCCTCACGCCCGTAAACGCTGTTTGTCCATTCCAGGTGAGTGGATTGCTCATAACTGTCACCCAGTTTTGTACCGTCGTTAGCGAAAATGGGCAGTAGTATATTGTGGCAACTGCCGCACATGTCTGCTGAGACCAGTTGCTCACCGAATTTAGGCGTGATACCTATGGCATTTTTCATGGGCGCTGTGACAATCGTGTCATCGGCGTAGGGGCCATAGAGCTCAGAATCCGGACCCGTCACAAAATTGCCAGTAAAGGAATTTTCCTGGCCCAATGCGTCAGGTGAAACACTATGGCAAACCATGCAGGAAATACCATCACGCGCTAATGCAGCGTAGTTCTGCTCACCGTTGGGCTGTGAGTGCGGCCATTGCTGCACGACATCGCGCGTGAACTCCTTACCAAAAGGCACGCCCTCGGGCGGTGGCAGAGCGTACAGGGATTCACAGTTATCAGCGCCCTGTCCGGGAGTATCGATTGCCAGCTGACGCGAACCCATAACACCATGACAACGCAGACAGGTCTGCTCGATACAGGTCGCGAGTTGCGGAAGGTGGTTGGTCTCGCTTTCCAGTTGTGCGAAGAAAATCGGGTCTCGTCCGGCCAGCCCCATAGGCGATGCACGCCACTCGGCATAGGGAGAGAGATTCAATGCCTTGGCTTCTTCACCTGACTTATCAATAACCACCATGTTGGGGGTATCCGCCAACATCGAGGCTGCGTCATGGCAACCCATACATTGGTCTGAGGTGACAAACTTGGTCGGCCCATGCGGGTTGAGCTCGCTACCTGCCAGCGCGTGATCATAGGTTTCGCCCGGCATACTCAGCGCTATGGCCTCGCTGTATGACACCGGCGGCAGTTGGTTATAGAAGTTCAGGAAGCTGTCGCTTGGCACGGACAGCGGTGTGGGAAAGGGGCTGTCATCGTCGCCATCACCCGTGAGCAACTCTGTGGGACCGTTGTGCTTCCCGACAAAGGGGTCCAGACCCAACTTATCGGTCGTATCCCGATCAGGGGCACTGCTAAATTGACGGTACATCAGACCATCTGTGAGTATGTTGTCCAGCGACGAAAATGTAGATTCTTTCGCTGCCGACCCATGACAGTTGACGCAAAAGGCTCCGTAGCTGGCGTTGGGATAGACCATATCGGGTATCGGTGTATCGAACCCGCCCGTAGGGTAAAAATCGGGATCCCGCTGGGTGCTCTTCTCAAGTGCCCGCAATGCGGCTTCCGAGGTGACGCCTGCCATACCCAGAAGCGGCGGATTGCCCGCATCGGCGCTGCTTGTGGCGCTATAGTAGCCCCAGTACCAACCATCGGTTGTCGCTGCGTTGTTTTTAATCATAACCGTCCAACTACCCGGCTCTGGATCCTCGGTAATATCCATGCAGGCATCGTCTTCGAGCTCGATCCCCAGGCCTGCGTTGATGCTGTGCATTGATTTCACGATCATCGCCCCATCGGGGATATCGGTGCTGCGATCACCGCACATCCAATCCACAACCTCGGGTGAATAGTAGATCTTTAC
>JBBKWY010000095.1:0-53625 GCA_037969215.1 Halioglobus sp.
GCAGGGGTGCAGGAAGTGCGCGCCTGGACGGTAAAGGTCGGCGCAACCGCGCCCGAGGCCGCTGGTGTGATCCACACCGACTTTCAGAAAGGCTTCATCCGCGCCGAGGTGATCGCCTATGATGACTTCATCAAGTATGGCGGCGAACAGGGCGCAAAGGATGCGGGTCGCTGGCGCCTGGAAGGCAAAGAGTACATCGTCAAGGATGGCGACGTGATCCATTTCCGCTTCAACGTCTGAAGAAAGCACCAAGTCAGCCTGGATTCTTGACTTGCCCGCTCAAAATGCGGAAAATGCGCGCCTCTTCGGGACTGCTGGTCCCAGAAACTGATTATGGCTACGTAGCTCAGCTGGTTAGAGCACAGCATTCATAATGCTGGGGTCGGTGGTTCAAGTCCACCCGTAGCTACCATCTTTATCTATTAAATACATAGACTTAAGATACAAATCCATCCTGGAAACAGACATTTTTCGATAATAATCGCTAAGGGCAACCTGGGGCCCGCTGGCCACCCAGCTTGGCCACTCCACCAATCTTGTCGCCGCGATCAGTGATCTGCTGCACCGCTTCAAACTTCAATTAGTCCGTATTGCGCTTACCGCTCCTAATAAACACCGTCTGGTTACCTCAATTGTAACGCCAGGAGGTATCTACGATACTAGCGGCTTGGGACTGTACACATTAAAAGTCGTTTCAAAGACCGGGTGTTCAGGTTTCCATGGTGGAAAAGCGTGGATCAGAAACTAACGTCGACGCGTCCCCGATTCTGTTATTGCTGAAACGCGAATATCGAGTAGCGTGGCTTTGCCGCGCTCGCAGGGGATTTTTTGCTCATCGACGGACTCTTCGCTGCAGTTGTCTATTGTGAAACAGGAAAACGATCAATCCAAAAAATTGTAGCTGGACAATAAAGACTTAAAAACCAGCAATCACCACCACTAATTTCTATTCGGATAGCTCTGAAAGTTAAGCGATGAAATTTATACCAAACAGGATAGCGTATATGAAGAAACTGTATTTCATGATTCAACTGGCAGCCTTGTCAATAGTGTTTGTTGGATGCCAGAGTCATGATTCTTCACCATGCGACGATAGAAATGTAATAGATACCAGCACAGGAAGTTTTTGTGGCGTTGATGAGGAGGGTATAACTTCATACAAGGGGATTAAGTATGCAGACGCAAGCAAAAAAAACAGATGGAAAGTAGCAACACAACTTGATGACTTTGCTACGCCAATACTGGCAGGTGAATTTGGAGATATATGCTCTCAGGCGAAGCAGGGAGCTTATGAGCTTCCCTCTATGTCAGAGGATTGTCTACATCTGAATATATGGGCGCCATTAGATGCTAAAAGCGCAAATTTAAAAAAAGTAATGATTTATATTCATGGCGGTGCATATCTGAGAGGAAGCGGCTCTCAACCTGTATACAGTGGCTCAAATTTAGTGAAGAAAAACGATGTGATAGTCGTGACGTTTAATTACAGGTTAGGCGTTTTAGGGTTCTTGTCTCTACCTGATTCTACCGAGTCAGGAAATTTTGGTTTGATGGATCAGCAAATGGCCATTAAATGGGTATATGAAAATATTGAACAATTTGGTGGTGATAAAGACTCTATTACGATTTTCGGAAACAGTGCCGGGTCGACTTCTGTTGGAATTCATCTGGCTAATCAGAGTGAAATTACACGATATATCAAAAATGGCATTATACAAAGTGCCTATATGGGGCTTCCGCTAAAGAATAAAGAATTTGCAGAAACCGTAGGTAAAGATACGGTATCTGCCCTTACTGGAATGTGTGAATACAGTTCTAGCGAGTGCATTTATGATCTTGATGCTTCTTCAATAGTAGGCGTGGAATTAAGCACGAGTATTTTAGCTGACTATTTTATAGTACATAAACTTTCAAGCCTGTTCCCTTACCATCCTTATATTGATGATGTGATAGTAAAAAAAGACCTGATAAAATCGTCCATTACTAAACCTCTGTTGATTGGGAATAGCAAAGATGAAAGTAATTTCATAGTTATACCTCTGAGCGATGCTGGAGGCCTGCCAAAAACAAAGTTAGCTTATCATTTATATCTTGAAATACTATTTGGAAAAACATTGGCAGATAAAATAGTTAAGCAGGATATGTACAAATTTAACGAGGATGATGTATCCGATGTGACATATGCCAAAAATCTATTTAATGATTTTGCTTTTGTATGCGCGTCCCGTCGTTTTCTAGGTTCCAGTGACACTCAAAATTATCTAAACAACACAACCTACCTCTACAATAATAGCTATCAATCTTCATTCAACTACTGGGGTTCTGACACCAATGTAAACATGGCCAAATCATGTGAAGCACCGGCAGTTTGTCATCAAGCGGAAATACCTTACGTATTTGATAACTATTATGACAACAGTGCCAACCCGGTTGTTTCAACGGGTAAAGAACAACAGTTTAGTCGAAAAATAATGGCCTTATGGGGAGATTTTGCCCTCGACGGTAAAGCCAATAGTTTTAGCGTATACAACCCGATAGATGACAATGCTATTGAGTTTAATAATACTTTACCCAACTTGTTCGAAATATATAACTACTATGAGGCCAGGCATAACTGTGATCTTTGGGATGAATACTATGATGCAGAATCGTAAGCTTCCCCATCAAGCAGGCAGATCATACATAGAGTTTCCGGCGGATTGTTGTCTTGCCTCCATGAGCGTCATGTCGCCCACCGAATGGCAGGTCGGCGCCCATTCCTGTAGGCTATAGTCTGGAAACGACCAAAATAGATCTGCAAATGGGTCAATGAAAGCAGGATCTCAGCACACTCAGCGACCATCGCTCGATCAATGTATGTAAAGCATCGGCATATGGGGCGCTCCCCCCACTGGCTCCACCATTGCGCTCTTTATCCGTCCTATACTCAAGAATTGTATATCCAATGCTTTTCCTGAGTCACCATTATCACTAAACGACCAGCACCGGAGTACTGAATGCTTTTAGCAACCGACCTCGATGGCACCTTTCTAGCTGGCAGCTCGGATGACCGCACCACCCTGTACCAGTTAATATCTTCACATCCTGACATCGACCTCGTATTTGTCACTGGCCGAGGCCTGGAATCAGTCATCCCTCTGCTATCTGACCCAACAATTCCTCGGCCTAAATACATAATTTGTGACGTCGGTTGCACCATCGTGAATGGTGAAACGTTACAACCGCTACACGAGTTGCAAGGCGTAATTGACAGAAACTGGCCTGGCGAGCATGTGATCGAAGAGGCCTTGGCACATGTTAAAAATATTCAGCGCCAGGAGGTTCCCCAGGAACGCCGTTGCTCTTATTACTGCGAATCCGATGCAGTCACTGAAGAAGTTGTAAAAATTATTGAGCAGCTGGGCTGTGAGCTTAGCTATTCTTCTGATCGCTTTCTGGATGTACTACCGCTAGGGATCAGTAAAGGTGGCACGCTAAAGGCGCTGGTTGAATATTTGGGCTTGAATGCCGATCGTGTGTTGGTCGCCGCCGATTCGCTCAACGATTTATCAATGTATCAACAAGGATTCAATGGCGTTTGTGTGGGCGAATCCGAATCGGGTTTGCTGGAGAAAACCAGAAGCATGAACGGCGTCTATCATGCTGAACAACGCGGATGTGGCGGCATCCTCAGTGCCATCAGTTTTTTCAGTTACCTGGGCCCGGCAGGTATAGAGGAAAGTTCGGGGCAGCCCAGCACCTTGGGGAAATCAGACCTGGTCATCGTTTACCATCGCTTACCCTACGACGAGATTATTGAAAATGGCAAAGTCGTACCTCGCCAACCCAAGTCACCCAACGGCATTATTCCTACTTTATTGAGCTTTTTTGCCGACGGTCGTGCGGGCTCCTGGGTAGCGTGGTCTCAGTATGATCCCGCCATGGGAGAATTCGAAGTACACACGGACGTCGATAAAGAAAATTATCAAAACCTGGTCGCCGCCAGAGTCGCTCTCTCGGCTGAGGATGTTGATATATTCTACAAAAAGTTTTCCAAGGAGGCGTTCTGGCCGATGCTGCATACGTTCTGGGAACGTGCCTGCTTTCGGGAAGACCATTGGCAAGTCTATTTGAAGGTGAATAAGCTTTTTGCGGAGCGCACCGCTGAAGAGGCCGCCGAGAATGCGACGGTTTGGATTCATGATTACAATTTGTGGATGGTTCCTGCGTTTCTTCGGGAGCTACGTCCCGATGTCACCATTGCCTTTTTTCATCATACGTATTTCCCCTCTGCCGATGTGTTCAATGTGGTGCCCTGGAGACGTGACATTGTCGGAAGCCTGTTGCAATGCGATTACATTGGTTTCCATATTCCTCGTCAGGCAGAAAACTTTGTCGACGTTGCTCGCGGCGTAATGCCAATTGAGGTGATCGATAGTATGTACTGTGCTCCGCGCTTTTTTACTTACGGGTGTGCTGTGGGACTAGATGAGATGACCACCAAAATCAAAGTCAATGATCGTCTCATTGGATTGGGCGCGCATCCAGTGGGGCTGGATTTGAAGCGGGTGAAAAGGGTTTTGGCAGACCCTGGCGCACAACTCAAAATGGATGAGTTGCGTCGTGAACTGTCGGGTAAACGCCTTATTCTGTCAGTGGAACGTCTCGATTTCACTAAAGGGATTATCGAAAAACTGGAGGCCTATGAGCGCTTACTCAATGAGTATCCGGAACTCCTCGAGAAGGTCACCTTAATCGTAGTCTGTGTACCAGCCGCTAAAGGCATGACTATCTATGATGAACTAGGGGTTCAAATCGAACAGACCGTGGGGCGGATTAACGGACATTTTGCCAGGGTGGGATGGACACCAGTACAGTTCTTCCTACGGGCAGTACCGTTTGAAGACCTGGTGACCTACTACGCAATGGCCGATGTGATGTGGATTACACCGTTACGTGATGGTCTCAACCTCGTTGCTAAAGAGTACGTGGCCACCCAGGGCTTAATTCAAGGTAGCGGAGTACTGGTGTTATCGGAATTTGCCGGTGCTGCAGCAGAACTCCACGGAGCCGTATTGACCAATCCACACGATCCGCGGGACTTAACAGAAACGTGTTACTTTGCCTTGTGTATGAGTGCCTCAGAGGCAAGAAGCCGTTTGTTTGAAGCGTTCGATGATGTTTGTCACTACGACATCGACTTCTGGGCGAAAGACTTTCTGGATTCGGTGGAACAATACAGTGGCAATAACTACGACAAGGAAAAATCGAGTGGGAACGTTAAAAGCTGGAATGAAAATCAGCTAATTGAATAAACTCTGTTTTGATTGAAATGAATCAATAGCAAATTCAACTCGATATTTTTTTTGGTAATCGTCATTTTCAATAACCGACATCGTCAGAGGAATCACAATGCTTCGCAATACTATTCAGTTGATTTGTTATCCCAATCGCCTGGGAAGCAATTTGTCAGATCTTTACGATGTACTGGAAGCACATTTCTCCGACGCCGTGGGAGGAGTACATATTCTGCCTTTCTACCCGTCTAACGCAGATGGGGGGTTTTCGCCGTTAACCCACAAGGAGGTCGACCCGGCCGTGGGTACCTGGGACGATATTGAACGGATTGCGAAGAAATATGATTTGTGTGCTGACCTGACAGTCAATCACATTTCAGATGAGTCGAAGGAGTTTAAAGATTTTCTCGAAAAAGGATTCGACTCACAATATGCCGAGCTGTTCGTCAATGTCGAACAATTCGGTGAGATCAACTCCGATGATCTGGCAAAAATTCACATTCGCAAAGAGAAGGAGCCCTTTCGAGATGTCACCTTCAAAAATGGCGAAAAATGTAGAGTCTGGTGCACGTTTACCGAAAGACAAATTGATCTAAATTACGAATCAGAGCTCACCTTTCAGTTGTTGGAAAGTTATATCCATGAGTTAACGGCTCACGGCGTCAAATTACTCCGCCTCGATGCCTTCGGGTATACCACCAAAAAAATAGGCACCAGCTGTTTTTTAGTAGAGCCGCAGGTCTATCGCAATCTCGACAGAATCAATCAGATGGCGCTGAAACATGGCGCTGAGTGTCTGCCTGAAGTCCACGACCACACCAGCTTCCAGTACGCGATTAGTCGTCGCAACATGTACTCCTATGGCTTTGCTTTGCCGCCGCTACTACTGTATTCCTTGCTGGATGCAAACAGCGTCTACCTGAAGAATTGGTTGCGCATGTGCCCCCGTAATATGGTCACCGTATTGGACACCCATGATGGAATTTGTATTCCTGATGCCGAAGGTGTGCTGCCCGAGAACAAAATACAGACCTTGATTGATAATATTAACGAGCGCAGTGCTGACCCTATCCTGCGACGTTGCGCGGTCAGTATTCATAGTGTGGGTGCAATCTATCAATTGACCTGCACCTTCTATGATGCCTTGATGCAAAATGATGATGCGTATATCGCCGCGCGCGCAATTCAGTTTTTTGCACCCGGCATCCCCCAAATCTATTACGTTGGACTTTTAGCCGGCTGTAATGACGAAGCGTTAATGAATCAGACAGGCGAGCTACGCGATATTAATCGACACTTCTATAGCAGGGAAGAGATTGACAAAGCGGTGCAGAAGCCAGTGGTGCAGCGGTTGCTGACATTGATGCGCTTTCGTTGTAGCTACCCCGCTTTTGAAGGACGCTTCGAGCTCAATTATTCGAATGATTCCAGTGTATTCATGGCCTGGCGACACGGTGATCATTATTGTAAGTTATTTGTCGATCTTAACTTTAACACCTCGACGATCACTTACTGGGATATCGATAGTCTCAGTGAAAAAACAATAGATGTGAGCTAGTTTCCGTCGCGGTTAGTTAAAACGCGCGGCGAGCTTACAGAAGAATTCAACGTACTCTTGATGCCCTCCGGCGAAGATAAAGTTCACCCGCAGGGGATCATCGGGATCGCTGATGCCGCGAACAGATGACCAAGGGTCTGATGATTGTTTTAATTGTTTGACATCGATAGCTGGCCGATTTAATTCCCCCCCGCTACTGTCTACGAAAATGACTGTACTGCCCGACTCAGCATCTGACTCAATATCCGAGTTCCTATCCATGCGAAAACCATTTCCCAGTGCCTGCACCAACGTTAGAAAACCACGATCACTTCCGCCTCGCAGACAACTGCCACCAGGTTCAGGGTTGGACTGGGAAGTAATGGTGTCGCCAACACCAACAATATAAGGCATCAGAGCAGGATCAAAATGGTCGCGCGCCAATGCAATAAGCGCGCCCAGATCTCTGGGCGCTTGGCGGGCATTAAAATTTTCTCCCAGCGGGTATGCTCCGGTGAGTTGGTAATAATAGCGATTGAGTATGATTAACACGCCCACTTCTTTGATAGCGCCTTTAAGCATAAACTGAAAATCAGTGGTTCCCGGATCCGTTGGGGTCGCCCATTTCACCCGCTCTCCGTGAAGTCCCGTCCCCAGGTTAGGCGCATAATGAATAAAAAAGGAATCCGTCAGTGCTGCTCCCGCCGCCTGAGCCAGCACATCCTCTAGTATCGTTTTTACGGCTTGCTGTAAATCAGGGCACGTCTCCCAGTTTTCATCCATCAACGTGAAGAAACCATTAATGTTAATGGTAGGCGAAACCAGGTTATCCAACACAATCACTTCCAGCAGCTGCGCTATAGTGTTGCTACCTAAAGAAAATGGCTTTTTTGCCAGCACCTTTCCAAGTGCGTCTCGAAAACGTTCCGGCACTGATTCAAGGAACTCCAGTTCCGCCGTTGACACACCCGGAAGCGATACTTGCCCATAAGCATCTTGCCACTGCATAGCACCACCGCCTAAGCCGGGAAAATAGAGCCCCTGTTCTTGCGCCAGAACCACAGAGCCCAATGCGTGATCTATCAATGGGTTGATACCGCGTTTGCCGATATGTTCTCCGTTGGTGAGCACATAGAAATGTCTTTCCAACTTTTTGGCTGCCTGGATATAGTCGGCGGATAGTGAGCGGGTTAATGGATCACGCACAAGCCCCATGCAAACGCCGTCGAGGTCTTGTATTAACAGGAAACGATCCAAGTCATTGAGAGCGCTCAATAGCAGTTGGTGGTCCAACGAAAAATGCAGCTTCTTCAATTTCAGGGATGAGGAAGGTTGTGGCAATATTGGTTCCTCCTATTTATGTAAGCCGTTTTTCGATTTGTAGTGGTCAGTTCATTCAGGACACGGGTTTGAGTTGCTTCTGCCCCTGACCAGGGGCCATGTGGTTATTGTCGCTACATCAACATTACCCGCTTAAATCACTGACTCATCACCTACACTACCGATCCGTGAGTCGGCCTGGAACTCTGCCCCAGCTTACTAACTGGAGCGCTTTAAAAGGACTATCGCGATGAACAGTAGCAGTAGACCAGGAGATAAAACCGTCAGCACGACATTCCAGTGCATAATGCCGGCCAAATGACCGCTGATCTGCTGTACCAGATAGTAGGTGATACCGATTAAACCCCCCATCGCAATGCGCTGCCCTACCGGAACACTGCGAACCGAACCCAGTAGAAACGGTAGCGCCATCAGCGCCATACCCAGCACTCCTGCCGGGATACTCATCTGACTCCAGAAAATGACCCTCTGCGACTCCGAGTTCATATTATTCTCTTCCAATCGCCGAATAGATCGCCATAGATCAGTTGGGGAAAGTGAGCTTGCGGGAGTGATCAAGGTACGGGTCTGATCTTCGCTGAGCAATGCCTGCCAGAGCATAGTATTTTCAAGCTGTGTTTGTGATTGGTTGTTTTGTAGCGTTGTCACACGTGCCTGGTGCAGCAACCAGGTGTTGTCCTGCAGGAGCTCGGCCTTTGGCGTTTGCACCATTTGCTGAAGGATGCCGTCCTCAAACTGATAGATTTCCACGCCGGCCAGACTGCGATCGGGTAGCGCTCTGTCAAAGCGGATAAACTGCCCTGCATTGCGCGTCCAGAACTCGATGCTGGCATCCTTGCTAGATTCACCTTCAAAATCAACCTGGCTCGCCTCTATCAGGGTTTTACCCCTTAGTTGAGCAGCTTGAAACTCCGCCCTGGGTATAACCAGATTTTGTAGCAGGAGTACAATGGCAATCAGTAAGAATGACAGTTGAATAATGGGAACAGATATTCGAAACGAGGAAATAGCGGCGGCACGCATCGAGGTTAGCTCGAGATTGTTCGCCAGTGCCCCCAGCCCCAACAGCCCCCCTAGCAAGACGGTCACTGGAAGCAAATCCACCGCCAGTGCCGGCAAGCTATAGGCCACCACCAGTAATGCATCCACCAGCTCATAACTACCCTCCCCCACATCCTCGAGCTCTTCGGACAGGGCGAGAAAACTGAACAGCGACAGCAACAGCAGTAGTACCGGAAGGCAACCTCCCAGGAAGCTGCGGCCGACGTAGCGGTCAAGAATGTTCATTGTTTCGGGCCAGCCATTTGTGGCTCAGTAAATGCCAGGGAAAATATAAAAGTGCTACCAGCAGCGCCAGGAGAGCGGGCACCCACCAGATGTTCGAGACCGCTTGCTGCTCTACCCAAGTCCGACCTACGCCAATCAAGTTGTAATAGGCCGCATAGATAACAAACGCGAGCAACAGTCTAGCGTATCGCCCCTGGCGCGGCCTGCTGCGACTGAGTGGAATGGCGAGCAGTGCAAGCAGCACGGTTGTCACCGGAGTTGATAGGCGCCACTGGTACTCAGACCTGTCTGCTGGATTCGAGGAGGATACGAGTATATCTGTCGCGATCGATTTCGATCGGTATTTCGGCGCTTCGGGCTGTTCGTTGGCCACTTTCATCGTGAAGTGTTTGACTTGCACAAACAGATCGGGCCCATCATCCACCCGTTTAAAAATACGGGCGTTGTCCAGCTCAAGTGACTGGTAGTCAGCCTCCGGATGCGCCACCAAGCGCCCCGTCAGTGAGGATACAATCTGCAGCTCATCGCCGGTTCGGGTGCGAATAAAAACGTGCTCGAGGACCTGATCGGCAGAAATTTTCTCAATGAAAATCGCGCGCTTCCTTTCCTCACCAGGCGCCTCTCCTCCGTCCTCACCCGCGTCGGATGTACTGGTCAGATAGAATTGACCCGGCTTTACTCTGTCGACATCAGACGATGCCTCCGCGACGGCTAGAATTTCGTAGGTCTGGGAAAATGCCCAGGGTCGGACATAAATAGATAGACATGCAATGATCAGGGAAAGAGGGATCGCCAGTGTGACTACAGCGCGAAACAACCGTGATTCGCCTATCCCGCTGGATTGCATAGCAACAATCTCTGAATCGTTGTGCAGTTTTCCCAGCGCCAGCATCAGGCCAAAAAACAGACCAATAGGCAGTAAGACCTCAAGCGCGATCACCGTCTTCAACAGAGTCAGGAGCGCGACTTCATCCGTATTAAGCAATCCGGCATCTGCCTTATGCAAAAAACGGGAGAGCGAATACCCTACAAAAATAGTCAATAGAACAGTCGAAACCGAAAGAAACGGCATAACCACCTGCCGCACCAGATATCTATCAATAATCAAGCTGGCAAGTCCCCCTTGTTGGCGTTCCTCAGCGACGATCGATTGTTGGCCATTTCCATTGTTTCGAGTACCGTCCACATTATGTTCATTGACTTACCCCAGCTGCGGGGTATTCTCCACAGGCCTACACATCGAACATCGAAGGGATACATGCGCACAGGGTCACTTATCAGAGCGCGCTCAACCGTTCTTCCACTAATGTTGCTAGTGGGCATCCAATCCGGACCCGCCCGCTCGCTGGATTTTAACTCCGACGACACCATAATGATAACGGCCGAGCGGGGCTGGGAGGGTGACGAGGCCAATGTTATTCACTTTAGCGGGAACTTTGCATTACAAGCACCCGACTGGAGTATGGCGGGAGATACAGCTGTGGTATACGGAAAAATGGACAATCCAGACAGAGTGGTAGTGGAAGGCAGCCCGGCAAGAATATCATTTCTCCGTAACGACGATGACAACCCCGAGGATGCCGATGAACAGGACAAAGTCGAAGGTGCTGCAAATTCTATCGAGTATCTTCGCGCCACCGACAAACTGATAATGCGGGGCGATGTAAGCCTCTTTCGACAAGATAGCGAGCTTACCGGTCAAATGATCGAATACGATGTTGATACGGATCGCTATTCAGCCACGGGTGAAAGTGGCATCAATTTCCAGTTCAACCCGAAAGAAGATAAATAGCACCACATACTGAATTGAATGAGCGTTCTGAATTAGCCCGGGGAGCTACAGGACTCGTCCGGAGACACCTGGTAAATGGCATCCAGAGCGGTTTCCAGCATTTGCGCATAAGGCATAGTGGCATCGATCTCGATAACCCGGCAGCCATTGAATTTCAGGCGGTCCATCATCAATATTTTATCGCGTAACTCAGCCAAGCCATGATCGGGTTTGCGGGCATGCGCGGCCTCAGCAGTGATCTTCAAGCGAATCACCAGAGCCGGCTTGTGCTTTGCCATCCACTCATACAACCGATGCTCCCGTACGGCCAAATAGCGCACCAATCCGTTCTTGGTTCGATCGACCGTCAGGCCAGGACCATCGTAATGAAAGCCTGGAATCTCCACCTGGGGATAGCGATCGGTGATAACCTGCACATTGCGTCGCGACAACCGAATCACTCCCAGCATTAGCGACGCTCGCCACAGTGACAGCAAACACATGATCAGCGCGGTACCCGTGCCGGGCAGCTTTTTCTCCATATCCAAGGCCCGATTGGCCTTTTTATGAAGATTATTTTCCAATCTAACCCCGACAAACGGCAGGCCTTTGATTTTATCGCCCATCTCACCAGAAACCAGGCCGAGATAGCGCCGCTCAACCCGCCCCCTACTGCGCAGGCAATCCTGCAAATCACGCGTTAATGTGGTTTTACCGGTACCGTCACACCCCACCACAGCAAAAACACCCGCTAGCGGGACAGTCAGCGTAGCGGCTGAGTTAATGAATTCAGACATAGCACACACAGGTTATAAAATCGCTACAGTCTAACATGTTGCGCGCACGACAGCTGCTAAAATCAGGCGAATGATCAACCCTGGTGGGCCCTAATCGCAGTTCTAGCTGCGCCCAACGCCGCTTTCAGCACCCGATCGTAGGGATCTCGGCCGTCCAGATCAAGGATCTTGGCACCGTTAAAGTGCAGCAAGGGAATCGTGGCGACTTTATCGCGAAGAATGCTCAACTTGTGATCGGGCTTGCGTTCATGTGCGGTGGCGGCATCGATATTGAGGCGAATAACCAGCGCCGGAACATGGCTTGCCATACGCTGGTACTGTCGTTTCTCCCGCTTGGCCAGTATGCGTCCCAACCAACTTTCCGAATTTACTGCACCCAGGCCCGGCCCATCGAAATGAAACCCGGGCACTTCGGCCTGCGGATAGCGATCGGTGATCACCACCGCCCCACAGCGACCGAGCTTGAGCATTCGTCGGAACTTGTGCGCCCGCCATTGCGAAAGGACATAGATCACCAGCGTCGTCGCGGTATCCGGAGCATTGGACTTCTTGTCGTCAGCCTTATCGGCCTTGCGCACCAGATAGCGGCCAATTGATGGGCCGATTAACGGCAGGCCCTTTATCCATCTGGCAATATTTCCTGAAGACTGCCCAAGGTATAGCCATTGGACCGGTACGCCCGGGTCCAGCTGGGAGAGTAAATCCTCGCTAAGGGTAGACTTCCCAGCGCCATCGCAACCCGTAACGGCAATAACGCAGGGCAACTGTTCACCGGGAGTCAAAAGAGGGGGCGCTTCAAGCATAGTATTCAACGCTGCGTATCGGCCCACTAGTGTACGTCAAAAACCGCTTCATAAATACATTGCAACTTAATTACATTGGCAGAATTTCCTCACAATTTTATGCGTGCTTCATGCGCTCTAGGAAAAAGTGCTACGTGGCGCTCAACGGTTCCGCCATTTATCAGTACCCTGTTCTAACCCATAGTCGCCAACACCTGCCTGCCGGGGGATTCCGGACAGGCAAGAACCGACATCCATAGTTGGAAATCGATCGATCAGGGGGTTTATACTGCCTGTCCTCTGGTATTGCCGCAGTGTTATGAACGCGCGCAAGCGGAATGAACCAGCCTATAACTGTTAGGACATCTTCGAAATTCAATGACTATAGATGGAAAACTAACTCTCCCACCGTTGATTGCGATTGTAGGCTGTGATGGATCGGGAAAATCAACCGTCAGCGAAGAGCTTCTGCGCTGGATAGCCGGCTATGGACCTGCCGCTGCGGCGCATCTGGGCAAGCAGCAAGGCAACACCGGCCGCTCGCTATCCAACCTGCCCGTGGTGGGCAAGCGCCTTGGTCACTTTATCGAGCGCAAAGCGTCTACCGTTCGTAAATTTCAGACCAGCAACAAAGCACCTCACCTGGTCCCCGCACTGGTGATGTATGCGTTCACCCTGAAGCGCGTGCGACGCTTTCGACGAATGCTCGCGCTGCGACAACAAGGTCTGATCATCATTGCCGACAGGTATCCACAACTGGATTTCCCCAGCGCATTCGATGGCCCCGATATGTCCGTCACGGCCCAGGGCAGCAATTTCGTACACAGCTTGGCGCAGCGCGAGCAGGTCTACTTCGAGTGGATGACCAGTTATCGACCCGACCTTGTGATTCGACTCAATGTCGATCTGGATACAGCGCATGCACGCAAGCCGGACCATCGTCGCGAGGCACTTGCGAGGAAAATTGAGTTCACACCCAAGCTAACCTTTGGCGGGGCAACCATTGCAGAAATTGATGCTTCACAGCCGCTGGCCGCAGTATTGACAGCTGCCAAAGCGGCAGTGACGCGCACTCTGGAAGAAAGTGGCTACAAATATTCAACACCGTAATACGGCGCCACTACACCCGCACATAATCCTCATCTACTGTTGTGTCTATGGCGATTCTTTAGCCATTTATCGCGGGTATAGCGCACGAATTTCTACTGAAAATCCAAAGGTCTACAATGAGTGAAGCTCCGCCCCCGAAAGCGCCAGGCTCCTGGAAGCACTGGCTAGCCAATCTGGTCAGCCTCGTCATTTCAATTGTATTTTCGTATATCGTCATCGGATCGCTATTTCTGCGTTTCGCGCCCGGCTTAATGCCAGCGCTAAGCAGCCAGGTCCCAATGGCGGCTAACTTATGGCGGCAGCCTTCTGCCCCTGACCCTTCCAGCAATGACTATGTGGCTTTGCTGGGGGACTCGTACGCGGAAGGTGTTGGGGACTGGAAAGCACAGCAGATTGATGCCACCAGCCCGTCCCATTCCGCTGACGTGATACACGATCTCACCGGGCGCAATATACTCAGCTACGGACGGCGAGGCGCCAGCAGTGCCGAGGGTCTGGTGCGGTTGCCGGCGCTTGCGCTGGGAGCCGGTGAGTGTTTCTTTTTCCCGTCCTTGCTACCACCGCAAGAGATTGTTTACTACTTTTACGAGGGGAACGACCTCGAGGACAACATCGAGTTTATCAACAGAAGACTGGGGCTCAGTGCGGGCGACGCAGGTGTCGGCAATTCATCGATAGAATTTCTTGAAAAAAATTGGGGGACACCAGGACAAAAACCTTGTTTTCTCTACTTTGGGAAGAGCATCAAATCTTTTATGAAGACCGCCAAAGAGACGTTTTTTTCTCCGCCTGACGTCAATAGTGATAACACTGAAACACTACCCGCCCCTAACCGCGCACTGATTGGCACTGAGGTGGTGGGATTGCCCGCGGCGCTCCAAGGCCCAGGCCTTGATTTAGATGAGCAATCGGTCGCTGCAGCCTTTGAGGTCTTTGACGTTTCACTGATGTGGCTACGACAGGCCCTTCCCGACATCAAGATCACTGTCGTACACCTGCCCTCAGTGCTCTCTACTTACGAATTGGTCGGTCCCAGCGTGACAGTGGAAGTACCTGCTGATAAAAGCTCAACAATACATAAATCCATTGACGTTGCCTCCAGGTCCGATGAAATATGCAGACGCCTACGCGATGTCACGCTAGGTTCTGGCGCCAATTTTTTTGATGCCAGACCTTCGATGCGGGCGCTGGGGGCCCGGGAAATCATCCACGGCCCACGTGACTGGACGCATTTCAACCGCGCAGGGTACACCCGACTGGGCGAGACGGTAGCTGCAGCGCTGATGGAGGAAGCGCCATCCAACGACTGTGGTCGCCTTGCGAGCATTGGACATAGCGAAATGCTGTAAACATCTCAGTAACCGGCGCAACCGCAGTACCGCTACTATTGAGATTTCCCTTATTGAGAATCCGCGCCATCGTGTTCACTTGCTCGCAAATTTATAGAGGGCGTTCGTATTTTTCTGTGAGGGCAATCAGTCGCTGCTTGACCTGAGCAGGCACCTCGAAAGCATGGACGTCATAGTCCTGGGAATCATCAAAATGCCTGGCTATCAACTCGTCATGCAAGCTCCCCATCAGTCCATTAATAGTGCTGAGATAGCGAGACATTTTTTCGTGATAGAGCGACGGATAGAGGGTTTTAAGATTGTCGTAGAGGGCAACTTGTCGACTGATGACTTTTCGCATCTCGTGGAAAACCCTACCAGTGACGTGCTCTTGGGCGAGACTCAATCGAATAAAATGAATTTCACTGTTAACGTAATCACGAAATGAATCACTCGTAGTCGGCCGCAATCGCCTAACGCGCCGGGTACTGAAAGCAAATGCAAAATTTATCGATAAAAGACGAAGAAATATCGCAGAGCGGCGCATCTGGTAAGTGTCATCATGTTTGTATGCATCCTGTAGATTCCCCATTTTCACCACTACTCGATGAAAATCATCGGGGTAGCTATGACTTGCATCAAAGGTCATGTAAGCGAAACGCAAATGCTTGAACTTGGCGCGCATGTTCTTGAAAGCTGACTGCATTGCCGGATCGAGACAGCGATGCCAGTAGAACGCCTCCGCTATCTTGCCCAGAAGCGTTCTGTCGACACCTTCCTGCCAAAGCTGGAAGCAGATTCGATAACACTGAGTGAGCTCATGTTGGCTGTATTTGAGATGTATCGTATCGGGCAATTCAGCGGTCAGATCTATATCATCATGGACGAGTATTGCCGCAAACAGCTTGTTGCACTGCTCTACGGGAAAACGTGGCCCCTCAATTGCCGTTTTGTTGTTGTCCGCATTGGCGTCGTGCTTCAACTTCATGCATTGAACTCGGGGGTGTAATAAAATACTAAGCTGCAGGATAGATGCAATCTCGATGACCCTATACTATGTCAGTATACGGTTATGAAGGCTGTATCAGTGCTAGTTTGAATGAGACTCCTGTCCGGCCAGTATCTGCCAGGCTTTTTGAAGTGACATGACGTCATCTTATGTTTTAGGAGGCTCTGAGGTCAATGCAGGGAGCTTGCTTCCCACCGCCTTGATCGAGAGTTTAATACGCTTCGCTACCGCCCATGACGGGATTTTTTATGACAGAAAAAGACGCTTCACTGGGACCGATGATTGCGATTATCGGTTGCGATGGCTCAGGGAAATCCACAGTAAGCGACAATATCGTTATTTGGGCTAGCGACTATGGCCCTGCCGCAACTGCGCACCTTGGCAAGCAGGCAGGCAATGTGGGCCGCGCGCTCACCGGTCTTCCGCTAGTCGGCAAGTTGATTGGGCGCTCTATTGGGCACAAGAAGTTCTCACTCCGAGAACCGCGTGCAAAGAATAAAACGCCAGGCATTCTCGCTGCAGTAGTCGCTTCAATATTTACCGTACGACGCATGCTGAGGTTCCGCCGGATGCTGGCCTTGCGGCGCCAGGGCTTTATCGTCATTACCGATCGGTTCCCCCAACTGGACTGTCCCAACGCCTTCGATGGCCCCGTCTTGTCCGAAGATGTACAGGGTAGTTTTTTCGTACGTTGGCTGGCGCGACATGAGCGGGAAGCCTTTGAGTGGATGACCAGCTATCGACCCGATCTGGTCATTCGGCTCAATATCGATCTGGATACTGCCTGCGCTCGCAAGCCCGATCACATCCGCAGAAAACTGCAGCGAAAAATCGAGATTACACCACTGCTAAAATTCAACGGCGCACCCATCGTCGAAATTGACAGTATTCAGCCACTTGAGCAGGTATTGGCCGAAGCTCGGGAGGCGGTTACGGGTTTCTTAACCAAGCATGTTGGCGAGCCCGGTAGCGAGCGCCCAAAAGCTTAGTGGGGCATAGGAAAAACAGTCGGTGTACCAGAGGAAGCATACTTGAGAGAACCTGAGATCAGCCCTCGCGCACAGAGCCCCATGCGCAGAATAATTGGTAATTTCGGTCTTCTGGTGCGGGGTCGCGGCATTGCTGCCGTGATGGCATTCGGCGCTACCGCCCTGATGGCACGGGCGCTCGGGCCCGCCGAGTTCGGCATGGTGGTGCTCATAGAAACTTATGCGCTGCTGGCGCGCGGCCTGCTCAGTTTCAAACAATTTCAGGGGATAGTGCATTATGGCGTACCCCTGCACGACACAGATAGTACGCTCGCGCTGCAACGCTTACTCAGTATCTGCCACCGGATAGACCTCTATGCCTGTGTCATCTCCACTGTTCTGGCATTCATTCTGGCACCTGTTATTGGTTCGCTGATCGGTCTGGAGCAGAATCACATCATCCTGCTCTCTGCTTACAGTCTGGTGCTGCTGGCCACAGGTAACAATACGGCCATTGGCATCCTCCGCCTGTTTGATCAGTTCGATACCCTCGGGCGCCAGATGACCGTTGGCCCAGCCATTACTTTTATAGGGGTAGCACTCGCATGGTGGTTCGATAGTCCAATGTCGGTCTTTGTAGCCGTCATGGCGTTCGCCTATGTGACCGAAAATGTTTACCTGAGCTGGTGTGGGCGACAAGAATACCGTCGCCGCTTTGAAAAACCCGTCGAGGGAGGGATGGTCAGCCTTGCCGGTATGGCTGAATTTCCCGGATTGAAAAATTTTCTTTGGGTAACCTACTGGCAATCGAATGTCGATCTTGTGCCCAAACGTATTTCCCTGATGTTTATAGGTTACCTTTTGGGAGCAAAGGAGGCGGGGCTTTTTCGGCTGGCGCGCCAGATCTCCAGCTTGCTGTCCAAACCCGCAACACTGATTCGACAAGTGGTCTTTCTCGACCTGACCCGAAGCTGGCATCAGGGTAGCGATGACTTCAAGTTGATCGCTTACCGCACTGCGCTGATGGGTGCTGGTGCCGGATTACTACTGGTGCTGGTGGGCTATTTTTTCGGTGACTTTTTCCTCAAGACGTTCTTTGGCAAGGAGTTTGTTGGTGCAGCGGGGTTGCTTACCCTGCTGCTACTCGCAGGCTCTGTTGATCTTGCTGCCGCGTCCTTACGCTCTGCCGCCTATGCCATCGGTCACGCCGCTACAGTGCTGCGCCTGCACATACTGACGGCAGTTATCTATCTCTTCCTGTTCATCGCTCTAACGTCTCAGATGGGCTTGATGGGTGCTGGGTGGGCGACCTGCATCACTGCGGCGCTGCCGGCAATCGCTATGGCTATTCTTATTCGCCGAAGCAAACTCACCGCACCCAGCTCCACTTGATGTGCTATGTTGCATAATTGTCGTCTGGTTTCTCCGCACGCAGCGAAGGACATTTTTATGAAAACATCTCCGTTCGTCACGATATTCCTGCTGACCTTGCTCGCCACTCCTCCAGTCCATGCGATGAGCGACAGTAGCTGGGAAGACATCAGTGACGTTGGTGCCTATGGACTAATTGGTACGGCTCTCCTGCTCCCGGTAGTGCGAGACGACCGCGAGGGGATTTACCAGGCGGCCTACAGTATCAGTTCTGCCATCGGTATCAGCCTTGTGGGCAAAGCACTGGTGGACGAGGAACGTCCGGACAACAGCGACAATGACAGTTTTCCTTCCGGGCATACCGCCGACGCGTTCGCCTCAGCAACCACACTCCATCGCCGCTATGGCTGGGAAATCGGCTTTCCCGCGTACGCAGTCGCCACGTTAACCGGCGTTGCACGCGAGCGCGCCAGAAAACATCACTGGTACGACGTGCTCGCTGGCGCAGTCATTGGCAGTGCAACCGGGTGGTTCTTCACTGACGCTATCAATCAGCAGGTACAACTCGTGCCCTGGGTGGACAGTCAGGGTGGCGGCATGACCGTGTCGATGCGCTGGTAAAAATATCGGTGCGGTGTCGGCCACGAATTACTCAATGCTGCCGACACCGTGAGGAACTCCTCTGAAGAAACTTACGGCATCGGGTTTCACCGCTATACTGTTTCAAAAGTAATCGGCATGGACTTGATGCTATTCACAAAATAGTCCCGCACATACGCTACCGGCCCCGCAAATTGTGGATTTCTCAAACGGGGCACGAACTCCTCGAACATCACCTGCATTTCCAGCCGTGACATATGAGCACCGATGCAAAAGTGTTCGCCATTACCAAAGGCTCGATGTTGACTGGCGAGCTCCGGGTTGCGTCTGAAGCGCTCCACATCAAACGTTTCGGGATCTTCAAAAATTTGTGGATCATGGTTAATCGCCTGCCAGTTCAGGACCATCTTGTCCCCGGCTTTCAGTAGCTGGCCCTCAACTTCGACATCCTCCATCACCGTACGACGCATTTGTACAAAGGCAGGGTTATAACGCAGCACTTCTTCAACTGCGAATGGAATGAGCGAGGGATCGGCGACCAGTTTGTCCAACTGATCCGGATTTTCTATTAACAGGCGCATACCGTGGGCGATAACTGAACGTGTACTTTCATTGCCAGCTGCGACCAACATCAAAAAGAACAACTGAAACTCTTCCGGCGTCAGTTTCTCGTCGTTCACTGTGCCATCGAGCAGGGCACCCACTATGTCGGTTAATGGTTGTGTTTTGTGCTTTTCAGCCAACTGGGCGGCATACGCATACATCTCAAACGCCGCGGCCTGCGCGGCAACAGTTCCGTCCTTACCACTCATATCTTCGTCTTCAGTAAAGATCATGGTGTTGGTCCAGTCGAAAAACTGTTGTTTATCTTCCATGGGAATGCCACACAGGGACAAAATGGCGATCAACGGCAATTCAGCCGCGACTTCGGTGACAAATTCGCACTGCCCCTTGGTGACGACGTTATCGACGACCTCCCTGGCCACCTCACGAAAGCGTGCTTCATACCCTTGCACGGCTTTGGGGGTAAAGGCGTTACGCACTATACGGCGATATTTGACATGCTCTGGCGGATCCATGTTGACCAACATCAATCGAGACAGGGCAACCTCCTCCTCGGGTATTTCCTTCGGCAGAATCGTCTTGGCGCTACTGGAAAAAAGTAGCGGGTTCTTGCAGATATAATCGGCTATTTCACGTTTCATTACCGCCCAGTAGGGCACACCGGTAATGGGATCTTCAATGTAGGCAAGCCCCCCGGATTGCTCTCGTACCTCAGCAAATATTGCGTGATGTCCACCACCGACGTAGATGTCAGGATCCAGGATATTTTTAAAGGGGCATTGTTGCATGACATCTTCCTAATTATATAAATGCGAATGGGGCGGCGCCGAAGCGCTGCGCTACATATCCTCTTTCACGAGCAGCACCATGCCCTCAACACCGGTGACCCGCACACGGGCACCCTTATTGATTTTCCCGGCACTGCGCAGCGTCCAACGCGTATCGCCAATCATATCTGCGCCACTTCGATCCAGATCAACACCGAGCACAAACGACTTGCCCATCATCTGTGCGGCGCGGTCATTCAGCAATGGGTTATCGGTCGCATTATTAACTGACCTGAAATAGGCTCTATAGCCCAACGTCAGCACCACCGAGAGCACACCGAAGGATAGGAACTGCCAGTCCCACGAGAGATCGGGCACGACGTATAAGATACCTGCGAGTGCCAGCGCGGCAAATGCAATACCGAGCAGGAATCCTGTGGTCGTGGTGACCTCCAGCACAATCAGGGTGACCGCAAGTACAAACCATTGCCACGCATGCAATTGATCAAAGAGTTCCATGCGATACCCTCGCTCAGACCACGGTTTCATCAGAGGTAGTGGTCTGCTTGACCAGCTCTGCAATGCCGCCCAGAGAACCGATCAGGCTGGACGCCTCAAGCGGAATCATCATGACCTTGTTGTTCGACGAAGCCGCCAGTTGCCCCAGCACCTCAGTGTATTTGGTCGCAATAAAGTAATTGATCGCCTGACTATTGCCCTCATCGATCGCCAGACTGACCATCTGTGTGGCTTTGGCCTCCGCCTCTGCTAGCCGCTCGCGCGCTTCCGCCTCGCGCATGGCCGCTTCCAGCTCGCCCTCAGCCGCCAAAATCTGTGCCTGCTTGCGTCCTTCCGCCACCTGGATTGCGGCCTCGCGATGTCCTTCGGCTTCAAGAATGGTGGCCCGCTTCTCGCGCTCCGCCTTCATTTGTCGCGCCATGGATTCCACCAGATCAGGCGATGGCGCGATATCCTTTATCTCTATGCGAGTCACCTTGATGCCCCAGGGGGTTGTAGCCTCATCGACTTTTAGTAATAGCTCGGCATTGATGCGATCGCGGTTGGACAGCATCGCATCCAGTTCCATTGAGCCAATCACCGCGCGGATGTTGGTCATGACCAGATTCTGCATAGCCCGCTCACGATCGTTTACCTCGTAGGCAGCCTTCTCTGCATATTGCACCTGAAAGAAACACACTGCATCAGTGGTCACCATCGCATTATCACTGGAGATGACATCCTGCGGGATGATATCCAACACTGTTTCCATCATGCTCACCTTGTGCCCTATCCTGTCGATATAGGGCACGATGATGTTCAAGCCGGGTTTCAAGGTTTTGGTGTAGCGCCCGAAGCGTTCCACTGTCCAGGCCGACCCCTGCGGTACTATTTTGGCACCCGCCAGCACCGTAATGATTGCCAAGACCACAAATGCAATCGCACCAATGCCGAATCCACCTATCATAACTTTCTCCCTAAATAATTACCCGAATACACCGGACTCTGGAACATGACGCCATGCTCTGCTAGTGTGCAGACTATAGCAAGTCCTCGCTCAATTCACCGATGGCGCAACGATTCCCGATGTCGTCCTACCTGTTCGTGCTCTGCCCCCCCTACAGCGGTTCTACACTGCTGTGGAAATTATTGTCCACCTCCGCGAATGTGTCATCACTGCCACAGGAAGGACAATTCCTGCCCGAGCTGAAAGACATCATGCGCGACAGGCCGTGGAAAGCCGACCGCGCATTACCCTGGCCTGATATCAAAAAGGTGTGGCAGAGTTACTGGGATAAGAGCAAACCCGTGTTGCTGGAGAAAAGCCCACCCAACCTGATTCGCACGCGGGAAATTCTGGCGCATTTTCACCCAGTGCGTTTCATTGTCATGGTCAGGAACCCCTATGCACACGCTGAGGGATTGATGCGGCACAACAACTGGACAGCCTCGCGCGCGGCAAACTTTTCCATGATGTGCTTGCGCGCGCAGCTAAAAAACGCGCAGGAACTGGATGGTGCGCTGGTGATGACGTATGAATCGCTGGTACAGGATCCAGTCGCGGCTTGCACACAACTGGCGGCTTTTATGCCTGAACTGGATGACATGGACCCCGCGGCCAGCTTTGAAATCCACTCCATTGACGGCACACTCACCCGCCCCATTACTGATCTGAATAGCAAGAAAATTGCGGCACTCTCCACGGCCGACCTCGCCGCGATCAATGAAATATTCTTACAGCAGCAGGATACGATTACGGCCTGGGGCTATGACGTGATGATTGCGCTGCCGACAGCCCGCTAGCACCCCCGGAGCAATGAAACGCTTGACAGCATCGCCCCTGCGTTATTCAGTATCGAACAACTATAAGTAAAACAGGACATAAATCGCCATGCGAAAGATCGCAACCCTCATCGTCGCCACTGTGACAATAACCGCCGCCTGCAGCGATTCCAACGACGCCAATGATTCCAGAGCTGCGCTGACACCGCTATCAGAGCGCTATGAACTGAGCAGCCCCGACAGTGTGCCAGAGGGTGTCGCGTTTGACCCGCAAGAGCGCGCGTTCTACGCCACCAGTTTACAGGGTGGCGGGATTGTTCGTATTGACGCTGACGGCAGCGAGTCCGTTTTTCACGAGGCCGATAATCGGGCACTGGTCGGAGGCGTAAAAGTCGATGCCGAGCGCAGACGCCTGTGGACCTGTGCACAGAGTGTCGACGGCGGAGACAGCCGGGTCTGGATGTTCGACCTCGAGACCGCCGCGCTGTCCATGGAATTTTTCCTGGGCACCATAACCGCTAATGCCTCCTGCAATGATCTGGTGCTGGACAACTCGGGGGTCGCTTATGTCACCGACCCCGCCAACCCCTATCTCTATCGGCTCGATCCGGCCACGGGTCTCGGCACTGTGTTCGCCACCGATCCGCTATTTGCCGACATAACCGGTGCTGGCCTTGGACTAAACGGTATCGCGTTTAGTCCCGACGGCACTGCCCTGATTGTCGGCAGATTCGTTCCCGCAGCCCTGCTCCGCGTCAGCCTGCCGGATGCGGCCTCCATCGCTCCCATCACATTGAGCGGCGATTCCCTACCGGCGCCGGATGGCCTGGTATTACTGGAGGGCGATATCTATGCCATCTCCAACAACACTGTCAGTCGCGTGCGCCTGAATCAGGATTTCACAGCGGGCGAAGTGGTGAACGTCGCCCAGCAGAGCGGCCTGTCCACGGCAACGGTGGCCGAATCTGAACTCTATGTCATCAAGAGCGATGTCGTAAACTTTGTACTGATGAGGCCACTGGATATTCCCTTTGAGATTTTTCGGGTGGATACCGACACCTTCGGGGAATAAGTCAGGCGGCCTTGCCCTCGGCCTGCGACCGCCGCGTGAAAGATCCCTAGACGGGGTCTCGCAGTGGGCGCCACCAATCTGCCTCGGTAATCGGAAAGCGCTGTGCTTGCGCTTGCACCGCTAGCGGCTCATCCGGCGCAAGGTTGCCGCCGCAGGTGGGCGGCAGAGGAGAGGCCTGCTGCACCGGGTCGATCACTTCCAGCTCCAGATCTGCAATGCAGTCGCCAAAGCGCTGCATTTCGCCCTCGTGATGGTCGCTCGCCTGGTGTCGCCAGAACGTCACCGCATCGCGAAAGGACAACAGGCAATAATAGAAACCCGGCTCTTGTCCACGCCAGTATTCATAGCGCAACACACCCTCCTCCGAGCCGTGTGTTTGTCGATACATGTACGCCATCACATCCTCGAACTCCGCTTCCTTACCCGGATGTACCTGAATCTTCGCCAGTAGACTACTCATAGTGGTTGCTGTACCTCCCGCTGCATCAGGACGCGCGCGCAAAGCGCAATTTGAGTGCCAGGGTGCCCAACATAATGCCCGGCTGGTGTTCAAATGTGTTGCCCGGCGCATATTCCAGGCCGTCAAGCCGCGCACACAAACACTGCCAGGCGATAGTCTGTTCCAACCTGGAAATGCCCGCACCCGGACAAGTCCGCGGACCCTGCGAGAAAGTCAGGTGATTGCCAACTGCTTTGCGCTCCAGGTCGAGCTGGTAAGGGCAGGCGTACTGCCGGGGATCGACATTGCCCGCGCCAAAACGCAGATGCAGGGTGGAACCGGCCGGCAACCGCACACCCTGGAAGTGCTCCTCACGCGTGGTGACTCGGGTCGACAGACCCTGGGTAGGCGCTCGCAGACGCATGGCCTCTTCGGTAAAAGCGCGTATTTTTTGCGGGGTCGCCCTGAGCGTATCAAACAGCCCGGGCTGTTCACAGAGTAACTGTGCCGCCTCCGCCAGCGCGTACTGCGTCGTTTCCAGACCACCCAGCACCATAAAGTAGACAATGCCGTAGACTTCTTCATCGCTAAGCTTGCGACCCAGCGCATGGTAACGTATCTGCGTCAGTGCGCTGATCATATCGTCCTGTGGCTGGCGGCGTTTGCTGGCCACCTGGTCGGCCAGATAGTCGGCGAAACCCTCCAGCCCCTGAGCCTGCAGGAGCGTGTCCTCCTCACTCAACTGGTTGAGATGGCCGCGACCATAGACGTACTGCATCACCTGGGCAGAGCCCCAGGCCGCCAGGCTGGGTACATCCTCAGGCGGAAAGCCCAGCACCCGACTCATCACGATCTGTGGCAGCGGCCGCGCAAACTCATCAACAAATTCCACCGTGCCCCTGCCATCACCATCATCACGGTCAATCCAGCGATCGATCAAGGTGTCTGTGACTTCGGTAATCATCTGCGTGTGGCGCTTGGCACCAGGGCCCACCCAGGGGTCTGTCAGCTCCTGCCGATGCGCTCGCCACAACGCCATGCTCGGTCGCAGGGTACGCACCGAATCCAGTGCCAGATCGAAACGCGAGGCATCCTGCGGAGGCACCTCTCCCTGATCCAACGCCGCCTGCAAACCCACCACCAGTTGCGACATCACCGGCGTGAACCGCAGGGGTTCTTTGACCACACGCTCGATATCCTCGTAACAGTTCAGCACGAATGCGTCGCTTGCGCCGTCAGGGCCCTGCCCGTGCAACACCAGTACCGGCGCCTCACGATGCAGTATTGGATACGCCTCGTACCAGTGCTCCTGCGCGCCGGGACCGAATAAATCTACATCGGCCAATTTCACGGGACAAGCCATGGCACTGAGCTGAGGGTTGGGTGACTTGTTGTTCATAGGTTTTGGAGTGTAGGGGATATTACCCATAAACAAAACAGGCAATACTGTTTGTTTATGCGCTTGCGCAAGCCAGCGTCAGCTCACGAACCTTGACCGCAAGGGCCCGATTGCAGGAAAAGTACTCACCGAGTACTGATTGGAAGAAGCGGTTGGCACAAGAGGTACCAACCGGTGTACGCGCTTACTACGGTAACTGCTGTCCCAACTCTGCCGCGCGGCGCTCTGATTTTTCCCACACTCTGAGGTAACCTTCGGCCGATTTGAACAGGGGTTCCAACTCCTCGTCAGTCGCGCCATCGCGGCGTACGTCTTCAATCAGTTCGGCAACCAGACCCAGATGCACCATGCCCTCGGTGTTGAAGTCCAGCATGCGATCGCCCACTACCGGTTGCTGTAGCGTGACATCACCAGCGTAGGATTTAAAGGGATAGGTAATACCCTCGTCCGTTTGCGCACTGGAGCAGCCGGCATTCTCACCAAAGCGAGGGCCGGGCGCACCGGCGAACCCGTTGAGATCAAAGCCAAAGCCTTCGGCAGGGAATGCGCCCATATCCCGCATCAACTGGATACGGTCCTGAAAGCCATTGTCCATAGTGGCAATGGTATCGGCAGCACGGCAGCGACCAAAATTGAATTTGGACATACCGCCCAACTTGTAGAGCCTGCCATTATTATTGCGGCCGTGCGTTCCCATCGCGGGATAATCATTCTCTTCGAGAATTTCGTAGGCGCGCTTATAGCTTTTTCTAGGCATGTGGTCGACTTCGATAATCATGCCGCGCTTCATCATTTGCGCCATCAGGAATTCACCCAGATCAGTCATCCCGTGTTTCTGACAGTACTCACCGGCCAGTGGCCCACTGGTGATAAGGTCTAAATAGGGAAGCAGCGTGCCTACAACGTTCTCCTCAAAACCGCTGGTATCCTCCGGTGGCGTCGAGTCATACACATCACGAGGTTTGTTGAGACCTGAGAATGCCACTGCTCCCTGATCAAAACCACCGGGAAAGGTAAGCAGCTCGGCGGGACATTCTATGTAGTTGTTGTAGTGCCCGGTGTGACCAAAGTTGCCGATATCGATGATGCCGCGATGGCCATCGCCGGCGGAGAATCCGTTATCGTATTTATGCACCGGAAATAACACGCGAACACCCTTGTCGTGGTATTCGTCCAGCTTGGCAATCACATCTTCCTCAGTACATTTGCTGAACCCTGCAGGCGGCACCAGATAACAGTCGAACAGAACAGACGTCTCAATCCCGAGAACGACAGCGAGATTGCCCGCGATAATTTCCTCGCGCGCCTCTTCAGGGCTGTACACGATGCGGAACCAACCTTCGCCCGGACCACCCGACAGGGCGTCAATGTAACGCTCCATCGCGAAAGTAGCATCCAGAATGGCATCGACATTGACCATGTCATTGCAATCATGGCGCTTTGCCTGAGCGCCAATACCCGCCGTCAGTTGGCACAGGAACTCGTTGGTCGTCGCGTGCTGCACCAGCAGGCGCAGGCCGGACAAGTACGCGCGCTCCAGCCATTTGTAATACTGCGTCTGGTGGGTGGCACTGGAGGGGCCATTGGGCCAGTCTGTAAACGTCGGGTAGCCCTCGGTGTCATGGTTTTTTTCCGCCAGTTCGCCGGAGAGCAGTGCTGGCAGAAGCGCGTTGATATCGCCACCGGCAAAGCCCGCGCCCATCACATCCTTGCGGCCTTCGAAACCGTGGGTCAGATCGCAGTCGTGTAGCGCATGCTCCACGCCCAGTGGATGGAAAGGCGCACCGTGAAAGACACCGCCGCCGCCAAACGCAAGATTGGTAAACAGATGCGAGTGGGTTTCCACAAAGCCGAATACCGAGCCGTCTTCAAATTCAGTGACGGCGACCTCGCCGGTTGCATCCAGCGATAACTCGGGAAATGTCGCACAGGTTTCCTGCGCGACAAAGGTGAGAGCAGAAGCCTCTGATTCTGCCACCATGGTGCCGTCGACACCGATATAATTGCCCGATTTAATGTGCTGCAACATGAATTGAGCATCGGGCGCAGCCAGCAACTGCCACTCGCCCTCGGATTGCATATTGCTCTCTATCTCAACGTTGCCATCGACTTCCGTTATGTCGAACGCAAGCGATGTCTGACGCAGTAATGACTGGCCATCGGACACCAGGTAGCCCCGTTCCGCATCATACAACAGGTATTTCCCCAGATCGGAAGGCCGCAGCAGAAACCGGGCCGCCTCGGCGGTGGTTTTCGCATCAGGGCCAAACGTACCCGCTGCGGCTACCGTATTTGCCGCAAGATAACTCTCACCGCCATCGGGGGAAATCGCAAAACATCCATTAGCTGCCGCAAACACCGATTGCTCATTCGGTGCAACAGGTGCCGGAGTCTCAATAATGTCGTTGTAGTGATTGTTATTGTTTCCGTTACTGCAGCCGATCATCGGCAGCGCCAGAAGAACCAGACAAACAAACCGGGAGCGCAAAACTCGCATAGTTATACCATTATTTTTATTGATGCAGGGGGGAGCACAGAATTTGAGCCCACAGAGTCTCAGCAGGAATCATACCCCACAATGCTAATCGCGCCAAGAATCGGGCTTATTGCTGACGGATCTCCTCACCCCTGCGCTCTGACTTTTCCCACAACCGGATATAGCCCTCGGCAGACTTGAACAGCGGTTCCAGTTCCTCATCCGTCACCCCATCGCGGCGCACGTCTTCTATCAATTCCGCGACCAGCCCAAGGTGCACCATACCCTCTGTATTGAAATCCAGAGTGCGATCGCCCACGACGGGCTGCTCCAGCGTCACGTCGCCAGCGTAGGATTTGAAAGGATAGGTAATGGGGTCGGTCTGCGGCTCAGAACATCCACTGTCGTCACCCAACCGTGGCCCCGGCGCTCCGGCGAAACCGTTGAGATCAAACCCGAAGCCTTCCGCTTCGAAGGCGCCGACATCGCGCATCAACGCCACACGTTTCTGCAAGCCATCATCCATTGTGGCGGGCGTATCAGCGGAGCGACATCGGCCAAAATTAAATTTTGACATGCCACCCAGTTTGTAGATTCGCCCGTTGTTATTGCGACCGTGGCTTCCCACTGCAGGATAATCGTTTTCCTCGAGTATCTCGTAAGCACGCTTATAGCTTTTTCTAGGCATGTGATCGACTTCAATAATCATGCCGCGCTTCATCATCTCGGCCATCAGGAATTCTCCCAGGTCGGTCAGACCGTGATTCTGACAGTACTCCCCTACCAGCGGCCCTCCGCCCAGCAGACTGAGATTCGGCAGCAGGACACCGATGGGATTTGTGTCAAAACCACTCACGTCAAACGGCGGTGGCGAATCGTACACCGCACGCGGTTGATTGAGATTGGCAAAGCTCAGTCCACCATCGTCGAAACCACCGGGAAACGTGAGCAACTCCGGCGGGCACAATACGAAGTTGGAATAATGCCCGGTGTGTCCAAAGTTACCGACATCGCTCACCCGCCTGTCACCATCGCCCGCAGAAAAGGCATTGTCGAATTTGTGTACCGGAAAAAGCACGCGAACACCCCTCGCGTGGTAATCATCCAGCTTGGCCACCACGTCATCCTCAGTACACTTGCTAAATTCACCAAACGGTACCAGAAAGCAATCGAACAAATCGGAGGTTTCTATGCCCAGCACGACTGCCAGCTTGCCGGCCTTGATTTGCTCACGCGCCTCGGCGGGACTGAACACGATACGGAACCAGCCTTTTCCGGGGCCACCAGCGAGTGCGTCCACGTAGCGCTCCAACGCATAAGTCGCCTCGATAATTCTGTCCACCGCGATCATGTCGTTACAGTCGTAGCGTTTGGGATTGGCGCCTATGCCGGTGACCAACTGGCACAGCACCTGGTTGGTGGTAGCGTCTTGCACCAGCAAACGCAGACCGGACAGGTAGGCGCGCTCCAGCCACTTGTAATACTGCACCTGGTGCGTGGCGCTGTGCGGAGCAGCCGGCCAGGAGGTGAACGTCGGGTAGCCGTCTGTATCGTGGTCTTTCTGCGGCAGTTGCCCGACTGCAACAGCGGGCAGCAGATCGTTGAAATCACCCACGCCCTCGTTAAAGGTAGCGCCCATGAAATCCTTGCGCCCATCCACACCGTGATTCAGCTCGCAACTGGGCAGCGCGTGCTCTACACCCAGCGGGTGGAACGGCGCACCGTGAAAAACACCACCACCGCCGAATCCCAGATTGGTGAACAGGTGGGAGTGCTCTTCTACAAATCCAAACAGTGAGCCATCTTCAAACTCCGTGACGCTCACGTCGCCAGTGGCATCAACAGACAGCTCCGGAAAAACGGCACAATCGGCCTGTTCCTCCAGCGATAGAATAGCCGCATCGGCCTCAGCTACCATCGCACCATCGGCGCCGATATAGGTGCCTGACTGAATATGTTGCAACATGAACTTGCCATCCGGTGCCGCCAGCAACTGCCACTCACCCTCGGATTGCTTGTGATCCTCAACCACCACTTTACCGTCAACCTCGCTGATATCCGACGCGAGAAACGCCTGCGAACGCAGATATTGACCGTCCGATGTCAGGTAGCTTTTGCGTTGGTCATACAGCAGGTATTTGCCCAGGTCAGAGGGCCTGAACAAAAATCGACTGGCAGCGGGGGTAACATCCAGCAATGAGCGGGTTGCCGCGACCTCATCGGGGCCGGGCTCACCATCCACAAACTCGGGTGTCAAAAATGCACTTTCACCGCCATCCGGTGAGATTGAATAGCAGCCATTGGCCACTGCAAACACCGAATTTTCGTCAGGGGGGACGACCACGGGCGCATCGGTAACAGCGTTTTTATTACTGTCATTGCTATTACTACAGCCAGATATCGACAATACCAACACACTTGAATACAGCAGTGAAGTAATTATATTTCGCATAGTTGTACCATTATTATTCGTTTTATTTACGCGTCCGCGCCCGATTCACGCACCAGATTTTCATACTCCTCACACGCGGGCGTTACCATGTCCCCAGCGTCCTGCATATTCTCGCAGGTCAGTGAGTTCATGCTTTGCATACAGGCGACAGCAGGGTCGTATAGCGGGTGGCCAGTGGGCACTTCACCGACTTTACCCCGAACTTGCGTACACATACTATCCAGCATCGGTTGCATCATCTGGCGTGTCTCAGGCGTGAGTTCCTGCCCTTCCATTTGGGCAATCGCACAGGACTTCACTTTTTCACACAGCGTCTGGGCCGCATCCGCCAGCTCGTCCGCGCGGGAGACGGGAGCCACGATCACCATGCTCAACAAAATCACATTTACCAAACGTTTTAACATCGGTTTTCTCCTGTGTAAGTGCCCCTGCAAGACAATGGAGGATAGCGCGAAAAAAGCCAGTTGGGGAGCCCCCTGACATTGTTGCCTGCCAACGCCCCGTATGACGGCAACAGGTGCACGTCCAGACTGCACGTAAATGAAGGGATAGTGTAGCCTGTAGCCCACTACGCAAATGGCAGAGCACACTATGTCGACCCCGGACCAGACAGAGACCCTGCGGCACATTCAAGAGTATGGGTACGCACTTATTCCCGACTTTCTCAACCGGCAGCAGCTCGAAGCAGTCAATACGCTCTACGACAAACTATTGGGCGGTTATCAAGGGCGTAACAATTTCGAGGGCAGCCACACCGAGCGAATCTATACACTTGTTGCCAGGCACCGCGTCTTCCAGGATATTGCCGAGGATGCACGCATCATGGCCCTGTGTGACGCATTGTTCATGCCCAACTACCTGCTCACCGCCAGCCAGGCGATTGTCATCGGCCCACAGGAAACACCGCAGCCCTGGCACACGGACGACACCTTCTACTCAATTCCCCGCCCTCGCCCGATGATCAGTCTCTCGACGATAGTAGCGGTAGAGGCATTCACCGCAGAGAATGGCGGCACCGAGATCATTCCCGGCAGCCACCTGTGGGATGACGAGCGCATCGCGGGTCACTATCGTCTGGGAGAGCATGAAGCTGAGCCACAGTTCGCAGCGAAACTGGCAGGCCAGGGGATCTCCATAGAGATCCCTGCGGGTACCTGTCTCGTATTCGCAGGGACGCTGCTGCACCGCGGCGGCGCCAATAACAGCACTGACACACGGCGGGCCTTTTCCAATCAGTACTGCCAGCCATGGGCGAGGCCTCAGGAAAACTTCTTTCTGGCCATACCACCGTCTGAGGTTGCGCTCATGTCAGCAAAAATCCAGTCACTGCTGGGCTACTCCATTCATCCGCCGTTTATGGGGCAAGTGACCGCATCGCACCCGCTGAAGGCATTGCAACCAGGCTTTATTCCACCTGCCTTTCGTCGACTGGAATAGCTGTGAACTATTTCGCGTTTCTCACGCTTTGATTGACGCGCTCTAAAAGCAAGCGCATTATTCGCGCCTGCCATCCGGCAGATAATTTTTTGGCTTCACAGTGAACCCCATGAAAACCGCATTCACACAGGCAAGCAGCTATAAGCGCCACGACTCAATCGTCGTGATGCCGGCGGCCTGCCTGTGGGCAGACTGTGAGGTTTTTGGAAGCACTTGAAGTAATTACTCTTTAAAAAAGGCCTCCGAGAACCCTGATTCCGGAGGCCTTTTTTTATTCTCGTAAGAACTGCCTCCGCCTTCAGGGTCCCGGACACATAGGGACAAGGAAAGTGAACAGGTCACTGCACAACAACATTCGCAACATCTACCTGCTGGGATTCTTTAACAGCTTCATGGTGATTAACCCCGTATTCGTGCCGCTGCTGCAGGGTCACGACCTGTCCATGAATCAGGTACTGCAGACTCAGGCAATTTTTGCGCTGACCATTGCGTTATTTGAAGTCCCCTCGGGATACATCGCCGACATATGGGGACGACGTCGCGCCATTCTACTGGGGGCCGCGTTCTTCGCGATTGGATTCCTGTGCCTGTTGCGCGCAGACAGCTTTGTCGATTTTCTAATCTATGAAATCATCCTCGGGCTGGGCTTCAGTCTTATATCCGGAGCCGATCTCGCACTCTTGTACGATACAGAAGTGTATTTACAGGAACAGGGAGCAGAGGGTGGTGCCGGTGCCAGCAAATCACTGAGCCGACTGATTTCCATCGAAGCAGCCGCCTCCGGCATCGCCGGTATCGTGGCCAGCTTGTTACTGCTGTGGTCGCTGAATGCTGTCGTTATTGCACAGGCGATTATAGGATTGATGCCGTTACTGCTCGCGATTGCGCTGGTAGAAGTACCCAAGCCGGTGATTGAGATCAACCACCGCGGCAATGCGCGCTCTATCATGGAGTTGCTGCTGTTCGGTAAACCCGTAGTGTTGTGGACGGCTTTCGCGATCGCTGCATTCGGCTTGTTGGCGGTCTACGTGTTCTGGATCTACCAGAAATACTGGGAGTTTCAGGGTGTACCCATCGAGTGGAACGGTTATATCTGGGCGGCGTTTGCGCTCACGGTAAGCGTATCGGCCAACTTCGCCGGTGCGCTGGAGCAACGTCTGGGTACACACCGGGTGTTGCTGCTCATTGGCGCGCTGCCGCTACTGGGGTTGCTCGGGATGGCGCTGGGCGCCGGGTGGATCGGCGTAATGTTCGGCTTTGCGCTGCAGATCTCCAGGGGACTCGGCATGAGCCTGTTCTATGAGGCCTTGAATCGACGGGTGCCGGGACATTTCCGCGCCACCGTGAATTCATTAGTAAGCCTGGCGGTGAGGGCAATTTTCATCGGTACCGGGCCATTACTGGGGTATGCGCTGGACAGGTTTGGCGTGACCTCGACCCTGCTGACACTGCTGGCCATCTTTACACCGGTGATAGCGGTGGTGTTGATCCCGTTGATCGCTCGCATTCGCAAGGAAGCGGCCAGCGAAAACGCCCGGATCGTTCCGATAAGCTAACACGGGACTCACCAGCACTGCCCGCTCCAATCCATGGGGCGGGCAGTGCTTTTTTATTGGGGTAGAATAGGTGTCTTTTACAACTGAGGGTGGCTCATTGGAAATAATCAGGCCTGGCATGCACCTGGCCATTGCTTTTTGTCTCGCCCTTGGTGGTACCGTCTCTGCCAGCACCACCACTTCCAACGCGCGCGACGGCTGGGACTTCACGCTGTCCGGCGCACAATTGACGGCCCTGTGCCACAGCGCACTGGCTAAGGCACACGCGGACCTCACAGCCATCGAACACGACACTGAACCCGCCACCCTGTACTCGGTGTATGGCGCCTACGACGCTATGATAATCGACCTGCAACCGATCCAGCATGTCTGGTACATGAAAGCCGTCCACCCTGACCCACACGTGCAGACAGCTGCCGAGCAGTGCATCACCCGCTACACCGATTTTATCGTCGCTGTAAGCCTGTCTCCGGCCTTTTACCAAAGAGTTGCCGCGATCGACCTGACTGACGCCAGTGAGTCAGAGCGCTTTATGGTCGAGAAAAAACTCAGGGCGTTTCGACAGGCGGGCGTCGACAGGGACCAGGCGACCCGCGACAAAGTGCGCTCACTGATGGCTGAAATAACCCGGCTGGGAAGTGCCTTTGAGAAAAACATTCGTCTGGACAATCGCTACGTCAATACCACACCAGCCCAGTTGGCGGGATTGCCTCAGGACTTTCTGGATTCACATCCGGCCGATGACAACGGTGTCATACAAATCTCAACGGACTATCCAGACTACCTGCCCATCATGCGGTACGGTGCCGACAGGGATTTGCGCTTTCGCCTTTTCAGCGCCGCCAAAAATGTCGCCACCCCCGCAAATAGCAAGATCCTCAAGACCCTCATAACACGGCGACACGAACTCGCTGTACTGCTGGGGTACGAAAGTCACGCGGCCATGGCAATGGACGGTCTCATGGCAGCCGATCCACAAACGGTGCAGCGCTTCCTCGCGCAACTGGAAACAGCAGTGCAAAAGCCCGTCGCGCGGGATATCGCCTCGCTACTAGCAAGGCAGCGCGAAACGGATTCAAAAGCTCAACAGGTACACGCGTGGGACGTGCAATGGCTCGAAAATCTCGTGCAACAGCAAGACTTCGCACTGGACGCCCGCGAGATTCGCACCTACTTTCACTTCGACAGGGTGCAAGCCGGTATTTTCCAACTCACCGAGGACTTGTTTGGCGTACAGATTGTGCCGTGGCACACCGCGACCTGGCATCCCGATGTCACCGCCTGGGAGATTCGCGAACAGGGCAAGTCCATTGGCCGTTTCTACCTCGACATGCACCCGCGGGACAATAAATACGGACATGCTGCGCACTGGACGCTGCGCGTGGGACTGAAGGATAGACAAATACCCCTGTCAGGAATGGCCACTAATTTCCCTCAAGGCCTGATGGAACACAAACAGGTCGAATCCTTTTTGCACGAGTTCGGGCACCTGTTGCACAACATGTTTTCCGGCACCCAACAATGGTTCGATATCTCAGGCATGACGATGGAAAGGGATTTCGTGGAGGCGCCTTCACAAATGCTCGAACAATGGGTGTGGAACTACGACACACTGCGCGAATTCGCGATCGATGAAAATGGCCGAACCATCTCCCCGGAATTGGTAGAAAAAATGAACGCGGCGCGACATTTTGGTGAAGCGGCCAATACAGCAGCACAAATTTTCTACGCCAACCTTGCTCTGAGTTACCACCATCTCGACCCCGAAAGTTTCGAGCTACTGCCCCTGCTGATGGAATTGCAAGCGCGGCACTCACCCTACCCCTATGTTCAGGACACACACTTCTATAACAACTTTCGACACCTCAACGGCTACTCTTCCAACTACTACACGTACCAGTGGTCGCAGGCCATATCGCTGGACCTGTTCAGCCGTTTCCAGCGCAGCGGTCTGCGCGACACAGCCACCGCACAAGCCTACAGAGAGAAGGTGCTCGCCCCGGCCGGCAGCAAACCCGCAGCAAGTCTGGTGGAAGATTTCCTGGGCAGACCCTTCTCACCCACAACCTACACCCAGTATTTGAAGCAACTGAACTGAGTCGGGCGGTTAGCGGTATAGACCCTATCCAGCCTACAGATCAGTTGACGCCAGAATTGATGCAAGTATGCTGGAGACAACAATAATCAGATAGCGAGAAAGGTGTATGCAACAGTTATCCGGGCAAGACGCGATGTTTTTGCACGCCGAGCTGGACGGTCTGCCGCAGCACATTGGCGGCGTCAGCGTCTACGATCAATCCACCGTGCCTGACGGCAAAGTGCGCTTCAAACAAATCCTCGACATGCTGCAAAGTCGCGTCCATCTCTCCCCCATTTTCCGGCGTAAACTGGCCTTTGTACCCTATAATCTGGGGCGCCCCTACTGGGTCGAAGACCCGGACTTTGACATGGAATACCATGTACGCCACATCGCCCTGCCCAAGCCCGGCGACTGGCGCCAGCTGTGCATTCTGACAGCGCGCATTCACTCCCAGCCACTGCGCCGCGACAAGCCGATGTGGGAAATCTACGTGATTGAGGGACTCAACAATATCGAGGGCTACCCACCGGGATGTTTCGCCCTGCTGCTGAAGGTTCACCACTGCGCTATGGACGGCGCCACCGGCACCCAGTTCATGAATATTGTGCACGATCTCACACCGGACACCCGAGACGTGGGCGAGGCTCCGCCGTGGATTGTGGAACGCCTCTCGATGCCCAGAATGCTGGGTAAAGCCTACCTGGACGCCTGGCGTAAACCCGGCCAGGTCATCGATATGATAAAAGGGGCCGGCCCCACATTCATGCGACTGCGTAAGGGCAAACAGGAGAAGCATTTTCACAATCTGGAGGACAAGCCGAAAACACGTTTTCAGGGCAAGATTTCGAGACACCGCGTGGTTGAGGCACGCCAGTTTGACTTCGAAGAAATACGATCGATAAAGAACACGCAGCCAGGCACCACGGTCAATGATGTGATGTTGACCATCGTTGCGGGCGGCCTGCGCAAATATCTGGACAGCAAGGGCGAACTGCCCACCCAATCACTGGTCACTGGCTGCCCCATCGATGTGCGCTCCGCCAAGGAGCGCGCCGCTGGTGGCAATATGGTGGGCTTTATGAACGTGGCGCTGCGCACCGATATTGTCGATCCCTGCGAACGACTGACCGCAGTGCATGAGGAGACACAATCTGCCAAAGCCTATGCCGAAGCCCTGGGGCCGCGGTTTGCCGTGGACCTCACCGATGTAATGCCAGGTAATGTACTGTCACTGGCCATCCGCACGGCGAGTGCCACCGGACTAGCCGAGGCCAGCACGGTGTTCAACACCATTGTCACCAATGTACCTGGCGCTCCGTTTCAGCTCTACATGTGTGGCGCCGAGCTGATTGACTCCATCAGCCTTGGCCCGCTGCTACCCAACGTCGGTCTGTTCCACATCGTGTACAGCTCGGTTCAGGATAAAAAGGGAACTGTTAGCCTGTCATTCACGGCGTGCCGGGATATGTTGCCTGACCCTGCGTTTTACGCCGCCTGTCTGCAGGAGGCATTTGAAGAATTACGCGCAGCCGCGCTGCCGGTCAAAAAGCCACGCAAGAGAGCGCAGGCCAAATGATGGACGCGTAGACTCAGGCGAGCCAGCGCTGCACGAGTTGATGCACGTTGACCCTGGCTTTCAGGCGGGTGGCGAGCAAATACATGCCCGCCACCTTGCGGTGGAAATAGACCGCGTCTATCGGCGGGGCTTGCCAGAAGTCCCGGTAGCCCCTTACGTCTTCTGCCAGCGTCGACAGATCGCGCGCCATACTGGAGCGGGCGAAATCGTAGGCCACATCGGTGCGCAGCGGTTCCAGTACGAGCATCAATACCTCTAGTACCAACTCGCGGTATTCCGTGTCCGGTTCACCCATGGCAAAACCCAGACGCTCAGCTGCGACGGCAACTTTGGCCTTGTCTCCGGCGATCGCCGTGCGTGCGAGTTTCTTGTAGTTATTGACGAAACTCGCCTTGAAGCGGCGTGTGGCACCAAAGTCCAACAACACAATCTGACCGGTCTGACGGCGGTATTGGTAATTGGCAAAATTGGGGTCGGTCTGCACCATCCTGAGTTCGAACAGTTCCAGTAACATCAGTTCCATCAGTGCGCTCATCACTCGATCACGCTCCGCCTGTGGCAGGTCGATGATAGATTCAATAGAGCTGCCGCTGGTGTAGGTCATCGCCAGCACGTTGTGGTGAGTTAGCTCCGGCAATACTTCAGGTAGTAAAAACCGTTCATCCTCGCGAAGAAAATCACCAAAAGCCTGGAGAAACTTAGCCTCCTTAAGGTAATCCGCCTCATCCTTCAGCTGGCATTTAGCGTCATCCAACAAAGGCTGGATATCGAGACCAGCCGGCAGCAAGCCCGACAGTCGCAACAGACCGGCAATATTGTCGACATCGCTATCAATGCTGTCCGCGACACCCGGGTATTGCACCTTTAACACGATCTCGCGACCGTCAGGGGAGATCGTCTTGTGAACCTGGCCAATGGAAGCCGCCGCCAGTGGCTTGGTTTCAAAGCCGTAAAACAAAGTCTCCCAGTCCGGGCCGTAGGCTTCACGCATCACCGCGTGCAACTGCTCCGCCGGCATGTAGCGGGCATCATCACGCAACCGCGCCAGAATATCCGCCAGCTCGCGCGGCAGGAACTCGCCGGTATCCATAGAGAGAATCTGTCCGACCTTCATCGCCGCGCCACGCATGGTGGACAGCTGTTCCGCCACACGCCGCGCATTGCCCGGTGTCAGCAGCATATCCCTCGCCTTGGGACGCTTACCCGCTCGCAACTGACGCGAGCCCTCCGCTAACATGCCCCCCGCGACACCGCCGGCCATACGTGCCATGCGCGCAAAACGCCCCGCCCGTGAGGTTGGGATAGCGCGGGAGTTATCGTCCTTGTCTTTATTTTTTCGTGCCACGTCGCTCTCTTTCCCGCCAACGACGGATATGGGACTCAACCAGTTCATGTGCATTGAACTGGGCATCCAGTGCCACGATAAAATTGAAAACCCCCGTCAGCTTTCGTGCAATCAGCGCGAAATCTCGGGAGGGCGTGGTGAAGTGCCGATTGACAGCCGATTGCGCCGCCAGCGCGCCCGCCCGACGCATCAGCAGGGATCTGCCCCAACAGTATTCGCCTTTGTCGTTGAGGTATTGCGGCGGCAGGCGTTCCGGCGGCCGCAGCGGCTCTAGCAGGTGCTGGCAAAATTGGCCAAATAACTTTCGCCCCTCTTCGCTGGCATCGGGTTGCAGGCAGCCCAGTCCGATCAATCCGTCCACCAATTCGGGCATATTCTGTCGCAGGCCTGCATCGATAGTACGGCGCAGATGGAGAAGAAAGTCATCCGGACACTCCAGTACAGAGCCAAAATCCAGCAGCACTAATTCATCCTGTGCCACTCTCTTGCGTCGGTCATCCACGCGCAGCAGGTAGTTGCCAAAATTAGGATCTGTTTGCAACAGGCCCCATTCGTACAGCTCATAAAAAAACAGCTCCAGCATACCCTTGGCCAGTGCGTTGCGGCGCTCAAGGGACAGCTTTGCGATGTCCGGATCCGCCACCGAGAACCCCTCGATATACTCCATAGCCAATACGGAGTCAGTGCTGTACTGCGGGTACAACTCAGGCACGTGGTAACTGACCGGAACGTCGCGCACCCTGGCCACCAAAGCACTCATTTTCACCGTGTACGACGCTTCCCGCCGATAATCAATCTCGTTGTGCAGATGGACACGCATGGACTCCAGCCAATCGTCCAATTCCCGCCCCGTCTTCACCCAACGCGCGAGCAACAGCATGCGTACCACCGCGTCAAAATCCGAGTCAATCACCTGCGCCAGCCCCGGATACTGCAGCTTCAGGCAGATCCATTCACCACTGGCGCGAATTCTGGCGAGGTGCACCTGCGCCAGCGACGCCGCCGCTATTGCCTGCGGATCGATATCCAGCTCCGCGTAGCGCTCACCCAAGCTGTCGCGCACTGAGGATTCAAGCGCATCCCAGTGCAGCGGCTCGGTTTGGTCGGACAAATCGCGCAGAGCATTCACCAATACCCGCGGCAAAAACTGCTCGCCAAAAAGTGCCAACATTTGGCCGATCTTGATGTAGGTGCCCTTGAGTTTGCCCAGTTCCTGGACAAAACGTCGCGCCTCCCGCCGGGCGAACTCGGAATCTGCGTCATCGGGGCCGCGCCCCATCACCCGCTGCACAACGCCATCGACTGCCAGTGCGCCACCTGCGCGGATACCGGCGAGTGAAACAGAGAGAGTTCGAGGCAGGGCGCTACTCTTCAAGCCGCGGTGCTTTTTTGCCATGTTCTATGCTTTTTGCTCTGAGAGAGGATGTAAAGACAGGTGGCATTATATACGATTGAAGGAGGGTCCGGCAGCGCGAAAACAGACTATTCGCGCCACCGGGGATACGGGCCTGCCTGTTCAGCCAAGCAGCAACGTCGCCAGTCGCTTGCGATGGTGCTGAGCATCGCCGAATTGCTGCTGGCTCCACTGGGCCCGGCGAATGTAAAGCTGCGCGTCACACTCATAGGTAAAACCCATACCACCGTGAAACTGTACGGCCCGGTCGCCAGCGTACAACAGCGTCTGGCAGGCCTGCACCTTGGCCATGCGGCAGGCAATTTCGGCGTCACTGTCCAACGGCGCATCGCCGACCAGCGTCGCGGCGTGGTAAATAAACGAGCGCGCCGAATCCGTCGCCGTCAGAATATCCACTGTTGGATGCTTCAACGCCTGGTAGGAGCCTATCAGCTTGCCGAACTGCTTGCGGGTCTTGAGGTACTCCACGATGGTATCCAGACAGGCTCCGGCACTGCCCGTGGCCTCCGCTGACACCAGCAGCGCACCCAGTAAGCGAATATCGCGCAGCGCGGCACCCACCTTCGAACCCACAATTATATTGTTTTCGTCAACCGACACACCGCTGAAATCGACGTTGGCGGAGCGCTTGGTCTGATCAATCAAGGTGTTGGGGCGCACTGCGCCAGCACTCAACTGATCCGCCCGTACCACGGCCAGCGCTATTTCGCCCCGATAGAGTACAGAGACCACAAACAGGCTGGCGACAGATGCGTCGGGCACATACTTCTTGGCGCCTTGCAGCACGCCCTGCTCATCCAACACCAGCGTTACCGTCTCGCTACCCCAATCGGCACTATCCAGCAGCGCAACCGTGGCGGGTGCGCCCGACACAATGGCCGGCAGCAGACGTTCAGACTGCTCGCTATTAGCCGCACGCAATAACAGCTGCCCGGCGAGGGAGCTGCTGATCAGCGGTGTGCCCAACATGGCCCGTCCCATAGCCTCGACAACCGGCACCAGTGTTGCGACCCCCATGCCGGAACCACCACAGGATTCGGGCAGGGTGATACCCGTCCAACCCAGAGACACCATCTCATCCCACAAGCCCGCCTCGAACCCCGTTTCGGTTTCCAATTGTGCCCGCACACTGGCGATCGGCGATTTGTCCCGGCAAAACTGCCTGGCGACATCCAGTAACATGCCCTGCTCTTCACTGAAGCTGAGGGCGGTATTTCCTACAACTGACATAATCACTCCCTACTTCGGTAAACCGAGGATATGCTCGGCAACGATATTGGCCTGCACCTGGCTGGTGCCGCCGCCTATGGTTGCAGAGAAACTATTGAAATAAGCGCGCTGCCAGAATCCGCCCTGACGCGCCTCGTCATCACCCACATAGAGGGCGCCTTCGGCCCCCTGCAGGTTTATTGCCAGCTGGCGCATACGCCGCGTCATCTCGGTGACTCGCAACTTGTTAGACAGCGGCAGGGAGCCGGGGTAGTCGGTGGTCAAGGCGCCGATACGGGAGCGCTTATCGCCGAGCACCATGGCCTTCTCCTCCATGATGGCCTGGACCAATTGGTCGCGCACCACGGGATCCCTGAGCACCGGCTCTCCGTCGCGGTTTACACCGTCCAGTTGCTCAATCATGTCATCCACAGTGACGCGCACCATGGACTGCCCACCGGCGGCACCGGCCTCTGCACCGCGCTCGTACTGCAGCGTCTGCATGGCGATTTTCCAGCCCTGCCCCTCCTCACCCATCAGACAGTCGGCGGGGATACGCGCGTCGGTAAAAAAGGTTTCCGTGAAACCAAATTCTCCAGTGATCTTGCGAATGGGGCGTGTCTCGATACCCGGCACCAACATTGGCGAAAGGAAATAAGACAGACCATCGTACTTGCGCGGCGTATCCGGGTTGGTGCGCGCCAATAGAATCATGTATTTCGCAAAGTTGCCCATAGTCGTCCAGATTTTCTGGCCGTTGAGAACATAGTCATCGCCATCGCGCACGGCGCGCGTCTGCGCATTGCCGAGATCCGAGCCATGATCGGGTTCGGAAAAGCCCTGACACCAGACGTCTTCGGCATTGAGAATGCCCTTGAGGTATTTGGCTTTCTCCTGCTCTGTTCCGATGTCATTGATCAGCGGACCGGCCCAGCCCAGCCCAATCACGTTGAAACAGATTGGCACGCCGTTGCGGCGCATCTCCTGATCGGCTATGCCCTGAAAAACGGCATCGACCCCACGGCCACCATATTCTTTCGGCCATGCCATACCGAGATACCCTGCAGCCCAGATTTTGTGCTGCCACTCGCGCAGAAACTCCAACTGTCGCTCGTCACCGACTTCCATAAACGTCTGCGGTAACAAGAAGCCGGGGTCAGCCGGATTGTTCTCTTTCATCCAGGCCCCAACCTCAGCCCGAAACTCCTGCAATTCTTGTTCGCTGGCGCTCATTATTGTGCTCCCCTGTCAGGCAGTTGCATCGGCTCCCCCTGCTCATCCGCTCGTTTGAAGGCAGGCCTGTCCATCAGGCGCTGCAGATAGGCCGCCGTCTGCGGCTTATAGCGCTGGTCCAGCTGTATCTGCCGGCCCAGGTACAGTGCGTAACCCACAGCGATATCCGCAATGGTGAACCGGTTGTCGACCAGATAGTCGTTCGACTCCAGATGTGCATCCAGTCGTCTGAGCCGAGAGATATACCACTTGGCGTAGTCGTCAGCGACCGCCTGTTTTTCCGGTGTGGGTTCCAGATAGTAGTAACGCATGGAGATAGTCTGCGGGAAGGTCAGTGTAGCGTCCGCGTGGTGCAACCAGTTCAGGTAAGCGCCGTACTCGGGATGCGCGGGCTCCAATCCGAAATCAAAGCGCTGGTAACGGTCCACCAGATACTGGCAAATGCCCACTGACTCCGTCATGTGGGTATCCCCGTCCACAAAATAGGGTACCGTGCCCAGCGTGTTTACCTCTAGATAATCGCGCTGAAACAGGCGCGGCGGAAACGGCAAAATCTCCACCTCGTAGTCCAGTCCCAGCTCTTCCAGTGCCCACAGTGGCCGCAGGGAGCGCGCGCTGTTGCAATGCCATAGTTTCATACTTATACCCCGTACTGGCGCGCGGCCAGATCACGCATTATTTCTTCGGAACCGCCACCGATGGCATTGACTCGAACCTCGCGGTAAATACGCTCTACCCGACTGCCGCGCATATAACCGATGCCGCCCAGTATCTGCATCGCCTCGCGCGCGCAAAACTCCATGGTCTCACTGGCCTGCACCTTCAGCATGGCGATATCACCCGGGTTGCCGTTGCCCGCTTCAATGGATTCGAAGCATATACGGATGTAAGCCTGTGTGGCATTCAGTTTCTGTTTCATCTGAGCGATCTTGTGGCGAATCACCTGATGGTCTGCCAGACGCTTGCCAAAGGTCTTGCGCTCCTGCGCCCACTCTACGGCCTCTTCCAGACACACCCTCGCCAGTGCTTCCATGCCAGCCGCCATGGCCATACGCTCGCTGTTGAAATTAGTCATGATGACCAGAAAACCCTTGTTTTCCTCGCCGATAAGATTGCTCACAGGCACTCGCACGTTATCGAAGTACAGCGTGGCGGTATCGGAGGCCCACCAGCCCTGCTTTTTATCCAGCTGCGTACGACTAAAACCTTCAGCATCTGTCGGGATCAGTAACATCGAGACACCTTTGCCACCTTCCCCGCCAGTGCGCACAGCAGTAGACACCCAGTTGGCGCGCATCCCGCCGGTAATAAATGTCTTGGAACCATTCACAATGTAATGATCGCCATCGCGCACGGCGGTGGTGGTCAACTGCGCCACATCAGATCCGCCCCCAGGCTCGGTAATGCCCAGCGCAATATGCTTGGTGCCGGCCAGAACCGGGGGCGCCACCATCTCTTTCAAGGCCTGCGAGCCCCAGTTTATAACGGGTGGCAAGCCGATGCCGTGCACCATCAGGCTGGCCGGAATACCACCGGCGCCGATGCGCGCCAGCTCTTCATTGGCGACCCACATATGCCAGGAATCAATACCCTCTTTGGTTCCTCCGAACTCCTCCGGGTAGCCCAGTCCGAGTAAACCGACCGCCGCCGCCTTCGGCCACAACTCGATAGGGATGTGCCCGCTCTCATCCCAGTCCTCGGCATAGGGCATGATTTCGGCATCGATAAACTTGCGCAATTGAGTGCGCCATTCGTGGTGCTCTTCCCGCAGGTTGGGGTTCGGGAGGCGGGCGCTGTCGAAGTCCAGGGACATAATATGATCTCGCGACGGTGGATGATTTTGGGGCATTCATATTAATGGAGTGCGCGATCAAGTGCATGTGCTCCCGTGCCATCGGGTTGGGCAATGGTGACAGCCCGCATTCGTGCCGCCCATCTGGCACCCTGTTTTCCCAACAAGCCACATGGGTTACTCTCTCAGCTCTCGCTCTACCAACCCGGTGGTCTGTCACGTGAAACGCACTACATCCGACCCGATAGCCAGTCCAGCCCCCCTGTGGCGTCTGGCGTTTCGAGCGGGGTTCCTGCTGGCAGGTGCTTTCGCGGTGCTGGCCATGGTGCGCTGGTTGTATTGGATGTGGCAGCCACAGAGCTGGGACTTCTCATTGTTTCCAAGCTGGTGGCATGCCCACGAGATGGTATTCGGTTTTGCGATGCCAGTCGTTGCCGGCTTCCTTTTATCGGCGGTGGCGACCTGGACCGGCATTCCCGGCACCACTGGCTGGCGTCTGAAACTGTTGTTCGGACTGTGGCTGGTTGCGCGGCTAATACTGTGGTTGCTGCCAGAGCATATACCGCTCGCGTGGCTGGCGGAGATGCTGTTCATCGGCCTCATTGTGTACGAGCTGACGCAACGGGTATGGGCGGTAAGACAGTGGCGCAATATGGTATTCCCGCCAGTATTGTTGGCGCTGGCCTTGCTTAGTAGCGCCAGCTACTGGAGTGCTGACGATCCTCTGCTCAGTGCCCGTCTGCACTACGGCGCAGTATGGATGATCACCGTGCTGGTGGTGATCATCGGTGGCCGAGTGATCCCACTCTTTACCGGCAATCGTCTGGGGATAAAGATCACACCACTACCGGTCTGGTTCGATAGCCTCGCCATCGGCAGTACTGCACTGATCGGACTGGTGATGGTGTTCTGGCCACTGCAGCCATCCAATCCGGCGCTGGCGCTATTGTGCCTGGCCGCAGGCGGCATCCACAGCGTACGCCTGTTCCATTGGCAGGGGTGGAAAACACTGAGCGTGCCGCTGCTCTGGTCCATGCACCTGAGTTACCTCTGCATACCTCTGGCAATGTTCGGTCTGGCAGCCGTGGGCGCGAACCCCATCGCCAGCAAAAACATTATTCACCTGCTGGCAATAGGCGCCATCGGCGGCATGATTCTGTGCATGATGTCGCGGGTGTCGCTGGGCCATACCGGGCGACCAATGGCAACCCCGGGATATCTGTCCATCGCCTTTGGGCTGGTGTTCATCGCCGCGGTCCTGCGCGCCACCCTGCCGCTAGTGGATGTCACTTTCACCCTTTGGGCCTGGCGCCTCTCGGCGCTGTTGTGGATAGTGGCGTTCTCACTCTTTCTGGTGCGCTATGTGCCTGTGCTCACACAATCGCGGGTAGACGGCAAGCCGGGGTAGAGCAACAGCCAGAAAAGTGTCGCCGCACCCCGCGTGCAATTCCGTCAGGAAATTCAGCGGGGAGTGCGAGCAGCCCAATCCGACTTGCGCCCCTTTCAAGAAGTACTTTCAGTACTTCAACCGCCAGGCCTCGAAACCACCGTCGACGCTATACACATCACTAAAGCCAAGTTCCGAGAAATAATTTGCCGCGCCCTGACTGGAATTACCGTGGTAGCAATACAGGATCAGCGGTTGGTCTTTGATGGCGATAGCCAAAAAATCGTCCATGGTTTCATGCTGCAGATGAATGGCATTTTCAATGCGGGCGGCGCGGTAGGCATCTGCATCCCGTACATCGCCTATGGTGGAGTCCCCCGCGTCCATCAAGGCTTTTGCTTCGTCAATTGAAATACGTTTGTAGGACATGTTTTCTCCAGAGCTTAAAGCGCGATACAGCGGAGCAGCAGTTTACCTCAAGGATTGTCACAGCGGTCGACTTCTACCGCAGCAAAGCGCATATCCCGCAATGTGTTAAATGTTCCGCTGCCACTGTAATGACTTCGACCGCGTCAGCTTTTTTTACACCGGGGGCAGCATTCATCGGCCGCATCAACCACGCTGCCCAACAGTATCGTTATAAGTTATTGTTTTTATATATTTTCTGATTATAAGGCACGATTTTTGCTGACCTGATGCGCGCTGAGCTTCTCCTCGAAAGTGACGCGAAATAACGAAAAAAACTCATTGGTCGACACCGCGGAGCCACAAAATGACTTTCCCATTACTGCAGAAAAAAAACCTACTCAGAATGGCTGCAGCCTGCGCCCTGGTACTGAGCACCGCCGCCCAGGCTGTGCCGGCGTTTACGAATGCCTATGTGTTTGGCGACAGCCTTTCCGACACCGGTAATATCAAGAACTCTTTAGGCTTTTTGGGCAGTGCCCTCGCTAACTCAATCGGCTATGGCAGCAACGGGCGTTTTTCAAACGGCCCCGTCTGGCACGAGTACCTGACCGCGAATGACGACCTTGTAACACAGGATAACCTGGGTATCTCACGATCAGGGGGCACTAATTATTCCTATGGTGGCGCTCTGGTTGACGGGGGTTCAGGCATAACCGGTGCTGTCGCAAAAAGTGCCGTTACACAGGTCGCAGACTACCTCAGCGGTGGCACGTCTGCCGACCCGGGTGCACTGTATATCAGCTGGGCAGGGGGCAATGATGTGCGCGGCCTGGTGGGTAACAGCAACCCCTGGGACGAGGTCAACGCTGCTCTGGACGCAATGCAGGGTATGCTGGGGGATTTACTGGCAGCAGGAGCGACCACCCTGTTTGTGCCGAACTTGCCGGACATTGGTTCAATTCCGGAATTTGCCGGCAACGCGGCTGACAGCCAATCCGCCCACGACATTACGGTGGCATGGAACGATGGTCTGAAAAATCGGCTTATTGGCCTCCACGATGACTACTTGATGGCCGATATCTTCTACTTTGATGTATACGACCTGTTCAACCAAATGCTTAGCAACCCTTCCACCTTCGGATTTACCGACGTGACTAGCGAATGCCGAAGTGCAACCGCCTTTAGCGAAAGCGCTTGCGCCGACGCGGATAGCACCCTGTTCTGGGACTATGTACACCCCACTACGGCTGCGCACGCACTACTGGGAGAATACGCGGCTAACACACTGCGCAATGGCAGCCCCATTCCTTTGCCCTCCACACTGTTTTTACTACTCTGTGGCCTGGCAGCTATCTTCGGCACAAAAAGAGTCGCAAGCCAGCGCTAACGGCAGACTTGTGCCGCCCCTGTGCGGCACTCTACACTCGGCAAGAAAACTGAAAGTCAGGGGAGGCTCGCCGCTCCCCTTTGTCGCTTCCAACCGTTACCCGCCAAGGGGAGGATCATGACCTTTGCGAAATATCTTCTAGCCGCCCTTACCCTGCAGTTTCTGATAAGTAGCAGCGCGCTCAGCACAGATTCACTTACCGCTGTGCACTTGCTGTTTAATCAGAATGCAAGCGGCCAGCAGCAATTGCGACTGGTCATCGGCGATAATCGGGTGGCCACCCTGGATAGCGACGATCAGGTGCTGAGTATCTTCGATGCCAGCAGCAGTAAACTCTATGTACTCGATCACGCCACTGCGTCTTACCGGGTATCCGATGTGGAGTCCGTTCACAAACTTGCGGCTAGCATTCAACTGGGCATGGCGACGCTTGAATCCAAAATTGCCTCGCTTCCGGTGTCACAGCAGAGTATCGCCCGACAAAAACTACTGGGGATTTTTCCCCATCACGCGCAAAAAGCAAGCGAGGCCCAATTCGTCTCAAGAGGTAAAACAGGCTCTTTTGCGGGCATAAGCTGCGAGTGGTTTGACACCCTTGTCGATGGCAACAAGGCTGGACAGATCTGTGCCACACCGCCCAAGCAGCTACCCGGTGGCGCAACCTTGCACAGCATGCTCACCAGCATCTCCAATATGTATGAAGCAATGGAAAAGGCCGACCTCGGGAACATCGCGCTACCGATTCCGGAGAATCCCATGTCACCCGTGGCCAAACTCGGGTTAATCCCGATAAAAATGCAGGAATCCGGAGCGACTCAAGCCTCGACTGTCGATGTGGAGCTGGTATCGGTGCAACAGCAGATGACCAAACAATCCTTACTGCACTTGCCCACTGACTATAAACCACAAACAACCCCCTAATCTGGCTCACCGGCCCAGCACAGCGTATCGCGTGTCATACTCGCGCCCTCTTTCACAACAAAAACAGCATTAAATTCATACACTGACCGGCGCGCAACGCTGGTGCGCGCGATCGCCCGTTTACTTTACTCGTACTTTCCCCGAGAGTAGTTGTGAACGAATTCAGGAAGCCAGATGCAACATGATTGACGTAAGAATGTGGGGCCGCGCGCTAAATCAGATGCCCAAGCTGTCGCACGGTGAGTGGCAAGTGCTTGACCCCGTGGCGAAGTGGCTGATTGCCTGTCGCGCCTCTGTGCTGTTCATGACGTTCACTGCGGCGGCACTGGGCGGCATGATGGCCTGGCGCGCCGGCGCCTTCCACTGGCAGCTATGGCTGGCGACAGTGCTCGGTTTGATATTCGCACACGCCACCAATAATCTCCTCAACGACTACACCGATTCCCGGCGCGGTATCGATAAAAACAACTACTATCGCAACCAGTACGGTGTGCATGTACTGGAAGACGGCCTGATGAGCGAACCCCAGTTCTGGCGCTACGTGGGCGTAACGGCGGGCATTGCGCTTGCGCTGGGTGCCTGGCTGGTCTTCCAGCGCAGCGGCCTGACATTGGATCTGATGCTGGCCGGCGCCTTTTTTGTGCTGTTCTACACCTGGCCACTCAAGTACTACGGATTGGGCGAACCCGCCGTGCTGCTGGTGTGGGGACCGCTAATGGTCGGTGGAACATACTATGTGCTGGCCGGCGAGTGGAGTTGGGATGTCACCTGGCTCAGCCTTGTGTTTGCACTGGGACCCACCACCGTGTTGTTTGGCAAGCACACGGATAAACTGGCAGCGGACGAAAGCAAAGGCGTCAAAACTCTGCCTGTTATCATCGGTGAACGCCGTGCGCGCTACGCGACGCTCGGCATGATGGGCGCCCAGTACCTGCTGTGTCTCCTACTGGTTTTGTCGAGTAATTTCAGCTTCAGCCTCCTGCTGGTGTTCTTCTCCCTGCCTTCACTACCGCGTTTGGTCAATGTTTTTGGGCACAGAAAACCGGATTCACCGCCGACCAGCTACCCCCCCGACGTGTGGCCACTGTGGTTCTCGGCCCACGCTTTCGGTCACACGCGCAAGTTCACCAGCCTGTTCCTGCTCGGCGTACTACTGGATACGCTGCTTCATTGACCTGGATCAGCGCGCTGGTGCAACTAATCGGCTATAGTAAGTAAATAAACATTCTGAGGATGGGTAGCAATGGATGCAGAAAAACGGCCGCGGTGGATAAACAAACTGCTGCGCCCCTCCCCTTCGCATTCCGTACTGGCCCTGTTGGCAGTAGGCCTGATATTGGGCGTGGTGGCCGTCATCGCTTTCGACACCACCTTGCACGCCACCAGTACCGAAGAATTTTGTATCAGTTGCCACGAGATGAAGGCCCACCCGTACGCCCAGCTGCAAAAAACCGCGCATTACAACAACGCCTTCGGGGTGCGAGCCACCTGCTCAGACTGTCACCTGCCCAAAGAGTTTGTACCGAAAATGATCCGCAAGGTGGAAGCTGCCAGAGAAGTCTGGGGCACGATCACAGGCGTGATTGACACACCGGAGAAATACGCCGCCCATACACCGGTAATGAAAGCGCGAGAAATTGCGCGCATGCAGGCCAACGATTCGCAGGAGTGCCGCAACTGCCATGAAACGGAGCATATGCAGGCAGATCTGCAATCCAAAATGGCGCAGCGCTTTCACCAGCCCTCGCGCATGAAAGATAAAAGCTGTATTGATTGCCACGCGGGTATTGCACACCCCGAGGGCTAGTTAATACAGATTAAAAACATAATATTGATCTGGATCAATAGGTATCACTAAGTGGGTGGCTGTGTGTGTAAAGAATAGCCTGGATACACGATACTTAGCTCGGTATGTGAATTGATCCGCAATGTGGGTTGCGCATGGCTACAAATACATTAAGAACATGTCTTATTCTCTTCCTCGCGCTAATCGCGGGCAATGCTGTGGGAGCAGAAGAAGGACCGGGATGCCTGGACTGCCACAAGGCTGGCGCCGATTCCCCGGTGCATGGCATATTCAATACGGTACACGGCTCACTGCAAGGCGGCGGTGCCGCCAGTTGCACCGCTTGCCACGGTCCCAGCGAGGCACACGACCGCAGAGGCAAGAAGGCACCGCCAGACATCAGCTTCGGCCCCCGCTGGACCTCTGACGCAGAAACGCGCAACGCCAGTTGCCAGAGCTGCCATGAGAATGATGATCTGCTGCTCTGGGCGGGCAGTTCGCACCAGCAGGAAGACCTGACCTGTAACGACTGCCACAGCGCACACCAACCTCGCGAACACGCCCTCGGCGGCGGCGATCCTTCACAGGAAATCTGCCTGAGCTGCCACACACGAGTTCGCGCAGAACTGCACCTGCCCTCGCGCCACCCTATTATCGAGGGAAAAACCACCTGCACCGATTGCCATAATCCCCATGGTGGCGCCGGCGACGCGGACCTGCGCCAGGTCACGCTCAACGACAATTGTTTCAGCTGCCACCAGGACAAACGCGGGCCTTTTTTATGGGAACACCCGCCCGCTGCGGAAGATTGCGCCCTGTGTCACCGGCCTCACGGCTCTGTCAATGAACCTCTGCTCAATGCCAGGGGTCCGGCCCTTTGTCAGCAGTGCCACGCCGCCGCCTTCCACCCCAGCGTACCCTATGGCAGCGAAGGCTTGTCCGGCGGTAGCGCGAACCAGAATGTGTTAGGTAAAAATTGCATGAACTGCCACAGTCAGGTGCATGGCTCCAATCATCCGTCCGGCGCGCGACTAACACGATGAGCAGCCATCGCCGCTTGAAAAAACCGCTGACCACAGCCAGTGCCCTGGCATTGGTAAGCTGCGGCTTGATCGCCCACTCCGCGGAACCGGGCGCAGATGAGATCGATGTTTACGCGCCACTCGCATTACAAAATCAGCCAGCACTGGCCACTCAGACCACTGCAAATAGCGGCACTGCCCGTGTCGGATTGGGATATACCAGCCAGGACAATTATATGTTCGGCGAATACAACGGGCTCAGCAAGCAGGGCGTAACTGCGATTGGCGATCTGCAGTGGCAGGATTTCCACAATGGCGACAACTACTGGCAGCTCTCACTATCGAATATGGGGCTGGATACGCGTGAGGGAGAACTCGTCTGGGGCAGCGCCGATCGCCTGCGTTTCACGGTGGGCTTCGACTCTCAGCAACAGGTGCGCAATGACAGCGGCCAGACGCCCTTCCGCGGCAATGTCACACAGTATTTGCCGGGGAACTGGGTGAGTGGCCAGTCCACCGCCGACTTCTCCAGCCTCAACGATTCCCTGCGTGATTTCGACCGCGTGCTCAATCGTGACAAGGTATTTATTGGCCTGAACACCCAGCTCAACGACAACTGGTCCCTCAGCAGCAACCTGTCCTATGAAGAGAAAGAGGGGCATGGCGACATGGGTGCGCCAATCTATATCGACGCCTCGGGCGCCGATGCTGTTCTGCTGCGCTCGCCGATTGATTATGCAACGACCGAATTCGACCTGGGCCTGGCCTACGACGGTGAGCGACTACACCTGAACGGGCAGCTGGCCTACTCGAAGTTCGACAATGACGACAAACTGCTGGTTTGGCAGAACCCGTACAACGCCTTTGGCAGCGATGTGATGTACCCCAACGGTACCGGCGGAATGAGTCTGGCGCCGGACAATGATCAAACCAGCGGGCGTCTGACCGGGCACTATCTATTCTCCCCCAAGGCGCGACTACAGTTTGATGGCAGCTACGCGCTCGCTGCCCAGGACCAGAGTTATCCACAGTACACGGTCAACCAGGCGCTGCTGGTAACCGTGCCGGAGCCGACCAGCGATTTTGACGGCAAGGTTGGTATTACCACCGGTAACCTGCGCCTGCTACTGAACCCCCTGCCAAAATTGCATACCGAGCTGTTTTATAAACTGCGTGACCGGGATTACGACACCGATAGAAATGGCTATCTCTATGTGCGCGGCGATGGCAGCAACCAGCCCGGCTCGGCCCAGACCGTCTACAACACCAATCACGATTACACCTCCCAAACGGGAGGCCTCGAAGCCAGCTATCGCCTGCCCCTGCACAGTAAGCTGAGTGTTGAATACGCTTACGAGGAAGTGACCAGGCGTAACGCCGAGGTTGAAAAGACCGAGGAAGATCGCTACACGCTAAAGTACCGCATCAGGCCGTGGCCGAATTTCAGCAGCAGTGTGCACTTCGGGTACGCTGACCGCGCCGCCGACACCTACGAATGGGCCCAGGATTACTACGCGCTGCTGGATACCCAGTTGATCAATGCCACCCCCGATAATCAGCGTTATATCAATCACCCCCTGCTGATGAAGTACTACATGGCCAATCGCGAACGCTGGGAAAGTGGCCTCGACTTGAACTACCTGCCCACAACACGCTGGAACCTGAACCTGAATCTACAGTGGCAGGATGACGACTACGACAAAAGCACCCTTGGCCTGACCAGTTCAAAGTGGTACCGCGTGCACTTTAGCGCCAGCTACGCTCTGAGTGACCAGCTCTTTGGCAGTGTGTACACGGGCTACGATCGCTACGAAGCCGACCAGAGTAGCCGCGCTTTTCGCGGCGGGCTGGAAAAAGATGCGTTTGCCGTTTACCCCCCATTGCCTCAGGCCAGCGACCCGGATCAGGACTGGGCCGTCGACACTACCGACAACAGCATCACACTGGGAGCCAACCTGCAGTGGCAGGTGGCACCAGATGTATCGCTCAAACTGGACTACAGCTACGTCGATACCCAGGCCAATCAGGATGTCGCCACACAGCCCGGGGGCAGCGTGGCGGCCTCAGACCTGCCCAGCGTGAATACCAGCATGCATCACGTACAGGCCAGCGGTATTTGGCAACTGCAGGACAACCTGTCCCTGCAACTGAACTACCAGTACTACAGCTTCAAATCAGATGATTGGGCCTGGGAGGGTGTGCAAGCAGACACCATCGCGAAAGTACTGACCTTTGGTCAGACCAACCCCAACGAAGATATTCACTATGTAGGCGCCTCCGTCATTTACAGCTGGCAGTAGCGCCCGGGAGAGGAAGACAATGCACACATTCGCACGCACCTGGATATTTGCAGGTATCGTCGGCCTTCTCGTCGCCTGTGGCGGAGGCGGAGGCAACAGTGCCTCGGGCGTGGAACCGGGGCCGGTCCCGCCCAATCAGCCGATAC
>JBBKWY010000096.1:0-6299 GCA_037969215.1 Halioglobus sp.
TTTGATTTCGCGTCGATTGGTTTTGTGCTGTCGGCGGAACGCCCCTGCTGCTCGTCCTTTCTGCGAACATCGACCACGGCTCCGACCGATTTGAACGCTTCGCGCCAGATCAACCCGGCAGGCTCCGGCCACCGCACGATCATTTTTTCACTGGCCAGCTGTCGCATGGCCGCCCTATCGTTTTGATTGGGAGGATCGAACTGCGTCAGATATCTACCCTGCCAGTCGTTGCCTGGGTCAGGCAGTGGGCTCGGAAACCAACCGGATCCCTGACCGCCGGTTACGGCAACCGGAATCACGACCAGCTTGCCGCGGAATGCTACGTCGTAGAGTTGCTGCTGCAGCGCAAGTCCGCCACCTTCGTAGAGGTACGTCAGGAACTCGTCTGGCGACATGCCGAATGGTAAACCGGAGACGAGCAACTCGCCGAAGTCATGTCCGTTGGCAATCGCCAGTCCAATGCCTGCATCGAAACCACCTTTGCCAGCGCCGAGCGCCACAGCTTCATGGAGGTTCGAATGATTGTCAGCTCCGTATTCATCGTCAACTACCAAGCGCATGCCGCTGAGGTTACTGTGTTTGTTAGCGAGGTTCACAAAGATCGTCGACGGTCCGCCAACAGGATGTGCGCCCGCGGGAAGAGCATCCGCTGTTTGCAGGGGATCATACGCAAAACGAACGTGGAGAACCTCCTCACCAGACTTTGGTGCGAGTTCAGATGCGTCAGCCTCTTTGAGATTTTCCTGTGAGAATATCGGGTCCGAGTAACCGGCGATCATCACCACCAGAATAAAGAATGGAACTGCGAGTCTGATCGGCCCCTTAAGTACGTACCGAACATTCAAACACTTCTTCATGGTAATTCCTCCACTGCTTTTGCTGCTTTGTTCAGTTGACTGCTTTCGTGATGGAAGACACGGTCGTTGTCCGAATAATCGAACGGGGTTTTGATAAGATAACTCAGCCAGGGCGACGGAATTTCACGGGGCCTCTAAGGCCACTGCACTATTCCATTTGCTCAACGCACTACCCTGAGATTCCGGTACTGGGTAGCGGATGACAGATACCGACCCAAATTGAATCAATTGCTAATAAATCTTCGATGACTCATGGGCTCATGATTGAATCCAAAGCAGCCCCCGCTAACATACGAAATGATACCGGGCGAGAATCAATAACGTTTGTAGTTATCCATGGGTCGATTCTATCAACTCCGACCGTTTAGCTTGTCAGTGCCCTGCAGACGCTTGTGTTGACTTCGATGGAACGAGATTATCAAGAATCCCCAATGTGGTCTGTCTGCTGACGCACATAGTCTGGGGTCGACTGAGGACTGCCCTCCTTCCGCCGCTCTATGAGTTTTAAGCGCAGCTTCCCATCGGTGATTTCCAGAAAGATTCGTGTGAACAAGTTGACGCGACTGTCAGGCAACTCTACTTCCCGGAGCCAAATTCATTTTCGGACTTTTCCCAAGCATCATTGAGAGCCTTTTATGCATATGAAAACCCTGTTTTCATATGCTCCCAAGCGTTCTCAGTACTACTTTTCAGGCTACCATACCATTCGGCTAACTGATTCCGCTGCTTGCGTAGCGCCTTGAGACTATCACGAAATTTTTTGCGCGTGTCCCTATCTATTTTGTCCCAGCTTTCATCAACATGTGCCTCCAGCGCGTCAATGCGCTTATCCAGTTTATCCAAGCTCGCTTTTGTTTTGTGAATCGCCTCGCCCTTCCGATCAGCGGTATACGCGTCAAGCGTCTGAAGTAAATCTTGTGTTTCTTGCTTAACCTCTTCTATTGACGCTTTGTCAGTCGACGTTTCCGCATAGCACAGCGGTGTGATTCCGAGGATACTAATCAACACAATTGCACGGATACTAAATTTCATTTGTCATCTTATTTAGTTATGGCTGCTATGACCATGCTGTTTACTTAAGTCTGGATGAGGCTGACTTCAGCGCGCCGTTGAGCCAGTTCCAAAGGCAAATATGCCTGCCCCAATCATAACGCTAAATAATACCCGAGAGCTTAAATGGGCTTCGGGGCAGATTGGTGAGATCGTCACTTTCCAGCCAATATAAATTCATTTCTAGCGACCTAGTTTTCTTCCTTATCTCCAATCTCCGTCTCCTCCGGGGTGGCCGGATGGCTTTCCAGTTTTGCCAGCCGTTCCTCCTCACGCTCTGATTCCCTGAGCAACATGTCTTCAATCCGGGTTGTCAGCAAGAGCTCCTTCTTTTCGCGTCGCTTGAACTCCAGGGCCAGATCTTTGTAGAGCGAGATGGTCATGAGAACCATGATCAGCATGAAGGGGAACGCCGCAATGATGGAGACGGTGCGCAAACCATCGAGCCCGCCACTGAGCAGCAGCACAGCAGCCACCAACAACTGCAGTCCACCCCACAGGATGCGGACGAATCGGGTCGGGTTGAGTACACCCTTGGAGGTGAACATACCGAGGACAAAGGTGGCAGAGTCGGCGGAGGTAATGACGAACATGGCCACCAGCAAAATAGCACCAACAGCCAGGAATTCGCCGCCTGGGAGCAGATTCAACAAGACATAGAGTCCGGCCGGTGCCTCCACAGCCACTGCATCAGCGATGCCGGCATCGTTGTATAGATCAAAGTAAATCGAGGATCCACCAAAGGTTGAGAACCAGAGCATGCTGAGGACAACCGGCACGATCATCACGCCAAGGACAAACTCGCGGATGGTTCGGCCCCGGGAGATACGGGCGATAAAACTGCCCACGAAAGGTGCCCAACTCAGGCCCCATGCCCAGTAGAACATGGTCCATTGTTCCACCCAGTGGTCGTTGGAGTAGGGGGTAGTCACCAGGCTCATTTCCGTGATATTACCCAGATATTCGCCCAGGGTCTGGGTCATCACCTCGAAGATAAATGCCGTGGGTCCAAAGATGAGCACAAACAGCAGAAGTAAGGTGGCCAGCGCCATGTTGGCGTTGCTGAGGAGGCGGATACCTTTGTCAAGCGGGGTCAACGCCGAGATCATAAAGAGCCCGCCCACTACACCGATGATTATGAACTGTGAGGTGAAGCCATAGGAGATATCTGCCAGCTGTGACAATCCGCTGTTAATCTGGAGAGTGCCCAGTCCGAGGGTGGTGGCAACGCCAAAAATAGTTGAGACCACGGCTAAGGTGTCTATGGCCTTGCCCCAGCCTTGATCAACTCTATTGCCAAGCAGGGGTCGCAAGGTTTCACTAATCAGGCCATAGCTGTTGTGACGGAAACGGACATAGGCGATGGCAAGACCCACCACGGCAAAATTCGCCCACTGGTGCAGCCCCCAGTGAAAGAAGGCATACCGCATGCCCATCTGGGCCGCTTCAGCAGTGCGGGGATCCCCAATGCCCAAAGGTGGCTCATTGAAGTGCATCATGGGTTCGGCAACACCCCAGAACACCAGGCCGACCCCCATGCCGCCAGAAAAAATCATTGCCAGCCAGCTGGGAAAAGAGAATTCTGGCGGCTCGCCATCGGGACCGAGGCAAAGTTTTCCGAATCTGGAAAAGGCAATGCTAAGCGTGAAAATAACAAAGCCACTGGTGGCCAGCAGGTAGAGCCAGCCGACGTTGGTGGCGGTGGCATCGAGAATTTGCTGCGCTCCCTGCTCTACCCTCTCTGGCCAGAACGCCGCAACTGCCACGAAGGCGGCGATGATGAGTACCGAGATGTAAAAGACCGCGCCCACATCGCCAAGCAATCTGCTGAAAAACCCGGAAATACCGCTTGCGATATGCTTCATTGATACTCCTTGCTGCCAAATCGTATATTTACGATGGGGTGTTGTCAGGAGCTATTCGGAGCCTTCTTAGAACAACAATGTCGTAATAATTATGCGGTAAGTGTCTTATCGCTCACAGGTGGATCACCAATATCTGATAAATATTGCAAGCCGGTGTCATAGCCTTGAAGATAGTCACTCGCCAGCGTGCACCACCCGTCAGTCCCTGGACGAAAGTGCGCCGGGAAATATTCGGTAATATATCTCGATTGCACTGAACTTTTTTACTCACGGTGTTGCTCTCTTTATTCTTCCAGGTTTTGCCGCTGGCTAAAGGTCACTTAAAGTTAGAGATACTTCAAAATTGTCTAATCGAGATTACCCGTGTAACGTGGATCTTGTGGACGCGACATCGCGTTCACTGGTAGCAAGCCGGGGGGCCGGAGGAATGCTTTGGTTCCTCGGTCGCTGTGCGGCACACAACGACCAAGTTCCAATCGTTGCATATGTGTCCACATGCCGTAACAATCCTGACTCCTGAATAACAGAGTCAACACCGGGGCTGCATCAGCGGTAAACGATACCGCCATCGATGATTGGCGCCTGTCCGGTCATATAGTCTGAATCCGGACCAGCCAGATACGAAACGAAAGCGGCCACATCCTCGGGTGTCTCCGCCCGTCCCAGTGCAATCCCGTCCACGTACTTCTTGTAGGTCTCCCCTTTCGGCGCACCAGTCAGATTCGCAAAGCGTTCGTCAATCTCAACCCACATATCAGTTCCGACAATACCCGGGCAGTAGGCGTTGACAGTGATGCCGTCACTGGCATATTCGAGCGCAGCAGCCTGAGTTAGGCCGCGGATGGCAAACTTGGTGGCGGAATACACACCGAGCATGGCAAAACCAGTATGACCGGCTATCGACGATGCATTAATGATTTTTCCATTGTGGCCGCGAGCCTTGAACTTCTTGGCCGCTGCCTGGATTCCCCAAAGCACGCCTTCGATATTCACTTTGAAAATTGTCTCCACTTCCTGTGGCGTGACATCGGCCAACGCCTGGACCTGAGCGATCCCGGCATTGTTGATTATGACATCGAAGCCGCCCAGCTCCGTTTCGGCATGATCAACCGCAGTATAGACCTGGTCGCGGCTCGTAACATCTGCAACGAAAACCGTCGCCTTGCGGCCCAAAGCTTCCACCTCTTTGGAGACGGCATCCATTTTGTCTTTGTTGAGATCGACAATAGCAATGTCCGTACCGTCCTTCGCCAGTCTTAAGGCAATAGCCCGCCCAATTCCCTGGCCAGCACCCGTGATCAACGCAACTTTAGCTTTGGTATTCATCTTTCGGTCTCCCTTTTTGCTTTCTCAGACTTATAATATTTCACCATCATTGTGCGAATTCTATTACTGACTAACAGCCTTGGATGAAGCTGCCCGTGCCAAATGGGTGTATCTATGTCTTCAGCTTTTACAATCCACGGGCTGTATTTCTGACTCACTACCAGCCAGATCCAAACAGAGGGCCAGGCTCCAGATGACCAAATTCGTTGGTGTTACCCTCTACATCGCAGGTGACTTCCATGATGCCAGCTACTGCATGGTCTGCGTTCGTCCTCTATACGGGTGGGCTACGAAGCCGGGTCCTGAAAATCGAACTCATATGTGACCTCACCTACTGAAACAGTGATCCAGAAACGAACAGGTGATGTGGAGGTCCGCTCATAAGTAGCAAGGTAGGTGACCGCGCTGTTTTCTAGCCCAGGTTTGAAACTCAACGTCTTACGATGGCCGATGAGGTTCTGCATGTAGCCTGAGAACGAACCTTCGACGTTAGACAAGGCTTGGCCAGCACTCTCGCTCTGCAGTACACAGGAAACAATTCCCGTGTCGTCTGACAGCTCGAGCACGTTGTATCCATCTATGACAGCATTTGGCAATTCGCTTGTTTCAATTGAAGAGCAACGAACCGTGTAAATATCGAAGCTCTTAACGACATAAGATCGTGCCGCTACCTGTATTGAGAAGGCAAGACAAAGTGAGGTCAAAGCGCAAAGGCTTCCTAGTTTAATCGGATACATGTCAACTCCTACTTTTATGAGTTACTCGGTTCATTGCAAAGTGTTTTCCACGACCCTGAGCCTCCAGAGCACATCGACTTTGACACAGCATTATCTGCTGACTAAACACCTTCTTCTTGTCTGACCGTAGGGCAGAAACGAGTGGCACGCTGTATTCGTGAACTCGTGCCTCCGCCAGCCCGGCGACGTAAAAATAACTGGTCATTTTCCATCAACGCTCAGGTCGGTGCAGGGAAGTTGCCCGTACGTACCAGTTTCTTATTGACGAACTCCTGGATGCCCATGTTGCCAAGTTCGCGCCCGTAGCCGGAGTCTTTGATACCACCAAAGGGCAGTTCGGCATCGAGCCAGTTGATGTTGTTGACAAACATCATCCCGGTATCGACCTGACTGGCGACACGTTTGCCGCGCGCTTCGTCCTTCGTCCACACCGAACCGCCGAGGCCAAAATCGGAATCGTTGGC
>JBBKWY010000097.1:0-7300 GCA_037969215.1 Halioglobus sp.
TAGTATTTGCTAACTGATTACAGGACTACACCATGACAGATGTACTTGCGTATCCCGCCTTTGATGCGGACAACCATTACTACGAAGCGCAGGATGCCTTTACCCGGCACTTGCCCAAGGATATGCGCCCACGTTGTGTGCAGTGGGTGACAATTGATAATCGCCAGCATCATCTGGTGGCAGGCAAACTGGCTCGTGCTGTAAGAAATCCTACCTGGAATCCCATATCGTTTCCTGGATCAATCGCCCCCTATCTCCATGGTAAGAAACTGACGGAGGAAGATATCGCGCGCATGAAGGCGCATGAGCCACTGCCGGATTACTACTTGAACAGCCCGGCACGGGTGGTAAAGCTGGAGGAGCAGGGGCTGGAAGCTGCGTGGTTATTCCCGACGCTGGGTGTCCTTTACGAGGAATTGCTCAAGCATGACACCGGGGCCGTGACAGCGCAGTTCACTGCGTTTAATCGCTGGCTGGATGAAGACTGGGGCTGCAATTTTCAGGACAAAATTTTTGCTGCACCCTACATTTCTCTGTGTGATGTCGATTGGGCATGCCGGGAACTGGAGTGGGCGCTGGAGCGAGGTGCGCGCGTCGTGTGCATGCGCCCTTCAGCGGTTACCCTCGCTGACGGCAGTACCCGTTCACCGGCCGACCCACTGTTCGATCCATTCTGGGCTCGGTTGAATGAGTCGGGTATTACGCTGGTCGTGCACGCTTCGGACTCCGGCTACTCTACCCAAGGCTATGTGAAGGATGGTTTCTCGGCAGATTTCAATGGCGGGGTTTTCTCGCCCAACATCAAGCACTTCAACATCGAGCGAGCCGCTTACGATTTCCTGATAACGCTGTGCTACGAAAAACTGTTTGAGCGCTTTCCCAATTTGCGTATTGCTTCAGTGGAAAACGGCGCAGAGTTCCTGCCGGATTTGTTTCGCAAGTTGAACCAGTCACGCGACCGCATGGGCAGCTATTACAACGAAGACCCCGCTGAGATGTTTCGCCAGCACGTGTGGATCAATCCATTCTGGGAAGATGATGTAAATGAGGTGGCGCGCTACATGGGTGCCGACCGCGTCATCTTTGGCTCAGACTGGCCCCATATTGAAGGGTTGCCCACCCCGCTGGATTACGTTGGTGAACTGGAAAAATTCAACGACCATGAAAAGCAGCTGATTCTGCGCGACAACACGCGTTTTCTGAACACGCCGCGGCCGCTTTAGTCGGATGGAGGGGTGGCAGTCATCGCTCAGTTCCAGGCCGGTTCGATCAGGCCCATTTTTACTAGTCCGGAAGGTGTCGACTCAGATGGCGACGGTACGATTAACGAGCTCGATCACGACGATGACGGTTAATTCAGGCCGTGTCTTTTGGCCATACATAGGGATCAAGATTTGTGAGCTTTTCTGTATTCATGTCCATGGTTGCAAAGACATGTTTCGTTAACCTTCTACACCTTGAAAGAGGGTGATTCGGAAACATTTCATCGTACTTCTTGTCATCAGGGTTTGTGTCGCTTTCGCTACCGCCCTCAAAGAAAGTATCTGCTAAGGCCATGCTTTCTCTTGCTCCGGTGGTTCCCAACTCCTTGCATCCAATCTGAATTACATAGTGATATGAGTTGAAAGGTATGGAAATGTGCGACTCATATAACACTGCTCGACCATTCTCGATGCGTCTCCGTCACTCTTCGCCCACGCCCGACTTGTTGGCGTTTGGTCACCCTGTTCAAAACCGGTGGTATCAAATGTAAGGTCTTCGATCGATGGCTTTGCATCCAAATCGCGAGCATAAGCCCAAGCCGCGACGAGGAACAAGAACACCATGACTAGCAGCAAGAACCCCAAAACGAATAGTGCTGGCTTAACGTAATCAACTAATTCCATGTTCCCAAGCTCCCACCAGGATGTGCTCTACAGGGCTCGTAATAAGTCTAATCCGAGACTTCTGACAAGTGTAGACCAGATATTTCGATATAGGCGGAAGCTGTCGTGAAAGTGCGTGGCGTGCGCGTGCGCCCTGTCGGAAGGGTGCCTTCTACGATGACTGGACAAAATGCTATCTGCAATCAGATTTTCCCGCTTGTATCGGTGGGCATTTCACTGAGCCATAGGAACAGTAAACGCAACAGTCCCCCTGTTTTGGTTTCAGTACCGCGTGACAGTTTTCACACTCGTAAAACCACTGGCAGGCATCCGTTGGCATGGCCTCCATTTTTTGGTGGCTGCAGGCAGGGCAGGTGATTACGGACTCGAAGACTACGTCATTCATGGGGTTACCTGCGGAATCGGACAAGTGCTTTGAGCTGGCCATATCAAGTCTGCGACTGACACCGCCAACATCATGACCAGTGCTGTGTAAAATAAATGGGTACTCCAGCCGTAATGCCACAGAGGGTAAAGGGTTGCCAGGATCGCCATTGGGCCAAGTACAGATAAAAGGCCGCGCCAATGAACACGATGTTGATACCAACCATAGGCGTTCACCGTCAGTGCCAGAGCAGCAAAGATGGGCAATAATTTGTTGATCGCCAGCCCCTCAAATTGGCTGAGAAAGCCAAGTCCAAGCGTTGCGGCTAGTGCCCCCAAAGCTGGAAAGCAGCCCGCGCAGCTCAGTGCAGCGATAATTACTCCCCCTGCACCAACCTTGTCTATCGAACGTATAATCCGGCCCATTTCATTCACCCACGCATTGACTGTTGATAGTGTTTAGGACTATAAAACCTGTAGTTACTACAGGATCAAGTCCTATATGACCGAACTTGGAAATAGATACTCGCGAGGCCAGTTAGCAAAATCGACTGGTGTCAAAGGTGAAACCATCCGGTACTACGAGAATTGTGGGTTGCTGGATGCGCCAGCAAGAAGCGCGGGTGGGCACCGGATTTACACTAAAGATCACTTAAGGCAACTTAAGTTTATTCGACGCTGTCGTGAACTGGGATTTACCATCAGCGAAATTGATGGTTTGCTTGGGCTGGCTGATGCTCAGGAAAAATCTTGTGAGCAAGTCCGTCTGACAACGGCGGCTCATTTGACTGATGTGCGAAATAAGATCAAAGACTTGAGGAAGATGGAGCGATCGCTCAAGGAATTGATCGGGCAGTGCGAGATCAACTCCTCTCCAGATTGCCCCATCATGGATGTTCTCTTTTCCTAGCAATCAGGATTGCCGTATCGCCTCGCGCGCTCTATTTTGACCACGACAACGAGAGGCAGCATTCTTTTCCAAGAATAGCTGCCGCGCAAAAATGGGGGATTACTTTTTACTGGCCCTGCGCCGCTATCTTGGTGTAAAAATCTGCGAAGATACGATCGCGGTCGAAATCGATAGGTTCAATGACGGGCAAGCCCGTGCCGGGCACCCAGCGACGGTTTTCATCGAGGGTCATTGGTGCAACTTGCCGTTCGTCGAACGCCGCAGGATCCAGCAGGTAACCAATAGTCACCATGTCCCAGATCACTTTGGAACGGGCGAACTTGTTATCGAGGCCCGCGTAAAGTTCAAACAGAAAATCGCCGATCTCACCTTTGCCCTCTATGTACTCTTGCATTTCCGGCAAAGTGACTCGGAGCTTTTCGCCGACGAAGTAGCCTGGAATGTAAACCACTGGCGCGCCGCTTTCAAAGACAACACGCGCCGCATCGATATCTTGTACAAGGTTGAACGAGTTGTTGGGATGTGGCCAAAATGATGGATACGCCGCTGTCCAGACGATCACGATGTCTTCCGCGATCGAAGGATCGATCAAGAGTGCACTCGCCACGTTTGTGATCGCACCGTTGGCGACGACCACGAGGCGTGAGTCGCGCTCTTCCTGAGCCAACGCTACCAAGTGGTTTGCGGCGTCGCTCATCACGGGCGTGACTGTGTCGTTAAGGAAGCGATCAGAGCCGCGATGAATGCCTTGATCGGGGGTGAACCCCGTGAGCTCTGATATACGCATGGCCATATCGAAGGCCTGTTCCATCGAGGGCCCCGGTTCGACGTCGGGAATAATGCTGAGGTCGAGGCCCAATTTCGCGAGCGAATCCTCAAGCATCCGAATGCCGAGCGCGGTCAGTGCGCCACGCCTGATGACTTCCTCTGAGAGACTGTAAGGTGCAGCGTAAATTGCTCGAATGTTAAGGCGTTCTGGCGACAGGATCGCTTGCACCAATGCAAATTCGTCGTCGATTTCATTGGTGAGATCTGTGTCAATAACGACTTCGAGCATGCCCTCTCTTGGAATGAGTGTCGCGGGATCAATATCGACCTCCGTGACAGGCGTTTCGGCTTCAAAGAGCTCGGCACCGGAATTTGAACCAGAACCAGAAGAGCACGCTGCAGTAGGCAGAGCGAGTATGAGCGTTATGGTGAGACTGAGCAGGGAATTTTTCATGGCGCAATGGTAACAGCGGTTATCAGACTTGGGAAGATTGGGGATACCGCATACCACGCCGGGGTGTGAAGTCACTCTAATAGCCTTGTTGCGCAACTTGCGATATGCGAAAGTCTGAAACAAATGCTATCAGCGGAAAATCTCATCCAATGCCACAGCCAAGTAAATTATTGCCGAGGTGGCTTGCCGCGCCATTGAGTTGGATCGTCACGGGGCTGAGCTTTCTTGCTCGCGTCGCAATCCTCGGTTGGAGCACACTCGCAATATATTGGTCGAACCTGCCTTGGTCCTGGGCGAGGATCGCAGTAGCGCTGGCATTTCTCGTATTTGGCATCTGGGCGCTGTGGTTCGGCCGCAAGCCGCGCGCTCCCCTCGCGTTTGCAGCTGTCTTTTTGGCGGTGCTCACCTGGTGGATGTTGATTCCACCTTCAAATGATCGCGATTGGCGGGAAGAGGTCGCGGTTCTGCCGCGCGCTGTCATCGATGGTGACCGCGTGACTATCAGCAATGTGCGCAATTTCGATTTCCGTAGCCGCAATGATTTCACCGCACACTATGAGGACAGAGAGGTATCGCTGTCACATCTGGTCGGCGTCGATTTTTTCCTTTCCTTCTGGATGGAGGGACCAGTTGGACACACCTGGGTCAGTTTCATTTTTGACAACGCCCCGCCGGTCAGTATTTCCATCGAAACCCGACCTGTTAAAGGTCAAGGGTTCGATCCCCTCGCCTCTATGTTCAAGCAATTTGAGTTGATCTACGTTGTCGGCGACGAACACGATCTGGTCGGCCTGCGCGCCAATCATCGCGATGAAGAAGAGTTCCTCTATCACGTGCAAACTAGTCCCGAAGCAGCGCGCCAACTTTTTCTTATCTACCTTAAACGGATCAACGAGCTCGCTGACAATCCGGAGTGGTATAACCTGTTAAGCAATAATTGCACGCTTAACATCGTGCGCTACATGAACAAGGCAGGCCGGGAAGGACGTATCAGGCCCAGTCATTTCCTGAATGGTTTATTCGATTCCTATCTCTACTCTACCGGTTACCTGGACACGAGCCTGCCTTTTGATGAGTTGCGTGAGCGTTCGCGTATCACCCGTGTCGTAAATGCCGCTGCTAATCTTCCCGATTTTTCCGATATTATTCGCGAGGGGCTGCCCGGTATTCAGAAAAGTCTTGCGCTAGAGAGCACGCAATCGCTCCCATCGCCAGAGACGCTCTCTGACCGGCAACTAGGTAAGTGAATAATTGACCGCGGGGATTACCGCTGCACTTGGCTCATTCTGTCTAACCCAATGTCGACTTTCGTCTCAATCAGGACCTTTCGCCAGTCGAGATCTTGTCTGGTTTACCAAACGTTAGTCTGTGACTAAACCTGATCTATATACGAATATAGTGTCAGAATATTTTACAAATCAGGCGTACTGTCTACGGCGCAATATCTAAAGAACCCGTGATTCGAGCGATTTACTGCGCATGGCACGAATAGTGCGTGTATCTAATTATAAGACAGAAATCGTCAATAGATTGATAGCAAGCAAACAGAAAGCTACTGCCCTCGACTGTTTGATACTCGCGTCTCTTCGCAGTGCTCGTCGCTCTTTTTGACTATCGAAATCGTGCAGCCCGTTTGGTTTTGCATATTGTTTGAGCTTGATTGGGAAAAATAATGATGCCAAAAAGTTTTAGACTAATTTCAATGGTCGGCGTGATCGGACTGCTATCGGGTTGTTTCCTGGAAGTGATTGTGCCCAAAGGCGGCAGCGTGACTTCACTGTCAAATACGAATGATTGTGCGCAGAGTAGCAACTGTTCTATTGAGATAGCGGATACCACCTTTACCGACGCTTTTACGGCTATTCCCCATCAGGGCTATGAGTTTGTGAAATGGATGGGAGGCAATGATTTCCTATGTGACGATGCCACAAATACCACGTGCATCGTTAGTAATACGGCGTTGGCAGGCAATTCAGGCGTTGCCCCCTTTATCGCTAGTGACGAGACGTTTTACATTATGCCCGTTTTCAGGCGTCTCCCTATCGATCCTCTTGCCGATGACGATGGCGACACGATACTCAATATAGACGATCTTTGCCCCGAAACCCCTTTGGGGATGCCGGTAGATGCATTTGGCTGTCCCAATGAACCCATTACAGATACGGTTTTCACTCCAGACGGCAGAGAATGGGCTCAGCTCGATCTGTTCAACGGCCTCACTCACAGTGATATCGCAGCGGCATGTTCTGGTGGAGTGTGCTCTGGCACATTGAACAATTATGACGTCACGGGCTGGATTTGGGCATCCCCGCAGGCTGTACTGAATCTGTTGAACAGCTATGAGTCCACGGGTTTTTTGGTGACACCGGTGTCAGGGGAGCACTATTACAGCTCGACCTTGGTACCAGCAATGGTTGCTAATGGCTTCGATTTCGCGACGATCCTGGATACCCGCGTAGGCCTCGAGGTGCTCCAGCTAGGCGGGTACACCTCAGACCCGGCGGGTACATCTTTCGCCCTTCTGGCAGATGTTTCATTTTTTGTCTCGAATGCGATGTTTCTTCAAATCGGCGCCACGCCCTTAGGTGAGGGCGGCGATCACGAGGGTGCATGGCTGTACAGAAACTAACTAGACGCTATCATCATGAGCCGTTGAATTTGATCGATGAAATTTATCCATCTCCCGCATTCGTCCCTATCCCCGCAACAGCATGGCTAGTCGGTTCGGCCCTTCTCGGTCTGGGTGTAGTAAAGCGTAAGAAAGTGCAGATTGATCCAGTGATGAGGCCTGCCTGGAAAACTTCCTACTTCCGCTTTCACCTCATTCCGGTCATTCCCCTATCAGCCCGTTGCTCACTGCACGGAAGCGTTCAGCTATCGCTGATATTAACTTTCGTTTATGTCAGCATACTTTACAGT